>DAOUKG010000067.1:0-13524 GCA_034421575.1 Dehalococcoidia bacterium
CTGCAACTCGAAGGGCAGCGCAGCTAGGCTACAAGCTGGTCCCCATACCTGATGGACAGACACCAACACACTCTGCAATACCCGCAGTTACTTGAAAGCCTGTCGAAGGGTGAAAGCTCAAAGCACTGCTCGGCAAGCTCACCACGAACGGTTGCAGTTGACCGACTCTTGAAAAGCAGTGCGGACTGAACAAAGCGCGACACACCCCCGCCTAAATTCGATTCCCCGTATGGCGTTGCCGTGCTACCATCAATAGCATGGACTCACGGTACGTACGCAACTTCTGCATCATCGCGCACATCGATCACGGCAAGTCGACGCTTGCCGACCGGTTGCTCGAAGTCACCGGCGCGCTTGACAAGCGAGAGATGGTCGAACAGGTCCTCGACTCGATGGAGCTCGAGCGAGAACGTGGCATTACCATCAAGGCCCAGGCAGTACGACTAGCGTACAAGGGCAGGGACGGAAAGCCCTATCAGTTGAACCTCATCGACACGCCCGGACACGTCGACTTTTCCTACGAGGTATCCCGAAGTCTGGCCGCCTGCGAGGGTGCCTTGCTCGTCGTCGACGCCACGCAGGGAATCCAGGCCCAGACGCTCGCAAACGTCTATCTGGCCCTCGAAAATGACCTTGAGATCATTCCCGTAATCAACAAGGTTGACCTCGACGCAGCGGAACCGGAACGCATCGCCCAGGAAGTCATGCAGGCATTCGGTTTCAGCCGAGATGAAATTCTCTTCGTATCCGGCAAGACGGGCGAAGGGGTCTCCGAACTGCTGGATGCAGTGATCGAGCGTGTTCCGCCTCCGACCGGCGAACCTGAAGAGCCCTTCCGAGCGCTGATCTTCGATTCCAAGTACGACAGCTACAAGGGAGTGGTGGCGTACGTCCGTGTCCGCGACGGCGCAATACATCCCAATAGCCGCGTTCGCATCATGTCCAACGGCAAGGAGAGCCAGGCGCTTGAGCTCGGCTACTTCAGCCCCGACGCCGTTGAAGCCTCCGCTCTTGAGGCCGGACAGGTGGGCTACATTGCCACGGGTCTCAAGTCGGTTGGTGACGCCCCAGTGGGAGACACGATAACCCTCGCCGACAAACCCGCCGTGGAGACGCTTGCCACGTACACGCCCCTGAAGCCCATGGTCTTCGCCGGGCTCTATCCCGCTGACGGTGAGGAATATCTCGGCCTCCGTGACGCCCTCGAAAAGCTCCAGCTAAATGACGCTGCGCTGACATACGAACCGGAGAGTTCCGCGGCACTGGGCACAGGATTCCGGTGCGGTTTCCTGGGGCTGCTCCACATGGACGTGGTGCAGGAGCGACTCGAACGCGAATACGATATCAACCTCATTGCCACCTCGCCGAGCGTGGCCTTCCGTGTGCTTACCACCGACGGCCAGCTCACGGAGATAGACAACCCCTCTCAGCTTCCCCCGGTAAGCTACGTCGAGGAGATCCAGGAGCCGTGGGTCGACCTGACGATCATTGTGCCCGCCAACTACATCGGCGCCATGATGGACCTCGTCACGGAGCGACGTGGCGACTTCAAGCGGATGGAGTACATCCAGTACGGCCCTTCGGAAAACGGGGCAGGGGGGAATGGCGCAAGTGCCGACATCGGCGCGCAATCGGTCTCCCAGACCCGTGTGATGATGGAGTTCACGATGCCCCTCGCCGAGATGCTCGTCGACTTCTACGATCGCCTCAAGTCGACTACCCAGGGCTACGCCTCGATGGACTACTCGCTTGGCGACTATCGTACCGAGAGACTCGTCAAGCTCGAAATCTTGGTAAACGGCCAGCCCGTAGACGCGCTCTCGGTCATCGTCCACCGCGACGGCGCCTACGAGAGGGGCAGGGACCTGGTCAAGAAGCTCCAGACCCTGATACCCCGCCAGATGTTCGAGGTCCCCATCCAGGCCGCCATCGGTGGAAAGATTCTCGCGCGAGAGACCGTCAAGGCCCTGCGAAAGAACGTCCTCGCCAAGTGCTACGGTGGAGACGTGACCCGAAAACGGAAGCTGCTCGAACAGCAGGCCGAGGGCAAGAAGCGCATGAAGAAGGTCGGCAGCGTCGAAATCCCCCAAGAAGCCTTCATGAGCATATTGAAGGTCGAGCGGTAGGGGCGGGACGGGTTCGACACCTTACCGTCCCCACGGCGTAACACCCAATACCAATTCGCCTTGGAGGGTGTCTAATAGGTCCGCCGAGAGCGTTCGTGGTGAGCTTGTCGAACCATGAACGGCGTTGCCACCCTTCGACAGGCTCAGGGTGAACGGGTGATTCACCTTTAGATATCCCAAGAGTTCTTTGGAAACACCCTCTTAGATTCCTCCCTTCGGTCGGAATGACAGACTTCGCGTTGGCGGCCATACGAAAGTCTCCATTGCGAAGACACCCCCTAATTCACTACAATTGGCAGTCGCATCCATCAAACACCCGGAGAGGAGATCGGAATGGCGACCTACGATACAGACCACTTGCGCAACGTTGTGCTTCTATCCCACAGCGGTGCAGGCAAGACCATTCTCTCCGAAGCCGCCCTTCTCACCACCAAGGCAACGACCCGGCTGGGCCGCGTCGAGGATGGAACAACCACGTCCGACTACGAGCCGGAAGAGCACAAGCGGCAGAATAGCGTCCAGACATCGGTCCTTCCGGTCATCCACAATGACCACAAGATCAATCTGCTCGACAGCCCCGGCTACGCCGACTACCGAGGCGAGGTCGCCTCGGCCCTCCGTGCCGCGGACTCCGCACTGATCCTCGTCTCCGCGCCTGCCGGCGTCGAGGTCGGCACTATTCAGATGTGGCAGATGGCGGAGGACCTGCCCAAGATCGTCGTCGTAAGCAAGCTCGATAGGGAAAACTCTGACTTCGATCGCGTCATGGAGGCCCTGGTCGATGCGTTCGGACGCGAGTGCGTGCCCGTCCAGATACCGGTAGGCTCAGAGGCCGAACTTAGCGGAGTCGTCAATCTTCTTGACCCTAAAGCCAACGTACCCGACGACCTCGCAGACCAGGCTGAAGAAGCCCGCGAGCGCATCATCGAGGCCGCCGCCGAATCCGACGAGGAATTGGGGGACAAGTACCTCGAGGGTGAGGAGCTTTCCCAGGAGGAGATTCTTGCCGGACTGAAAGTTGGAATCTCGGAAGGCACCTTTATCCCCGTCGTCGCAACTTCTGCTCTTAACGGCATCGGTGTCGATGAACTGCTGGACGCCATCGTCGGAATGTTGCCGTCGCCCGCCGATCGCCCCGCCCACACGGCGTTGAAGGGTGAAGAGGAAATTGAACTGCCCCCGGATAGCTCAGGCCCTCTCGCGGCGCAGGTGTTCAAGACCTCCGCCGACCCGTTCGTCGGCAAGCTCTCCTATTTCAAGGTCTTCAGTGGCGCCCTCAAGAGCGATTCCCAGGTGTGGAACGCCAATCGCAACGAGGGAGAGCGGACCGGCACGGCATACTCCATTCGAGGCAAGGAACAGGAGGCGGTCGAAGAGTTTGCCGCGGGCGACATTGGGGCGCTGGCCAAGCTCAATTCGGCCCTCACCGGCGACACCCTCTGCGAAAGGTCCAACCCCATCACCCTTCCTGCCCTCGAATTCCCTCCGCCGGTGTACTCGATGGCAGCCTTCCCCAAGTCGAAGGCAGACGTGGACAAGCTCACCAACGCCATCGCCCGCATGGCGGAGGAAGATCCAAGCCTCAGTGTCAGCCGTGAGCCCGACACTGCCGAACTGCTGCTCGGTGGACTTGGCGACGTGCACGTCGACGTAGCCGTCGAGAAGATGAAGCGCAAGTTCGGCGTCGAGATTCTCCTGATGACGCCCAAAGTCCCATACAAGGAGACCATCAGCCGGCAGTCGAACTCCCACTACCGCCACAAGAAGCAGAGCGGCGGACACGGTCAGTTCGCCGAGGTCTACCTTGAGGTGCAGCCCCTCCCGCGAGGCGGCGGCTTTGAGTTCGACGAGAGAGTGGTGGGAGGAGCCGTGCCGAGGGAGTACATCCCTTCCGTCCAAAAGGGTTGTGTCAGAGCCCTCACGGAGGGCGTAATCGGCGGATTCCCCGTCGTCGACGTAAAGGCGACCCTCTACGACGGTAGCTTCCACCCGGTCGACTCGTCCGGCGTGTCGTTCGAAATCGCAGGCAGCAACGCCCTCTCCGACGGCATCAATCAGGCCAGTCCTCAGCTGTTGGAGCCCATCATGTACGCCCAAATCCTCGTGCCGGACGGCGATACGGGGGACGTCATGGGCGATCTCAACAGCAAGCGCGCCCGCATCCTCGGCATGAACCCCGAAGGCAACGGGTTCACGACGATTGAGGTCGAGGCGCCGCAGGCCGAGATGATGAGGTACGCCACCGATCTTCGCTCACAGACCCAGGGCAGGGGCACCTTCACCATGCAATTCGACCGCTATCAGGAAGTCCCGACTCACCTCGTCGAACGGGCCGTTGAACAGCAGAAGGAACTCGAAGAGGCCAGGGCTTAGTGCCGATCCCATTTGAATACGACAGCCGTATTCAGTGCACATATCCCCTCTCCCGTCGTGGGAGAGGGCTAGGGTGAGGGTGTTGGCAATGAGGAAATCCATCAACTTCGCCAAGCGGTATTCAGAGCCGGGACGCTAGGGGGAAGCCATGCACTACAAGTACGTAATCGTTGGCGGAGGCATGACCGGCGACGCCGCCATCGGCGGAATTCGAGAAGTCGACTCCGACGGCTCCATCGCACTCTTTGGAGACGAGACCGTCGAGCCGTACAACCGCCCGCACCTCTCGAAAGGTCTGTGGCACGGAAAGTCCCTCGACGACATCCAACGCGATACCAACCGCGACGGCGTCGATCTACACCTCGGTCGCCGGATCGTAAGCCTCGACGTTGAATCCAAGACCGTTACGGATGACCAGGGCAACAGCCACTCATTCGACAAGCTCCTCCTGGCCACCGGAGGTACGCCTCGCCGACTGCCTTTCGGCGGTGATGCCGTCATATACTTCCGCACCGTGGACGACTACCGCCGTCTGCGCGGACTGGCCGACAGGGGAGAACACTTCCTGGTTGTCGGCGGCGGCTTCATAGGCTCCGAAATCGCCGCGTCCCTCACGCACAGCAACAAGCGCGTGACAATGGTCTTCCCGGAACAGTCCATTGGCAGCGCCATCTACCCCGCGGATCTGAGCGCCTTCCTCAACGACTACTACCGTGAACACGGTGTCGAGGTCTTGTCGGGACACGTCGTGTCCAATGTCGAGAACCGGGGAGACCGCGTCGCGGTCACGGTGAGTCCCAACGACTCGTCGGAAACAAGAGAAATCGTCGTAGACGGAGTCGTTGCCGGACTCGGCATAGAGCCGAACGTGGAACTCGCCCAACAGGCCGGTCTGGCAATAGGGGACGGCATCCCGGTCGATTCCGGCCTCAACGCCTCACATCCCGATGTCTACGCCGCAGGCGACGTTGCAAATTACTGCAACGACGTTCTCGAACGAAGAATCCGCGTCGAGCACGAGGACAGCGCCAACACCATGGGCGCCGCCGCCGGGAAGGCGATGGCGGGCGCCGGCGAACCCTTCAGCAATATCCCTTACTTCTGGTCAGACATGTTCGATCTGGGCTATGAGGTCATGGGACACATCGCCTCCGACATGGAGACCGTCGCCGACTGGAAGGACGAGTTCAAGGAAGGCGTCGTCTACTACCTTGAGGGCACCCGCGTGCGTGGCGTGCTCCTCTGGAATATGTGGGACAAGTGGGGCCCGGCGGGTGATCTGGTGGCCGACGCCGGACCTCACAGTGCCGCCGACCTCATGGGCGGCATTCAGTGACCGTCGCTGAGTTTCGGATACGTCAAGCCCTTGCTCCATGCCGGAGGCAATGAGTGAGGCCTACCGGAACCCTCGATGATTAACCCTCTGCGGTTCTGGACGCGGGGTTCGCAGGCGCGCCGCACGCTCCTATTCGCCTCGGCAACGCATGTGTGGAGCGATCTTTTCTTCGCTCTCTACGCGCCTCTGCTGCCTCTCATCAAGGACGACCTCGACCTGACCTTCACCGAAGTGGCCATGCTCAAGTCGCTGTACGCGGCGGCGTCGGCCGTTCTACAGGTGCCTGTGGGCTTCATGGCCGACAGGGTCGGGGAGTTCTGGCTGCTCGTGGGCGGAAATATCTGGGTGGCAATTGGCCTCATAGCCATGTCCCTGGCCCCGAGCTTCGTCCTCCTTCTGGCATTCACGCTGCTCGGAGGACTGGGTGGAGGCACACAGCACCCTCTGGCTTCTGGCATCGTCTCCCGCGCCTACGACAGCAAGGCAAGAGCGACGGCGGTGGGCACAGTCAACTTCGCCGGGGACCTCGGCAAGATGGTCGCTCCCGCGATTGCCCTTGTCGTGGCTGTGTCATACGGCTGGCGCGGCACGATGCTCATCATCGGAATAGGGGCCGTCGCGTTCTTTCTTGCCTCGCTCTTCGTCCGCAGAAGCGTCGATATTGGCAAACCGGAGCCGCTCGATTCAAAACAGTCTGATGCCTACGATGGGACCGACAGGCCAACGACCGGATTCAAAATCCTCAGCGTCGTGGGATTTGTCGATTCTGCAATTCGCGCGGCCGCACTGACCTTCGTCCCGTTTATCCTCGAGGACCGCGGGATGGCGACGACCGAGATATTCGTCATGCTCATCCTCCTTTTGGCCGGAGGAGCGTTCGGCAAGTACATTTGCGGCTGGTTCAGCGAGCGACACGGCCTCATCAGCATCATTTGGGTCACAAAGGCGGCCGCGGCTGCGTTCCTGGTCGCGACGATCTACGCGCCCATAATGACCATGGCCCCGCTCATGGTCCTGCTCGGAATCGGCCTGAACGGCACTTCATCGTCACTCTACGCCACGGTCGCCATCTTCGCGCCACAGGCCCGCCGCTCGCGCATGTACGGCTTCTTCTACACCACCAACGAGATCGGAGCGTTCGCCGTCCCCCTCGCCTTTGGACGTCTCGCGGACATATTCAACATCCGCGCCAGCATGGCCCTCATGGGGCTGTTAACCGCGACCATCCTGCCAATCAGCCTCTTCCTCCGCAGTTACCTCCGCCCATCACCGGCATGGGAGGAAGTCTAGGGGTGTTCCCAATAGGACGCCGGTCGCGAACCATGAACGACCCTTCGACGGGCTCAGGGTGAACGAGTTTCCTCAGGAGAACCATCACATGGTTGACGGACCCTTCACTCGGGTGAAGTACCTCGCATTCGACATCTTCGGCACCGTGATGGACCTCACGGGCAGTCTGACCGGTCCGGTCGACGACTTTCTCGCATCGCAAGGCTCCCGGATGTCGGGCGAGGCGTTCTACGCCGACTGGCGGGACCGGCAGCGCATCGAGCAGTACCAGGACAACCTGTTGATGCTGGGACACAGCGGCTACCTCGAGACCTGCCGCCGGGCGTTCGTCTATTGCCTGAAGAAGCACAACGTCAGCCACACCGACGAAGCGGTCCGGGAGTTCATGAAGACCTACGAGGCGTTGCAGCCTTTCGACGACGCCATTCAAGGATTGCGGATGCTCGCGAAGCGCTACAAGCTGGTCGCACTCTCCAATGGGGAGCAGTGGTACTTGGAGGAGCTGCTGCGCAACAACGTTCCGATAACGTTCGACGCCATCATATCGGTGGATCAGGTTGGCGCGTTCAAGCCGTCCCCGGGGATCTACCGGAAAGCCGTACAGCGGCTGGGATGCGAGCCCGGTGAGATCATGATGGTTGCCGCGCACTCGTTCGACATCCTGGGGGCCCAAGCTTGCGGTTTCAGAGCGGCCTACGTCGACAGGTACGGCCTTCCAACGGAAGTCTCGGAGTACCAGCCAGACATCATCGTGGACGATTTCGTCGAACTGGCCTGTGAGTTGCTGAAGTAGCCGAGAGGTCGCCGGGATGGAACTGCCCTGCATTCAACTATGAACTTGCCCGAATTCGACCTGCAGAATCAGTTCGTGCTTACGGCCGACGGCCGCATCGGCGGAACGCGCAGTCAGGAACCATGGCTAGGCCCCCTGTTTCGCCTCGTTCGAGGAAAGGAAACCTGTGCCTGGGCTGTGCGAGCGGACGTACCACAAAATATCGCTGATGAAGTAGACGCTCTCGCCCGGGAAGAGCCGCCGGTCTCGGATTTTCGAGATGCTCCCGTGCATGCCGAACGATATATGTCGTTGCTTGGAGGCGAGGTTGACTCAGGACCGGCCTTCACGTTCCCGGAGAAGATCGCCCAACCTTCCGGGACGGTCTTCATTGATGATATAGCGTCGCTCGACCACCATTTCACGGGGTGGACTGCGAGCGAGATTCCATGCCGAATGCCGATCGTTGCGTTTGTCGAGGGAGGATACGCCGTAAGCGCCTGCTTTAGCGCATGGCGATCCGACGCAGCGGCGGAAGCCGGTCTGGAAACGGCAACAGCGTTTCGAGGGCGCGGTCTCGGTCCGCGAGTTGCAGCAGGGTGGGCGCTGGCGGTTCGCACCTCGGGTCGAGTTCCGCTTTACGGCACGTCATGGTCCAACGACGCATCGCTGGCGGTGGCCCGCAAGTTGGGGCTGGTGACCTATGCCAGCAAATGGAGTATTCATGAGAGTGGGTGAAGAATTGTCTTCGGCGTTGGCGGATGCACCGCAGGCTCGGTGCTCAAAAGGGTGGAGGCAAACGGGTACCAATTGGACTACCGCGTTCAGCTTGAGCGACCGAGCTCGGCTCCCACGAAGTCGGGGTGACCCCGCACGAAATCCTGCGCATCCGACGCGCGCCTTCCCTCCAACTGGAGCTTCCCGATCGACAACAGGCCATCACCCGTGCCGATGCCTAAGCGATCATTGCCCAACTCAACCACATGCCCAACCGGGACGCTTCCAGCCGATGAGGAGGCCTCCAATATCTTGAGCAGCTTCCCTTCCCAATGAGTAAACGTCCCCGGCCACCTCTGGTAGGCCCTCACCATCCTCGCGATATGAGTCGCGTTGCAATTCCAATCGACCTCACCGTCCTCTTTCTTGACGAGTGAGGTGATGGTGACTTTGCTCTCATCCTGGGGTTTCGCCCGTATGCTGCCGGACGCCCAGCCGGGCAGGGTGTCTACAAGCGCGTCTGCCCCCAATCCGAACAGCCGACGAGTCAGCTCTGGGGCCGTTTCCATATCTGATATCGGGACTTCCTTCTGCACAACGACAGGCCCGCTGTCCATCCCCTCATCAAGCTTCATGATACTCACGCCCGTCTCTCCATCGCCATTGAGGATGGAGGTAACGACCGGTGAGGGTCCTCGGTACTTCGGCAGCAGGGAGGGGTGAATGTTCAGACACCCTAGGGGCGGAATCTCAAGCGCCTCGGGTGGGAGAAATATCCCATACGCTGCCACCACGACCACGTCCGGGCCCAACTCCGCCAGCGCCACGCACTCGCCCTCCGAACGCAGCGATTTCGGCTGCCTCACCTCAATCCCTCGCTCCCCTGCAAACTGCTTCGTAGGAGTCGCAACGAGCTTGCGCCCCCGGCCCGATGGCCTGTCCGGCTGCGAATACACGGCAGCTATTTCGTGCCCGGCATCAATCAGCCGGCTCAGCACCGGCACGGCGAAGTCGGGGGTGCCCATGAACACGATTCTCATGGAAGGTAGGGTAACATGGCGGCGATTGAGGAATATCCAGGTTATACCAATTCGTTTTGAATACACCGTGAATTGGGCGTGGGACAACCAACTCACCCGTCATTCCGGCGAGGGCCGGAATCCAGAAAGTCCAGTCAGTCGAGAATACGGCCTCATCACACCCAATTGGTATTACATCAAGTCTCTCGCACTTACCGACTATTCCACGAGAGCCGAATCGTCGGATTTGACCAAAGAGAACACATAAGCTACTATTGATCGAAATAACGAAGAAAGACACGCGGCATGACTCTGCGTGCCAATTGGAGACTACAGTTCAATTTGAAAGGGCGTTTACGATACTTCCATCACATAAAAGTCCGCCAATGTCCGGTAATGTCCGTCGAATTTCATGGCATCGGTGGTTCAATAAAGCTCTCCGATCTACAGTCTTCTCCCATACACCTATCTCGCTAAAGTCTCAAAATGTCCCGCGATGTCCCTCGAAATTTTAATATTCCCTATGTCTCGTAGAGCTTGCCGGTCTGATTGGTTGACCTTGGGCCCGGTAGCTCAGGCTCGTGCCGGGCAGTTGCGTCCGCTCTGGATCTTGGGATGCCTTTGGCAAGCATGAAGAGACCGACACTGGTCCTGATCTCCGGCGCACCGGGCACCGGCAAGACCTACTTGGCGCGACATCTGATGGATGCGGTGCCCATCGTCGTTCTCGAAAAGGATGTGATTAAGGAGACCCTCTTCGACGCCGTGGGCGAAGGCGACCGCGAGTGGTCGCGTAAGCTGGGAGGGGCCACCTTCGCGCTGCTGCGTATGCTCGTTGAATCACATCTCAAGGCGAGACGGTCCGTTGTTGCCGAGGCCGCCTTCTGGCACGAATACGAGGGGCCTTGGCTCGACCGGATGAGGGAGCGTTACGAATTCGATACGCTGGAACTGCACTGTCACGCCGACCCTGAAATTGCAGTCGAGAGGTTTACCCGACGAGCTGAGTCGGACGACCGTCACAGCGGACACCAATCGGGAATGAGCCGGGAGGCGCTGGAGGAGGAGATACGTGGCCAGCTCGAGCGTTACGGCCCTGTAACAGCAGGCGAGGGACTCGTCCGAATAGATACGACCGACTTCTCGACGGTGGACTACGCCGCAATCGTAGAGCGGGTCAGGGCCGCGCTTGACGATGGCGGCTGCCCTTAGTCTGAACGCACAGGACCGCCGGGCACTGACGCTATGACGCGGCTGCGTCCTGGTATTGCTGCGCCTGGCCAACGATATCGATGCCCACGGCCTCGCTCCATGCCGCCAGCAGACGCTGTGACATCGGCCCCGGCTTGCCGTCGGCGATTGGCCGCCTGTCGACCTGCGTCATCGGCATGACGCACATGCTGGTCGTCGTCCAGAACGCCTCGTCAGCCGTGTAGAGGTCGTAGGGTTGGAGGTCTTCTTCTAGGAGCGGTATGTCGAGCTGCCGCGTGAGGTCGATGGCCATCCCGCGTGACACCCCCTGCAGTGCGGCGTAGTCCGTCGGAGTGCGGATGACGCCGTCGGTCACGATGAACACATTCTGGCCGTTTCCCTCCGCAAGGAAGCCACGGTCGTCCAGCAGGATAGGCCACGCTCCCGGCTCCAGGTCCTGCGCCTCCTGGTGCGCGAGGACGAAGTTCATTCGACTGTAGTGTTTGATCTTGGGGTCAAGCGCCTGCGGCGAATAGGCCCGCGTCCTTGCTATAACCCCGTGCATCCCCGTGTCGTACAGGTCCGCATACCAGAATCCCTGCTCTCCGACCTGCACAAGGACGGTAGGGTCGGGCGGGTCGAACAGGTCGACCGTTCCCCGTGTGACGATCTGCCGCATCCAGAAGTCCGTCACTTCAGGGTAATCGGCCTTCGCTCGCTCCACCGCCTCCTCGGTGATGGCCGTCATCTCCTCCGCGCTCAGTCCCGCGTCCATGCGAACGTACGTCAGCGAGCGGTACAGGCGCTCGATATGCTCCTTCAGCCGGAAGGGTCTTCCGTTGAACGTCCTCTCGACCTCGAACACGAGGTCGCCTACGGTGAACCCACGATCGGAGGGCGAGATCATCACTTCGCCCTCCGGCATCCACTCGCCATTGAAATACGCCTGATAGTCGGCCATCCCGCTCTCCTATTATTCGTTCAGAGTCGATGAGAGGAACACTCGCACGCCTGTGGATTCCCGCTTTCGCGAGAATGACGGTGGCTTGCTACCGCCCGTAGATCGCGTCTATGAGCGCCTTCGTGTACCCCATCGCGTGGGCACGGGCGCGGTATTTGTCCGGGTCGTCGCCTATCATCGTGGGAACGTGGTCTTCGATGACCGGCCCACTGAATCCAACTTCCTTGTAGACCCTGACGGCTTCAGCCATGTCCACGTACCCTTCGTCGATGAACGACTCCGAGAACTTGGGGAACCGCCCCGTGACGTTACGGAAGTGGACGTACACGATCCTGTTGCGGCCTCCGAAATGGCGGATCGCCTCGTGCAGGTCGCCCTGCTGAACGGCCATCGACCCCTGGCAGAAGTCCAGCCCGTTGTGCTCGCTGTCCACGATCTGCGTCAGTCGCTTGAGGCCGTCGAAGCTGTTGAGGATGCGCGCCACGCCGCCGATAGACTGCGCGGGCGGGTCGTCCGGATGGACCGCCATGCGGACTCCCGCCTCTTCCGCGACGGGGACCACGGCCTTGAGGAAGTACTCCAGGTTGCTCCACATCTGCTCGGCAGACACCTCTCCATAGTCCCCGAATGGATGGTCCTTGATCAGGTCGTAGCTGAATGCCGTCTGCTTCGCGCCGCCTCGCCCGGGCGCGCTCTGTGAGGTGCGGACCCCATAGCCCGTCACCGTTGGCGGACGAAAGTTGTAGCCGATGGCAGGAATACCTGCCGCCCCTATGTTTCGAAGGCTTGTACAAAAATTATCGATCTGCTCGTCGCGACCGGGCAGGCCCAGCTTGATCTTGTCAGTCCAGCCCCAGGGCATGTTCTCGATGGCGAAGAGCCGGAGTCCCGCGCTCTCGACGCGCTGCCTGAACACCACAAGCTCCAGGAACTCGAAGTACCCGTTGTTGGACGGCATACAGGCGTCACCGCCGATGGCGTCGGTCGCCCCAAGCTGTGCCCCGAACGACAACTGCTCGTCGTCTACTCCGCCCCGGATATCAAGCCCAAGTCGCATGTGTTGCCGGTTGCTCCGTAATAGCAATCGTTGAGTTGAAGCCAGAGTATATCAGACGTACAGCGAGGTCCACGAAACGAATGAAGTTCTCCCGCTGTGTTCAAGCGAACGGAAACCATGCGAAGAATCGGCAATTGGTAAGGCACCTAAATGAGTCATGTAAGTAAGGACTGTGGACTTCCACATGGTACAATTGACCTTACTACATGGAGACGCGAACGCGACGGATTAGGCAGAGACCGGAGCGAGAAGGTTGGTTCCTCCATCGGCACGGGGCAAACCATGATATCTACCGACATCCGAACGTATCCCACAGCATCGCCGTGCCCCGACACCCCACGGTGTCGTCGATGGTAGCGCGATCCATTTCCCAGAGTGCAGGCTGGGAGGGCTAGTATGAAATATCCGGCCTTAATTGACGGAGAGACGGGCGCATACGGAGTGGTGTTTCCGGACCTGCCCGGATGTGTGGCTATGGGTTCTACGATTGATGAAGCTCTCCGCAATGCGCAAGAGGTGTTGCGTGATTGGATGGACAGCATGGAGGAGGCCCAGCAATACGTCCATGCACCTAGTGGTTCAACAGGATTGTATTGAAGGGTAGAGCGACTTCAGTCTGATGCGTGCGTCCTCGGTGGTGAAGCGCCAGTTCACGCGCACCACATCACGATTGCGGCTCTTG
>DAOUKG010000068.1:0-16072 GCA_034421575.1 Dehalococcoidia bacterium
ACCAACAGCAAGATGGCCTTGGCGTCCCTCTTTGGCACTTGGAGAGCAAAGGACCTCAATCCCCTCTCCCAATCCCGCAATCTACTCGTCTCTCATCAACTCTGAACAGTTACGCCGTCAGGTTCGCACTGCTTTGGCCTTCCTGGGGAATATGCGACTTTACGTAGATTGCAGGACACACTATGCTTGCTGAGAATCATACCCTCTTCAGGACGTTGCCACGCACATGCGAATTCCGCTTTTTCCCCTCAACGTCGTCTTGTTTCCGGGTGGGTACCTGCCGCTGCACATCTTCGAGCCACGGTACCGCCTGATGATGCGTCACTGCCTCGATGGAGACCGGCGATTCGGCGTGGTCCTCATCAGCTCGGGGTCCGAAGTGGGAGAACCGGCAACACCCGAGGCGGTGGGAACGATCGCCAACATCGACGAGGCGAAGACCCTAGAAGACGGACGCATGGTGATCGGCGTCGAGGGAGAGCAACGTTTTCGAATCGTGAAGATCGTCGATCAGGTGCCCTATATCACCGCCGACGTCACCCTCCTGGAAGATGATGCCTCTTCCCGCGTGAATGAGGTCCTGACGGAGGAAGTAAGGCTGGCCGCCCAGGAACACCTGCGGCTACTCATCGGCTTGAGCGGCGAGCACCATGAGACGCCCACGCAGCCGAGCGACCCCATAGAACTCCGATACTCCGTGGGCTCACAGCTTCAGGGTGAGGTTATCGGAAAGCAGGGCGTCCTGGAGATGGAAGACACCACGAGCGCTCTGCGACTGGCGCTCAGGCTCTTGAATGAGGAGACCTTAGTACTCAGGGAGCGGATGAGGGAAAAGCTGGGAGGGTCGTCAGCCAACTAGATCCCGAAGAGCGTGTTGTCGTGACAGCCCTCGTCCCAGTCGACCGGCTCCATCCACCACTCTTCCTCGATAAATACCCACCTCGCGCCCTCCTCGACCTCGCCGAGGTAGTCGTGGAACTGGTCGGTGACAAGGTCTCCATCGTGGTAGATGTCCATCCGGACTATGCCGACGCGGTCATTGTCCTCCGAGGCAATCACATCCACGATCTCCCACGTGAGTTGCTCATCGCGATAGAGTCCGGCCAATGACCTGATCCTTGCGATCTTCTCGCCCATCGTGAAAACGAACTGCTCCTGCGTACAGAGCTGGACGGCAGGCAGGCCGTAGGGAATGCGAGGCCTGACGGAGCGAGGACTCTTGAACTCGTAGAGATCGAGCCACCGATTCTCATTTATGGCCAGGGTGGCTTCCGCCGCCCGAACCCGCAGATCTTCGAGCTTCGGGGGCGGGCCGGTCTCTTCCGGGAGCAACGTGGGGTCTTCACCGGTGCCGCAGGCCGCGAGGAAGAGAGCCAACGCGGTCAACATGATGATCAGCGTCGCAGCGTACGAGCCGCGCGGCGGGAGAATCATCCGCGGCAGTGTCCAACTGGGGCCGTGCAAGAGATTCTCTCTAGTGATAGCAGCCGCGACCTGGGATGTCCCATACGTCCTCGACCGCTCCGTCGCGGACGGCCACGTACTGGTCCCAGCGGTTGACGAGCATATCTTGATGGGCGGGCAGGAGCTTGAACTTATCACCAACGCGAAGAGGTGAATCACCGTTGGTCCTGAGGACAATGTGGTCGTCGTGGATCGACTCAACCTCGACGCCGTCCAGACCGTCCACGGTGGGAAGCACGCCGGCGGGAGCCGCAATGGAGCGCATTCCCACGTCCCCGATGACGACACCGGGCCGGGGGGTGCTCAGGACGGTGCCGAGGACCTTCCCCGCTATTTGAAACTCGGTCATGTAGCCGTACCCGGTGGACATGAGAGCGTACGAACCGCCCTCGACCTCGGTGACGCCGGGAATCTGGGCGGCAACGTCGTAGCAGAACGTCTCCCCGCTGGAGACGATCTCCACGGGAATCCCGGCGGCTTCCACCGCGTCCTTCACTTCAAGGCAGATGTCGATGGTCTCCTGACCGCGGAGATAGCGGTCCTCTTTGCTGAATGCCTCACCGACGTTTTGGTGGCTCATGACACCTCGGAAGGCGACACCCGGGAGATCGCGGGCCGCCTCTGCAATCGCGACGCCTCCCTCAGGGCTGCGGACTCCCGCTCGTCCCATGGAAGTGTCCACCTCAATGAGGATGCCAATTTCCACGCCATTCCTGGTGGCCACGTCGGAGATGGTCCGGACGTTCTCGACGCTGTCCACGCAAAGCTTGATGTCACCGTGTCGCGCCAGGGCACACACGCGGTCGAGCTTGTCGTGGGTGACGACCTGATTGGGGATGAGGATATCGGTGATGCCGCCCTCAACCATGATCTCCGCCTCAGCCACCTTGGCGGTGCATACGCCACCGTTTGAGCCGCCAATCTCCATCTGCATCTTGGCGAGGAACGGGCTCTTGATGTTCTTGGTGTGCTGGCGCATCTTGCAGACGGTGTCGCGGTAGGTGTCCGAGACCACTCGGTAGTTGCTTTCAAGCGCGTCCAGCTCGACGATGAAGCATGGAGTCTCCAGCTCATCGACGGGAGTGCCGCGTTCGCAGATCGTGCTGTCCATCTTGGTCCTCCGACCGGGACGCGCCTGTCATGTCCCGGCCCATTTGTTCTCTGGGCTAAGCGTTAGTGGCTGCCGATCACCCTATCGATAGCGTCCCCTCGCCGAGACTTCCCACACTGCCTCCAGCGCATCGTTTCGGACGGCGAATATGTAGTCGTGGAGGTTGGCGCAGGTGGCGGCGTCCCAGGGGGTGCACCATATTCTCTCGCCAAGCTGTGGGTCGACGCCGTCGGTGGAGTCGAAGAAGATGCTGCCGTGCTCGGCGCTCAGTCCCTTGACGGTGGGACTCGGCAGGTTGTCGACTGAGGGGAAGCCGGTGTCGGCTCCTATCGCCTTCTGCCCGCCGTCGGTAATCATGTAGCCGGGTTCGGGTCTGCTTGTCACCGTGGTCATAACGCGACCTGCCGTCTTGAGTTGAGGAAGGTGCGGTGCGTGCCGGGCGTCGAGCAGGGCATAGCTACCCGCCTGAACTTCCGTAATTCCGTCGATGGCTCCCACGGCTTCGTAGTTGGAACTCCCTCCCGCGCTTACGACTCGGACGTCGATGCCTGCCTGTTCGATTGCCTGACGAGTGTCAAGGAGCGGCTGAAGGGCGGTGCAAGTTTCGGACGCGGTTTCATCTGCGTCGTCGGTGAGAATGCTCCCCTCGTGGGTCATTATTCCGGCGAAGTCGAGACCGGGAGAGTCGACCACGACTTTCGCGAGATCGACGGCGGGCTGTCCGGGTTCCACGCCGTAGAGTCCGAGCCGGGTGTTTACATACACCACCACGTCGAGGGTGACGCCGCTGGCGACAGCGGCATCCGAGAGGTTGGATACGTTGGCGGCACTGTCGACGGCGACGCCGATTTTGGCCTGCTGAGCAAGTGCGCAGAGGCTTGTGATCTTCTGGGGCGTGACCACGAGGTTGGAAACGAATACGTCGCTGAACCCATTGGGAACGAAGGTCTCCGCCTGCCCCAGGGTCGACACGGCGATGCCGCCCACGTGACCTCCGGCCGCCATCTGCTTGTGGGCGATGGCCGGGGTCCTGTGGGCCTCGATGTGGGGCCGCAGCTTGGCGGTCCTACCGGCGAAGTACGAGGCAACGGTCGAAATGTTGTGGTCGAGTGCGTCCACGTCGACGATGAGTGAGGGGGTATCGAGCTCTTCCGTGGGGGTGCCAATGGGCTTGAAAATAGGTCGTTCCAATTCAGCGCTCCTTATGAGTCGTAGGCCATGGGAGAATAGCATACCCGCAATATGTGAGTCTATCGCGAAAAGCAACCGGCAGACGGCATTCGCGAGAGTTGAAATTGAAGGACGTTGGAGAGGAGGTACCGTGCCTTTGAAAGATACGGACAAGCCGTTGGTCAAGTTGTCGGACTAGCGGGCGCATAGTAGAGTAACCACAGCCGTGAGCTACCTTCGCATCGCGCCAACAATTCCCTGATCATGTTCTCCTCTTGGTGGGACGCTTTTGCCATAAATGGCCTGGTTCTCCTGTTGGCTGCAGGGCACGGTGTATTTTCGTGATGCGAGGCAGGATGTAATGGCCAATGAGTAGATCTAGCCCCGCCAGGGTCATCATGGTGCAGGGAACATCCTCCCATGCGGGGAAGTCAGTTCTTGCCACTGCTCTGTGTCGCATATTCGCTCAGGACGGGTTCCAGGTGGCCCCGTTCAAGGCCCAGAACATGTCGCTGAACTCGTATGTCACGCCGGATGGTGGGGAGATTGGCCGCTCTCAGGCGGTGCAGGCGGCCGCGGCTATGACGGCACCAAAAGTGGAGATGAACCCTATCCTGCTCAAGCCGGAGGGAGAGAGTCGATCCCAGGTTGTGGTGATGGGACGACCGCGAGTCGTCGCATCGGCACGCGAATACTACCAGCTGAAATCGACCATGTGGGATACCGTTACGTCGGCGCTGGACCGCCTGCGTACCGAATACGACGTGGTGGTGATGGAAGGCGCCGGCAGTCCGGCGGAGGTGAATCTCAAGAAGCAGGACATCGTCAATATGCGTGTGGCCCTCTATGCCAACGCGCCGGTGCTGCTCGTGGGCGACATCGACCGCGGGGGCGTCTTCGCCCAGCTTGTGGGAACGATGGTGCTCCTCGAACCGGAGGAGAGGGCCTTGGTGAAGGGTCACGTAATCAACAAGTTTCGAGGCGATCCCTCGCTGCTTACCCCGGGACTCGGATTCCTCAAAGAACGTACCGGCGTGCCGGTCGCGGGGGTCATTCCTCATTTCTCGGACATCCACATTCCGGAGGAGGACTCGCTGGGACTGGCGCCGGAACTCAAGAGCGACGACGATACCATCGTGGACATAGCGGTCATGCGGCTGCCGCACATCGCGAACTTCGACGATTTCGACCCCTTGCGGCATGAGTCGGGCGTCCGTGTCCGATATGTGGGACGTGCCGAAGATTTTGGCAGTCCCGACCTTGTCGTTATTCCCGGAAGCAAGACCACGGCGGAGGACCTTGAATGGTTGAGGGCGCTTGGTCTTGCCGAGCGAATCGTGACAGTTCGCCGGGCAGGAACGCCGGTCATCGGCATCTGCGCGGGCTACCAGATGCTTGGAACGAAGCTCCTGGACCAGGACGGCGTCGAATCATCAGAGACCGAGACGCACGGCTTGGGGCTCTTGCCAACGGTCACGACTTTTCAGCGCGACAAGTCCACACACCAAGTTACGGGACGAGTGGCAGCGAGCCGGGGCATCTTGAACGGCTGCTCGGCTGAACCGGTTGTCGCCTATGAGATTCACATGGGAGTAACCATCTCGGATGACGAAATGTCCCAACCGTTTGTCATGGAGACGAGGTCAGGGCAGAGTGTGAACATGCCGGACGGAACGCTGGATTCCGACGGACTCACTCTCGGTACATACCTGCACGGGCTGTTTCACAACCGGGCGGTGCGTCGCTCGATTCTTGAATTCGCGGCCAGTCGCAAGGGAATGATCCTTCCACCTGCCTCTGACGACATCGAACCCAGCGCCGAGTACGACAAGCTGGCAGCGCTGGTACGCGAGCACCTCGATATGAGCTTGGCCTATCACGTCACAGGGCTGAAGTCTTGAGCGTAAGTGGCAGTCCCGCCGCCATGAAATAAACATCGTCCGCCTCGGTGGCGACCAGTTGATTCACGCGACCAAGCTCGTCGGCATATTTGCGTCCCAACTTGGTTGGGGGCACGACACCCAGTCCCACCTCGTTGCTGACGATGACCCAGGACGCTTCTCCGCGTCGGTACAGTTCGAGCAGGCCACGGGTTGCCGCTGGGATGTCGTAGCGCTTGGACTCAGGAGCCGAGTCGGCCAACATGAGGTTGCTCACCCAGAGTGTCAGGCAGTCGAGAAGAATGGTGTCATAGCGGGGGAGGAGCGGCGTCAGCGCGGACACGATATCGAGCGGCTCCTCCAACGTGTCCCAGTGAGGCGGACGGTCTTCGCGGTGGGCCTTGATGCGGCCTTCCATGTCTTCGTCTCCGGCTTCCGCCGTGGCCACGAAGAGTACACGGTTGCCGCTCGCCGCCAGCCGCTGGGCATAAGTGCTCTTTCCGGCGGGAACGCCCCCCAGGACCAACGTTAGCCTCTTTCCCATAAGCAGTTCCCTCAAATCGCCGAGAATCCTTTTAGTTCAATGTCTCCTACCACAGCGGCGTCCTGTAAAGCTCCGGGATCAGACCGAAAAGGGCGATGCCGATCACCAAAACGGAAACTTCCGCCACCTCGTTGACGGCTCCGTACGTGTCTCCGGTCATTCCGCCCAGCATCCCGACAATCCACCTGCCCAGTCCCAGGGATACTGCTAAAGCGGCTCCAAGCAGCGCCGCACCGGAGACTCCCAGCAGCAGTCCTGCCGCCAGCGCCGCCGTAGCGAGCCCGAACGCTACCTGCCATCGGTTTGTGCCCTGCCGGAACGAACTGCCCATACCCTCTTCCCTGACATACCTGAAGGCGGCCATCGTAGACAGCATCCCGAAACGTGACAGGCAGGGGAACACGATCAGCAGGCCCATGCGTATCTCACTGGGAATGCCCGTCAGAAGTGTCCACTTCAGGAGAATCAGGGCTGCGCCGCCAATTACGGCGAACGCCCCAACATGAGTGTCGTGGAGGATTTCCAGCCGTTTCGCCGGAGAGAACCCGCCGAACAGCCCGTCGCAGGAGTCGAGAAACCCCTCAGTATGAATCGCCCGCGTCAGTACCAGCAGCGCCGCGACGAGCAGTGCGCCGACGACGGGACCGGGTAGCGCCTGCCTCGCCGCGAAGTCCAGCCCCGCCAGACAACAACCCAGCATCAGGCCCACTAGAGGGAAGTAGGCTCGCGCAGGCCCCATATATGCAACGTCGCGTGGCGCAATCGGGAGCACCGTCAGGAAGCTCATAGCCAGGCGCAGGTGTGTCATTTGCCCTGCCCGTGCGCGTCGTCCGGTTCTTTGTCGGAGACGCCCGCTTCCTCGAACGTCGCCATTTCGCTAAGGTAGGCCGCGGCGGCTTCGACGAGACTCATGGCAAGCACGGCGCCGGTACCTTCACCCAGTCTCATTTCAAGGTCCAGGAGAGGGCGTAATCCTAGGTGCGAAAGGACGGCATGATGTCCCTTCTCAGCCGATAGGTGGGAGGCGACGAGGTAGTCATTGACATTAGGACACAGGCTGTGGGCTATGAGGGTCGCAGCGCCGGAAATGAAGCCGTCGAGCACCACTGTGCGACGTTCCAGCGCGGCTCCCAGAACCACGCCCGTCAGCACTCCGATCTCGAACCCACCAACCTTTGCCAGAACGTCCAGCCCATCGTTGGGGTCGGGACGGTTCACCTCCAATGCACGTTGAACGACCGCCGTCTTGTGCGCTAGCTCCGTGTCGTTTCTCCCGGTTCTCCGCCCTGTCGTCTCACTAGGGGGCCTGTCGGTCAGGGCCGCGACTATGGCGCTTGATGCCGTGGTATTGCCGATTCCCATGTCGCCCGTGCCTATGAGATCAGCCCCATTCTCCGCTGCCTGTTGAGCGAGAAGTATCCCCGCATAGACACACACCTCGGCCTGTTCCCGTGTCATTGCCGGGCCGAGCGTCATGTCCGCCGTACCCCTGCCGATTCCCAGAACATGCAGGTCGGGGTGGTCGGGCAGGGGATTGGCGACACCTGCATCGACAATGACAAGTTCAACACCCGCGTTTCTCGCCAGGACGCTGATCGCAGCGCCTCCGGCCAGGAAATTCAGCACCATCTGTGCCGTGACCTCCTGCGGGTAGGACGTTACGCCGTGCGCGACTACGCCATGATCGGCGGCGGCAACGATAATCGCTTTGTCCCGTGGTTTGGGACGTTCCGTCTCGAATATTCCTGCGAGCTGAATGGAGAGCGCTTCAAGTCGGCCAAGGTTGCCGGGAGGCTTGGTGAGGCGGTCTTGTCTGAGCTTGGCTGCTCTCACGGCGTGGCGGTTGGCCGGTTCGATGCGGCCCACCACATCTTCGAGAGTCATCGTTAGAACTCTATGCCCTGCTGGGCCTTGATGCCTTTTTCTTCGTAGGGGTGCTTGATCATCTTCATCTCGGTAACGAGGTCGGCGCAATCGATGAGTTCCTGCGGGGCATATCGACCGGTGATGATCACGTGCATAGTGTCACGTCTGCTCTTCAGGGTCTCGACGACGTCTTCAACAGGCACCCAGCCGTAGTGCATGGCGTAGGTGAACTCATCGAGGACGATGATGTCCTCTTCACCACTGAGGATAGCCTCCTTGCAATGGCCCCACTGTTCTACTGCGAGGGTGGCCGTCCGGTCCATATCCTTCGAGAGCCATGTGAAGCCGTCGCCCATGGACTCGATTGGAATGTCCAGCTTCTTGGCCGCCCGATGCTCCCCGAATCGCGCTCCCGTGTGCTTGATGAACTGGAACATCCTTATCTTGAAGTCACGGCCCCACGCGCGAAAGATCACTCCGAGCGCGGCAGTGGTCTTGCCCTTGCCCTCTCCTGTGTTGACGATGACGAGGCCGTGCCTGACGCGGCGACGCTTGGGCAGTGATTCCGGGCGTTCTTCAGTCTCGCGTTCGCTCAAGAATCTCCTCCGCGATGAATGTGTGCCCCGTTTCCGTCGGTGGCGGTCGTCCTCTCCGACGCGATGTTGGAACCCGCCACCCTTCCGTTCCGAGGTCGCTCGTCCGCGGGACCGATGAGGCTCACTGCCAGGGACCCCGTTGCCGGATCTTGATAGACCGACGACTTCACGCCGAAAGCGGTCTCTATGGTCTCTGGGGTCAAGACCTCGTCGGGCGGTCCTTCTGCGAGGACCCGTCCGCCGCTCAACAGGACCAGGCGGTCGGAGTAGCGCGCGGCCATGTTGAGGTCGTGAATGGCTGCGACGGCGGTAAGCCCATCATCCACGAGTTGCCGAACGAGGTCGAGCACCTTGAGCTGGTGCAGGACGTCCAAGTTTGCTGTTGGCTCATCCATCAGCAGGATGCTGGGTTGTTGAGCGAGGGCGCGGGCGACGAATACCCGCTGTCGTTCTCCACCGGAAAGCGTGTCCAGCGTCCTATCGGCAAACTCCTCGATCTCGGTCAGCCTCATCGCCTCCCTGGCGATTCGGTCATCTTCCCTTCCCTCGATCTGGAATCGACCCAGGTGCGGATACCTGCCCATGAGCACCAGCTCAATCGACGTGAATCCATAGGTGTATGGGGCGATCTGCGGGACGAGCGCGAGGGCCGTTGCCACCTCCCTCGTCGATAGATCCCTGATGTCCGTGCCATCCAACTGCACGGAGCCGTCACGATTCCGCAATATACCCGAGATGGTCCTCAGCAGCGTCGACTTCCCGGCCCCATTCGGTCCGATCAGCCCCACAAGCTGACCACGGTCGGCGTGCATGGTCACGCCGTCCAACAGCAGATTTCCCTCGATCTCGTACGAGAGGTCCTGCGTGCTGATCGCTTGTGGTCTACTTCCGTTCATTTTGTGCTACTCGGCCAGACTGAATGGGGCGCTTGCCGGCTCTGGGAAGTCCTCCGGCCAGAGTATCCGTGCGAGGTCCTCGGCCCCACGGATGTTCCAGTAGGAGAGGGTGGTGAAGTGCTTACCCTCGACGATGTGGACCTGGTCATTCTTGATCGCGGGGATCTCGGCGAGCGCCTCGTTTGAGACCAGCTCTTGTCTGAACTCGTCCGCGCCGAATTCGCGAGGCTGCGCGATGATGATGACCTCGGGGTTCATCGCGATCACGCCCTCGAGGCTGGTGGTCTGGTTGCCTTCGATACCGGCTTCCTCGGCGGCGTTGATCCCGCCAGCGGCAGTGATTACCCCGCCCTCGGTGGAATTGCCGCCCGCGACCCACAGCTTGTCCGAGTACTGGGTCAGGGCAAGTACATTAGGCTTAGGCTCCGCTTTGCCAGTTACCTCGACAAGGGCTTCGTATCGGTCGCTCACCTCTGCCGCGAACTCGACGGCCCGCTCCTCCTCGCCGAAAATGTAACCCATGAGCAGGATGCTGTTAATCCGCGCCTCGGGGTCATGTTTCAACTCAGTCTGGACAACGGCGATGCCGATCTTGGACAAGGCCTCGATAGCCTCCGCGGGGAAGAAGGGGCTCGTGACGATAACGTCGGGCGCTTGCGCGATGATCGTCTCGGGGTCCCGCGAGACATCGGCAATGTCCTGCACGTGAGAGGCGACGTTGGAATAGGTCGAGTTCTTCGAGACGTTCCCCACTCCCACGAGCCGATCGCTGGGGACTAAGGCCAAGGTGATTTCATCGTGTCCGATTGAGGCAGTGATGATGCGCTGAGGCTTTGCGGGAATGCTGACGAGTCCATTCAGTCCCTCGACTTCACGGGGCCAGCCGTCGTTGGTGTGGTCGACGATTCCGCGTACGCCTTCGAAGAAGCTGCTTACAGGCACGGGAGTTGGCGTAGGTTCAGGTGTTGGCTCTGGAACCGGGGTAGGCACGGGCGTTGGTGCGATGGTCGGCACAGCCGTCGGGACCTGTGTAGGCGCCGGGGTTGGTTCCGGGGTATCCGAGGAACATGCCATCAACGCTAGAGCAAGGAGGATGACAACGGGGACTGCTAAGGATTGAAATTGCCGATTCAACTAGGTGACTCCTTTCAATGGACGCGCTTTAGAGTGAGTAGGTCTGACGCTTGTTCTTGATGAGCAGGAAGATGAAGAAGGGCGCTCCGACGAATGCCGTGAGGACGCCGACTCGAAACTCCGCCGGTTGGACGATTGTCCTGGCCACCGTGTCGGCCACGATCACGAATACTGCCCCGCCCGCGGCGCTCAGCGGGATCAGGACGCGATGGTCGGGGCCGAGCACGAGTCGCAGGATGTGGGGCGTCACGAGTCCGACGAAGGCGATTGTCCCGCTGACCGCCACAGCGGCGCCGGTCGCGAGGGCTGCCGCCGCGAGGAGGACCGGACGGGCGAAGCCGACGCGGACGCCCATCGAACGCGCCTCGTCGTCTCCGAGCATGAGCAGATTCAGGTCTCGCGCCATCAGGATTATGAGGACCGTACCGCCGAGTATGAGCGGGGTGGAGATTCGGACGTGCTCCCACGAGCGAGAGTCGAGACCTCCGGCGAGCCAGAAGAGTATTTCCCGCAGGGCTTCATTGTCGGGCAGGATGATGATGATCGCTGATACGATTGCGCCGAGGAAGGCGTTGACCGCGACTCCGGCGAGAAGGAGCGTTGCCATGGAGAAGCGTCCTCCCACCGCCGCTATGCCGTAGACGAGGAACGAGGCCGCGATTGCACCCACGAATGCGAAGGCAGGCAGGGCAAGGAGGAACAGGCCGGCCATTCCGGTGGCGATTGCCACGACCGCGCCCAGCGCGCCGCCGGCTGAGACGCCGATGATGCCGGGATCGGCCATAGGGTTGCGGAAGAGACCCTGCATGGTTGCCCCCGCGACGCCCAAGGCCATCCCCACCGATGCGCCGACCACGATCCTCGGCAGTCTGATCTGCTCGATGACAAGCTGCTCGGTGCGACTGAAGTCCGCAAGATCGAGGCCGAAGAGCGACAGGACAATCGAGGCGACGTGAGTGGCCGGTATGTTGACCGGCCCGAGGCTCAGGGAGATGAGAGCGGTCGCCAGGATCAACAGGATTAGCGCGGAGCACCCGATCGCCAACCGGGTGGATACGCCCGACTGTCGATAGCCGCGCAGAGCGGTGATGCCTGCCGTCCTCAACAAAAATGACCTCCGCGTCTCTCCGCGTGAGGTCATCATTTCGCTCTGCCCGGGCTAGGTACCCGACGACCGAGGGACCCTCTCTAATGCGGAGAGTGGTCACCTCCCGTTCAGGCAGGTCTCCTGGCTTGCGGGTGGATTCTGTTGCCGCGACCCTTCCCATCGACGTATCGACAGTGGGCTTCGGCTCCAAATCCCGCTTACAGTGGCGCTACCGCGGCGGACTCTCACCGCCTTCCCTATTCTCCCTGTGTGGGCACCTGGACGGGCTGTGGCTCTATGTCTTTGTTGTGGGGATGATAGGGCTGTTAACGGCGGGCTGTCAAGTGGGGGAAAGGGATTCACCGCAGAGGGCGCAGAGATCACAGAGTTAGGAAGAGGGACCTTTGCAAAGGCCGCGAACCGCCCTTCGACAGGCTCAGGCCGAACGTTCTTTCTCGTGGTTGCACGCGCCCCTGCACAGCCCCGTTCGGCTTGAGCTTGTCGAAGGCCGTGTGGGGCAAAACGCTCCTCAGGCCGAACGGATGGTAGGACATCTCCGACAACGGGAGAGGGGGTTGCTCTTCACGGTGGTCAGAAGCGCGATGGGAAGGGGTGGCGCTCGACGATGAGTTCGACGTCCTCGATGACGAGGGTGCCGACGGCTCCTTTCGCTCTCTCATCAAGCGTGATGGATATAACGTTCGCGCCCTTGCGCGGCCTGACGCCTTCGAGGACGAACTCCAGCCACTGGCCCCAGTAGGCGTCGATGAAGCTGCCGTAGTCGCGGCGGCACAGCTCGGTTTCCAGCGACTGCCCGTTGAGGGTGATCGTCAGTTGGTCGTCGGCGAGGAGGTCGGCGATGAGTATCTTGAGGCGCACCTCGCGGATGCGGTCGCTGTCGCTCTCGATGTCGTCGGAGATGTTGAGGGTGATGTCGTGGGACGTGCCGGTGTCGTCGTGGGCAATCTCGATCGGCAGGGGCAGGTCGTAGCCGACCTTCTCTGTTATCTCGATCCGCCGGTTGGCGAGGTAGTGCTTGGTCTTGTCCTTCACGAGGCCGGGGTCGCCCATTTCCGTGAGGATAGTGCGACCGGCGTCGGTTATCGGCCATTTGAGGAAGTGGGCGTACATGCCGTCGACGCCCATGTCCCAGTAGTTGGCCATTGCGGCCCGCATCATCTCCGGCGTGGCCCACTCGCGGGTGTGGTACCGTCGCGACTCGCGGGCGTAGTAGTGCCCGATCATCGGGTAGACGGACGTGCCGGTCCCCTCAGTGGCTTCGACCAGCCAGCGAAACGGCATGTTGGAGTCGACGACGTTGTGGGCGTAGAGCATCGGCGTGACGTAGTCGACGAGCCCTTCCTCGATCCACGTGCGCACGTCGTAGCCTACCCTCTTGTTGATCTCCTCGGTCGGGTAGACGCGCGCTCCAACCTCGGCACGGCCTCCCAGCCTGTTGCGGGCCATCTCTGCCACGCGGCGCACCCAGTCGGTGAGGATGGGCATCCCTTCAGCGGCGTCCTCGGGTTGGAACAGGAACGGGCTGCCGCCTGGAGGGGCCGCGAGGTCGAGCTCGATGCCCTCAGTCGGGTAGTCGTAGGCCAGTTCCTTGAGCAGCAGGAAGTTGTGCTCCCTCAACTCGTCGTCGAGGAATCCCGGTCCGCCCTCGGAGGTGCTGACGGCAGGGTCGGACGCTCCCTGTGGGGCGATGCGGAGGCTGGCGAAGAAGTCCATGCCCTTCTCGTGCGCCCTGTCAATGAGCACGGTAAGGGGGTCTAGGCCGCGGTCGATGAGGCTCTGCATGTTGTTCCACACGCGGTAGGAGGGGGCTGACTCGAACGTTCGCGTATCGTCGCGGAAGCGCAGGCCAACCTTGGAAGGGTAGAAGAGTCCGTCGCCGCGAGCGACGCCGTAGATGAAGGTGTCCACCGAAGTCCCCGCGCACTCGTCGACGGGTATCCATGCGTCCTCCAGCGCCATCGGCGGCTCGAACACGAACAGGTAGTAGTGTCGCGCATCGTTGAAGTAGATCGTCCGCTTTCGTTTCATGGTGTCGTCGCCTCCCATTGGCGTGGTGGCCCATAGGGTACCAGAGGAGGGGACAACGTAGAGATCACCGTGCCAAGGGAGTGGGTCTTGTTTGACCGGACATTTTCAGACATTCTTAGTCATTCTGAGCGCAGCGGAGTCGAAGAATCTAAAATGTCTGTCACATAGCAGTGGGACACTGGGTTTCAAGACAGACATAGCCTCCACGAAGAATCCGATTCCTGGAGACGGGTCGACAAGGCATCCGCGAAAATGCTACCTATGTCCTCACCCTGACTACTCTTGTGTCGGCAGTGCAAAGGAGTCAAGACTGTCCTGGCAGGAGTTCGCAGGCCCGGAACCATCCGTTTATGAGACCACCAACCCGCCTTCCTTCTCATTGGAGCCTGGGGGATCTGCCCTATGGGGACTCCCGGCTGGCAGCGATCCCACTGGTCGTCATGCTGCTCGTGATCTTGGTCATTGGTGATCCCTTTGGCCATCCGGCACATGCGCAAGCAGCCGACTCCTCGATAGACTTCGCCGAGAACGGAACGGGCCCGGTCGGCGCCTTCTTAGCTTATGACCAAGACGGAGACGCCATCGTCTGGTCCCTGAGCGGTCCCGACGACGATCTGTTCACCATCAATGGAGGCGTACTGGCTTTCAGGAAGCCCCCCAACTACGAAGACCCGCAGTCTGCGGCAGCAGGGAACGTGTACAGGGTGACCGTCGAGGCTTCCGGGGGCACGCACCACGTGGCCGTGAGGGTCACGGATGTGGACGAGGCCGGAACGGCGAGTATCGACAGGCCGCAGCCGCAGGTAGACCGTCCCCTTGGAGCCAGCCTGTCGGACGAGGATGAGGGGGTGACTGTCCAGAGGTGGCAGTGGTCGAGGTCGGAAGACCGGACGGCGTGGACTGACATAGAGGGAGCGACATCGCCGCAGAGGAACCCGGCGCAGGCGGACGAGGGCATGTATCTGCGTGCTACTGTCACCTACTCCGACAAGTTCGGCCCCGGCAAGACCGCCTCGGGGGTGAGCGCCAGGCGTGTTGAGGCGAGGACCCTGTCCAACGCTGCGCCCGGCTTCGTGGACCGACGTGGAGATGAGGTCACCATAGTAACCCTGAGCGTCCGCGAGAACACGGCTGTGGGCAGGCCCATAGGGCGGCGGGTGTCGGCGACGGATGCAGACGCTGACATTCTGTACTACGAGTTGTTGGACACCCCTGACCTGGAAGATGACGGCGGTAACGCGCGTTTTACCGTTGACAGCCTCTCCGGCCAGATAAGGGTCGGCAAGGTGCTGGGGGCGGACGACGGGGAGCGGGAAGACGAGGCGACAACCCTGTCCGGCGACCCCGCGCTGCCCGATAACGAGGATGCCGGCGAGGCCGACAACAGCGAGTATGTCCTGCGGTTGAAGGTAAGCGACCCGTCGACCGCCTCGGCCACGGTGAACCTCATTGTCAGGGTCACCGAGGTGAACGAGCCGCCCGACTTCGCTGAGAATGTGCCAACCTTACTGAAGGTAGTGGAGAACGAGGACCCGCCCGTCATTACGTTTGGGGACGACGACAGCCCGGTGACTGCAACCACATTCGCCGTCACTGACCAGGATAGCGCCGTCACCAACGTTAGATACTCGGTGACGGGCGACGACCGCGAGGTCCTTGAGTTCGTCGGTCGCATCCTGAAATTCAAGGCTGACCACGAGCCTGACTTCGAAGAGCAGGGTTCGTACTCGATAACCATTACGGCCCGTTCCGGCGGTCGGTCGGCCTCTCTGGACGTCACCATCGAGGTGGTGGATACGGAAGACCCAGGAGAGGTGTTCCTGTCCCAGAGGCAGCCTCAGGTCGGCATCGAGGTACATGCCACGCCCAGCGACCCCGACGGCGGGATGAGGATCAGCAGGTGGGTATGGGAGCGATCGGCCGAGATCACGGTGGATGAGGACGGCAACCCATCGGCCGAGTGCCGGGAAGACCCGGACATGCCCGGCATAGCTGTCGTGGGCGGCTGGGACGCGATAGATCAGGCCTCAAAGGCGACCTACACCCCGAAGCCGGCTGACGTGGGCAGGTGCCTGCGGGCGAGGGTGATCTACACAGACAATAGAGAGAATCCGACCGATCAAGACGACGAGGCAGTGGGAGTAATGGAAGCTCCCGTACAGAGCAGCAGGCTCGCAAATGCGGCTCCAAGGTTCGTGGACCAGGACTTGAACTCGCCGGGAGACCAGTCGGACAGGACGAGCCGGAAGATCGAGGAGAACGAGGATCCGGAGCA
>DAOUKG010000069.1:0-2504 GCA_034421575.1 Dehalococcoidia bacterium
CGCTTCACCGATGCGCGCAATGAGAGTCCAGTCCCATTCGAGTGGACCAAGTGCGTTGTTGGGCCCGGAAGCCTTAAAATACGTTACTCTCAATTATGAAACTAAGTACTAGACCCAACACCTCGGGATACCGGCCCCGTATCGTGGTACGGGGTGACGTTCCTTCGCCGGTATGACGGTGGCTCTGTATGTCGAACGCCCTCACCCCCGTTCTGCAACGGGGCAGGCTCTAGCCCTCTCCCGCGAACGGGAGAGGGGATTAGATTCCCGCCTACGCGGGAATGACGGGTGGGCTGTGTGTCGAGCGGTCTCACGAAGTCCGAACAGTTACCCATTGCGGCATGTGCAGTATTTCTTCCCTTTCATGCCCAAGGTGAAGGACAATATCCAACGATCACGGACGAGGCCGCAACATCGAGGATGCTCATGCCGCTCATTCTAATCGCCGCATTGGGCGACCTGGCCGTCTTTGCTTTGTTCGTCTTTGCCGGCAGGGTGGAGCACGGAATCGTCCAGGAAGCCGCGTTCTGGCGAACGGCATTGCCGTTCGCCGTCGTCTGGTTCGCGCTGTCGCCGTGGCTCGGGGCATTTCGAGCTTCGACCCTGACGAGCGTGAGGATGTCCGCTTGGCGCATCCCGCTCATCTGGCTCCTGTGCGGCGTCATCGCCGTGGTGCTGCGCGTGTGGCTCACCGACCGGACATTCCAGCTGACTTTTGCCCTGGTCGCCATCGGCGTTCAGGCCGTCCTGCTTCTTGGATGGCGTGTCACTCTCTCTCTGGTGAGCCGAAGGATTTTCGGCACACCGTAGATAGTTTCTTCTGGAGGAACGGGCCATGCCCGAAGTTCGAACCCGCTTTGCTCCCAGTCCCACCGGCGACCCGCACGTGGGGAATATCCGCACCGCCCTGTTCACGTGGCTCTTCGCCCGCAGGCATCACGGCAAGTTCATCCTGCGGATCGAGGACACCGACCAGGCCCGTGAGGTGGAGGGATCGGTTGAGGCAATCATGGAGGGCCTCAGGTGGCTGGGTCTCGACTGGGACGAAGGCCCCGATGTCGGCGGTGAGTTCGGTCCCTACTTCCAGTCGGAGCGGCTCGATCACTACCAATCGGCGGCCGACCGGCTGATCGAGTCGGGGCACGCCTACCGCTTCGAGGACGAGCGCGGTTCAGCCGTGAAATTCGCCATGCCCGCCGAGGGGACGACAGTCGTATCGGACGTGATTCGCGGCCAAGTGGAGTTCGACAACTCGCTCATCGACGACTTCGTCATTCTGAAGTCTGACGGATTCCCGACCTATCACCTCGCGAGCGTCGTGGACGATCAGCTCATGCGAATCTCTCACGTCATCCGTGGGGAGGGGTGGCTCTCCAGCGCGCCCCGTCACGTCCTGCTGTACGACGCTTTCGGCTGGCAAGCCCCCGAATTCGTCCACGTGCCGGATATCCTCGCGAGCGGCGGCGGCAAGCTCAGCAAGCGACACGGGGCAGCATCGGTGAACGAGTACCGGCAGATGGGGTACCTGCCCCACGCGCTGGTCAACTTCCTCGCACTGCTCGGCTGGTCGTACGATGACAAGACCGAGCTATTCACCAGTGAAGAGTTGATCGAGTCCTTCTCGCTTGAGCGCGTCTCCAAGTCGGGCGCGGTCTTCAACCTCGAAAAGCTCGACTGGATGAACGGTCACTACATCCGCGACGCGGGAGAAGAGCAGCTAGCCGACGCGCTCCTGGACTACTGGCGCAGATATCCCGCCGCCGAGCTTCCACCGGACCCGGATAGGGACATCCTGATTCAGATCGTGCCTCTCATTAAGGAAAGGCTGAAAACGCTGGCCGACGCGGCAGAGCGCATACCGTTCTTCTTCAACGAGGAGTTCGATTATGAGCCCGGTGAGCTCATCCAACGCAAAATGGACGCCGACGGTACTCTCCGGGCACTGGAGGCGGCCTCGGATGCCATCGAGTCGGTCGAACCCTTCGACGCCGCGACGCTCGAGGCAAGACTGAGAGCGCTCGCCGACGAGCTCGAAATCAAGGTGGGCCAGCTCCTGGGGACGCTGCGTGTCGCCACGAGCGGCCTGAAAGTCTCGCCGCCTCTGTTCGAGTCGCTGGAAATCCTGGGCAAGGAGCGGGTGCTCCGAGACCTGCGACGGGCCATCGAGAAACTGAAGGGTGCCTGAAGAGAGACCGTTTCCCCCGGATCAGGTACCGGGCAGACTCGGAGCTTGCCGAAGGGTATCCAAAAGGGGACACCCCGTTCGCCCTGAACAGCGTTACGCCCCGCTCCGGGGCCGTGCAGAAGTGTCAGTAACTGCCCCGTGTGGCCACGAGGAAGTACGTTCGGCCTGAGCCTGTCGAAGGCCCTCTCATCCCCTCTCCCATCGTGGGAGGCTGTCTCATTGTTTTGTTTGGGGCACGGTAGGCTGAGTGAGAGACACAATCAGATGGCGGATGGTATGAACAAAGTGGCGAAGGTGACGCAGGCAGCGTTGGTCAAGG
>DAOUKG010000070.1:0-9686 GCA_034421575.1 Dehalococcoidia bacterium
CCTTGACCAACGCTGCCTGCGTCACCTTCGCCACTTTGTTCATACCATCCGCCATCTGATTGTGTCTCTCACTCAGCCTACCGTGCCCCAAACAAAACAATGAGACAGCCTCCACGACGGGAGAGGGGATAAGAGGCCCTTCGACAGGCTCAGGGCGAACGTTGTTTGTGTGGTGTCCCTTCGTGCAGGTTGTCGCTGACTTTTGAACGGGTGATGTAGGCCCCTCTGGATTCCGGCCTTCGCCGGAATGACGGGTGGGGATGCCTTCCAGAAGTGGGCCTTTGACAAGCTCAGGGGGAATGTTGTTGTGCGTCAAGGTCGGCTGAAAGACGTATGAGAGTACGGTGTCAGCCGACGTTTGCAGAGGTGCAAAAAGCCGTGAATTTGTTGCATGGTGTTGCATTTTGTTGCATTTGCTCGTGTTATTGTCAAGTAGGGGCGATTCGCGAATCGCCCCTACGAAGGCATGACGGGAGAGGGGATTGGATTCCCGCCCCGTATCGGAGTACGGGGTGACGTTCTTTCGCGGGAATGACGGGTGGGTTGATGCGTGTGTGGGTTCTTGGTAGTTGGGGAAGGGTTACCCTCATACCCTCACCCCCGTTCTGCAACGGGGCAGGCTCTAGCCCTCTCCCACGACGGGAGAGGGGATAAGAGGCCCTTCGACAGGCTCAGGGCGAACGTACTTGTGTGGTGTCCCTTCGTGATAGGTTGTCGCTGACTTTTGAACGGGCGATGTAGACCCCCTATGGATTCCCGCTTTCGCGGGAATGACGGAAACTGACGACTCTACCTACAGACGGCGGTTGGAGACGACCGGCTCGGAGGCGAGCAGGTCGCGGAGGGTTGTGAGATCGGGGAGGCCGAGTATCTTGGAGATGCCGTCGTCGAGTCGCTTTCGCGTCGGGCAGTGCGCCATGCCGGGCAGACGCTCGAACTCCTCCTCCGACAGCGCGTCGAAGAGGTCGGAGAACTGTTGAAGCTGGGACTGCGTGAGTTGGCGCGGGTCGAGGACGGGCAGCTCTTCGAGGTCGGCTTTTTTCGTGGCTACCCATCCGCCCTCCGTGCTGGTACGCCGCGCCACAACCGTCAGCAGGCCGAGGCTTGAATTGAGCCAGACGGTGAGTGACTTCTCGACCAACTCATCATTCGTCTGAATAGGCCACCACACGTTGGACAACACCCTCGTTTCCGACCACATCGAGACGACCCTGGTAGTATCGAGCCTTAGCCGCTCGGAGAAGAGAAGCCTTCCCGCCATACCCCAGAGGTGTTGACCATAGCCAGGTCGCTGCCCTCCTTTTGGCTGTGTCAACGGCGACAAGTAACTATCTGGTGAGCAAATGATGGTCTTGCGCTGTTCCGTATTGTGTCCCGCAACCATAGGATACGCAGTTATGGAACTTGTCCTCTCGAATCCATCGACAAGGCGGCGTCTGTCGGGGCCTATCTGACCGAGTTCATCGAGCCGACACAGGGGGATGCTCGGTGTTTTTCTTTCCCCGGGGACCCATACCTCGCCGTCGTCGAGCAGCTTTAGAGCGCTGCGGGTCACGTCGGCGCGGGCGAACTGCACGCCCGACCACTTCCTGCCGACGAGCTTCGATTCGGGGATCGAGACCACCTCTCCGACGTGCCGCCCGTCGACCTCAAGCAGGGCCGTGCCGGTGTCCTCGACGTTGGCAGGGGTGGTGGTCGCAGCGACCTCGGCTATCCGGTGAGCGTCCACTATCCCGTCGGGGTTCAGCCAGAGGTTGACGAAGGTGGTGCGGTGCTCGGTCGTCGGGCCGTTCCGAGGGCGTCGGGTAGCGATGAGGAGGGCCTCCGAGAGGTCGGTGCTGTCGGAGAAATTCCAGCGCGTGGGGTCGTGGGACGCGATGACCATATCGAGGACGAAGTCTCGCTCGATGAGCGCGCGCGTCTGCTCCCATGACGGCCCGGTGCATACGGTGAGGGGCAGGACAAGCGCCAGACGTCCTTCTCCGGGACGCAGCTTGGGGGCGGCGGTCGCGACGAATGCCGCGCCGAGTCCGGCCGTTGCCGATGCCTGTCGCGACTTCAGGCGGCGCGAGAGCTCGTTCTGCAGCTTTCGCCGTTCCGCTGAGGGCAGACTGCCGAACAGCAGATTGCCACCTACGGAACGCGTGAACGGCGGATTCATGATGGCGAGGTCGATATCCGGCAGCGTGGCCGTCACGCCCTGTCGAGCGCCTTGTGATCCGCCGCCGTACACTCTTCCGGTCTCCCTGATCTGCCGTGTGCTCACCCCCATCGAATCGGGGGACAGGGCGAACTGCACGGCGACCTCATCGCCGCCCATGAAGTCGAGCGAGCCGAGCGACACGTTCGGCCCCTCCGCTCCGAGCGCCATAACGTAGAGGTTCATGCGGTCGAACTGGATGTTCGGATTGAGCATCGCGAGGCTGGTCGCGGCGAAGTGGACAGCCGTAAGCTGGACGTCGTAGCCGTGGAGGGCCTGTTCGACCATGGCCTTGTGGAGCTCGGCAGCGTGCCTGCCTCCCGCGCTCTTGTGCCGTCGCTCAGCCTCTGCAGCGACGGCCATCAGCAGCGTCCCCGTGCCGCAGGCGAGGTCGGCCACGTTGAGGGAGGCGGGGAACTCGTGGTCCTTCCAGTCGACATGTGGCGGCCAGTCGTGGAACACCAGCCGGGCGAGCATCGTTGCGGCAGGCACGGAGGTGTAGTAGGCCCCGGTGAACTTGGCGTCGGTCAAGAGGGTGTGGAAGAGCCGTCCCGACAGGTCGTGTCCTTCGAGGTGGCGGGTCTCGTTCATGGCCCTGAGCAGGGGAGTAATAACGGGTTCCTGCACTTTTGGAGGACTGGTAACGATGATGTAGAGGACCTTCAGCGCAAGGTCGAAGACGGGCACGTAGTCGATGTTCTCGCAAATATCAATCCAAGCGTAGCGGAGCTCGGCAAGGATCTTTCGCCACTCATCCTCAACCGCTAGTACCGCGTCAGCCAGATTAGCACTGCGACGCGCATCGTCAACACGCTGCCCCCACATTTCCTCGATGGCTTGCACACTATCGCTGACATCCGCAAGGCGGTCATGGAAGGCGAGGCCGTTGAAGAGGACGAGACAAGCGATGCGCAGGGCGGCGGCGCGGTCTTTCTCGTGATCGGACTCGGCAATGACTTCGGAGACGCGGCGTCTCGTCCGGGCGTGCTTCTCCAGCTGCTTGGCGGCCTGTTCAACTCTGTATCCGACGACCCGGGCGGCGGCGGCGACGCGGTCCGCCCCTTGAAGCTCCAAAGAGAGGACGCGGAGATAGTCTGCGAGGTCGGCAGCCGACCCGTATCGGACGGGGCGATCGGGCCTTACTTCGCCATGAGAGCCGTGGAGCCACCAATCGAGAAACCCGTCGTGTTCGAGACAGGAGCGGATATTGACTCCGTATTTGAACGTGAGAGGATAGAGGACGCCAATCACAGCCAGGGCATCGGGGAACTGTTCCAACCGCTCATCGAGCTGGCGGTTCAATGCACCGGCGGAATCTTCCCACTTGCACTCTATTATGACCAAATTGCCCTTGCCCAACTCGACTTGAACATCGGGTATACCCTCTCGCCTGCGGCGCTCGGCGTGGGCTTCTATGCCATAATCGCGAAGCACCTCCACAAGCAAGGTGTTGACCGATTCTTCACGGATGGGCTGAGGGTTGTCCAGTTGGGCTGTCATGTTGTTATGAGGCGAGTATTTGAGGACGCAAAGCTATGATAGACCATGTGTTCTTGTGCGTCAAGACGGGATGAATGAGTCAGGATAATACGGGGATTCTACGACGTTGTTAGGGGAGAGAAAAGCCGTGAATTCACGTCATTTCGCGCCATTTGACGCCATTTTTGTTGTTATTGTCAAGTTGGGGCGATTCGCGAATCGCCCCTACGAAGGCATGACGGGAGAGGGGATAAGAGGCCCTTCGACAGGCTCAGGGCGAACGTGCTTGTGTGGGGCCCCTTCCTGATAGGTTGTCGCTGACCTCTGAACGGGTGATGTAGACCACCCATGGATTCCGGCCTTCGCCGGAATGACGATATGGGGGCGGGAATGACGGGTGAGAGACGGGCTGAACGACGCGGGAGACACCTTGCAGAAGTGGGCCGTCCACCCTCACCCCCGTTCTGCAACGGGGCAGGCTCTAGCCCTCTCCCACGATGGGAGAGGGGATAAGAGGCCCTTCGACTGGCTCAGGGCGAACGTTGTTTGTGTGGTGTCCCTTCGTGCAGGTTGTCGCTGACTTTTGAACGGGTGATGTAGCCCCCCTCCCCTCTGGATTCCGGCCTTCGCCGGAATGACGATATGGGGGCGGGAATGACGGGTGAGGGACGGGCTGAACGACGCGGGAGACACCTTGCAGAAGTGGGCCGTCCACCCTCACCCCAGCCCTCTCCCACGACGGGAGAGGGGATAAGAGGCCCTTCGACAGGCTCAGGGCGAACGTGCTTGTGTGGGGCCCCCTTCGTGCAGGTTGTCGCTGACTTCTGAACGGGTGATGTAGACCCCCCTCTGGATTCCGGCCTTCGCCGGAATGACGGGCTCCTACGGGGTGAGGGCCATGGCGGAGAGGAGCTTGGTGGTGGAGACGATGTGCTTGTTGAGGCGCATGGCCTGGGGGTCGATGCCCATGGCGAGGCCGAGCATCTGGGGGAAGTGGATGATGGGCAGGTCGATGGGCTGACTGCGAATCTTCGAGGCCTGCGGCTGGTAGCCGTCGAGGTTGAGGTGGCAGAGGGGGCACGGCGTGACCATGGCCATCGCGCCCTTGTGCTTGGCCTCGCCAGTGTGGTTGGCGACCATCGTGAGCGACGCCGTCTGGTTGATGGTGAGTATCGGGAACCCGCAGCAGGCGGTCTTGCCGTCGAAGTCGACGACCTCCGCTCCTACTGCCTCGATGACTCGCTCGAGCGAGTCCTTGCGCTCCGGGTTGTCGCCGAAGTCGAGGGCGTACGAGGGCCTGACGATGTAGCAGCCGTAGAACGGGGCCAGCTTGAAGCCGGTCAGCGGTCGAGTGACGGCGGCCTTGAGCGTGTCGATGCCGATGTCCTCGATGATGGCCCACATGAGGTGCTTCGGCTCGATGGTGCCCTTGTATTCGAGGCCCTCTTCGGCGAGGTCCTCGTTGACGGAGGCGAGGTAGTCGGCGTCGGTGGTGAGGCGCTTGTTTGCCTGTGACATGACGCCCTGACACGTGCTGCAAATCACCAAGAGCGGCAGTCCGCTGCGCTCGGCAAGGGCGAACGTCCGGGCGTTCAGGGTATCGCCGAGACGCTGGTTCTTTTCCTGCAGGACACCGGAACCGGTGCACGACGCGGTCTTCATCGGCTCGAAGTCAAGCTCGAGGCCGAGCCGTCCGGCGACCTCCATCGTGGAAGCGTAGAGTTCGGGGGCCGCGCCGCGCGACACGCAGCCGGGATAGAAGGCGTACTTCATTTATCGTTCTCGACTTTATCGAATTTCTTAAATATGCGACGGACGTTCTCGACGCCGGGGGTCTTCTTGTGGATGATGGGCGGACGCTTGCCGGCAAGCTGGGCCTTGATGCCGACGGGGGCGAGCTTGATCATCTCCTTGATGTTGAACATGCCGAAGGTCTTGATCGGGAGCCGGAGTTCGTCCAACGTGCCGCTGTGCTCGATGGAGTCGGAGAACGCCTTGGCGTGCCTCGCGCCGTAGGTGTTGGTGTAACCGGCCTCCATCGCCTGATCGCGCATGGCCATGATGCGGTCCATGGGCGCGACGCCCTTGGGGCAGACCTCCACGCACTGCATGCAGCGCGTGCAGTCCCAGACGCCGCCATACTCGTTCAGCTCGCCGAGCCGCTCGTTGTCGGCGTCGTCTCGCGGGTCGGCCACGAAGCGGTAGGCCTTGGCGAGGGCGGCGGGGCCGAGGAAGTTGTCGTCGACCTCCAGCACCGTGCAGTCGGAGACGCAGGCGCCGCACATGATGCACGACATGACGCCCGCAAGGTGGAGCATGTCCTCGTTCGGCGCGAGGTACTCGGCCTCCGGCTCCGGACCCTCAGGCTGAAGCCACGGCTCGACGGCGCGGACCTTATCCCAGAAAATGTCGAACTCGACGACGAGGTCCTTGACGAGGCCCATGTTGCCCGCAGGCTCGACGACTACGGGGCCACCGTTGGAAGGCTGAACGTCGCCGATCTTGGTGTTGCAGGCGAGCATTGCCTGGCCGTTCACGCGCATGGCGCAGGAGCCGCAGATGGCGCTCCGGCAGGAACATCGCAGGGCCAGCGAGCCGTCGATCTCCTCGCGCACCTTGATGAGGCCGTCGAGCACGGTCGCGTTGTCGTCGATATCGAAGCCGTATTCCTGGTAGTAGGGCCCTTGACGATTCGACTCGGGGTCGTATCTCTTGACGCTCAGCGTCACTTCCATGTCTGTTGTCCTCGTGTCTTCTGCGGGTGGTTCCAGTGGGCGCTGGTTGTGTGGGGCTAGTAGCTGCGTATCTGCGGTTCCCACTGGGTGATCTTGACGGGAAGGTAGTCGACCGCCGTCTCGCCGTCCTCGGTGCGGGAGATCAGGATGTGCTTGAGCCAGTTCTCGTCGTTGCGGTCTGGCATGTCGGTGCGGGTGTGCGCGCCACGGCTCTCGTTGCGTTCCAGCGCGCCGAGGATGATGGCCTCCGCGCAGTCGAGCATGAAGCCGAGCTCCAGCGTGAAGATCAGGTTGGTGTTGAAGACCTTGCCCTTGTCGTGGACTACGACCTTGTCGTAGCGGGCGCGCAGGTCGTTGAGATTGTCGAATGCGGTCCGCATCCCTTCGTCATTGCGGAAGACGGCGAGATGGCTGTTCATCGTCTCGCCAAGATCGCGTCGGACGGCACCGAAGAGTTCTCCACCACTGTCGCGGGCAAGCATGTCCCGAATCTTTGCTATGTCGATGTCGGCCGCGCGGTCGTCGACGTTGGCGTGCTTCTTGGACCTGACGTAGTCGGTGGCGTGTTCGCCGGAGCGTCGACCAAAGACGAGGGTATCGAGCAGAGAATTCGCGCCGAGTCGATTGCCGCCGTGGACGCTGACACAGGCCGTCTCGCCAGCGGCGTAGAGGCCGGGCACGTTCGTGAGGCCGTCAACGTCGGTCTTGATGCCGCCCATCTGGTAGTGCATTCCGGGACGTATGGGGACAGGCTCGTGGGCCATGTCCGCGTTGGCGAAGTCGATGCCGAGCTGGCGGATCTGGCTCAGCTTCTCGTCGATGAGGGCCTCACCAAGGTGACGGACATCGAGGAGGACGCACCCGTCGATTCCCCTGCCCTCGTTGATCTCCGTCTGCTCGGCTCGCGAGACAACGTCACGGGACGCAAGCTCCATCATGTTGGGGGCGTACCTCTCCATGAAGCGCTCGCCCTCGGAGTTGAGGAGGTAAGCGCCCTCGCCTCTCGCGGCCTCCGAGAGGAGTGCGCCGTTTGCCTTGAGGGTGGTGGGATGGTACTGCACCATCTCCATGTCCATGAGCGGCGCTCCCACCTGGTAGGCCAGGGCCATGCCGTCGCCGGTGCATATGAGGGCGTTGGTGCTCGGCTCGAAGACGCGACCGAGTCCTCCGGCAGCTATGATGACCGCCTTTGCGCGGATGACGTGGATGTCGCCCGTCTTCATTTCCATGACGACCGCGCCGGCGCACTCGCCCTCTTCCATGATGAGAGAGAGGACGAACCACTCCTCGTAGACGCGGACGCCGAGGCGGAGAATCTGCTCGTGGAGAACGTGGAGGAGGGCCTGTCCAGTGAAGTCGGTGACGAAGAACGTCCTTGCCTGTCGCTGGCCGCCGAACGAGCGGACGCCCAGCCTGCCCTCGTCGTCGCGGTTGAAGATCACCCCCATATTTTCCATGGAGATGACCTCTTCGCCCGCCTCGCGACACATTATTTCAATGGCGTCCTGATCGCCCAGGTAGTCGCTGCCCTTGACGGTGTCGTAGGCGTGGTCCTCCCAGTTGTCGCCGCGGTCGCCGAGTGCGGCGTTGATGCCGCCCTGGGCTGCGTTGGAGTGGCTTCGCACGGGGTACACCTTGGAAATGACCGCTACGTCCACGCCGTTTTGGCTGGCGGTGTAGGCGGCCCGCATTCCGGCCAGACCCGCCCCGATCACCAGCACGTCATGTTCATACATCCGCGCCTGCCTCGTTTCGTCGAAAATCTGCAGAGTAATATATCACGGTGTGGTTTGAGGTGTCAGGGAAGAGGGGTGCTAGGTTCTGGGGGTGGTGTGGGTGAGGGAGGGCGACCACAAGCAAGGTCGGCAGGCAACGGGGACTGGATTCCGGCCCCGTATCGGGGTACGGGGCAAGCTCTTCGCCGGTATGACGGGTGGTGGTGGCGCGGTACCGGGGACGGGCAACCACAAGGGTTGCCCCTACGACGGATTGCGCGGATATCTCTTGGTGGCCGCCTACTGGATCGGGAGGGGAGGTTGGAGCCACTTGGGGCGGGCGTCGATTTCGATGTCGGTTACCCATTTGACCCACTCGAAGCCGCGCTTTCCGGTGGCGACGAGGCGTAGGGGGTATCCGTGTCCTCGGGACAGGAGGCCGTCGCCGACGTGGGTGGCCAGGAGGTACTCGCGGGCCTCGGCGATGGTGAAGCGGCGATAGTAGCCGGTGGCGGAGGTGACCTTGACGCTGCGGGCGCTTGACAGGAGCTCCGCTTCGTCCAGCAGGCGGGCGAGAGGGACGCCGCGCCATACCTGCTCCGAGTACCAGCCGCCTGTGCAGTCGATGGTCGCCGTCATGTCGTCGGGGGACGTGAGGTCGGCGTAGCCGAGTGACAGGTCGCGCTTGACGAGTCCACGGACGGTCAACGTCCATGAGTCGATGTCGGTCCGAGGGGGAGTGTCGTTGAGCCACGAGACTACGGGGAACCGGCCGTTGCTGCCGGTGTTCTCGTATGAGCCGGTGAACCGCCGGTCCTGTCCGCTCAACCCTGCTGCGCGCACCACTCGCTCCCCTGTCTGCCAGAAGAGCAGCCCGGCCAGCGCGACGCCCGCGAAGCGCAGGAACGAGCGGCGCTCGACCCAGAATTTCAGCGGCAGGGCGAACGACTTTATGTAGGTGATGGCATGGTAGGCGACGAGGGGAATCAGCAGGACGCTGACGTAGATGTGCCAGCTTACGCCGCTCCAAGAGATGCCGGAGGGGGGCCTGTAGTAGTACGGCCCGGCGGCAGACCACGTGAATCCGAGTGCAAGGATGACGATCAGCAGGGCGAATAGGACGAGGGAACCCGTGCGTTCCATGCGACCGCGCTTCCGGTTGCGGAGCGCGAACAGGATGACGGCGACCTTCCAGACCAGGAGGACGACCAGCCCATACCCGGCGATGCGGTGGATGATGATGAACACCGCCTCGTCGCGCGAGCCGGAGACGAGTCCCCAGAACCCGCTGATGAACTCGACGGTCACGAAGACCAGGATCAGGATGTTGACCCAGGGGTGTTTCATGTTGTTAGTGTCCTGTTACTGAAGTCCATTGTATACATTGGATGGGTACGCCCTTACCCCCGTATCGGAGTACGGGGCAGGCTCTAGCCCTCTCCCACGACGGGAGAGGGGATAAGATGGCCTTCGACAGGCTCAGGCCGAACGTGCTTTCTCGTAGCCACACGGCAGTTGCTGACACCTCCGCACGGCCCCAAACCCGGGGCATAACGC
>DAOUKG010000071.1:0-5792 GCA_034421575.1 Dehalococcoidia bacterium
ATTGGGTGTGATGAGGCCGTATTCTCGACTGACTGGGCTTTCTGGATTCCGGCCCCGTATCGGAGTACGGGGCAAGCTCTACGCCGGAATGACGGGCGAGTTGGTTGTGTCACGGCCAATTCACGGTGTATTCAAAACGAATTGGTATAAGTTGCCGAGTTATGAGACAGCCTCCGAACGGGAGAGGGGACTGGACTCCCGCCCCCTTCTTCGCGGGGGCATGCCAATCCCCTGTTTCGCGGTGGCGCACGAACCCATATCCATCATCTACCGGTTCCTTTCCTCCTTGTCGAGCACTCCTCACTTCGCAAAGAACTGGTCGAAGCGTGGCAGCCGGTTTGGAAACCGATACATAGCGGCGGCCCTAAATTGCTCAAAATGCGAGAAAAATCCCCAATAATGAGAATAAGTATCAGTGTAAGTCGTGGAGTAATTTATGAATCGAATCCGGTAAAATTCTAGTGATATTGAGTATCATATAATACCCCCTTTGTACTATGAATTTGGCCATTAGCGGCGACTCTTTCCCTTGTCAGACCCTCACCTTCGTGTGACAATCGGCCGTAAGAAACACCTTGAATTTTGCCGCATGGCAACCGTTTAGGGCTCACATGGAGGACTGGTAATGGTACACGTTATGCACGAATGTGACACTCACGAGCATCACGCTCACGAGCACGATATGCACGAGTGCGACACGCACGAGCATCACGGCGAACCCGGGCACGAACACGACTCGCACGAGTGCGATGAGCATGAGCACCACGCCCATGAGCACGATGTACATGAGTGCGACGCCCATGAGCATCACGGTCATGGACATGATCACGAGGGTCACGGCCAGGGTCACGACGATCACGAGTGCGATACCCACGAGCACCACGCTCATGAGCACGACCCGCACGAGTGCGACGCCCATGAGCATCACGGCGAATCCGGACATGAGCACGATCAGCACGAGTGCGACACCCACGAACACCACGCTCACGTGCATGACACGCACGAGTGCGACGACCACGAGCATCACGGCCACTAGGAACCGGTACCGGGGCAAGACGGCTGCGTTTCAGCCCCGGGATCGTTATTCATCCTCCGGCGCTCAGTGTCCCTCGCTGAGCGTCGAAATTAAGTTGTAAGTTGACTTCGTAACCAGGCCGCAAGTGATCTCTAGCCGCTTTCCTCCCTTTCGGGATTTGCTTGTCGATCGCTAGAGTGTGGCTGGAGGTACTCCAAACTTGAGGACTCTCAGACCAGGTTCTAAAGCGATGCGACGGGTATTCGCGCCCCTGTTCACGCCACCGATGCTGACCCCGGCAGCCGAGGGTCCTCAGATCTACTTCTCTACCCCGTCGGGCGGGGGTGTGTCCCATTCCCACGACCATGAGCACGATGTCCACGAAGGCCACGACCACGGCGACCACGGCGACCATGAGGATCATGACCATCACGACCACGGCGACCATGAAGGCCATGATCACCACGACCATGCCCACGACCTGAGGGGGGCGAGTCGCAAGAATCTCATAATTGCCCTGGTCCTGATATCGACCTACATGCTGGCGGAGGTCGTTGGAGGCGTCATTTCAGGCAGCCTGGCCCTTATAGCCGACGCGGGACACATGCTCACGGACGCCGCGGCAATCGCGATGGCGCTGGTTGCCATGTGGATTGCGGAGCGTGTGGCGACGGCCGAGCGCACCTTCGGCTACGAGCGCACCGAAGTGCTGGCCGCCATGCTCAACACCATCGCTCTATGGCTGATCGCGGGCTGGATATTCTTCGAGGCCTACCACCGGACCTTCGGCACGGAAGAGCCTCACGTCGACGGACTGCCGGTCCTCATCGTCGGTACCGGCGGCCTCCTCATTAACATTGCCGCCGCCTGGGTGCTGCATCGATCAGCGGGACACAGCATGAACGTCGAGGGAGCGTTCCAGCACGTCCTGGCCGACCTCATGGGCTCTGTCGGCGTTATCATCTCGGCGATACTCATCCTGTACTTCGCCCATGACAATCCCGCCGACGCGCTCTGGGGATTTGACTGGTTCCTTGTCGACCCGATCCTGAGCGTCCTCATCGCGCTACTCATCCTGTGGAGCAGCCGGCACCTTATGGTCACAGTGATGAACGTGCTGCTCGAAGGTACGCCGGGCCACATAGACGCCTATGAGCTTTGCAGCGAGATTGAAGAGGTCGAGGGCGTTACTCTGATCCACGACGTGCACATCTGGACCATAACGTCGGGAAGTGAGGCCTTTACCGCACACGTACTCGTCGACCCCTCATACGAGGGAGGCACTGAGGTTATTCGCACGAAGATACAGAACCTGATTCACAACCGGTACGACATCGGGCACGCTACGATCCAGTTGGAGCATACGGGTTCCACGTGTAAAGAGGACCACCACGTCGACCACCTGCTGCACACGAGCCGGCCGAGCGCCAGCTAGGGGCCGTTCCCTCCATCCCATTCGCGTCGTGGTACACTGCTTTCCAGCTGTGCGTTCCCCTGCCTCTGAGTAGCGTTGCCTCCTCAAGTCCTCGACCTTCTGAAGTCCCGTTTCGGGTATGAGTCCTTCCTGCCGCTGCAGGAAGAGATCGTGCGTCACGTGCTCGGCGGGGACCATTGCCTCGTGCTGATGCCGACGGGCGGGGGCAAGTCGCTGTGTTATCAGCTACCCGCCCTGTGTCTCGATGGCCTGACGCTCGTGGTCTCGCCGCTCATCGCCCTGATGAAGGACCAGGTCGACGCACTCCGGGCGAACGGAATTCCGGCGGCGTTCGTGAACAGCAGCATGACGGCGGCGGAGATCGGCGGTATCCACACCGCCGCGCTCACAGGGCGAATAAAGATACTGTACATCGCGCCCGAGCGCCTCACGGTTCCCGGCTTCGTGTCGTTTCTGGATTCCGCATCCGTCAGCCTCATTGCCATCGACGAGGCGCACTGCATCTCCGAATGGGGTCACGACTTCCGGCCGGACTACCGGAACCTCAAGGCCCTCCGTTCGCGCTTTCCCGACGTGCCCTGCATGGCATTAACGGCGACGGCCACCGAGCGCGTCCGTGAGGACATCGTCTCCCAACTCGACATCTCGAACGGCAGAACGTTTCTTTCCAGCTTCAACCGAAGCAACTTGACCTATTCGGTCCTTCCCAAGAGCGACCAGTTCGACACGCTGCTTCGAGTGCTCAGAAAGCACAAGGGCGAGTCGACAATCATCTACTGCTTTTCGCGTAAAGGCACTGAGGAACTGGTCGCGGACCTGAGAGAAGAGGGCTTCAGCGCTCTCCCTTACCACGCCGGACTTGACCCGGTGGTGCGACGCACCAACCAAGAACGGTTCATCAGGGACGAGACGCCCATCGTCGTGGCGACCATAGCGTTCGGCATGGGCATCGACAAGCCCGACGTTCGCCTCATCGTCCACTACGACATGCCCAAGAGCGTGGAGGGCTACTACCAGGAGACGGGCAGGGGGGGACGCGACGGTCTGCCGAGCGATTGCGTTCTCTTCTACTCGCCGGGAGACAGGTCGAGGCAAGAGTACTGGATCGGCCAGATGGAGGATGCAGAAGAGAAACGACGCGCTCGTCGGAAGCTCGACGGCATGGTGGAGTACAGCGAGTTGACCGGGTGTAGACGGTCCCACCTACTTGGCTACTTCGGCGAGGAGCTTGACGAGCGGAATTGCGGAGGATGCGATTTCTGCATGGCGGACATGGAGGAGTTCGACGCGACGGTGATAGCCCAGAAGATTCTCTCCGCCGTGATACGGACCGGCGAGCGCTATGGAAGCGCTCACGTGGCGGACGTGCTGCGGGGCTCCCGCGCCAAGAGGGTGATCGAATCAGGCCATGACAAGCTGTCGGTATACGGGATTGCTCGCGATTTCTCGAAGGATGAGATTCAGAGAATATCAAGGCAGTTGATCGACGGAGGGCTGCTTGCAAAGGCGGAAGGGGAGTATCCGACGCTGGCCGTCACCGTGGCAGGCCGGGAGTTTCTCCGAAGCCGCGCGACTCTTCAACTCACCCGGAAGAAGGAACGGCCATCCGGGAGGAGAGCCTTTGACAAGTCTCGCCTCGACTACGACCAGGGACTATTCGACCTGTTGAGAGACGTCCGGCGGGTGCTTGCGGAGGAGAGAGGCGTCCCGCCTTACATGGTGTTCGAGGTCGCATCGCTCATGCAGATGGCCTACTTCCTGCCGCAGAGCAAGGAAAGCTTCTCCCGCATCACGGGCGTGGGAGCGACCAAGCTTAAAGAGTTCGGCGAGATTTTCGTGAAGCACATCCGCGAATACGCGGAGGAGAACGGCCTCGAAGAGAGGGAACGGCCACTGGAACGACGCAAGTCGCGGTCGGTGAGAAGGCCCGGCTCCACGTACGTGAAGACCTTGGAACTGTTTCGCCAAGGGCTTCCGATCGACGAGATCGCGACTCAACGCGAGCTCAGCCCCGGCACGATTATCGGTCACCTGGAACGGCTGGCCTCTCATGGAGAGGAAGTCAGCGTCAGCCACCTGCTGGAGCCGGAGCGGTTCGACCTCATGAGGGAGGAGTTGGAGCGCACAGAGACTCTGTCGTTGTCGGCCGTTAGAGACGCTTTGGGCGACGGATACTCGTACGATGAGATCCGGCTGGCCCGTATCGCGCTTCAACGCAGCCCCAATAGCTCCAACGAGTCTCTGTGAATGATGGCCTCCAAGTCATCTTCCGGCAGTTCAGGCAGGTGGTATTTCCTCGCGTAGTCGTTGAGGCCTCGCAGGAATTCGATGGTCTCGGCCGGCGTCGTCACCGGGAAGTCGCTGGCGAACAGCAGCTTGTGGAGCATGCCCCACTCGTATGCGTGCATGAAGGCGTGGTATGCCTGCCACGGTCGGATCAGCGCGCCGGACACGTCGGCGTAGACGTTCGGGTGCTTGCGGATGATGTTCACGCAGTCGACATGCCACGGGTGCGCGATGTGCGCCATGACGATCTTGAGGTCGCGAAACTCAGCGGCGATCTCGTCCATCACCATCGGGTGCGCGTACCGCAGCGGCGCGTCCGGGAACGGCGACGTACCCTGGTGAAAGACGATGGGCAGCCCCAGCTCCTGCGCCTTGCCGTAGACCCGGAAGGCGTTTCCAAGGACCGGATTGAAGTTCTGGTAGTTGGGTCCGAGCTTCATGCCCCGCAGCCCCAGGTCGTGGAAGGATCGCTCGATCTCGTCCAACACGTCCGGCTCGTCGGGGTGCACCGACATGAAGCCGATGATCTTGTCGGGCGCTCTCGCGGCTGTGGCCGCTGCCGTGTCGTTTACGTTGCCCCTGTTTGCGAGGACTTGCACGGTGTCATCGCCGGGTCGGGGGGCGATGCCGAACACGAAGGCGGCATCGACCGGCCCCATGGCGTCAAGGTAGTCATCGACGCTGTTGGTCAGCCGGACCTGCCGTCCCGGGCGCATGGCCGTGTCGTGCTCCACGTCGCTCTCCGGCACGGCGGCGTTGTGCGTGGGGAGGTGCGTGTGAACGTCTATTATCATTGGGGAAAGGGTGAGATGCCTCCTCCAGGTCTCATGCAGCGATCCCGGCTTTAGAGGGTGTTTCCAGAGTTTTCATGGTTCGACAAGCTTTCAAGTAACTGCCCTCCACTACGTCGGGGCAACACCCTCACTCTAGCCCTCTCCCCCGTCGGGCTGACAGGGGTAGGTATTAGGTATTCCATACTTGCGAGTCATAGCCCCATCACTGTCATTCCGATCGTAGCGAAGCGGAGAGAGGAATCTAAAGTGTTCATCCTTCAAA
>DAOUKG010000072.1:0-55475 GCA_034421575.1 Dehalococcoidia bacterium
TTGCGACTTGCACTATTCAGATCAGATTCAGTTCTCACCTCTCCCTTATGCCACAACCACTCCACAATCCGCTAGGGCTTTTAAGTTCCTCTCATCAACTCTGAACAATTACCTGACGGCATTTGTGATTGTGTTGCAACTTGCCGTGTGCTATATTCGATGGTGCCGTCCAATTCGGACGGGCTGTTTGTTTAGAGAGGTGTAGGCATACCACGAGACTATCGAGTCAACGAGCGGATCCGCATACCGGAAGTCCGTTTGATTGACGAAGCTGGCAAGCAGCTTGGCGTAATGCCCACGCGCCAAGCCCTGAATTTCGCACAGGAACGAGGGCTCGACCTCGTTGAAGTAGCGCCGGGCAGCAGGCCTCCCGTCTGTCGCCTCATGGACTACGGAAAATTCAGGTACGAGGCCACGCGCCGAGAGCGAGAGGCCCGAAAGGCGCAGCGAAGCAAGACCACCAACGAGCTTCGGGAAGTTCGTCTCGAGGGACGAATAGGAGACCATGACCTGGAAACGAAGATACGCCAGGTCAAACGCCTGCTGGGCGAGGGGTCGAAGGTCCGGGTTTCGGTCCGATTCCGAGGACGTGAGATAACCCACCCGGAGATCGGGATGGCTCTCCTGAGGAGAGTAGCCGAGAGCCTGGTCGAGGACGCGGGCATGGAAAAGGCCCCGTCGTTCGAAGGCAGGTTCCTCGCGATGATCCTGGCCCCGGTAAGCACCGGCGGCAAGAATACGAAACAGAAGACCGAGCAATCACAGCAGACCGAAAAGGAGAAGACGCGTGCCTAAGCTCAAGACCCATAAGGGAGCAGCCGCGCGGTTCAAGTTTACCAAGACCGGCAAACTCCTCCGAATGAAGGGACGGCAAGGACATTTCCGACGCCGGAAGACCAAGCGCGTCAAGCGACAGATGCGACAGACCCTGCCCGGCAGCGCCGCCGACGCCCGCAACGTGCGGGCCATGCTGCCCTACGGCTCCACCAAGTAAGACGAGGATTTTCACGTGACACGAGTCAAGCGAGGATACACCAGGCGTCGACGCCACAAGAAGATAGTCCGGATGGCATCGGGCCACCAGAGCGGCCGTTCCCGCCTGTTCAAGCAGGCAAACGAGTCCGTCATGCACGCGCTCAAGTACGCTTACGTTCACCGGCGCGAGAAGAAGGGCGACATGCGCCGCCTGTGGAACATCCGCATCAACGCGGCGGCACGGGCTAACGGACTCTCCTACAGCAAGCTCATCCATGGCCTGAAGCTCGCCGGAGTGGACGTCAACCGCAAGATGCTCGCCGAGCTCGGCGCAACCGACCCCGAAGCGTTCGCCGCCATCGCCGAGACGGCCAAGGCGCAACTGGCAGCCGAAGCGGCCTGAGAGAGCGCAACAAATCAGGGATTCGTTTGCCCTGAGCCTGTCGAAGGGCCGTCCTCCAACAAGGGGATAGCCTTGGGATAGTCCCTTAGCCAAGACTCCCCTACCCGTCCTCCCGCAGCAGTGCACGGATATCAGCCACTACGTCCGCCGGAGTTATCGGGAGGGAGTGAAGCACTCGTATCCTCCCCTGCCTGTCGATGAGATAGACCGGCGCCTGGTGCGACACCGTATACCGAGAGGCGATATCGCGGCTTAGCGCGTCAACTCCACGAACCCTTTCGACCTTCCATTCCTCCGGTACGTCCACGGCACGAAATTCCCCAAGCGCCGCAGGGGAAACGTAGTACGCGTCCCAAACCGGCTCCAGTTCATCCTCGCTCCCAACGAGGTATGCCCAGTTCCCGGACATTCCCCAGGCTTCAGAGTACTCCGCTGCCCGTTCGACCGTGTCCCGCTCCGGATCGACGCTCACGATCACAATGGACACGTCTCCGGCATCATCTCCAAGGGACTCGTGCACGCTCTTTACGTGGTGCGCCACTATGGGACAGACATCGGGGCAGTACGTGTAGAGAAACGTGAGGACGACAACCCTGCCGTCGTTGTACTGGTCCAGAGAAGTGGGGTTCCCGAATTGGTCGGTCAGGCGGAAGTTCGACGCTTCTCTCTGGTCCTCAATGATTGTCCCGCTAAAGGCGACTTCCTCGCCGCCGTTGAAGCAGCCTGAGAGAAGTACGGAAAAAACAATGACCGCCGTCATCCACAACATGGTTGGGATAAACGACGGTCGTTGGATTTGCGGTGAATGCAAGCCCGGTCCGACGTCAGCGACTAGCTACTCATCTTGCGTTCGAGCAGTGCGGCCACGAGAGGTACGCCCACCACCAGCAGAACGCCCAGAATGATCACACCCCAAGCCTTCAGAGAAGTGTTCACGTAGATGGTCGTGAATACCACGCCCAAGCCAAGCGCAAACGCGCCCACGAAGAACACCGAGGCGGCAGGTATCCAGATAGCGTCCCAGAATCTACGTTTTTCCCGTTCCATGCTGAGGTCCTCTCTTGTTATGCGGTGCTCAGGAGATTGTCGTCTTCTACGGAGAATTGCGGGCTTACCCGGCGCTTCTCGTCCTTCGTGCGGCGCTCTTCATCACTGTACCACTTGAAGAAGGCAACGACGATGAGTGTCAGGAAGAGAAGGCTGCCGCCGACCTTCATGATGATGCCCCCGATCTGTTGGTCTGCCAGCGGCGAGATCGGCCAGATCTCCGGGGCCTTGACATACCACTCATACAGCGGCTGCTTGGAGAATGTCACGAATGCGAACACGAATATCTGGGTTATCGAAAGTGCGAACAGGTACACCATCTGGAGCGAGTACGGAAGACGCGGCAGTTCCGACATCGAGCTTGTCAGCGGCCACCACATCAGCGTAGCCGCCCCGATGAACATCAGGTGCTCAGTCACGTGTATCGCGTGGTACGTCACCGATAGGTTGTAGAGGTCCGGGACGTGCCACAGGGCGAACACCAGATTGAAGATGAGGATCGCCACGACCGGACGGGTGACGAACCGCCAGACATAGAAGCTAATATTTGGTCGCAGCAGGGGGCGAATCAGCCAGTCGGGCATCCCGAGAATCAGCAGTGGCGGGGCCACCAGCGTCAGCAGCACGTGCTGCGTCATGTGAGCGCTGAACAGGTATTGATCTCCCAGGATGTGCAGGGGAGAGAGCAGTGAAAAGAAGATGACCAGAACGCCTGCCGTGAACGTCGCGATCTTCTTGGGGTCGATGTCGTCCGCGAGGTTCCATCGCTCTCTGAGCGGTCCCACGCCGAACAGGTAGGCGCCCTCCAGCAGGGCGAGGCCGACTACGACCTCAACGTGGCCGTGCCAGTGCGTCCAAATTGGGTGAATGGACTCTTCCACGACCTTTCAGCCGCCTCCCTTCAGTCCCGATGGCCTATACGAAGAACTGGAACAGCGCCAGCAGGGAAATGCCGATCCCGAATGCCAGTACGAGGCCGCCGACAAACAGCGCCGAAAAGAGCTTGGCGTCGTATCGCAGGTGCATGTAGAACATCGCCACCAGCGCGAACTTCGCCCCCGACAGGATCACCAGGACGGGAATGATCCCGTGCCTCAACCCTTCCAGGTAGAAGACGCCGACCTCGATGGCCGTGATGACCGACAAGATCATCGCCACCGTGAAATAGGTGCGCGCCGTCGGGTGACCCGTATCTACCGTTGAGTGTGTATCCTCGTCGTTTGGTCCGTGTGCCATCTGCTCTACCCTTGCTTGAACGGTTCTAGTCAAACCCCGGGAACACGCCGAACAGGTACACCACCGTGAAGATGATGATCCATACCACGTCCACGAAGTGCCAGTACAGGGCCGCCAGATCGATCTCCTCGTGCTTTTTCGGCGTGATCCCTCCCTTCCTCAGCGAGAAGAAAAAGATGGATAACAGCCATATCACGCCGATCGTCACGTGCCCCCCGTGGAACCCTGTCAGCGTAAAGAACGTCGTGCCGAAGAGGTTCGTCCTCGGAGTGAGTCCTGCGTCGACCGACACGTGGTCGACGGTCCCGTCGCACCTGTCCACGAACGTCTTTTCGAAGTCGGTCAATTCTTCGACGTTCAGATTCTTGCAGTCGAGCTCGAAGTGATAGTTGACGAACTCGTTGAACTCGAATACCTGGAAGGCCAGGAATGTCGCGCCCATGATGCACGTCGAGAGCAGCCAGATGCGGAAGCCCTTCATGTTTCCGCGAGTGAGCGCGCTGTACGCCAGCACCATGCTCATGCTGCTCATCAGGAGCACGAAGGTGCTCGTCGAGGTCGTGAGGATGTCGAACACGTCCTCCGGGAACGGGCCGACCTGGCTGCGGTTCTTGTATACGAGGTACGTTGCGATGAACGAGCCGAAGAACATGCAGTCGGAGCCGAGGAAGGCCCACATGAGCAGCTTCTTGTGGCTCAGACCTGTCGTCGTATCGTGTTCTTCATGCCCGCCCGTGTGGGCGACTTCTGCGTTTGCCACGTACTTCTCCGTTTAGTGGTGCTCCGGCGATTCGTCCGGCTCGTTGACCGGCTCGAGCGCCCACGCCGCAATGCCTATCATCGTAATTGCCCCGCCGATTATGCCGATCACCGGTACGCTCGTTATCCCTGCGATCTCGAAGGTGAAGAGCAGACCGTATGCCCCGATGAACAGGCCGATGGAGGTCACCAGCGGCCAATACGACGGCTGAGGCAGGTGGATGTCGTGCCCGTTGTGTTCGTCCTCGGAACTGCCCGCAACCGGTACCGCCGGTATCCGCTCGCGCTTCTGTACCCACCAGGCGTCCACGTCGTGCACCGTCGGAATCTTCAGGAAGTTGTAGTGCGGCGGAGGTGACGGAATCGACCACTCAAGCGTCCGACCGTCCCACGGATCGCCGCTCGCTTCCTCTCCGCTCCGGACGCTCTTGATGTAGTTAATGATGAAGATCAATATGCCGAATGCCAGGATGAAGGAGCCTACGGTGGCAACCATGTTCCAGAAGTCCCATCCCATGTTCTCGGGGTAGGTGAACACCCGGCGCGGCATCCCGTCCAGGCCCACGAAGTGCATCGGGAAGAACGTGACGTTCATGCCGATGAACATCAGCCAGAAGTTGATCTGGCCGAGCTTCTCGTCCATGAACTTCCCGTATATCTTGGGGAACCAGTAGTAGACGCCCGCGAACAGGGCGAATATCGCCCCGCCGAACAGCACATAGTGGATATGGGCGACGATGAAGTAGGTGTCCTGCTGCTGCGCGTCCGACGCCGCGGAGGAGTGCATAACACCGCTCAGTCCGCCCACAATGAAGAGGGCGATGAACCCTATCGCAAACAGCATCGGAGTCTTGAAGCTTATCGATCCGCCCCACATCGTTCCGATCCAGTTGAATATCTTCACGCCTGTCGGCACGGCAATCGCCATGGTCGTTATGGCGAACACCGAGTTGGCCACCGGACCCAGACCGACCGTGAACATGTGATGGCTCCACACCATCCAGCCCATGAAGCCGATGATGATGCCGGACAGCACGATGACCGGATATCCGAACAGCGGCTTCTTGGAGAACGTCGGCAGAATCTCCGACACGATCCCCATCGCCGGAAGAATGAGGATGTACACCTCCGGGTGACCGAAGATCCAGAACAGGTGCTGCCACAGCAGCGGGTTCGCTCCAGCCGTCGTGACGAAGAAGTTGGTCCCGTAGAAGCGGTCGAACAGCAGCTCGATCAGGGCCACCGTGATGACCGGGAAGGCCAGAATCAGGAGGAATGCCGTCACCAGCGTCATCCACGTAAACAGCGGCATCCGCATAAGCGACATGCCGGGCGCGCGCATGTTCAGGATCGTCACGATGAAATTGAACGCAGCGGCCAACGAGGCGATTCCGAGCACCTGCAGGCTCAGGATCCAGAAGTCGATCCCGTGCCCGGGGTTGTACTCCAGTCCCGTAATCGGCGAGTAGCCGAACCAGCCCGCGTTCGGCGCGCCGCCCATGAACCAGCTCAGCTTGAGAATCAGGGCTCCGCCCAGGAATGTCCAGTAGCTGAAGGCGTTGAGCCTCGGGAACGCGACGTCCCGCGCACCGATCTGCAGTGGGATGATGTAGTTGAAGAACGCGGCTCCCATCGGCATCACGCCGAGGAATATCATCGTCGTCGCGTGCATCGTGAAGAGCTGGTTGAAGACCTCCGGGCTGACCAGCTGTGCCTCAGGTGTGGCGAGTTGCGCGCGAATGTACAGCGCCTCTATCCCGCCGGTAAGGAACATGATGAAGGCCGTCACCCCATACAGGATTCCGATCTTCTTGTGGTCGATAGTGGTTAGCCAGTCCCAGATCCCCGTCGGATGGGACGGACGCTTCGGCAGAGGTATAGCAAGTGTAGTCATGGGTTTTCTCTTGACCTCCGGTCGGTCACTGTAAGCCCTGGATATACCGCACCAGCGCCGCTACTTGAGCTTCGGACAAAGCCAACTGCGGGTCGTTGTATACCTGCCCCTGGGTGAACATGATATTGCCCGGCTTGACGGCGTTCGGATTGGCAATCCACTCCGTCAAATTCTCCTGCGTATTCTCACGGATGCCCGACGCGATATGCGTCCGACGCCCCACGTGCGTCAGGTCCGGCCCGATCTTCCCCTGAGCCTGTGTGCCCTTGATAGTATGGCACGTCCAGCACTGAGCCTGGGGCCCCTCGAAAATCGCCTTCCCCTGCTTCGCCAGCGGGTCCGTTGGTTCGACCGCGTCCGCCCGCTCCGACGCGAGCCACGCGTCGAACTCTTCGCGTGTCTCCACGATCACCCAGAACCGCATCAGCGCGTGAGATTCGCCGCAAAACTCCGCGCATTGCGCGTAGAACGTCCCCGTCTCCTCGCCCTTGATCCACATCGTGTTCTGGTTGTTGGGCACGAGGTCGACCTTGCCCGCGATCTTCGGTATCCAGAAGCTGTGCAGCACGTCCCGTGAGTCCAGCGTGATGTTCACCACCTCGTTCACCGGGATGTGCAGCTCGTTCGCCGTAATCAGGGTGTTGCCCGGGTCAGTCGGGTCTGGATAGTTAAACTCCCACCACCACTGCTCGCCGACAACGCCAACTTGCAGCGCCCCTTCCGGATCTGGTGAGTTGGCATTATCGAAGATCGTAATTACCGTCGGGACGGCGACGACGATCAGCACGATCGACGGAATGATCGTCCAGCCGATCTCCAACGGTGTGTTGCCGTGCGTCTGCTTGGGGTCGCCGTCACCCGGGCGTCTCCGGTACCTGAATACAGCGTACAGGAGTATCCCCTCGACGACTACGAATACGAACACGGCCGCCCAGAAGATGACCCAGAACAAAGTTAACTGCGACCGCGCAACCGGGCCCGTAGCATCGAAGGTGGACTGCGGATTGTCGGGATAGCAGGCTGTGAGGAGAATGCCTAGAAAGACCAACAGGAGAGTGAAGAGCAGTTTCCCGTTTGGCGCTTTGAGCGTTGACATTGTGCTGGCTATCTTCTCCTACCGCCCAAAATCGGACACAGTCCGAGGCAGCAACAATCTATCAAAGGCCTGAAATTCAGTCAAGGGATTATGCGCGTTGAACCTTCGCCGCGACCTCGTCCAATCCGTCATCCCTGCACAATCCCGTCTATCATTATGGCGAGGAATAGCAGGGCCAAGTAAGCAAGGGAGTAAAGGTAGAGAGGTTTCGTTCCCTGTATGCCTTCCGATCGTAAATGCCCCGCTGCCAGATAGATGAACGCTCCTCCCAATCCGACCGCCGAAACGAGGTATATCAGCCCGACCTCGCCCGTGGCGAAGAACATGACCGTGAGCGCCGAGAGCAGCACGGTGTACAGCAGGATTTGCCGCTTCGTCTCATCAATACTCGTCACGACCGGCAGCATCGGCACGCCCGCGCGTGCGTAGTCATCCTTGATGAGGAGGGCCAGTGCCCAGAAGTGCGGCGGTGTCCAGAAGAATATGATGGCGAACAGATAGATCGCCGGAAGGCCGACCGTGCCCGTTACCGCAGCCCATCCGACCATTGGAGGGACAGCGCCCGCAGCCCCGCCGATGACGATGTTCTGCGGAGTCGTCCGCTTCAGGCCGATAGTGTAGACGAATATGTAGATCAGCGTTCCGCTCAGGGTCAGCGCTGCGCTCAGCACGTTGACGAACGCGCTGAGCAGAGCGAACGACGCAATCGTAAGAACCACGCCGAAGATCAGCGCCTGCCGTCGTGATACCCTGCCGCTCGCTACCGGACGCTTGCGGGTCCTGTGCATCACCTTGTCCAGGTCGCTCTCGATGTAGTGGTTCAACGCATGCGCCCCGCCCGCAGCGAGGTATCCGCACACGAGCACGAACGCCGCGATCACAGGATCGGGGAGGCCCTTGGCCGCCAGCACCATTCCGCCCACGGCCGTCACCAGCAGCAGGGAAATGATACGAGGCTTCGTGAGGGCAATGTAGTCGCGGACAATTCCGGAAGGTTGAATGCTCAGTGCGGTCATGCGGCCTTACTCTCCCCATTCCATGCGGGTAACCGGAACATATCTGGCCGAAGGTATACTGCCGCCAATAGCACCGCGGATGCCCACATCAAGGTCGCGACCGTCAGGTGCAGGGACTTCATTGCCGCGGCGAAGTCGAACCACACGGTAAATGCGCCGACGAGAATTTCGACGACGAGGAAACCTCCGGTCAGCACGGTCAGCCACCGAATCTCGCCATCCACGACGCCCCTGCGCCATGCGATGTGGCCCATACCCGCCACCAGCGCAAGCACAATCACCGCCAGGTACCGGTGTGCCATGTGTTCCTGGAATGCGCGTCCGTCCGGAATGCCCCACCCTTGGCACATCGGCCAACTTGCGCAGCTCGAACCGTAGCCTGCTCCAACGATGTAGGAGCCGTACAGGATCATGACGAACACTCCGACAACCGCTGCCCACATGAGGGGATGATCGAATCTGACGCGAGTCCGTTCCGTGCCCTCCGGCAAGGACGCATTCGCGCCGGTCCCACTCGAAAGCCAGGCCAGGGCAAGAGCGGCAACGACGAGTTCAGCGAGCCCCAGGTGAATGAGTCGCACCCACCAGGTGAGTTCGCTCAGGACCGTCAGCCCTCCGAGAATGACTGCAGCGATGACTAGGATAGTCGCGGCGCTCGTCGAAAAGAGCGCGGGCCTGTTCCTGCGAAAATGTCGCCAGGCGAGGTACAGCGCCACGAGCACGAGTATGCTCACGACCGTGGCCGAGAGCCGGTGCGAATACTCGAGAAGGGTGTGATAGTCCAGAGGGGGGATGAGTTTGCCGTGACACAGCGGCCAGTCCGGGCACGCGTCACCGGAATTAGTCACCCGGACGATGCCTCCCAGAGTCACCTGCGCGATGGCTGCGATGAGGCCCAGCAAAGCCACCGCACCAAACCTTGCCTGCGCGGTTGTCATGCTGTGGTCTTCGGCAATATGGGCCGCTCCGGGAATGATTCAGAGTCTGTTCAGACGCTTAAAATCTAGCACAGCGCCCTTTTCCCGGTCAACGAACTCCATCCCCCATAACGACATCCTGGAGGTGTGAGTCGCTCGCATAGCCTTTAGGGCATCAAAAGCAAGTCCCGTTCACCCTGAGCAGCGTTACGCCCCGCGCACGTAACCGTGCAGAGGTGTCAGTAACTGCCGTGTGGCCACGAGGAAGCACGTTCGGCCTGAGCTTGTCGAGGGCCCTCTTATCCCCTCTCCCGTTCGCGGGAGAGGGCTGGGGTGAGGGCAATACACGTCGTTCACCCTGAGCCTGTCGTAGGCTCTTCGACCAAGCCTTCGCAACTTTCCACTCCCTTTCCTTCTGCTACAATGCCACGCCATGAATCGAACGAACATGACCGACAAGGTGTGCCTCATAACAGGCGCAAACGCAGGCATCGGCAGGGCGGCGGCCACAGGCCTTGCCCGCATGGGAGCGAGGGTCGTCATGGTCTGCCGGAGCCACGAACGCGGCGAGTCCGCCCGGGCCGAAATCGCGGCCGATTCCGGCAACGGCGGCGTCGACCTCCTCATAGCAGACCTTTCCTCACAAGGGTCCATCCGCAAGCTGGCAAGAACATTCAAGTCCCGGTATTCACGGCTCCATGTACTCATCAACAACGCGGGGACCATCACATCCCGCCGACGACTCACCGTCGACGGCATTGAGACCCAGTTCGCCGTAAACCACCTTGCTCCGTTCCTTCTGACAAACCTGCTTCTGGACGACCTGAAATCTTCCGCACCCGCGCGTGTCGTCACCGTCGCCTCTCAGGTCCACAGCAAGAGCCCTCTAACGGTGGACGACTTCACACCTGACCTCGACTACACGGCCAGCCAGGTCTACCGCAAGACCAAGCTGGCAAACATCCTGTTCACCTACGAGCTTGCCCGCCGATTGGATGGGACCGACGTTACGGTCACCTGCCTTCATCCGGGCGTGATCGCCACCAAGTTGCTGGACGACTATATGGGCGGGTCTCACGAGGCCGGGTTCGGTTCAGGCGCTACTTTTGGAAGCAGTCCGGAGGAGGGGGCGTCCGCCGTACTCTATGCTGCCGTATCGCCGGAAGTGGAGGGCCTTACGGGAAAGTACTTCATCGACAACGCCGTGCGCGAAACGGCCCCTGTCACCTACGACGAAGACCACGCCCGATGGCTGTGGGACACCAGCGACGCTCTCACCTGCCTAACCGCGTGGCCGGCTCCCCGTTTCGGCTAGCGATTCTCCAGCCGGCGCGAGAGCCGGTACCCTAGGAACTTGTACTCGCCCCAACGTTCCAGGTACGGCTCGACCTCCTTCGGTCCAATGCCGTGCCGTTCACGAAAGTACGACGTAACTTCGGAGTCGACGGGCACGCGACTGAAGTCGTTGAGCAACACTCGCAGGTGACTTGCCGCATAGGGACCTATGCCGTGGAGAGCAATCAGTACGTCATACGTCAACGCCTTCTCTGCCGCCACGCCGCTCTCGTCCACGAGCCCGTCCTCGAGGAGCCTTTCTGTAGACACCATGATCCCCTTGGCGCGGAACCCCATTGACGCCCGCTCCCGCAACGCCGCCTCTCCGGCATCCATGATCTGGAGCGGCGTGGGAACGTATCCTTCTCCTATTTCATTCACGAGGCGTGAGGCCATCCGCTTCGTCCCCGCCCAGTTGATCTGCACGGTGCAGACCGTCTTGAGGTAGTCCTCGTAGAAGTTCGATCCGCGCAGGAACCGCCCTCCTCCCGCTCGTATCAGGTCCGCTGCGTCGGCGTCCATCTTCGAAGCTGCCTCAACCGCATCGGCCGGGTCCCAGTCAAAAGACAACCACCTTCCCACAATCGCTTCGACCGTCCCAGCCGCCGGACTCCCCTCCCCTTCCACGCGGACCTCGATCACCCTCAGTCCGCCCTGGGTTACCGCGATGGTCGTAGGGACTCCGAGCAGGTCGGTTCGCGAGAGCACCTCACGTTCCGTGTCCCACTTCCAGGGTTCCAGGGAGACCCACCCATGGCTTGCCACAATCATGCGGAGCGACACATCCCACGCACTCCTCATCTCAAAATTCCGGATTGCCATAACACCATTCACATAGGGAAATTTGCACGGCATGGTATCATCGTAGGCATCGAGGCCTGAAGGTCGGATGATGAAGAGGACGCGCGGTGCAGAATGAAGTCAATCGGAGTCGCAATGCTGGGCTACGGGTTCGCGGCGACTTTCCACGCCGAGAACTACAAGCGGGTACACGGCATCGACGTTCACTTGACGGGAGTCTGGGGCCGCAGACCCAAAGCTGCTGCTGAGTTCGCCTCTGCCCACGGCTTTGAGAAGACCTACGACACCCTCGATCAAGTCCTGGACGACCCTCACGTCGACCTTGTGGACGCCTGCCTACCTACCAGCCTCCACGAGGAAATTGCTATCGCGGCGTTGAACGCGGGCAAGCACGTGGTCATCGAAAAGCCGCTTTCGGGCAGCTTCGTTCGCGGCGACGACGAAGAGGGATGGCGTCGCTGTCTCAGAGCAAGTTTGGAGAGCGCCGACCGGATGATCGAGGCGGAGCGGTCTTCAGGCAAGCGCATCATGTACGCCGAAAACTGGGTGTACGCTCCCGGCATTCAGAAGGCCAAACGCCTCCTGGCTTCGTCGCAAAGTCCCATCCTTCGCATCGTCGGCGAAGAGTCGCACAGCGGCACCCACTCCCCCTACCAGATGCAATGGAAGACCGCCGGTGGCGGAAGCTTGCTCGTCAAAGGGTGTCACCCTCTCGGCGGTGCGCTCTACCTCAAGATGGACGAGGGTATTCGACAAAGCGGCAGACCCGTCCGACCCGTCCGCGTCACCGGCAACGTGGCGAACCTCACCAAGAGCGAGGCGTTCCGGAGCGAGGAAGATCACACCATTCGCACCGGCTGGGTCGACTGCGAGGACTGGGGCACTATGGTCGTTTCGTTCGACGATGGGACCGTGGCGCAGATCACCGCGGCCGACACCGTGCTTGGCGGCATTCAGAACATCATGACCGTCTACGCCGGAAGAGCGACCGTTCAGATCGGCATGAGTCCGAACACGTCCGTCGTCGCATACTCCCCCGACGATCAGGCCTTCTCGCAAGAGTACGTCCGAGAGAAGGTCGAGACCACCGCCGGCTGGCAGTTCACCAACCCCGACGAGGACTGGATCAACGGCTTCCCGCACGAGATGCAGGACTTCTGCGAGTCCGTGGCATATGACCGCCCGCCGGAGTCGGGAAGCTCACTGGGACGCGACGTGCTGGCGGTAACGTACGCCGCCTACCTCTCCGCCGCAACCGGACGAGAAGCGGAGGTCCCACTTGATTAGTCTTCAACTCGAAAGCACAGGACGTTGTCGAGCACCTGCTTACAGCGAACGAGGCCTGCGGTCCCGAATCCAGGACCGAGATCAAGGAGCGTGACCTTGCCAAAGCAGCCGAACGTTCTGTTCATTTTCACCGACCAGCAGCGCGCCGACACAATGGCATGTTACGGCAACGACGACATTCAAACGCCTAACCTCAACGCGCTCGCAAGCCGAAGCTTCGTCTTCGACAACGCTTATGTCAGCCAGCCCGTGTGCACTCCCTCCCGCGCAACCATCTTGACCGGACTCTATCCTCACACCAGCGGCTGTACGGTGAACAACGTCCCGCTCCCGCCCGCGACGAAGACCATAGCCGAGTTGGTCTCTGACAACTACCGGACAGGATACTTCGGCAAGTGGCATCTCGGCGACGAGCTCCGTCCACAGCATGGCTTCGAAGAGTGGGTAAGCATCGAAGACCTCTACCGCCCCTACTACTCGGACACAACCGACCTGGGCACATTCTCCGACTATCATTACTATCTCATCTCGCAAGGCATCGAACCTGACGTTAAGGGCAGAGAGACCCTTGCGAAGGAGTACGGCGAGCACGACGCCAGAGCGCGCTTCGCCGACGAACAGCCGGTCTTCAGCCGACCTTTCGCCGCACAGTTGCCGGAACGGCACACCAAGGCCTCGTTCCTCGGAAGGTCCGTCGAGCGCTTCATCCGCGAGTCGGCGGACGGTGACCGACCCTTCATGCTCTACGTCAATTTCTTCGAGCCTCACAACCCGTTCACAGGGCCGTTGGACGACATCCACTCCCGCGATAAATTGAATATCGGTCCGGCATTCCTGCAGGCCCCGGGAGAGGACACATCTGCGCTCCATCAGATGATGGCCGACTACTACAGGAACTCCGTGGAAGACGGCCTCAATCTATCAAATGGTGAGAGCTGGCGAGAGATTCGCGCACGGTACTTCGGGCTGGTTACGCTGGTCGACAGGGCGGTCGGCGGCATCATGCGCGCCCTGGAGGAGAGCGGACAGGCCGACGACACCATCGTCGTCTACACGAGCGAGCATGGTGAGATGCTGGGCGATCACGCCATCCTCCACAAGACGATGATGTACGAGGAAGCCATGCGAGTCCCCTTCCTGATGCGTGTGCCTTGGCTGTCCGATGAGCAGCGACGGGTCGAGGGTCGTATCGGCCTCGTTGATGCGGTGCCCACCCTGCTTGATCTTCTCGGTCAGGATATCCCTCGCGAGATTCAAGGCGAGAGCCGGGTGCCCGTCCTGGAAGGCAATTCCGACCTCAGCGACAACGACGTCATCGTCCAGTGGAACGGCGCGGACGGGCGGCCAACGACCACCTTTAACACGACCATTCCTGAGCGCGTCATCCAGAGGGCCTCGTCCATGCCCCGCCGCGTCATCATCTCCCGCGAAGGCATGAAGCTGCACCTCAGCCCAGGAGACCAGTGCGAGCTCTACGACCTCAACAACGACCCCCACGAGCTTCGCAACCTCTACAACGACGAGGCGTACCGCCACACGATTCGCGATCTCGCCTCGCGCATCCGTCTCTGGCAGGAAAAATACAAGGACTATACCCCCGTGCTCCCCGACGAATGGGACTCCATGTAGGCAGGAACTACCAATGCAGCCACATTTGCCTCTTACCCCAGCCGAAATGACCGACGCTGCACTCCGTAGGGGCAGGTTTGAAACCTGCCCCTGCCAGCACCTCCGAGGAATAACGTAATCTTGTATCCTTCCCCAGTGCGGGGGAACTAAGGATTTCGTATCCTCCCCCCACCGGGGGAGCACATAATCTCCCATACCTTCTCCCACAGGGGGAACACATTATCTCCCATCCTTCTCCGGGGGTAAGGACCTATAATCTTCTATCCTTCCCCCGCCGGGGGAAGGACTAAGGAAGGGGGGCCTTTACATGACCGAACAACCCGCCGCCCTCGGCGGCAGCCCCGCCGTGACAATCGACCAGGCCCATTACTCCCAGTGGCCCATCTACACTGAAGAAGAGGCGCAGGTCGCCGCTGACCTCATCCGCAACCACGCCCTTTCCAGCGCTCAGGACGGGCCCGGCCCTATCACCGAGTTGGAGGCCCTCGTCGCGGAAACATGGGGCGTCCAACACGCCATCGCCCACTCCAGCGGCACAACCGCCCTCCGTACCGCCCTGTTCGGTGTCGGAGTCGTCCCAGGCGACGAGGTCATCACCCAGTCAGCCGTCCATCCCTTCAACTGCCTGCCCATCATCGGCTGCGGCGCCGTGCCCGTATTCGCCGACATCGACCCTCTGACCCTGACGCTCGACCCGTACGATGTCGAAAGCAAGATCACCCCGCGCACCAGGGCCATCATGGTCGTCCACTGGAAGGGCATTCCCGCGAACATGGACGCGCTCATGGACATCGCCCGCCGACACGGACTCATGGTCGTCGAGGACAATGCCGTCTCCCAGGGGACTACCCACCGCGGACGCATGCTCGGCGCCATCGGAGACGCCTCCGCCATCAGCTTCCAGGACGGTAAGCTGACCTCCGCCGGTGAGGGAGGAGTCTTCATGACGAACTCTGACGAGGTCTTCCAGCGCGCCGCCACGCTCGGCCATTACGAGAGGCTAAAAGAGCTGCCCGACCCGAAATGGCGCGCCGTCAGCGGATTCAGCTTCGGTGAGAAGTACCGTATGGCGACCATCACCGCGGCAATCGGAGCCGTCCAGATGAAGCACTGGCGCAAGCGCCTGGACGTCCGCCATGACAACGCCGCGAAGCTGGGCCGCGCCATCGCGGAAATCGACGGATTCTCGGTCCCCGATTATCCCGACTACTTCCCCTCCCCGTACTATTCGGGCCACATCGAATTCCACCCGGACAAGCTCGGTGGCATCACACGTGAAAGACTCATCGAGGCCCTCAACGCCGAGGGAGCCCGTGTGACGTCACCCGCCCGCAAGGACTCGCGCATCCCCCATACCGACGGCCTCTGGAGAATGCTCCACAAGCACCCGGTCTTTGCCGGCAACGAGTACGGAACCGACGAAATCCTGTGGGAGGTACTAGGCCCCAACGCGACGAAGATCGACTACAAAGACGTCGTCCTCCCCGTGACCGAAGACCCCGAAGTCCCCTATGGCACAATCATGCTGCCGAGCTTCACCCGTCCCGCCGACGACCTCATCGACCAGTACGCCAATGCCTTCGACAAGGTCGCTGCCAACGCCCACAGGCTCGCGGAAGCCGGCACATGATCGACTTCCACACCCACGTCGGTGGAGACCGCCCAATCGACACTATCCGCCGGCACATCGACGCTCGCGGCGGAGGCATATCGGTGCTCTTGCCTATCGAGCCGGGACCAAGCTCAGCCGCCGGGGACAGCGCCTCGATGTCCACGCAGGTGGCAATCGAGGCACACGAGTCTCACCCCGAAGAGACCGTCGCCTTCTGCCATGTCGACCCGCTCAGTCCCAATGCTGCCGACCGCCTCCACGCACTCCAGGACACCGGCATCGTGAAGGGCTTCGGCGAGCACAAGGTCCACCTGCCCGTAGACCATCCCCGCAACATGGACATCTACCGTCTCTGCGGCGAGTTCGGCTGGCCAGTCCTCATTCACATGGACTACACCGGCGCATTCGGCACCAATTTTCCCGCCCTCGAAAGCGTCGTTCGCTCCCTGCCCAACACCACGTTCATCGGACACGCAATGGCCTGGTGGACCAATATCGGCGCCGACGCCGTCACCGACCCGTCCTCGCCCAGCTTCTCCGATTACCCGATGGGACCCGTCCGGCCCATCGGAATGACCGACCGCCTCCTGACAAAGTACCCCAACCTCTACGGCGACCTCTCTGCCCGTTCCGGCTATCTCGCGCTCCTCAGGGACACCGACTTCACTCGCGACTTCCTCAATCGCCATCGTAAAAGACTCCTCTGGGGCACCGACTGTCCTTGTCATGACGGACAAGGAAATTATCCAAACGGCACTTTTCGCGCCTGCCTCGGCGAGGTCATGCTGGCGCTGCTCCGCGACTCATGCGAGTCCGAGGCCCACTTCAACGACATCACGCACAACAACGGGGCGAGACTGCTCGGCCTCGAAACCATCTGAGGAGAACCACAATGCCACGATTTGACATCCCCCAACCTGAGGGCGTACACATGCCGCCCGGCAAGTATTCCCACGCCGCACGAGCCGAAGGCACACTGATCGTCATCGCCGGACAAGTCGCCCTTGACATCGACGGAGAACTTGTCGGCGAAAACGATGTCGCCGTCCAGACCCGACAGGTATTCCAAAACATGCAGGCCGTCCTCGCAGGCTCGGGGTCGTCCTACTCCAACGTGGTCGAGTTCACCTACTACATCGTCGGACGCGAGAACGTGCCGGGCTTCATGGAGGCCAGGACCGCAATCTTCGACGAGGCCTACCCGGATGGCGACTACCCGCCAGCAACCCTTCTCGTTGTGGGCGGACTCGCGAACGAGAGCTTCCTCGTCGAAGTCTCCGCCCTCGCAACAATGTAGTCTCCCTAGCCCGTCATTCCCGCGTAGAGCCTGCCCCGTACCCCGATACGGGGCCGGAATCCAGAAAGTCCAGTCAGCCGAGAATACGGCCTCACCACACCCAATTGGTAGAATAGACGGGGTACACCCATGATCTACGACGGACACGCCTACTGCGCCCAGGACCCCTCGCTCGGCGGCGGATTCGAAGACCGCGCCGAGTTCGACCGCTTCCTCCAACTCTTCATGGCGACCTCCCGCCAGCAGCCCGTCTGGCGAAAGCGTGACCGGGTGCCCGGTGACGCGAGCGGACTCGTCGACCTCGCCCGGCCCTGGGACTTCGACGCGCTGAAGGAAGCCGCATTCCGCACCGCCGAAAACGGCCGCGTGGAATGGGACGTGGACGGCGAGACCTACGTAAAGCAGGCCCTCCCGCCGTGGGTCGACCACCTCACGTTCACCGTAGACAACCTCGTCGCCGAGATGGACTACGTCGGCGTCGACATGGCGCTCCTGCACCGCACGCCCTACATGAGCAAGTCCAACGAGTTCATCGCCGAGTGCGTTCGTGCCTACCCCGATCGCATACAGGGGCTCGCCTACGTCGAGGAATGGCTCCTTGCCTCCGACACCGACGCCTGCATCGAGAAGCTCCAACATGCCATCAACGACCTCGGTCTGCACGGCTACCAGTTCATGCCCCACCACATGGACCTCTACGGCCTCGACTGGAAGTGGGCAAGCCGGACCTTCACGCCGTTCTGGGACGCTGTCAGCGACCTCGACATTCCGGTGTTCTTCACGCTCTACTCGACCAGCTACGACGAATACCTGGAGGAACTGCGGACGCTCGGACGGTGGATGGAGCGCTACCCCGACGTGACGGTCGTTCAAACGCACGGTTTCAACTGGCGGATGTTCGCCGATGACGAAAAGCTCGTCGTTCCCGATGAGGTCTACGACGCCGCTCCCATCGACAATCCGAACTACCACATCCAGCTGCTCTTCGCCGTCTTCCTCCAGCGACGGTGGGACTACCCCTTGCGTCAAATACTCCCAACCATGGAGCAGATGTATCGCCGCATAGGCCCGGAAAAGCTGATCTGGGGAACCGACATACCCGTCTCCCTCCTCTGGTGGACCTATCGTCAGAACCTCGACTTCCTGCGCAGCTACTGCGACTTCATCCCGCAGTCCGACATGGACCTCATCCTCGGCGGAAACATGGCGCGAATCATGGGCGTGAAGGCCTCTACGAGCGGGTCTTCCTGATTGAGAACCCCCGATACCCACCACCGTCACCGACTCTGAACGGTTACCCCTGCCGTCCTGTTGCCGCATTCCCGTCAATCTCGCTATAATCTCATTCAGCCGGTCCGCATATTGTGGGAGGGTCTCTCATGGCTCATTCGGATGACATCGCACTCATGGCGCATCTCATGCGACGCGCCGGGTTCGGAGCGCGGCGCGAGGAGTTGGAGGCGCGCATTGAGAAGGGCTACGAGGCCACGGTCGAGGAGCTGCTTTCACCCGACCTTCAGGACCCTGTCGACATCTACGATCTCTACCGCTACCAGCCCTGGGCGTGGAAGCCCGGCACCATCTACGGCATGGGCCACGCCGCATGGGTCTACCGGATGCTCAACACCAACGCTCCCCTGCAGGAGAAGATAACCGTCTTCTGGCACGGGATATTCGCCACCGGCGTCTCCAAGGTTGACCACTGGGACGAGATCATGGACATGATCGACGCGTTCCGCGACAACGGCATGGGCAAGTTCCGCGACATCGTCCTGAGCGTCGCCCGCAGCCCCGCGATGATCTACTGGCTCGACAACAACGAGAACCTCAACGGACGCATCAACGAGAACTGGGGACGCGAGCTGCTCGAGCTCTTCACGATGGGCGTCACGAACTACACCGAGGGTGATGTCTACGAGTGCTCGCGAGCCTTCACCGGCTGGACGATGACGCCCAAGCTGCCCCGGTTCCCCATGGGACGCTTCGACTGGGAGTTCGAGTACCGCGACGAGATTCACGACCACACGGACAAGAACTTCCTCGGACACGTAGGTGATCTGAGCGGCGAGGAAATAGTCGACATCGTCCTGCAACAGCCCTCCACCGCCCGATTCATCGCGCGACATCTCTACACCTTCTTCGTGGCCGACGAGGCCCAGGTGCCTGCATGGTCGGTGACGCCCCCGCGCGACCCCGACGCCATCGACCGGCTTGTTGAGAAGCTGTACTGCACAGGCTACGACTTGACGGAGACACTGCGCTTCCTCTTTAACTCCGACTTCTTCAAGGAAGCACAGTTTGCGAAGGTCAAGAGTCCCGTCGACGTGATGATCGGCACGCTCCGGCTCGTCGGTGGCTCGGAGTTCCCCGGGCCGGGCATTGGCAACCTCTCGCGGCAGGTCTCATACATGGGCCAGGAGTTGCTCAATCCTCCCTCCGTCGAGGGCTGGCACACCGGCCCTGAGTGGATCAACAGCGGCTCGATAATGACCCGCACCAACTTCTTCACCGACATGATTAGCGACGCCGACCGTCCGGGCATCCAGGCGATTATCGGCGCGCTCCGCGAGAGAGGCGTAATGTCGCCCGAAGAGTTCGTCGACACGTGCCTTGACCTTCTCGGACCGCTTGACGTAGATGGTGCGTCAAAACAGGAGCTTGTTGACCACGCCTCCGAAGGCGGCCCCCTGACATGGGAGTCGAACGGCGGCTATGACAAGACCGTTGCGCGCATAACGGAAATGCTCCAGCTCATCGTCGCACTGCGGGACTACCAGTTCGCATGAGTCTCCGCCAGCCCAGGCCCAAGAGTTAAAGAATAGATTGGATGGTGTTTGCGAAGGGGAAAATCATCCGTTCACCCTGAGCCTGTCGAAGGGTGATTCATGGTTCGACAAGCTCACCACGAACGGGTCTTGCAGGCACCCTTAGGGAGAAACCACCATGACGACCACAAACAAAGAACCGGTCCTCGTCGTACTCCAGATGACGGGCGGAAACGACTACCTCAACACCGTCGTCCCCTACACCGACGGGATGTACTACGACTACCGCCCCACCGTCGGCGTCGCCGAACAGGATGTCATTCCCATCGATTCCACCGTCGGGTTGCACCCGGAGATGCGACCATTCAAGGACGCCTACGATGAGGGCGACCTCGCCATCATCCACGGCGTGGGATACGCCAACTCACCTCGCTCCCACTTCCGATCGATGGACATCTGGCACACCTGTGAGCCGGACACTCTCGGCACCGAGGGATGGCTCGGCAAAGTCGTCAGGGAAATCGACCCCAACAAGGAGAACGTCGTCACTGCCGTGAGCATGGGGCCGAGCATGTTCCGGGCGCTTTCGGTTCCCGGCGTTCCGGTTGCCTGCGTCGATAACCTGGACAGCTACGGCCTCATGACGAACGTCGAGGAGGTCCAGCAGCGTGAGCGGCTCCTCGAAAGATACAAGCGTCTCTACGGCCCCGCCGTCGGATCAGGCCCCGTGATGGACTTCCTCGGCCAGACGGGACTCGACGCACTCGCCGGTGCCGACATCCTGAAGGTCGCCCCTCAGCGCTACGAGTCCAGCGTGGAGTACGCCGAGACCTCCATCGGACGCAAGCTGCGAAGCGTCGCGCAGATACACCTGGCTGACCTTGGGACGCGGGTCTTCTATGTCGACCAGGGCAGCTACGACAGCCACTCCAACCAGGCCGGGATGCACGACAAGCTCCTCGCCGACATGTCGCGCGGAGTCCAGGACTTCTTCGACGACCTCCGCGCGCACGACGCGGCAGACAACGTCATCATGCTCATCTTCTCCGAGTTCGGTCGCCGTACGTACGACAACGGCTCAGGCACCGATCACGGCGCCGCCGGCGCGGTCTTCATGCTTGGAGACGCCGTAGCGGGCGGACAGTACAGCACATACCCCTCCATCAAGCGTGAAGACCTCGAGCAGGGCGACCCCGTCCCCAACCTCGACTTCCGCGGCGTCTACAGCACCATCATCGAAGACTGGCTCAAAATGGACGCCAAACCCATCGTCGGAGGCACATTCGAAAAGCCCCGCTTCCTAAATTGACGTGCGAGAGAGTTGATGGCTGAGTCCTTCACGAGTGACAGGGTCCCTTCCCACAAAGAGTTGTTCAATCCGGTGCTGAGGGCAATTCGCGCTCTCGGTGGGAGCGCTTCAAATGCTGAGATAGTAGAACGGGTTATTGAACACCATGAGCTACCGAGCAGCGTAACAGAAAAGTTGCACGGGTCTGGTCCTATGTCGGAACTGGAATACAGACTGCTTTGGTCAAGGACTTATCTCAAGAAATACGGACTGATCGACAACTCAACGAGAGGTATATGGTCACTTACGAACTCAGGACTCCAGACTCAAAGCGTTGACCCTGACTTGGTTAATAGGCATGTCCTTGAACTCGACCGAAATTCTAGAAAAAGAAGACCGGAAAACCTGGAACTGGCGAAAGATGGGGACAACGTTACCGATGACTCTCTGGAAGAATTGTGGCGTGAGGAGTTACTGAATATCCTACTCAAAATGAAGCATGACGCATTTGAAAGATTGTGCCAGAGGATTTTGCGCGCATCCGACTTTATCGAAGTCACAGTCACAGGAAAACCAGGTGACGAAGGAATAGACGGTCACGGGATTGTCCGGCTGGGAGGACTCATCAGCTTCCCTGTTCTGTTTCAATGCAAACGTTGGCAGGGAAGTGTTGGCTCCAGCGTAGTTAGGGATTTCCGAGGGGCAATGGCCGGTCGTGCAGACAAGGGACTGATCCTGACAACCAGCAGGTTCACCCAGGAAGCGCGGAGGGAGGCCACGAGAGACGGAGCTCCGCCCATAGACTTAATTGATGGGGAACTACTTATCGACAAACTAAAGGAACTTGAGCTTGGTGTGAAGGTGATACCGAGGGAAGACGTGGAAGTAGACGCGATTTGGTGGCAGTCGGAATACGACGTGTCAGGATAAGTTGATCTAATGCTCACACAATCCGTAGCAGGCAGAACATACGACTACGACTACAACGTCGGCTCCCGAAACATGGGAATTGCGATCAGCGTCGCGTTTGGTTCCGGCGACACCATCTACGTCCTGAGCCGCCAGCACGAGCAGCTTGCCGACGTGCCGTGGAACAAGACCGCTGTACACGCGAAGGTCGGCAAGTATGAGGTGCCCGACACTCCCGGCAGCGAGGAGCTTCTCTTCGAATTCGGACAGTACGGCGACGGGGACGGCGAGCTGGTCTGGCCGACCGGCATCGCCGCCGACTCCGACGAGAACGTCTACGTCAGCGACGAGTGGTTGAACCGCGTATCGGTGTTCAATCCGGAAGGCGAGCTGCTCACCTCATGGGGACGAGCAGGTGCGGGCAACGGCGAGTTCAACGGCGCGGCGGGCGTTGCCTTCGGGCCGGACGGGACTCTCTACGTCGTCGATTCTCTCAATCATCGCGTACAGAAGCTCACCAAGGACGGCACCTATATCGGCCAATTCGGGAGTCCGGGCGCAGCCGAAGGGCAGTTCAACTCGCCCTGGGGAATCACGACTGATGCCGACGGCTTCGTCTACGTTGCCGACCACAAGAACCACCGCGTGCAGAAGCTCGATTCCGAGGGTGGATACGTCATGTCCTTCGGTTCCTTCGGCGCGGGAAACGGTCAGCTCAACCGTCCCTCCGACGTAGCGGTTGACCCCGAAGGCGATGTCTACGTTTGCGACTGGGCCAACAGCCGCGTACAGATATTTGACGCCACAGGCAGGTTCATCACGACCCTCGTCGGTGACGCCGTGGAAATGGCAAAGTGGCACAAGCAGCAAGTCGATTCAAACGCCGACGTGCTCAAGGCCCGCCGCCGCGTGAAGACGCTTGAGCCGGAGTGGCGCTTCGCCCTGCCGTCAGGCGTCGACTACGATCCCGCCAAGAAACGCATCGTGGTGTCCGACTCGCAGCGCTGGCGGCTCCAGATGTACCGCAAGGATCCTGACTACATCGAGCCGCAATACAACCTCTAGGGGGCCGACCATGATCGCCGTACTGACGCACCATTGGGCCAAACCCGGCATGTTCGAGAAGGCACGCGCCCTCCTCGACGGCAACGGCCGAGCTCAGGCCAATTCGCCGGGCTTCGTCAGCCGCACCACCGTCCTCTCGATGACCGACCCCACGCAGATCACCTCCTTCGTCGTCTGGGAGAGTGCGGAGATCTACGATCAGTGGAAGGCCAGCCCCGAGCGCAAGGTCACGATGGCCGGAGCCGAAGACCTTTGGTCCAAGTCCCCGGTGTCCGAGCGCTTTCAGGTAGCGGGGTAGTCTCTCCCCGCCTCCTCTCGTATCCGCATCTGCGTAAGCCCCGCCGCCCCGATGACGAAGAGCGCAGCGAACCCCAAATACGCGAGCGTGTAGCTCTGCGTCACGTCGAACGTCCGCCCGGCAATCAGCGGAGCCAGGCCAAACGGGATCAATGTGAACATCGTGACGGTCCCCATGATGCTCCCAAAGTACCTGTTTCCGAAACTCTCCTGAACGAGCAGTGGCATCAGCGCGCTGTGCGCCCCCATGCTGAGCCCGAAGATCGGCAGTCCCACCCACGCCAACTCTGGAGATATCACGAGCAGCACAGAACCGACTCCCTGCCCGCTCAATGTCAGCATCATGGCTCGGCGGGCGGTAATCCGCTCGGACACGTATCCAAAGGACGGCTTGGAGATAAGGCCCGCGACCGCCATCACGGTCACGGTAATGGCGGCCCATTCCGCCCGTACGCCGAGTTCCTTGAAGTGAGGGATGAGTTGAGGGAAAACGCCCGCATGGGCGAAGTTGCCAAAGGCGAGCGCTCCCACGATGGCGTAGAAGCTGCGCGTCCTCGTCGCCTTCGATAGCGAAAGACCCGACAAGCCGGCAGTCACACCCTCCGCCTCCCCTGAGGAGTCGTCGCGCGCCCCCGAAGGCTGCTCTCGGATGAAGACCAGCGCAAGCGCCGCCAAGGCCACGGCGATGACGCCCATTGCGACGTATGCCGCCTGCCAGCCGGACGCCCCAAGGGTTACGTTGACGATGAGTGGGATGGTGATGCCGCCGAAGTTGATCCCGGCGACCGTGATGCCCATGATCCTTCCCTGCGACGACGGGAACCAGATGGCAATCAGCCGTCCCGCCGGCAGGGCTGTTATTCCGGAAATGCCGATGAACTGCAGGAAGCTCAGCGCGTACCAGTGCCAGAGCTCGGTCATTGCAGGCCGAACGAGGAAGCTGATGCCCATGAGGGTGAGGGAAATGACCAGCACCGGACGCGCCCCGTGCCTGTCCATGAGTCGACCGATTATAGGTGAGGCGAGGCTGCCGACCGCAGTGAACGACAGGGAGGCGGATATGGCCGTGCGTGACCAGCCGAAGGTGGACTCCAGCGGCTCCACGAAGAGGCCGAAGGCGTAGTTGCTCGACCCCACGTTGGCCCCGGCGGCGAGGAACAGGGTGCCCAGCACCAGCCACCGACGGTTCTCGTCCAGCAGTCGGGTCATCCCGTTCTACTGGACTTGGAGGATTTCGAGTTCGGCCAGCGTCGGTAGGAAGACATTCCGGTACAGGGCATCATGCTCTTCGGCATCGGAACTCAGCATGAGGAAGAATGTCATTCCCTCGTCGTCACCCGATATTGCAATGGCGGTGGAGCGTTCCCCGTGCGAGAGGCGGTAGACTTCCCACTTCACGCCATCCAGTTGGAGCGTCTGGGTTGGTTCCTGCGGTATCGTGATTCCGAACTGCTGGGTGAACGCAGGGAGGACCTGTGGAGCTGTATCGGTGGGCACCGCCTGCTGGATGATCGAGGTCGTGCCGCGATATGACTCGCCGTAGATGCCCGGACCGAACTTGATCCACCCAGCCGGAGCGACGCTTCTGATGCCAAGCTCTCTGTCTTCAAAGGGTATGAGGGTGGCGCCGAAGACGGGGGGAGTCTTGAACCCAAGCAGCGGAAGCTCCGCAACGCATGAGTCGTCCGGCTGTTGGTCGGGAGATCGGAGAAATTCCAGTGTAATGTCCAGCGAGCATCCGCTGGAATCCACAACGCCGTGGGCGGCGCTGGGAAACTCAACCAGGTGCCCCGCTGCAAGCACGGAGGCGGCCCGGCGGCCCCACTCCGGCGGTGTGATCGGATCGAAGTCGCCAGCCAGTATCAGCGTAGGGATGTGGCCGGGGATGGCGCCTTCCTTCAGGCCGGGCGTGGCATTGGTTCCCCAGAAGCTGCAGACGTCGAACAGCGTGTCCGGCTCCAGGAATGGCGCCAGACGAGGGTGCAGTCTCGACGACGCTTCCACCCTCTCCTGCGAGCTGAAAGGCGCTTCGTCGGCGCAGTTGACGGAGAAGTACATCCCGGTACTGCTGAAGTCTATCTGGCCGAGTATCGTGCCGAATATGATCTCAAACGTATCGAACTCATACTCCCCCGCGTCGTATATGAGCTCGGGCAACAGCGGGATGAAGTCCTTGACATAGAGCGCGTTAAACACCGTATCGACGAGCCGGTCGCCGGTTACCACCACTTCGTGCGTCTGGCGGGTGAACGGGTTGAGTACGGTGGTTCGGCCCGGACTCTCGTCGAGCAATGCAGCCACTTCGTAAAGTTTGGACTCCAGGTCTGGATAGGCTCCGCTGCACGTGGGATTGGCGGCGCACTCATCGAACAGCTTCCCAAAGGCGCGTTCGGCGTTCGGAACTATCGACGGGTAGAAGTCCACGTCAAGGGGGAAAGCCGAGTCGAGGATGACGCTGCGTATGCCCTCAGGGTGATCGCGCATGGTCGCCATTGCCAGTCGCGTTCCGTAGGAAACGCCGTAGATGTTCCATTCCGGGATACCCAGCGCGTTCCGCAGGTCCCTCACGTCGGCGGCGTTCTCAGCGGTATTGTACCCGGTGAGATCGACGCCCTCCTCGACGAGCCGATCTCGACACGCGCGCATGGCCTCGACGTGGAGTCTCTTTCGTTCCTCTTCGGTCAGGTGCTGATTGAGAGTCTCGAACACGACCTGCGTATCTTCCGGACAATCCAGCACCGGCTCTGAGGTCCCGACGCCTCGCTGATCGAAGACGATCACGTCGCGCTCGGCAAGGAAGTGTTCAAACAGAGATAGTTGAAACGTGGCTGTCTCCACGATGCTGGAGCCGGGGCCGCCGGAGAGATACAGGAGCGGATCGGGAGCAGGATTGCTCGATGTCGTGCCGATGACGATGACATGGAGCTCGATCATGCGGGAGTCCGGGTCGGTACGGTTCTCCGGCACGACGAGGTTGCCGCACTGCATGATGACTCCCTGCGGCTCCCTGATGCGGCATAAGTCAGGCACGAAATAGGGATCATAGGGGAGCGGAGTAGCCGTGACGGCAGTGGCGTCAGCAGAGGCGGGAGTGGGAACGGCACCCGGTGGAATGGAGGTTGGAGCAAGCGCCGGAGTCGGAGTAGCCGTGGGCTGGTCCGGCACGGGGGTCGGCGTCACAAGTCTGGGTTCCAACTCCGGGTCTTGACCGCAAGCGATGATGAGGACAAACGCCATCACGGCAAACAGAAGGAGAATCGGTCGTAGCATAGGTTCGCGCTTTCAGGGTGTGGGTTTCAAACGGTTGTATGCGTCGAGGAAGGCCGCTGCTTCTTCGGCCGTCGGCATGGCTTCAGTGTCTCCGCGACGGGTGCATATGAGAGCGCCGCAGACATTGGCGACCACGAGGCATCGTTCAAGTGTTTTGCGGCGCTGCTCTCTGTTCAAGTCGAAGAAGCTCTTGACCGTGCCCTGCCGGAAGACCTCAGCGAGGAATCCGGCGATGAAGGCGTCGCCCGCGCCGACTGGATCCACGAAGTCTATCAAGTAGCCGGGATGTTCGACGAGAATCTCGCCGTCGTAGGCGATGGCCCCATCGGCGTCGCGGGTTACGATAACCAACCGGCCATTCAGTTGCTGGAAGCGACGAGCGTATTCCTCCGCCGAGACGCCCCAGCCCCAGACGGTCTCGGCCTCGTCGCGTCCGACCTTGAAGACCCACGAGTACGGGAGCATCCGGTCGAAGACGGGCCGTGCTTCGTCAGGATCCCAGATGGGCGGTCGGTAGTTCACGTCGAAGGTGACGGGAATTTCGTTCTCGCAGGCAAATTCGATCGCCTGGAATATCGTGTCGTGAGTGGTCGCGCTCAGGGCGGGAGTTATGCCGGTAACGTGGAGAGCGTCCGCTCCGGCGAGGTGAGGACGGACATCATCGATGGATACCGTACTGGCCGCGCTCCCCTTTCGGCGGTAGGACTTTACGATACTGCCGTCATCCAGGTGGTTCACATAGGCGATGCCGGACGGAAACTCTTGGACCTGTGGGGCAATAACAGTCGTTCGCCCCTCGAGCGAGTCGAGAATTGCGTCGCCTTCTTTGTCCCTCCCGAGTTTGCTGATCCAGACTGTCTCGAGTCCGGGGACGGATAGGCGCTCGAGGTCGAGGCAGACATTGGACTCCGCGCCCGCGCAGTAGACCTCGTAGGGCCCGTCAACCGTGGGGTCGAACGGTCCACTATATGTGGCGTTGTACGAGACCATGGTCTCGCCGAAGGTTACGAGTCTTGCCATGCTTATCGTCTGTTCAACGCCTCAGAGTACGTTCCGGCTGCATCTCTATTCTAGCATTTTGGTTGAGTCATTCTCAGGGCGGGCAAGGTAACTGTTCAGACTTCATGAGACCGCTCGACACACACAACCCTCCGTCATTCCCGCGAAGGGCCTGCCCCACACTCGATGCGGGGGTTGGGGTGAGGGCAAAACGCCCGAATCTATAGATTGCCTCGCCTCCGCCTCCCCAAGAATGACGCATGGTGGAAATGACGATTTGAGAAGTTTGGCGTACACTCTGATATAGATGACGACTGGGGGCGGAGTAACGTTAATGCTAAAAACACCCTCAACCTGCCGGAGAGTGCTTGGGTGAACGCCGATACACAAGAGCGCCTTGATTCTCTACTGCGCGAGTTCGAGGAGTTGGGCTCCCGGCTCGTGGGGTATCCCTGCAACCAGGACTTCGACTACTCGGCGCTGATCCCATTCCTGCGTTTTTCGGCCAACAACGTGGGAGACCCCTTCCACGACAGCAACTTCCAGAGCAACACGCACGAGATGGAGCGCGAGGTCATTGGGTTCTTCTCTGACCTGATGCGCCTCCCTCGGGACGATGCCTGGGGGTACGTGACATCGGGCGGCACCGAGGGGAACATGTACGGACTGTACATGGGACGCGAAACGTACCCGGAAGGCGTCGTGTATTTCTCGCAGGACACGCACTACAGCGTCGTGAAAATTCTGAGGCTCTTGAAAGCTCGCAACATCATGATCAAGAGCCAGGAGAACGGAGAGATCGACTACGACGACCTCCACGAGACGATCAGGATCAATAGAGACGTTCCGGTCATATTCATGGCGAACATCGGAACGACGATGAAGGGCGCGATTGATGACGTGAGCAAAGTGCGGGAAATACTGGACGATCTGGCCGTGGCAAATGCCTACGTCCACGCCGACGCGGCCCTGAGTGGAATGATCTTGCCGTTCGTTGACGATCCGCAGCCGTTCGGATTCGACGCGGGGTTCGACAGCGTCGCGATCAGTGGGCACAAGATGATCGGGTCTCCCCTGCCCTGCGGCGTGGCCCTGACAAGGAGCGAGTACGTCTCACGGATAGCCCGGTCCATCGAGTACGTGGGAGTGTTGGATACAACGCTGACGGGCTCGCGCAGCGCCCTAACGCCACTCATGATGTGGTACGCTCTTCGCGAACGCGGGTTCGAAGGTTTCCGGGAAACGGTGGCTGGCTGTCTGGAAGTCGCGGACTACGCGGTCGCGCGATTCAACGACAGCGGCATAGACGCATGGAGGAACAAGAACTCGGTGACGGTGGTATTTCCTAAACCGTCGGATGAAATGGTACGGAAGTGGCAGCTCGCTCCCTATGAGGGCATCGCTCACCTGATTGCCATGCCCCATGTGACGCGCGAGACGGTGGACCAGGTGGTCGACGACTGTCTGCGCCAACCTGAGTAAGACCGGAGGACGGCAGGATGAACAGAATCATCATCATGGCCAAGAACGAGGTGGGAGTCATTGCCGACATCAGCCGGACGCTGGCGGACGAGGGGATCAACATCGAGACGATCAGCGCCGAGGGAATCGACGAAACCGGCGCAATCACCCTGACCACAGACGCATACGACGCGGCAATTCGAGCACTCACGAACGCGGGATTCAAGACGCTGTCCGACGATTCTCTGGTGCTCAGGCTGCGGGACGAGCCGGGATCGCTGGCACGACTGGCCGAGAGATTCAAGGACGCGGGAATCAACATTCAAAGCCTGCACATCGTCGACCGCAAGTCGGGCCACACCATCGTCGCGCTGTCGGTGTCCGCCAACGACCGCAAGAAGGCGGAGACCCTGGTCGACAAGGCTTCATTGGTATAGCTGCATCGCAGCACAGCGAACGGCGTTCCAAATTCGCCGCAGTGGTACGCCGTAGGGTTCCCGATCCGGCGAGTAAGTGTTTAGACTTCGTGAGAGCGCCCAACACACACAGCCACCGTCATTCCGGCGAAGGCGGGAATCCAATCCCCTCTCCCGTTCGCGGGAGAGGGCTAGGGTGAGGGTTGTTCACCCCACCTACTCTAAACACTCACGACGGCGAGAGATTATGTTGCCCGGCTCGGTCGGCCGGGGCTAGAATGGAAACCTAAGCTAATTCGAAGGTGCCGTTCAGGGTATCTTCTCCCATTCACTCCCCCGGTCCTCTTGCCGACTTGCGCGCAAGTCGTGATCCGGTGGGGAGAGTCCGATTTCAAGGCTGGCATAGCATGAGCAAGGGACGAGTAATAGTCGCAATGAGCGGAGGAGTCGACTCCTCCGTGGCTGCCCTCCTCCTGCACCGGCAGGGCTACGAGGTCATCGGCGTTACCATGCGGCTGTGGACGGAGGAGCGCGACGACGTTCCCGCCCACAGCAAGCGTTGCTGCTCGGTCGAAGACGTGCAGGACGCGCGTAGAGTGTGCCAGACCATAGGCGTGCCCCACTACGTCCAGAACTTCGAGCGCGAGTTCAAGTCGCACGTCGTGGACTACTTCATCGAGGAGTATGATCGTGGCCGGACGCCACACCCGTGTCTGGCGTGCAACGACAAGATCAAGTTCGATTTTCTGCTCCGGCGCGCCATGTTCCTCGATGCGGACTATATCGCGACTGGTCACTACGCCCGCATCAGGAACGGTGGGGCGTTGTATCGGCTACTCAAGGGTGCGGACCCAAGCAAGGACCAGTCGTACGTGCTGTTCACCCTTACCCAGCCGGAACTGGGCCGGCTGCTGTTCCCGGTGGGCGAGTACCCCAAGTCGGAGATCCGGGAGATGGCCGCGGAGGCGGGCCTCCCCGTCGCCGACAAGCCGGACAGCCAGGAGATCTGCTTCATTCCCGATGACAACTACCGGGCGTTCCTGGCCGACAGGACACGGCCACAGCCAGGTGACCTGGTCGACCTCGACGGCACGGTCCTGGGACAGCATCCCGGTGTGCAGTTCTTCACCATCGGACAGCGGCGAGGACTTGGGCTGGACGGCGGGTCGGGAGAACCGAGGTACGTCGTGAAGATCGACCCTGAGTCGAACCGGGTAACCCTGGGCGGCAAGGACGATCTCTACCGTTCACAGATGTGGGCCTCACGGATCAATTTCCCGACGGGAACGGCGGACGGTGAGTCGCTGAGAGTGACTGCGAAGATCAGGTACAAGGCCTCGGAAGCCCCGGCCACGGTCACCGTTCGCGACGAATACGCCGAGATATCTTTCGACGAGCCGCAGAGGGCAATCACGCCGGGTCAGGCAGTCGTGTTCTATCGCGACGATGAGCTCGTCGGTGGCGGGATCATCGAGATCGACCCGCCGGTAGCCGCATAGTGAGTGATTGAACGGCCCGACCATAACCGTTCATGGTCAATGATCAAGCGGCCCGACCATAACCGTTCATGGTGAGTCGTCAAGCGGCCTGCCATAACCGTTCATGGTGAGTCGTCAAGCGGCCTGCCATAACCGTTCGTGGTGAGCTTGTCGAACCATGAAATGCGGCTCAAAGACTCACCCTCCGACAAACTCAGAGCTTGCTCCTGTACGTGATTCAAGGGCAATCGGTACTTCCTCTGGACACCCTCCTGGGCTCAACGCGCCACTTTTGCCGGTGCTTCGGTATACTTCCTGCAGCGCCGCCGTCCCTGAGACGTCGGCAGCAGCAGGTGGAACTTTGCCATCCGGAACACGGTCGACCGAAAACGCGTTACCCCACGCTCCGTACACAGAGGAAGAGGCCCTCCTGGACCTTGGATACTCGTATATCGCCGGAATGGACGAGGTCGGAAGGGGTCCCCTTGCGGGGCCGGTCGTGGCTGGGGTGGTGGTCCTGCCTCCACGCCCCGAAGGCGCTTGGCTGGACGGCATCCGCGATAGCAAGGCGATGACGGCGGCGCAGCGAGAGCGGTCATACGAGGCCATTCTGCAGAACGCTTGGGGCGCGGCCACCGGAGAGGCAACGGCGCATGAGATCGACGAGATGGGGATCGTTCCTGCGACGGCGCTGGCGATGCGGCGGGCCCTGGATGCTCTTGCACTCATGCCGCAGTTCCTCCTCCTCGACGCCTTTCCGCTGCCGGACGTGGATATCCCGCAGAAGGCCATCGTGAAGGGCGACGCCCTGAGTCTCTCCATCGCTGCCGCGTCGGTGGTGGCGAAGGTCACACGCGACCGGATGATGGCAGACCTGGACGTTACGTATCCGGGTTACGGATTCGCGGGTCACAAGGGGTACGGCAGCGCCGAACACATTCGGAGTATAGAAATGCTCGGCCCCTCCCCTGTCCACAGGTACTCGTTTGCTCCGATACGTCATTCCGGCCACACGCGATGACGACGCCGCGTCAACGTACGGGAGCGCTGGGTGAGGAGATCGCGGCTCGACGGCTTGCGAATGCCGGATACCGCATCATCGAGCGGAGGCATCGGACGCCGCACGGTGAGATCGATCTGGTGTGCGAGTGTGAGGGTACCCTCGTCTTCGTCGAGGTGAGGACACGCAGGCCCGGCGGGTTCGGCACACCCGAAGAATCGATCACGCCGGACAAAGCCGCGCGCATGATCGCATCGGCGGAGTACTACCTGCAATGCGGGGGCGTGGAGTACCATGAATGGCGTATCGACCTCGTAGCAATCGAGTTGGGTCACAACGGCAGGCTGCTGCGGTTTGAGGTGATCGAGAACGCGGTGGAAGGGCAGTGAGTCAGGTAGTCCTACACCAATTCAAAGCACGTTCGTCCCTGGAGGCCCAATGACCATACCACTTGACCGGATCAAGTCCATGCCGGCGTTTTCGTCATACTTCCCGATGCCGCCCGCTCGGTACCGCAACGCCCAGTTCCAGTTCGTGTACTTTCGGGCGTCCGAGTCGGCCATCGACCGGGTGCTGCCGGAGTGCTTCGATCTTCCGAATGATCCGATGTGCATGGCGACAGGCCTGACGGTGCCGTGGTCGGCGAACTACGGTGCATTCGACGAGAGCGCGCTCTCCGTTGCATGCCGGTACGAGGGTGAGGACGGCTGGTTCACTCCCGTGGCCTTCCTGAATTCGAAGTCCAGCATACCGGCGGGACGTGAGATATACGGCACACCCAAGGTCTGGGCCGATTTCAAGATCGGCTTTGCCGAGCGGGTGATGTATACGGACACCCTCGTTGCCGGTACGTCGATCATGAGCATTCGCTCTACCATGCACCACGAGTGCTCGCCGGACGACATGCCCGTATCGGAGCACTCATGGCGCCTGAAGGCGATCCCACGAGTGGACGGCCAGGGGATGGACGTGCTGCAGCTCATCGACGGTGCCGATGTGAGTTCGGACAAGGTGGTACACGTCTGTCGAACGGGCGACGGAGTCGTGCAGTTCAACCCCTCACCGGTGTACGACCTCTCGGACTTCACGCCGACCGAGTACATAGGCGCATACTACATGGAGTCGGACTTCACGGAGAATTGGGGGCGGATCGTCAGGGACTTCCTGAAGGACTGATGCATATAGGTACGGCTAGGATAACGCTCCAGTTGCCTGAGAACGGCAGTCTCAAGGGCAAGAGACGCGTGATCGGCTCGCTCATGGCGCGGGTCAGGAACAAGTTCAACGTGTCTATTGCCGAGGTCGACTTCAACGACTCGTGGCAGACGGCGGTCCTCGGTCTGACGGCGGTCTCGAACTCTGCACGACACGCGGACGAGGTCATCACGAACGTCGTCAGCTACATCGAGTCAACGGTTGAAGACGCCTACGTGTCCGACATCGACCGCGAGGTGCTGTCAGGGTTCTGACGGCGGTACCCTACCCCCACGGCTGAGCATAGCTCGGACGGTTCGCGAACCGACTCACGCCCGCCTCGATTCTCACGGACGTGGAAGGCGGAAGCTCCACGACGAAGTGTCCGCCATCTACGCGCACGACACGTTCCGTGACGGTCTTGCTCTCTGAAAGCCAACTGTGAGGGTCCAGTGCCGACGCGGTGCCCGTGCGGTCGAGGACCTTGACTTCATTGAACCGGTGCTCCCCAAAGACGCCCGCTTGGACGATCAACCTGCGCATGGTAGTGGTGCCGACGTTTACCAGTTCCAGCCCCGTTTCGTTCGGTCCGAGCTTGGTGACCAGGGCCGCCACGTCGGGCGGCAGTCCCGGCCTGGCGCGGTCAACGTCGAAATAGCGGACGCTTCCCCTTTGGAGGCCGCCGTTGTAGATGTTCTGTGGCGCGCCCGTCGTCACCTGCGTCAGGCCCTTCGCCACGAGTGGGTTGGCGGCCTCGCAGCCGTAGTCCCTTCGCTCCGGGTACTCCGGATGTAGGGGAGGCCAATGGTTGTCTCGGATGATCGTCTCCACGTCTCTGGTGTCCTGGCGCATCGCCTCCAACATCGCCAGCACGAAACGAAGCTCGGCATACTGGATCTTGAGCGGCCAGTCGGGATTCCTGCCGTCGTAGTACTGGAAGCGACCGTACTCCGAGTCGCCGCTCCTCCTGTCCCGCTGGCTGTCGACTTCGTTCCAGTCGCGATGCGGGTCGTTGTCGCGCATACTAAGAATGGTGTCGCGGTCCGTTTCGCTCATCGAGGCGTGATAGAGGTGCGAGAGCTCGTAGACGCCCATCTTGCCAAAGTCGCGCCATCGTGCCTCGGCGTTCGTGTCTTTCACCACCTCCCGCGGCGCGAATCCGTGACGCATCGGTACCAGGAGGTCTCCGCTCTCATCGGTCTTTGAGCGCGCAAGAAGAGAGTCGATCGGCGACCTCAAGAGTTCCAGATATCCCGTGTCACCGGTAAGCAGGTGAGCGCACTCGGCTCCTACGGTAACGGAGAGCATCAGATCGGAGCCGCCGCGATCACTGGCCCAGCCGTTCACGCCTCCCCACCACTGCCCGTTGCGATGCTCTCCAATAATCCCGTTCGGGCCGACGTTGTCCGGGAAGATTCCGGCGTTCTTGCGGGTACGTTCGAGCCATGCTTCGACGTAGTCCAGCACCCACTGCCGGTACTTCTCCTCGCCGGTGTAGAGGTAGGCATTCGTCACCATCGCGGTGGCGGCCAGGTTTTCCGGCACGTCGCCATCGAATGCCATCTTGTCGAATACCTCGACAACTCCCTGCCGTCGTCGGGGATCCTCCCACCACTTCGGTTCCAGGTCCTTGATGGCCGGGTAGAGGAGATGATGAGAGTCGACGCCCACCGGGCTTCCGTCGCCCTTGGCCCATCGCTCCCAGTCGCGAACGATGGAGCGGTGCAGGAATCCACCGTAGTTGGGATGGTCCAGCCACGCCTTCACGAACTCTATGTCGTCGGTCGTCTCGCCCAGCGAATGGAGCAGTGGGACCTTGCTCCCCGCATGTCGAAGGGGACCCTCGCTGCCGTGATACGGCGACCGGATGATGCGGTGATTGGGATCGTAGTTGGGGGCGTTCGGGTCCTCGCCCATGTACAGGCCGGCGAACCTCGTCGCTCGACGAATGTTCTCCTCCAAGGTCGGATCGGCCAGCCCGAATTCGTAGAAGGACTGCGAACCCTCGCCAATGTGAAACCAGTCGGAGTTGTACGGGATGTTCAGGTTCCAAAACTCATTGTGGAGCTGCGGCATGTAGAACTGATGGTGCGGAGTTCCCCCGTCGTCCCCGGTGTCCTCGTAGTAGCGGGTGGTGGCGTTCCAGAAGCCGAGGGCGTAGTCGAGAATCCGGTCTGCCCCGCCCAGCGCATAGAAGAGCCCCCAGTTGTGCATGATCTCGTAGATGTCGTCGACGTCCTGGACGTAGTACGTGCTCAGGTCGGAGCGACAATACTTTTCGACGAAGCAGTCTGCGGCCTCCTCCATGGTGCTCATCAGCTTGCGCTGGAGAAGTGCCCACTCCGGGGGCGGGCCAAGCTCCGCTGCTCGAATGGTCGGCATGTCGCGAGTTGGGACTGGCATTTGTGAACGCTCCTATTCCGGATTCCCTAATTCAGGTCGATCTGATAGCGGAGGACGTTGGCGAAATCATAGTCCTGTCATTCGGGATCGGTCAATCGTCGCTTTGCGATTGGTAACTGTTCAGACTTCGTGAGAGCACGCAACGCACGCAACCACCGTCATACCGTTACCCCGTACCCCGATACGGGGCGGGTATCCACAGGGGTGTGGGATGATCACTCCATGAACTCTGAACACTCACAGGTAGACCGGGAGCGTTGCGCCGCTGTACCCTATCGTCGTGAACTGACATTGGGACTATCTGAATGAAGCAACTGATCATACTATTGACGCTGCTGGCCGCTATGATCGTGGCCTGCGGCGATTCTGATTCGGATTCCGATTCGGATGAGGAAGAGCAGCCGGCCGTCTTCGCCCCACGCGACCTGACCGTGCTGGTCGGCGGAGCGAGGGGAACGAGCTCGCTCAACGAATACTTCCCGCGCTCCGTTGAGATTCGAGCGGGCGACACCGTGACGTGGCGCATGAACGGCAACGCTGACGATCCCCACACGGTGACGTTTGCCCGCGACCTGGACGAGGTGGTGGATATCGTTCCGAGGCCGAACGGATCTCCGGGCGAGTTCATCTTCGCGCCGACGCTCGTCGACCCTTCGCGCAGACCGGGCGGACCTGTGGAGGAGTACCGGGAGGGCGGTTACTTCAACTCCGGGATCATGTTCGGTTACCAGATCGGCGCGGACGTGCCGATAATCGACACATTCTCGATGAAGTTTCCTGAGCCCGGGATATACCGTTATATCTGCGGAATCCACGAGTTCCATCGCGGCACGGTTGTCGTGAAGGAGGCGTCCGATCCCGACCTGCCAACCCAGGAAGACATCGATAGGGAGGCACGGATTCAGATGGGGTTCGGCCAGGGGATCGTGGACTCGTTGCAGACACTGGTCGCGCAGGAGACGACCGTGCTGGACGTGGAGGTGGGGCCCGACGGAACCTCTCGCTACATGGTGGCGGCGGGCATGGGCACGCCGGAGGCCGAGGTGCTGGAGTTCTTCCCGCGAAACCTGCAGATCAAGAAGGGTGACACAGTCTCGTGGGTATCAACACGGTTCCATGCCGTTGTGTTCGCCGGAGACGACGGGCCACCTATCTTCTATGAGACCGAACGTCGCGCTCGCGGCACTCCGTATATCGTGGCGAACTCGTGCGTCCTGTTCCCTTCCGACCAGGCGCCGGACGATGCCTTTCCCGACAACCCCTGCACTCCACCGCCGGAGGGGCCGCCATCACATGAATACGACGGCACGGGCTTCCGAAGCTCGGGGCTGATCGGATACGGTCAGCGTCCTGGCGGACTAGGGTACTCGCTTACCTTTACCGAGGCAGGGACGTTCTCGTACTCGTGTCCCATCCACCGGGGCATGGTGGGCCGCGTCACGGTCAGCGACGGGTAGCGACGGAGGCATCAGCGTGCGAGTTGAAGGCAAAGTCGCCCTTCTGACCGGAGCCGCCGCTGGCGTTGAGGGCCGCATGAGGGGACTGGCCGGCACTGCCGCAAGGCTGTTGGCGCGTGAGGGAGCGAGCGTGGTCCTGACCGACGTGAACGACGCTCTCGGCCAGGAGGCCGCCGCGCAGATACGCGCCGAGGGACTCGAAGCGACGTACTTCCACCTCGATGTAACGGACGAGGCCGCATGGCAAGACGTCATCGCCAAAACGGTGGACCTGTACGGGCGGCTCGACGTGCTGGTGCACTCCGCCGGGGTGACGTTTCGCACGACCGTCGAGGATACGACCGAGGATCTGTGGGACGCCCAGATGGACACTCATGCCAAGGGCGCGTTCTTCGGGACGAAGCACGCAATTCCCGAGATGAGGAAGATCGGCGGCGGTTCGGTCGTCCTGATCTCGTCGCTGGCCGGACTGGTGGGCGGCGGGTCATCCACGGGATACCACGCGGCTAAGGGTGCCATGCGCATATTCGCCAAGACGGCGGCTGTCCAATACGCCAGGGAGAATATCAGGGTCAACACGATACATCCGGGATTCGTCATGACGCCGATGTTCGAGCCGCTGATGCATGAACCGGGTCAGGTGGAGGCTCGATTGGCAAAGGTGCCGATGGGACGGCTCGGCGAGCCGGAGGAAATCGCAAGCGTCATACTCTTCCTGGCCTCGGACGAGTCGTCATTCATAACCGGCGCTGAGCTGGCGGTGGATGGGGGCTACACGGCGCTCTGAAACTCACGCCTCCATCCTGGCGATGGTCGCCAGATCGACTCGCAGGGCCCGGAGGCTTGCGGCGATCATAATTGCGAGGAAGACCGCGAAGAGGGCCACGTATACCGGCGCGAGCAAGGTCCAGTCCGTCATGGTGAGCAGGGAGGGAACGATGGTTCCCCCGGCTTCGCTCTCGGCCAGTGGTGACACTATCAGCAGGCTCATGCGAAATCCTGCCCATGTTCCAAGCGCTAACGCTATGGCGATGATGGCCATCTGCTCGAAGGCAATGAGAGCGATAAGCTGCCTGCCCGTCAGGCCGAGTGAGCGGAGGAACCCTGCTTCGACGCGGCGGCGCCGGTCAGCCAGTATGAGGTAGCTCACGTACCCGGCCGCGGCGGCGGCAACCGCGATCACGAGTGAGAAGAGCGCGAGAGCCCGCCAACCCGCAGACATGGCCGGCGAAACATTCGTCTCCTCCAACAACGTTACGCGGTCGCTCGTCTGCATGAAGAGCTTCTCGCTCAGCTCGGCGGAGAGGGCCTCGACTTCGTCATTCTCGTCGGAGGCTGTGCTTATATACACCTCGTTCGGGTCCAGGGCATACACGGAGCTCAGGACGTTGACGTGGCCCAACAGCAGGTCGACGTCGGTGATTACGAACCTGTCGGTGCGTTCGCTCATCGTCGGGAAATTCTCGATGGCGTCCGTAACGACGACCGTTATCTGTCGTCCGGCCAGCTTGAGGGTTGTGGTGACGCCGACCCAAAGTCCCGACTGCTCCAGCAGCGTCTCGGACAATACGACCGGCAGGAATTTTCGAGTTGGGGCCTTGTAGAATCCACGCACGCCGTGGTCCGTTGTCTGGCCGAACGTGAACCTGGCTGAAGCGTTGCCACTGTAAGCTCCCGCGGTGAAATGCTCCAGCTTGTCGGGGCGGAGGGGATCGGTAACGATGGGCAGCCACGTGAACACGGAGCTCTCAAAGTCCTCGATGACCACGGTACGGCCCCCTTCACCGACGACCGCGTGGATTTCATCGACCAGGATCGTGCCGGCCGTTATCCCTCTCTGGCGGATGTCGCCGTGGTCCTGGACATGCACGGCGACCAGCGTAACCGGCTGCTGCATCCAGTTAGGGATCTCCGTTGTCATGAGCTTCCATTCGGGATCGCCAACCTCCTCCAGGAATACCGTGTTGAGGAGCCCGTCCCTCGCTCGGAGCAGTATATTGATGTCCAGGCCGGGGTAGTGCTCTGCCGGCAGAGCCCACAGGCCGATGCTCGTCGTTCCCTCAGGCAAGACGGCCACGGACGAACCCGCCTGCGGTCGGAGGTCTGCGACCACCTGGGCGAAGGGACGCTCGGAATAGTCGTCACGATACCAGGAGATCCGGTCGAACTGGGCGGAGTCGATGCCGAACACCTCGAAGTTGAGAGGACCGAACGATCCATCGGTGCGGACGGCCTCTGCGGCCAGCGCCACGGACGGTTTCTCGCGGAACGAAGACACCCCCCCGATGAACTGCCGTGAAAGGTTGACTCGGACATCGCCGGCAACCTGGTGCCGCACTCGGTCGAGTCTGCTCCTCTCCAGGGTCCCGCCGACGGTCGTCGCAAGAACGCTCACTCCGGTTACGAGTACGACCAGCACGACCAGCCAGGTGTACTGCGTTGGCTGCCTGATGACGTGCCTGAGGATGATCGCCACCCAGATGGGCGTGATGCGGGTCACCATCCGGAGCACAAGAAAGAGCGGTCTGCCGATTGGCACCGCCGCGAGGGCGACGAACGGCCAGAACAGGAAGCTGCCCGTTTCGATTGAGCTTGTGCGATAGAAGACGAACACCAGGACCGCCTGCAGGAGTACGCCGGATACGACAAGCACCTTCAGGTCGGTCCTCGACGTGGCCCAATAGACGATGCCGAATGCCGCAAGAATCGCCGCGGCCGCGGGCCAGTTCTCGACGCCCTCGCCACGAAGGCCGTTTATCACAACGACGGGAATGAGCACACCCAACGACACCGTCGCTGTCGCGTGCAGCAATGCGGGCGACTCCCCTCCGACGTAGCTGGCGAGAAGAGGGAAGAAGCGCATGAACAGGAGTCCAACGGCCATGAGGAACAGGATCGGAGCCAGCAGCAGGGCCTCATTCACGTCCACTTCCCCGAAGAGTCCGCCTGACACAATCTGCCCTCGTGCCTGAAGCTCCCAGAAGACCATCCCGCCAATGACAAGCAGGAGGATATCGAGATGGTATCTGTGAATGAACGAGGCGCCGGGAGGTCGGGCAGCCGAGAAGCGCTGCGCAAGAATCCCTCCGCGCGCCATCATCACGCTTGGAAGCACCACGGCGGCGAGACAGATCAGGCCAACCACTCCGGCGACGATGAACGGTAACGCCTCGGGAACGATGGGCAGCGGCCCTCCGCCGGTGAGATCTCGGAACTGTGGTGTAAACCCCGCTGCCATGACGAGCGCTATCGCAAGCAGTGGCGAAACGATCACCGCCGACAGGGTGAGCAATATCCCTTCAAACGAGTAGATGCGCAGCAGGGCGACGAGACCAAAGCCCCTCGTGCGGATGAGCGCGAGGTCTTCTTCCCTGCTTCGCACGAGGTAGCTGACCATCGTTCCAAGATAAAACACGACCGTTACGGCAAGGACGGCGAGCAGGAGAATCATTGGCGTGCGGGCGAAGAAGGCCCTCGCCTCCGCGCCATTGATGACGCGCGGCACCGGCGACAAAGCGTTCGTGCCGAACAGCTCCGCGTTCAACTCACTCTCGAATTCGTCTAGTCGCCTGAGCGTTTCCTCACCGGACCACTTCTTGAGCGCGTTAGGCTCCATCTGAATGAACCATATCGCGTCCATGACGGTGCCCGGCAGGGTCGGACTGACCGCCTCGGAGACGGCATTCTCTCTTATGAAGAGCGGCAGAGGCGGTGGGCCGGACTCAGGGTCGTACCTGACGGGCGGGTTCAGCATCCCACTCGCGATCGAGACCAGCGTGCCGTCGAGGCTCGTACTATTGACGATCCCCACGACGCGTATGGTTATCCTCGCCGGCGCCTCCGCCGATGCCCCTACGGTCACCTCGTCGCCGACGCCGATGCCGTACAGTTCAAACGCGTTCTCACTGACGACCGCCTCGATGACGGGCCCGTCCGGTCTCTGCTGAACGGTCGGGGCGGCGTTTGTGCCGGACGCCATCTTGAAGAAGGATTCGCCGTTGGTGAGGCTGCGAACAATCGCCGTGGGAGGCACCAGGCCCGTCTGCTCCTGGGTCTCGCCGACGCCGATCCAGAGATTGTGAGTGCTGAGGATCCTCTCTCGCCCGCCATAGACCGGACGGATGTGACTTTCGACCGCATCGTCAACGATCCCCTCGATCTCCTGGAATCGCGACTCCGTGAGGATGAGGTTGTTCGTGAAGATGAATGCAGTCGTGCCCGACCTGCCGAGGTCGTCGATCTCGAGGTTGATGCTCAACTGCGTCAGGGACGCGATGTATACCGGCACAGCTGAGATAAGCGTTGCGGCTGCAAGAACACCGATCACTACGCTGGCCAGGAGCCACCGGCTGTTTGAAACACGTCTGCGTACCAGTCCCCAGGTTGTGAGGGAGTGCATTCTAATGCGTCGCCATTGATCTTGGACGGGATGGTGTCGTCTTCACGATGCCGGCGGTCGGTACGTCCAAATGGCCCTGCATTATCATTCGCACGTGTCGCCTACGTGATCCGGGATACCGGTGAATCGTACAGTATCGCCAACGCTGATTCCAAACAAATTCGCCTCACCGGCGTTGATCTCGAGATTGTACGCCGCAGGAACTGCCGAGCTATAGGAAGGCAGTTCGGACGTTTCCGTGCCCGGCTTTGGAAAGGGTACGTCCGACGTAATATCCACGACCCTGCAGTCTTCGGATATCCACACGAAGTCCAGCGAAAACCGCATCTTTCTCATCCAGAACGACGACGCCTGCCTGTCTTCGAAGATGAACAGCATTCCCGTTCCGGGTTCGAGGCCATCCCTGTCCGAAAGTCCCTTTGTACGTTCCACCGAGTTCGCAGCCAATTCGACGGGTAGGACGGAGTCGCCGATGATGACGGATGCGTTGAGTTCAAGTACCTCGAACGTGGGAACGGGGCTTGGAGTCGGGGTAGGTGCGGGCAGGACGGGCTTGGTTGAGGTCTGATTGGAACCCGGCAAGGTTGCGGCGGTCGACGTCTCGTTTGACGGCGTGTCAGTGGGCGTGCGTGTAGCCCTGTCGCCTACCGTGCTGGGGTCTGTAGGACGCATCGTCGCTTGGGCGGAATCCGTAGGGGTTACCAGCGTGGGGCGAGCCCCGGAACCGCACCCGACGCAGAGCGCGAGTGCAAGAATTGCCAGCGTCAGCGTTACATGCCTCACGTGAGTTCGACCACCGTGACGCCGATCCCTCCCTCACGGTGGTCGGCGTAGCGATACGACTTCACGAGTGCGTTCCTGTCCAGGGTCTCCTGTACGCTCTGGCGCAGGACTCCACGCCCCTTGCCGTGGACGATGCGGACGGAGTCGGCCCCGTTGCGGAGCGCCTTGTCCAGGAACTCTTCCACGGAGACCGCTGCTTCGTCGGCGCGCATTCCCCGGATGTGCAGTTCATTGCTCATCACGGCGGGCTCGAGATCGTAGTTGATGCTCCGGGCAGGTAAGGGATCCTCGGTTACGACGCCTCCCTCGATGGGGGTCAACCTGCTCACGTCGAGGCTGAACCGCGCATCGCCGACGATTACCGTCGCCTCCTCATTCGAATCATCTATGGACTGGACCGCGCCCTGCAAATTCAGACCCCGGATTCTCACGACATCGCCGACACGCACGGGTCGCACCGGTTCGGTCTGAGGTTCCACCGATGCGCGTTCGAGTCTTCCGACTTCCGTCCGCGCCTGCTCCAAATCGAGGCGCGCGCGCTTGATCGCCTCGTAGTCGACCGGCTCGCCGCCGGGGGCCTCCCACGACATGGCGGCCTCCGCGCGTCGGAGCATTCGGTGCGCATCCTCCAATTGCGCGGACAACTCCGCCCGCATGGAATCTAGCATGTCCTCGCGGCGGTCCCGGAGATCGCTGAGTTCATCCTCCAGCGCCTTGGTTGCCGACTCCGCCTCGCGCTTGGCATCCTCGGCGTCCTGGAGCATCGACTTGAGCTGCAGACGCTGGCTCTGGAGCTCATCCAGCCAGTCCTCGAACTGCATGTACTGCGGCTCCATCAGGCGGGAGGCCTCGTCCATGATCTCCTCCGGCAGACCGAGACGGCGGGCCACCGACATCGCGTAGCTCCGTCCGGGCACGCCCATCGTCAGGTGGTACGTCGGACGCAGCGAGTTCGGTTCGAGGTCCACGCTGGCGTTCATCATGCCGGGTGACGCCTCGGCAAACGCGGCGACCGTCCGGTGGTGCGTCGTCACGATGGTCTTGACATCCGACTGCGCAAGGTGGCCCAGGACGGCCTTCGCGAGCGCCGAACCCTCCTCGGGATCGGTGCTGGTTCCCAGCTCATCGAGGAGCACCAGGGACTTGGGCGTGGCGTGATCGAGTATCTCGATGACATTCAGCATGTGCGAGCTGAACGTGGACACCGACCCCGCGATGCTCTGCTGGTCTCCCACGTCGGCGTACACCCCGTCGAAGATGGGAAGGACGCTCCCGTCGTCGGCCGGCACGAAGAGGCCGGACTGGTGCATGAGCGCCAACAGTCCCACGGTCTTCATCGCGACGGTCTTGCCGCCGGTGTTCGGGCCGGTTATCACGAGGACTGTGGATTCCTCCTCAATGCCAACCGTCACAGGGACGGCCGAGTCGCCGAGGAGCGGATGTCGCGCGTTCATGAGCCGTATAACGATGGGGCCGGTGTCATCGTTATGCGCCACCTGCACAGGGACCCCGTTCAGCCGTGCGCTGTACCGAGCCCTCGCCATGATGAAGTCGAGACGCGCCGTGAGCCGCATCCCCATTCGGATGTCGTCCGCCGCCTCGCCCACAAGCTCCGACAGGTCGATCAGCACCCTGCGGGTCTCCTCATCCTCTTCGAGGGCCAACTCGCGCCATGTGTTGCAGGCGTCAACGGTCGCGAACGGCTCGATGAACAGCGTGGCGTCCGTCTTCGATACGTCGTGGACGATGCCGGGTACCTTGTGACGGAGCTCCGTCCTGACCTGCAGAACGAGACGGTCCGACCGCACGGAGATTACCTGGTCCTGCAGCGCATCTTCTCCGACGGGCGACCGCATCACCCGCTCAAGGGCCTCGACGGTCCTCTGGTATGCGGCTCGGACGCTCCGGCGCAGTTGACCGAGCGTGGGAGTCGCGCTGTCGAGAACCTCGCCGCGAATGCCAATCTTCGCCTTGACCTGGCGCTGCACGTCGGACACGTCGGGGATGCCGGAAGCAATCTCGGCAAGAACGGGTGCGCTGGCCGTGTTGCGCGCAAACGCCGTCCGCGCGCGTCCGAGCACCTCCAGCGAGTCCGCCACTTCCAGCAGCTCCTTGCCCGTCAGCACGCCGCCCAGACTCGCCCGGTCGACGGCCTCGCCCGCGTCCACCCTAGCGCTCAGGTCGGGGTCACCCGACTCTTCGAGGTAGGCCACGCCATCGCGAGTCTCCCGCTGCAGTTCCGCAACCTCCCTCGCCGTGTACACCGGCGCAATGCTCCTGGCAAGCTCCTCCGCAAGCGGAAATGTCGTGTTCCTGGCAACGGCGTCTCGCACCTCGGAGTAATCGAGCGCATCCAGCGACTTCCGTCGAATGACATCGACGGGTGATCTCTGCTCAGTGGTGGAGTGGGTCATAGCGGGTGTCATGCGGGCGACATTGCGATGCGAAATAAATCCAATTCGTCCTTACTGATCTGTAATCGCGTGATTGCCGTGTGAGCAACACCAACCGCCCACCGTCATTCCCGCGTCCACCTACCGTCATTCCCGCGAAAGCGGGAATCCAAAGAGGTTAGTCAGCGAGAATACTGCGGCATCGGAACGAACTGGAATTAGCCCTCTATCGCAAGTCCATATCTAGTTTTCGGGCTTTCTATTATATCCGATTCGGGGCATACCGGCGTTGTATAATGGCCTCCGCCCCCTCTCCCGTCGTGGGAGAGGGTTGGGGTGAGGGCAAACACCTACCCCCGCCAAACCACCACCGCAAGGAGGAACGGCATGACACGCAACGTAACCGTGCAAGCGCCCGCGACGAGCGCCAACATGGGGCCGGGCTTCGACTGCCTCGGCATCGCCCTCGACATCTGGAACACCGTTCGCGTCGACACCAATGCGACCGGGTTCGAGATACACGGCCTCGGACACGACGAGCTTCCCGCAGGGCCGGACAACCTCGTGGCGCGTGCGTTCCAACTCGCCTGCGAAGAGGCGGGCCAACCCACTCCGGACGTGCGCTTCACCTGCACCAACGAGATACCCCTGGGTCGCGGACTCGGCAGCAGCTCAGCAGCAGCCGTCGCGGGCATCGTCGCCGCAAACGAGCTTCTTGGACGCCCCTTAAATGAAGCGCGCGTACTGGCCATCGCCGCCCGGATCGAGGGGCACCCCGACAACTCCGCCGCCGCGCTCTACGGGGGCTGCCAGGTCGTCGTCCACGACGGAGACCGCCTCATAACCTCCACCGTCTCCATACCGGAGCGACTCAGCGCAGTTCTCTTCGTGCCGGAGATGCCCATGCCCACCGCCGAGGCCCGCTCCGTGCTCCCGACCGACATATCCGTGCAGGACGCCGTCTTCAACATGGGCCGCGTCGGACTGCTCGTCAACGCCCTCGCCACCGACGACCTCGACCTCCTTGCAATCGCCACACAGGATCGCCTCCACCAGCCGCCGCGCCAGTCGATCTTCCACCCCATGAAGGTCATCATGCGCGCCGCCCTCGACGCAGGTGCCCACGGCGCGTTCCTCTCAGGCGCCGGCTCCACCATCCTCGCCCTCTCATCCTCCCGCGAAATGACCATAGGCTACGAAATGGCCGAAGCCGCCTCCAAAGCCGGCGTCGACGGGGATGTAATCGTTACGAAGCCGACGGCGCGAGGTGTGCGGGTGGTGGGGTGAGGGGGAGGTAGACAGTGTCGTCTTCGAATTGTGGCTTGGTCTTGAACCCATCCAGCTATTCGCCCTACTTACATACATGACAGGTCAAAAGGCTGAGACTCAATACCGTAAAGCCGTACTCAGCAACTGTCAGTACTACGCTACTTTCTTTCACGATGGATGGATTCATACAGCCCCTTCGATCCCTGCGGTATAATCCGGATCGGAAGAAGATACCATCCCGCTCAACGTCTCCTGTACCATACTACCGTCTATAGAGGTTGAGTCGCCTTGTACCGCTCCCATTACAATGTGTGCTGCGTTAGCTAGCAGTATACGGGGATGCTGGTTTACCCCAACCAAGGCTTGCAATCCATCTTCAGTGAAAGGCTTAATAGATCCATTGTCCTCCTCATTGACACGGTAGTAGTCCAAGTGAGCGATAATGATGGCTCTGGCTTGATCAGGGGTCGGCAATGGCAATTCTACTGATGTAGGTGCACCTGGATCTAGACGTGCCATTGCGGCTAACCCCGCTTCACTCCAAGCTTGGGATATTCCAGTTACGGACTGCTGATGGGTGGTTAGTACGCATGAGAAGAATCCATATTCCGCATTAGCGTACCCAGGACGCACCGTACACAGGCCAAACTCCTTGGCGAATTGGAGACGGTGCCTGCGTGCCATTAGGTCTGTCAGATTTTCGATGTCGTCAACGAAAAGGTAACCTCCTGCAAACCCAGCAGAACGCAAATAGCGTACGATGTCGTTAAAGAAGAGCGTGCGAGAATAGGCCAGGCCTTTAATATCGCGGGGAATGTAGTAAGGGCGAAGATTCCCGTCTTTTCGAAAGTTGCGCAGGAACTCCTCAAATGTTCCCGTTGCCAACGCACGTGCTGGTTCTCTCTCCACTCCGTCCTTGAGCAATTGAGCCTCAAGTCTATAGTCCAGCTCAGTGACAGATATGTTGTTGTCTGCAAGGACGGCATTGTTTAACAATCTGCTCCAGTCAGTGTTGCCACTATGATTGACAACGGAAATCACTTGATCGTCTGTAAGGAATTCACGGCGCATAGCAGCCCTTGACGCATCCAAAACACCGCTTTGGCAAGTGTCGACAAGAGCAGCCCAAGCCAACTGCTCCATCCAACGGTTGTTCACTTGGTCCGGAAATGCCACGTAAATGACCGCTGCGGAGAATCGCCCTTCAAACAGCGTTAGGCCCCAATCTGAGTTAATCCGTTGCTGGAAAAATCGCAGCAGAGCGGTCTTTCCCATGCCGCGGCCACTTATGCTGTCACCTGCGGCCCACAGTGAAGCGATCTTGGCGCGATTTAGAAAATCATCTGGACGGATGAGTAGCCGCTCGAATTTTTCGATCGCATCCTTCACTGGTGATTGGGCATATATGGAACCATTACGGCGCGGGTCGTTACTGTACGGATCAAGCAACGGCTCAGGTGGGAATGGTAAGTCAGTAAGTCCCAACCTTTCGTAAGGAGACGAAATCGGGGTAGTTTGTCTTTTGGGAAGGTTGAGCATCATACTCTCCTTATCAAGTTATGCAGCTGAGTGTTCTGACGGATTCGAACCAGTGGTCGCCGTCTAGAAGTAATCTTGTCGTACTGTAAGCCGACCGACAACACCGCCGGTTGTCGGTCAAGCAAGCAATTCAGACCATCGTCAAAAGCGGCTTCCGGAATCATAAGATGTTCGCATACCCGGTCACGAAGGTCCGGAATGTCATAGTAGCCTCCTACCGGAGACATCTCAGGGAACGCTTGCTCAATCCCAGACAACAAGAAAGTTTGGTAATTAGGGTCGGTTGCTTCTGGTTCACACAGAAAAATTTGGTACGACTCACCGTTATTCAATAGTACTTGCAAAGGCGAGTACCAGGGTTTCGGCGGATGTTGTACCACACAAGGCGAATAAGTCTTCTCGAATTCGCACTGCCGGCGAGCGACACGCGGCTTGTTGAGTAGTCTAAGGCTAACCAAGCGGTCACAGATCGCCCGGAAAAGTGCGACTCGCATATTCTGAATAGGCATCTTACGCGTCAAGACTTTGGCGCGTAAGATGTTCTCTACCTTCTTTGCAGGTGGCAATGCCTGCTGATCAAGTGTCTCCGCCAACGTATCAGATGCGTCCTGCTCGAAAGTAGGCTCAAGCAGTCCTTGTAAATAACCCGGTTGATCGAGATGAGTGGAGCTTACAACAGGTTGCCAGATAGCTCCAGCATCAAAATGGGCCTGTACAACAGCACGTAGATTATCATAGGTCTTTAAGTGAACATAAGCCATCACTTGACGGAGTTCAACGTAGCGCTGATCTGTCAACAGATCAAGCACTTTCCGACCTTTGGCAGTCAACTCGTAAGGACTGCCACGTTCCGAGATTGCAAAGTCAAAATGGACCAGTTCCTCACAGATTTTTTTACCTACTGTGAGGAATGTCCCTCTTGGTTCGGGCAACATGAGACGTAAAGCTCTGTCACTTACAAACTTACGGACGTTCCTTGATATGACTTCGACTTGCTGGTTGCGTTTGGCTGAAGTTCCTATCCCATCAAGCACGCGCAATGCTATGTAGTGATATCCGACTTCAGTGACGTTATAACTGTTTATGTTCATGCTCAGATACCCGCTTTCAATTTCGTGAAGATACCGACCGGAATGTCTTGAGAAGATCTATACAGTCGCTGTTGGCCTGCCAGAGTTGCCCGGCTAATTCGTGTGTGGGCTGTGGTGTGATCGCTTTGACGAGAATGCTGTCCTTCGACAAATAACCAAATCGATTGTCCGGCCAGACCTCGTTCAGAGTGGAACCAAGATTGTTGAGCGACGCGCATAGATCCTCAAAGCGTTCACGCGCTTCACTCGGTACAACTAATCCATTCCGCAGTTCCGATTCCATTCGAATCGCATTGTCCACTAGAACAGGAAATGGACGTATATCTGATGCGACCGGATGAATGCCAAGACCTAAGCAGGTGGCCATTGCACTTAATTCAAACGAATTTCTCGACATGAAAGCTAAACTGAGGTCGTTCAGCACTAGATCAGGATTTGCAAGCAGATAATCAATGATCTTGGCAAAAAAAACAATGATGTCATTTTTACTAGGCATACCGCCGAGATTTTTCGCCTCCAATATATTAGTTGCGTTTGACCAACGGGCCACGATATCTATTTCATGAGATACGCCTGACGCGGTATCGAGCCCTGCTCCAAGTCGGAATTCACGTTGCTCAGAAATAATCCATCCGTCCAAATGCTGGATGCAACTCTCGCGGAATCTTTGTTCAAACCCCTCATCGGGCAACTGTTCTCGTTCAGCATGGGGCCATTCGACGCTGACGAACCGGAAGCAACGCCTCAAGAAGATCAACGCAGATTGCGACGGTACTATCTCTGGCCTAATGGGCATCAATATCTCCCGTCTTCACGCGTTCGGCCTATGCGACCTCTCAAAGAGTTTATGGCATAAAAGTATAACACCGTTAGAAGATTTCCACGTGTGGTGAACATTTGTGAGGCTACACCTCTAGCTAACTGCGGGCTTGACTCAGGTTCAGCTTCGAGGAACGAAGGGTGTTTTGTTTACGACCCTTCTACGACGGTCATCCGCCCCCTCTCCCCCTTGCCCACCCACCCCGCCCCATGATACAAACACCCACACAACCCACACACGAGGCAAACATGCACTACATCAGGTTTCTAGCGGCATTCTTGGTATATGCGGTCATCGACATCGCATGGAACGTCTCCCCCATTGCGCGGGGCATGTATGAGAGCCTCTACGAGGCGAGCGGCAACGACGCGCTGCTGGACCAGTTCGGACGGCAGATGGACACGTGGGGCCCCGTCCAGGGACTCGCCCTGCTCGCGTTCTTTGGGCTGATCGCGCTCGGCAACAGCTACCTCGCCATCGAGCCTGCCGTGAAGGAGAACAACCTTCTCAAGGCGGTGAAGAACAGCTTCGTCCTCGGCTGCGCGGCTTATGCCACCTACATCGTGCCGATCTACGTGACGCTGAAGACGTGGCCCACGGCCCTCGTGCCCATCGACATCCTCATCGGCGGCCTCCTCAGCCTGATAACGTCGACGGTCGTGACGTATGTGGTGCTGCGTCGGAGGAACAACGCCGAAAGTAGCGCGTAGGGGGACCCACCGCAGAGGACGCGGAGGGGCTTTGGGATTCCCGTCCCGTATCGTGGTACTGGGCGACATTCCTTCGCGGGAATGACGCCAAAGAAGCTTCCGGCCAGTGGTGACGCCTGTTCAGGCGGACAGTGGCGCAAACAACGGGCAGACCGCACCCGGCCCGCCCGCGTAAATGAAGTCGAGTATTGAGTTCTTGGGTAGCTGTGCTACTCGCCGGCGCCGTGCTGTGAGAGGTAGTCGAGGGCGGCTTGGACGGTGGTGATGGACTCGGCGTCCTCATCGGAGATTTCGAGTGGGTTGTCGTCGTCGCCGAACTCCTCCTCGAACGCCATGATGAGCTCGACGAGGTCGAGCGAGTCGGCGTTCAGATCTTCGGTGAATGACGCGTCGGGAGTGACCTCCTCGGGATCTACGCTCAGCTTGTCGGCGACGACTTCCTGAACTCGTTCCAAGAGACTTGCCATAGTTGTTGTCCTCCCTATTCGTCCGAAGCGGTGTTCGGCGTTTTGTACTGTTCTTTGTTGTGCATCAGGGCCCCAAGCACGCCGTTGACGAACATCGGCGATCTGTCGGCCCCGTATATCTTACCAAGTTCCACGGCCTCGTTGATAGCGACCTTCGGCGGGGTCTCTCCGGCCATCAGGATTTCGTAGATCGCCACCCGCAGGATATTGCGGTCGACCATCGCCATCTGCTGAATAGGCCAGTTCGGCGCGTGCGTCGCTATTATCTTATCGATTTCCGGCCTGTTGGCAAGTACCCCGTGCACGAGTTTCCGCGTAAACGCATCCGAGTCGGGCGTAACGGCGGCATCGTCAAGACGTGTCTCAAGGGCGGAAGCCACCTCGTGGTCTGAACCGTCCACCTCGTACAGCACCTGGACCGCGATGACGCGGGCCTTGCGCCGCGTGACGGCCTTGGTAGGTTGCTTCAGGGTGGTGTTGGTGGTCAATGCGAAAGGGGGGAAGGTTCTAGTTGCGGTTGAGCCGGACGATGGAGTCCCAGTCGCTGACGGCCTGCACGTCCGCTCGCCGGTTGATCCGCTTGACCATTCCGCTGAGCACACGTCCGGGGCCGACCTCGATGAAGCGGTTGACGCCATTGCCCATCATGTAGTCCACGGAGCGGCTCCAGTGAACGCAGTTGCAGATTCCCGCGATGAGCTCTCGCTTCACGTCCTCGCCCTTGGTCACGGGCTTGGCCGTGCAGTTGGCGACGATGGGGATGGATGGGTCCTTGAATTTCAGGCTCTCGACCGCGTCAATGAGTCCGGCCTGTGCCGGCTCCATGAGCGGCGAGTGGAAGGCTCCCGCGACTCGAAGTGGCACTGCCTTCTTCGCGCCGCGAGCATTCGCGAGGTCGAGCGCGTTCGCAAGTGCGCGGCGCTCACCGGCGATGACTATCTGGTCGGGCGTGTTGACGGTGGAGATGACCGTGCCGGTCTCACGGCAGATCTGCTCCAGCACCATGGCGTCAAGTCCCATCACCGCGGCCATGCTGCCGGACTGCCTTTCGCAGGCCTCCTGCATGAGCCGTCCTCGCTCCTGCACGAGCCACGCCGTCTCGCCGATGTCCAGTACGCCGGCAACCGCGAGGGCGGTGTACTCTCCGAGGCTGTGACCCGCTACGAGGGCAGGCCGTGGCGTCGCGTCGTCGCCGAGGTAGTCCTGCATCGCCCGCATGGTCGCAAGGCTGACGGACATGATGGCGGGCTGCGCGTTCACCGTCTCGCGGAGCGTCTCGTCCGGCCCCTCGAAGAGGAGGCGCGTCAGCGGACGTCCGAGGGCCATGTCAACCTCGTGGAAGACATCCCGCGCGGCGCTGGAATTGTTGTACAGCTCCTCGCCCATGCCGACGCTCTGCGTTCCCTGTCCGGGAAACAGGAACGCCGTATCGGTCCCTTTGGGGGGAGCAGAAAACCGCAAGGTCAACCGTCGACTCCTACTCGACTTCGATCTCCTCGCTCGGGACGATCTCACGACCGTTGTAGTACCCGCACGAGGCACACATGTGATGCGGCCGCATCTTGGTCGGGCATTCGGGGCAGTCGACCATGGCCGGAACGGTGAGGAACTGGTGCGCTGCCCGCTTTCCGCGGCGTGAGCGCGAGTGCTTCTTCTTCGGTACTGGTCCGCCTGGCATAGTTGTTCAGTCCTTCTGGGCGCTCCCGTTCGACATGCCCTGCATAGGGTCGCCCGTCGAGCGGTCAGCGGTCAAGGTGTTCTTAGTTCTTACTCAGGTTCATTGTTTCTACGGAAGGAAATGCGTCCAGCAGCGGCCCCCACCGGCCGTCGATCCGGACGCGGTCGCACTCGCATTGCTCATCGTTGCGGTTCACGCCGCATGACGCGCAGAGGCCCGCGCAGTCCGCACGGCAGAGAGGCTGCATCGGCAGGCCGAGCGAGATGTACTGCCGGGCGGCCTCTGTCAGGTCGAGGATGTTGTCCTCGTCGATGACGAGGCTCTCCTCGGGGTCCGGCTCGTCCTTGGAACGATGGCCCGTGATTGGGTCCAGCAGGGGTATCGCCTCCTCGTCGATGGTCATCTCGACGGGCTGGACGTAGGGATCGAGGCACCGCCCGCACTCAGACCCCACCTTCGTGTTCAAGAGTGCCGTGACCCAGACTCCCTTATCCGTCCTGACGAACCGGACGCTGCCGTCCACTTCAATCAGGTTGTCGCGGAAGACGATGCGGTCTTCGACCGGGTGCTCCCTGGTGGAGCCACCGGTCTCACGGACAAGCTGCGAAACGTTAAAGTGCATAACGACACCGACCCTTGCGAAATCTGGAAGGCCCACGTCGCCCGAAGGCCATATTGTAGGGATCACCGCTTCACGGAGTCAAGATTTTCGAGGTGTTGGACTGCCTAGCAGTCCCTGTTCAAGTACGCCTTCACAATGTCGATCACCAGCGCAACGTCCTGACCCGCCTCGACGAGCGGCGACCTCGACGGCGTGCCGTTGACGATGCAGTCATGGAAGTGGCGCAGCTCCCGGCGGAACGGACTCTCCCAGTCGAGCGCCGGCTCCTTCACAATGCTGGTCCCGTTCCCGTCGATCTCGTGGATCTTCAGATCCGCGACCTCACGCGAAAAGCCCGTCGGATACGAGATGATGACGCGCTTCCTGCTTCCGTAGACTTCGAGCGTCTCATAGAAGTCCCACAGGTCGGGAAGGTCTATCCAGGACGCGACGCATCTGAAACCCTGGGGATACTCCAGTATCGTGGAGATTGCGCTGCCGCCCTGCCATATCTCGGTGCCGATTACCCTGCTCGGCACACCGAACAGGTCGCGCAGCCCGTAAAGGTCATGGATCATGCTTCCAGCTATCGTCCCGAAGGCGCGGACGGCCTCCGGGGGAGCATCCCCAATTGCCTGTCGAAACGCCTGTTCTCTGGCTGCGCTCGTCTCCTCAATCACGTCTCGCGGCACATCGTCGAAGGTCCGCATCCTGAACTGGGCAACATGGAGGTCGTTGTCGGGATGTAGGTGGTTGATCTGGACGAATCGGATGTCGTCAATCCCCTCGATCTCCGGCTTGGCCATTTCATACGCGGGCTCGTACAGCTTCATGTATCCCGCCTGCGCGACCGTGCCCGAACGCTGTGCCGCCTCGGCAATCAAGGCAAACTCTTCGTTGGAGTAGCAGACCGGCTTTTCGACGAACACGTGCTTCCCGGCCTCCAGTGACGCAACGACAACCTCGGTCTTGGGGTCGAAGTGGCACATCAGCACCGCGTCGATGTCCGAGTCGAGCATCGAACGGTAATCGGTGTAGCGATTGGGCACGTGGTACAGCCGCGCGGCGTACTCGACCGCTGAAGGCGACACGTCGCAGACGGCGACGACCTCGAACTCCTCGGCCAGTTCCGTAAGGAAAGGCAGGTGCTGTACCTGTGCGATTGCGCCGCATCCAACGACGCCGATGCGAACGGGACTCATCATCGGTCTCACGTCCTCCCTGCCCGAGGGGCAACGTCATTCCACAAGTCGGCCAGCTCGGCGGAGCGACGATAGACCTCGAACAGCGCGTCCCATACGTCGCTGCGGGACACTGACGCAGAGTCGAGGTCTCCGTTGGCGACGGCAGCCTTCAGCACCTCCGCTTCGTCTGACTGCGTCCCGGCCGCCAGGTCGGCGGCGTCCCGGACCGCGAGCGTCGCCGATGTCAACCTGTCGAGCAGTTCGTTGAAGGGGGTAGTCGTGTCCGTCTGTACGTCGTAGGCAGTGGACGACGCGAATCTATGCGGCAGCCGTTCGCCGTCAGGAGTCCACATGGTGTGCGTCGGCTGAATGTGCGGCGTTACCGAGAGGTACATCGTCATCGGCTTGTCGCCAAGCACGCGGAGCGAGTGGAGCTCGTCCACGAGCGCGACGACCATCTGGCCGGGCCCGACCTCACCCGTTTCGCCCGCGATCGTGAACTCCGCCCGTCCGTCCAATACGAGGAAAATCTCATGACCAAGGTCGTGGGAGTGTGGCTCTGCCTCCTCACCAACCTCCAGCCGCATGAAACGCGACCGTATCTGCGGAGTTACGAGAACGCTCCGCACGTCGGTGCGGTAGTCGTAGACCTTGAGGGCCATGCCGGTTGTCTCCTGTGAAATATGAGCGTCGCGAATGTACGCCGCGAGAGTGTAGGAGCCTCCTCAACAGGGTGTCAAGAAGCCCCATCAGGCCGGTATCGATACAGGTCCCAAAGAACAATCGAGTGAACAGGCCACCAGGAGACTCCTGCGTAACCCCGGCGTCTGTCATTCCGAATGAAGCGGAGCGAAATGAGGAATCTAAAATCCATGACCCCCAGGGGGAACTCCGTAGTAGGAACGGCCCCATTGAGAATGGCAGGACACTGGTGGTTCACCATCTTATACCAATTCGTTTTGAATACACCGTGAATTGGCCATGCACAGCCAAGTCTCACCCGTCATTCCGGCGAAGGCCGGAATCCAGAAAGCCCAGTCAGTAGAGAATACGGCCTAGTCACACCCAATTGGCATTAGTATTGAAGGGTACCGACACAATGACCCGGTAGGGGCGGGTTTGAAACCATCTGCTCCAACTAATTACCGTTTTTGCCTTTGGGTAGTACTCCTGTGAGTAGTAAAAAGACATGACTACTCGGTAGGAGGAACTTGTAATGTCCACCAAGGTCGGCG
>DAOUKG010000073.1:0-65256 GCA_034421575.1 Dehalococcoidia bacterium
CTGAAGGGTCTCAAAGGCATCGCAACTACCTCACTACAAGATATCCCAACACTTCAACTTGCTCCTCTACACGGCAGTATACATCCGAAAAAGGTATTTTGAGACAGCCTCCACGACGGGAGAGGGGATAAGAGGGCCTTCGACAGGCTCACCATGAGCGGTCTAGGAGGGGCTCACCACGAGCGGTCTGCGGGAGCGTATTAACCCACCGTTCACCCTGAGCTTTTCGAAGGGTAGTTCATGGTTCGACAGGCTCACCACGAACGGATTTGGATGGGTGATTCACCATGAACGGGTTTGGGTGGGTGATTCACCACGAACCGTTTGAGTGGGTGATTCACCACGGAGCGCGCTTGGATTAGGGACTCGCAAAGAGTGGTTGGCGTGAGGGTGAAGGCCACCGCTTACGAATTGACCCTGTTCCTCAGTTCGTTGACCAGCCGTTCGGTCCCCGCCATTCCATCGGCCATGAAGGCTGCGTCGGCCCCGACGGTCGCGATCTTGCCCCCGCGAGTAAGCCACTTCTCCGCCCGCTCGTAGGTGGACGTGAACATTCCCCAAGGCACGTTGTGCTCGATGCACTTGTCGAGCACGTGCTGGAACATCTTGTCGACCTCTTCCTGGCCCTCGTGGGGCATGAAGCCCATCGACCAGCCGAGGTCTGCCGGACCGATCATGATCCCGTCCACGCCGTCGATGGTGAGGATATCGTCGAGGTTCTCGACGGCCTCCAATGTCTCGATCTGGGGCCAGACGATGACCTCGTCGTTGGCGATTCCCGCGTACTTCTCGAACCCGCCGTAGTTGACCGCCCCCTTCGGACCCCAGCTTCGGACGCCCCTCGGAGGGAATTTGGCGGCCTGCACGGCCTTCTCGACTGCCTCCGGCGTGTTGGTCAGGGGCACGATGACCCCGTCCGCCCCCGCGTCGATGGCGGCGTTGATGAGGTAGGTCTCGTTGAAGGGCACACGGACAATGACCTCTTTGGCTCTGCCGAGATCGACCATCATCTTGTAGAGCGTCGTGATGTCGATCGGGCTGTGCTGGGTGTCGATGAGGAAGAAGTCGAAGTCCGACGTCCCCAGCGCCCTGAGCGTGGTTGGATGATCGATGGTCGGGATGGTCCCGATGATTGCCTTGCCGTCCAGCAGTTTCTTCTTGATCCGGTTCTGCACTCGTTTTCTCCTTGGGGTTGTGCGGTTGTTGGCAAGAGGCTAAACCAGCGTGGCGTCAAAGTAAAGGCGCGACATTCAGGCGACGTTCTGCACTTCCTCATCAACCGGTGCAGGAAATCGCTAAAAGACCTTGATAGAAGAGCACGTTTGTTGTAGATTTAGCGCAAGCGTCATACAGGCTGTGACGGCGGGCCATAGCGCCTATGCGCAGGAAGGGAGATCAGACATGCCAACGACAACCGATAACAACAAGCTCGTAGTCGTCCAGTTGAGCGGAGGGAACGACTATTTGAACACGGTCGTGCCCTATGGAAACGGGTTGTACTACGACTTTCGCGGGGCGATCCACATAAAACCGGAGGACGTCCTGCCCATCGATGACCAGACCGGCTTCCGTCCGGGCATGGAGGCGATCAAGCGGCTCTGGGACGAGGGGAAGGTCGCCATCATCCATGGCATCGGCTACCCGAACCCCAACCGCTCGCACTTCCGCTCGATGGACATCTGGCACACTGCGTTGCCGGACGACATCGGACATGAGGGCTGGCTGGGTCGCGCCACCGAGGAGCTCGATCCCAACGGCGAGAACGTCCTGACTGCCGTCAACTTCGGTCGAGGCCTTCCCAGGGCGCTCGGCAAGCGTGGCGTTCCCGTGGCGTCGGTCGGCAATCTCGAGACCTACGGACTCTTCACCGACGTTGACGATGAGAGCCGGCGCAAGACGGTACTCAACACCTTCGCCAAGATGTACGGCTCGGCCAACGGCGGCGACGCCGTCATGGAGTTCCTCGGCCAGACCGGCACCGACGCCCTCAAGGGAGCGGACATCCTGCGGACGGCGGTGGACAAGTACCAGTCCAACGTGGAGTACGCCTCCAGTTCAATTGGACAGAGTATGCGAGACGCCGCGCAGGTGATGTTCGCCGACCTCGGCACGCGCATCTATTACACCCAGCAGGGGAGCTACGACACTCACGCGGGAGAACTCGCAACGCATCACCAGCTGTGGTCGGAAATGTCCGCGGCGATAGGCGACTTCATGGACGACATGGACGAGCACAACGCCGGCGACGACACGTCCATCCTCCTGTTCTCCGAGTTCGGCAGGCGAATCAAGGACAACGGCTCCGGCACGGACCACGGTTCGGGCGGCGTTGCCTTCATGATCGGCAACAACGTCAAGGGCGGAGTATACAGCTCGTATCCGTCGTTGAAGGAACGGGACCACCTGGAAGGCGACCTGCACTTCAACAACGACTTCCGCATAACGTACACGTCCATCCTGGAGGACTGGCTCGGTCTCGACCCGGTGCCGATCGTGAACGGCACATTCGAGAAATTCGACTTCTTCCGGAACGGAAACGGTGCGAACGGAAACGGCGCCCATTAGGACGGGCCGATCAACTTAGGTGATTGGAGGTGCCGGAACAGGCAAATGCCAGGGTCTGGGAGTTTCAGGGCCGGCGCAGCGGCGATCCGTGGAGAACCGACCTGCGGGCCAACTGGGAGCTTGTCCTCGACCCCATCAGCGAAGATTTCAGCGCTGAAACGATGAGCGCGTCCGATCTCATGAAGCTCTGGGTCGGGCGCATTCGTTCAAGGGGATTTAGCGGAGGACTCATTCCCATTTACTGGTACGTTGAGAGCGAAGACGCGAGGGTGCTGGAGTCGATGCCGTTCCAGTACGAGCACTACACCGGCCACGCTCGCGAAGACTTCCTCACATTCTTCACCTGGCCCGTAGACGCGGAGACTGGACAAAAACTCAACTGGCTCGAATTGCCGGTGCTTGACAAGGAGTGGAACACCGAACGGAGCCACAAGGGGGGCTTCATACAAGAGGCTACCGGCTGGAAGCCCGCCATCCTTCAGCCATACGTCTATCTGAACTCATTGACCGATTCGTTCAACCGGGACTAAGCAACCCCACGCGAGGACAGCGATGAAAAATAACGAAATCGAACTCATAGCACACCTGATGCGGCGCGCCGGCTTCGGCGCAACCCGCGACGAGATCGAGCAGTATGCCGCCCAGGGCTACGACGCCACCGTCGATATGCTCCTGGATACTGATCGCTCCGACGGCATACAGATCGACCTCATACGGCGCTACCATCCCGACCACTCAGGCGGTCTCGGCATGGCAGGGTTCGGCGCCCACTGGCTGCATCGCATGATCAACAGCCGGACGCCGCTGGTGGAAAAGGTCGCCCTGTTCTGGCACGGCGTCTTTGCGACCGGCTACGCCAAGCTGGCGCAGGGCAAGGTCCTCATGGACCAGATCCAGATGTTCCGCAATCACGGTTTCGGCGACCTTCGGACGCTGCTCGTGGAGCTCTCCAGGGACCCCTCGATGATCATCTGGCTCGACAACAACGAGAACCACAACGGGGCCATCAACGAGAACTACGGGCGTGAGCTCCTGGAGCTTTTCTCGATGGGCGTGGGCAACTACACCGAGGACGACGTGAAGGAGGCGTCCCGCGCCTTCACCGGCTGGACCGTCGGCAACACCGAGTACATGAAGCTGAAGGCCGACAACGACTCCCTATGGCCGTACGGTCGGCTGAACCTCCACTTCGAGTTTCGCGACTACGACCACGACGAGGGTGAAATCACCTTCCTCGGACACACCGGCAACTTCAACGGCCAGGACATCGTCGACATCATCTGTACACAGCAGGCGACTCCACGGTTCCTCGCGCGTCACATGTACAGCTTCTTCGTTGCCGATGAGCCTCCCGTGCCGTCGTGGCCCTACACGCCGCCGCGCGATCCCGAGGCCATCGACATCCTGTCGGAGGCCTACTTCAAGGGTGGCTGCACGATCAAGCCGATGCTGGAGACCATGTTCCGGTCCGACTTCTTCAAGTCCGAGTCGGTCTGGTACGAGAAGGTCAAGAGTCCCGCTGAGCTCGTGGCAGGCGTACTCCGCCTCACCGGCGAGCACCGATCCTACTCGCCCGCGATCCAGGAAGACGCCAACGCTATGGGGCTGATGGGACAGACGCTCGTGAACCCGCCGAGCGTGGAGGGATGGCACTGGGGCGACGAGTGGATCGACACCGGCAACCTCGTCGAGCGCATCAACTTCGCCTCGGACCATTTCTCGAAGGACTTCACGGAAGGCCTTGCCGAGTCGGTCGACGCCGAGATAGCGGCCTCCGGCGGGACGGCCCGACCGGACGAGCTGGTGGACACGTGCCTCGACCACATGGGCGCGATTCGGATCACGGACACCTCGCGAAGATCCCTGATTGATCACGCGGCCGCGGAGGGTGAGGTCAAGATCAACGGCGACGGCAGCGGTCGGAAACGCATCGCTGAAATGGTGCAGCTGATCGGCGCGACGCCGGAATTCCAGAAAGGCTAAACGGCCGGCATATTGCCAACCATTCAATACTGATGACTACTACAACCCAAACGGAGTTTCTCACGTACGACCGGACCCTCGGCATCGCGGCCATGGACGCTCGCGGATTCTATTACGCCGTCGCCTTGGCATTCCGTTCCGATGGTCGCCTGTTCGTACAGGGACGCTCGCACGACGGCGACACCCGTGGCGCGAGAATCACAGCAATGGACTACGAGTCCGGGTACTACGGCGACTTCGGGTCGTACGGCAGCGGCGACGGCCAGTTCACATGGCCGACCGATATCGCCGTCGACTCGGAGGGCAATGTATTCGTGGCCGACGAGCACCTGCAGCGCATCTCCGTCTTCGACAGCGACGTCAAGTTCGTGAAGAAGTGGGGCGCGAAGGGAACCGGAGAGGGAATGTTCGACGGCCCCTCCGGCATCGAGTGCGACGCCGATGACAACCTCTACATCGTCGACCACAACAACAATCGCATCCAGAAGTACACGAGAGACGGGATATTCCTGATGTCCTTCGGCACACAGGGATCGGGGGAAGGCGAGTTCAACCTCCCATGGGGACTGCGCATCGCGCCTGACGGCGACATCTACGTGGCCGACTGGAGGAATGACCGCATCCAGCGGTTCACGCCGGACGGCGAGTTCGTGGCTGCCTATGGCGAGTCGGGCAGGGACGAGCATCAGCTCCATCGACCGGCCTCCGTCGAGGTGGACGGAGACGGCTATATGTACATCGCCGACTGGGGGAATGAGCGTGTCAAGGTGTTCGATCCGGAGGGCGGACTCGTGCAGGTGCTGAACGGCCAGGCGACAACGTCGGTCTGGGCACAGGAGTTCCTCGACTCGAACCCCGATGAGAACCGAGCAAGGGCGGAGTCCGACCTCGCGCAGTACCATCTGCTCACCACGGACGACCCGCACGAGGTCGCGTCCCAGATCGAGACGATTTTCTGGAGTCCAATAAGCGTCCGCCTCGATCCCGAAGGGCGGCTGTACGTACTGGAACGAAATCGACATCGCATACAGGTGTTTACCAGGTCATAAAGCCGAGGGCTTTTTCGACTAATCATGAACGTGTTGGGAGTCTGAAAACCAACATCGAACTTGGAGGGAGCAATGACCACGACGGCAAAGCAAGACATCGCACTCATGGCGCACCTGATGCGACGAGCGGCGTTCGGCGCTCCACTTGCCGAACTCAAAGAGAGGGCCGCGAATGGCTACGAGGAGACTGTCGAGGAACTCTTGAGTTCCGACGATCCCAGCGATCTCCCTCAGGACGTGATTCGTCGCTATCACGTCGACCAGTCTGAGCTTCGACAGCCATACTCGGCTGCGGGCAACTGGCTCTACAGGATGGTCACCACGAAGAACCCCCTCGAAGAACGCGTGGCCCTGTTCTTCCACAGTCTGTTCGCCACGGGCTACACGAAGCTCAATCAGGCCCGGTCGCTCCTGAACCAGATCGACATGTTCCGACGGCACGGGCTCGGACGCTTCGACACGATGCTCATCGAGTTGTCCAAGGACCCCGCGATGCTGCTGTGGCTCGACAACAACGAGAACCACAACGGGCATATCAACGAGAACTACGGCAGGGAGCTGTTGGAACTCTTCTCCATGGGCATCGGCAACTACACCGAGGACGACATCAAGGAGGCCTCGCGCGCCTTCACGGGATGGACGCTCGGCAACGTCGAGTACATGGCGATGCGCGCGATGAAGGACTCGATCTGGCCGTACAGCAGGATCGCATGGCACTTCCAGTTCCGAGAGGACGATCACGATCAGGGCGAAAAGACCTTCCTCGGCGAGACAGGGAACTTCAACGGCGAGGATATCGTAGAGATCATCTGCAGGCAGCGGGCGACGGCGGAGTTCATCTGCACGCGCCTCTTCCAGTTCTTTGCGGCCGATAAGGTCGACGAAGACGGGCAGGCGTGCATCGAGGAGATGATTGCGTCCTACTTCGCCTCCGACTATGAGATCAAGTCGGTGCTCAGGACGCTGTTCAACTCCGACTACTTCAAGTCGGACGCCGCCCGATACGCGAGAGTCAAGGGGCCGGTAGAGTACGTCGTCGGCGCGATCAAGACGGCGGGAAGTTACCGGCAGCCCACCCTCGGCATCGACCAGGTGGCGGAGCAGGCTTTCTTCATGGGGCAGGGCCTCCTGAACCCCCCGACGGTTGAGGGTTGGCACGAGGCGGAGGAGTGGATCGACAGTGGAGCGTTGGTGGAGCGAGTCAACTTCGTGGCAAACGAGCTGTCGGACACGTCCAAGCCGGGAATACGTGCCATCATCGGCCAGTTGGGTGAGGTGAACGGCGGATCCCTGGCGCCCGACGAGGTAGTGGACAACTGCCTGGGTCTGATGGGCGCGATTGACGTAGCCGATGACACGAGGACGGCACTCATAGACCACGTAGCCGGTCAGGGCGACGTCTCCCTTGAAGACACCTCCTCAGACGAGCGTGTGGGTGAGTTGCTTGGCCTCATCGCGGCCACCCGAGAGTACCAGATGGCGTGACGGCTCGCGCCGGTTTCCCAGAATACGGAGTTTACAGGCAACGATGACGACTGCAACCGCTACAACGACGCTCGATTACATCAAGACGATCGGCATCACCAACAACGGCGACAACGGGCGCGGCTTCGCCAATCCATACAGCATCGCCGTCAGCCCCGACGGCCGCATCTACGTGCTCAGCCGGTGCGACCCCGTTCGTGCCAGGGCTATTCGAGTAGGCGTACAGGACCTCGATGAAAACTTCCTCTTCGAGTTCAGCGAGGGCTATGGAAGCGGTCCGGGGCAGTTCGTCCTTCCGGTCGCGATGGCCTTCGACAGCCAGGAGCGCCTGTACATCACCGACGAGTACAACCATCGTGTGGTGATCTATAGCTCAGAAGGCAAGTTCCTTGACCAGTGGGGTGAGCACGGGTCCGAGCCGGGCAAGCTCAACGGGCCTGCAGGCATCGCCATCGACTCGAATGACAACGTCTACATCGCCGACCAGCACAGCCACGCCATCAGCAAGTTCACCGCCGACGGACAGTTCATCAACAGGTTCGGACGCGAAGAGGACGTGACGCCATGGCACAGCCTGTACCAGCCATGGGGACTCTGCATCGACTCCAACGACAACGTTCTCGTGGCAGACTGGCGCCATAATGCCGTCAAGCGCTTCTCGCCCGACGGTAGACACCTTCAGACCTTCGGCGGACTGCAAAACACGCCCGGCGGACTGGAGAATGCACTGCTCAACCGGCCCTCAGGCGTTGCTGTTGATTCGGAGGGCTACATCTACGTGACCGACTGGGGCAACGAGCGGTTGCAGATCCTCACGCCGAACGGCGCTCTCTATGCCACTGAACGTGGACAGGCCACCCTCTCCCAGTGGGCGAAGGACTTCTTCGCCTCGAACCCCGACGAGGTCAAGGTGCGGAAGATCGCCAACCTGATGCCTGAGCTTCCTCCGCATTTGGCCGACGATCCGTACCAGGTATCGTCGCAGACGGAGCCATATTTCTGGGGACCTGTCGCCGTCACCGTGGACGCGGAAGACCGGGTGTACGTGGTGGAGAGCAACCGCCACCGCTTCCAGGTTTTCAAGAGAGCATAGACCCCAACCAACGATCTCTTCCCCGGCAGAGGGGAGACAAAGAGAGGGAGCAATATCACACTCCCCCTACGACAACCATCGCCAAAAGGAGTGCCAATGTCCTGGATCGACGCCCACATTCATATCTGGACTTCCGACACAGGGAGCTATCCCCTTGCGGGGGAACAGACCGCCGCTGACCTCGACCCACCGGACTTTACGCCGGAAATGTACCTGCGACACGCGCGCCCTTCCGGGATCGAGAGGGTCGTCATCGTGCAGACGGGCTATCACCAGTTCGACAACAGCTACGCGACGGACGCCATCAAGCGGTTCCCGGATGTGTTCAGTGTCATAGGCATCGTCGACGAGATGAAGGAGAACGTCCAGGAGGACATGGAAGCCCTGAAGGCGCAGGGTGTGCGGGGCTTCCGCATAGGAGTCGACTACGACGGGCCTCAGTGGGACCGGCTCTTCGAGGCTGCCGCGAGGACCGGACAGGCCATGTGTCCCATCACGCATCCCGCCGGAGCGCCTGCGATCAAGGAGATGGCCGCCAAGCACCCGGATACAACGGTCGTCGTCGATCACATGACGCGGGTAGGGGAGATGGAGCCCATCAACGACGGGCATATCGCTCAGTTGACCGATATTGCCACCCTGCCGAATACCCACGTGAAGATATCAAGACTCCACGCCCTCGGCGACGGCCCGCCGCATGATGACCTGATTCCCATGATCGGGCGCGTCATCGACGCCTTCGGGCCGGACCGCTGCATGTGGGGGAGCGATTCGCCGTACCAGGTCGTGAAGGAAACGATGGAAGACTCGATCTCCGTCGTTCGCGACAAGCTCGGCCTCTCCGACTCCGACCGCGACCAGATCCTGCGCGGCACCGCAGAGCGACTGTTTTTCAGCTAGTCCGAACGGAATGTACGGGAATGTCCCGTTAAATTCCGACCCCGCCAAGCTGCCTAACGCATCCAGTCGCGACGCAGCCCCGGGAATGCGGATGTCATCTCCGCGAGTCGCTCATCGGGAACGAAGAAGAACCTGCCCGTAGCTCGCGCGGCGGCGGTTCCGTCCGGCAGAAGCAGCTCGGCCTTTGCAGTGACCATGCGGTGGTTCGTCTCGACGTGCTCCGCAATGACCGTAACCTCCTGTCCGATGAACACCGGCTTTCGGAAGTGAACGTCGATTCCGGCTGTTATCGACCAGCGATTGTAGGTAACTATCGAGACCCGGCTCATGACCTCGTCCAGCAGGGCGGTGATGATGCCTCCATGCAGGAATCCCGGGTACCCCTGGTATTCCTCCGCCGCAGTGAATTTCGCTACGACTCGGTCGCCTTCACGTTCCATATGAAGCTTGAGACCGTAGGGGTTGCGAGGACCGCAGGCGAAGCAGAGCCCGTAGTCCGTTATGTCGTTGAGAGATAGTTGCTCGTCTTGGTCTGTCATCGGCACTCCGAGTTCATCGTTCTGATTCGAGTATCTTCTTGAGATTGGCGGCGTTGTCCACGGTCTCCTGGCGGACTATCTGCTCGATGATGGGACCCGCCAGCATGAGCAGTCCGCTCCCTTCGCCCGAGACGGTGAATAGCACCGACGTACCCCGGTCGTGAGGGGTGACCGCGACCGATCCGTTCAGGGTGATGGGCCCCGACTCGGAAGTGAAGGAAAAGCGCTCATTCGGCTTGAATTCCGTGGTCTCCAGCGTCAGGTCCACGGTCTGCCCCATGAACCGCCTGCGAACGCGCACCTTCGTATCCGGACCTATCGGCTGGTCTCCCAAGGTTGTGGCTTCGAGCACGTCGGCCTGCCATTCCGGCATCTTCCACGGGGCCGTGAGGTAGTCGAATACCTCGTCGAGTGGTCGGTCTATGACGATGACGTGTTCGATGCTAATCAAAGGGGGTTTTCCACAGTCGTGCTTGTACGTGGCACTACCGTAGCAGATGAGGGCTAGCCGGACAAATTGACAGCAATACTGAGTGTTGCGTATTTCGTAAACTCCGGGCATTGAGGGGTAACTGTTAAGTCTTGGTGAGGGGTACTCCCCTCACCCCTGTGGATACCCACTTTCGCGGGTATGATGGTGACTGTGTGTGTCATGCCCTCTCACGAAGTCTGAACGGTTACCGAAATAGGGGTTTCGGATCCCCAATGGACTCAAGAAAGACACGGGCTCCGCACCCTTCCTTGCCTTGACGATTCACGATCCGGTTTTTGATAATGACCACGGAGGGGGTCTGGGTCGATGTCAAATGACGGCGCCAACGCCGAGTTGCCGGGCAAGCTCATCACGGTCGAGGGCCTGGACGGGTCCGGAAAGTCCACGCAGATCGGACTCGTGAAGCGATGGCTGGAGCTCGAGGGTTACAAGGTCTTCTTCACGGAGTGGAACTCCTCGCCGCTCGTCGAGAGCGCGACGAAAGCAGCGAAGAAGCGGCACATGCTCAGTCCCACCACCTTCGCGCTGATTCACGGCACCGATTTTGCCGACAGATACGAGCGGCAGATAGTCCCGCTCCTTCACGCAGGCTACCTCGTCCTCTCCGACCGGTACGTCTATACGGCCTATGCGAGAGACACTGTGCGGGGATGCGACCCCGTTTGGATCCGGCACATGTACCGCTTCGCGCGTCAGCCCGACCTGACGCTCTGGTTCAAAGTGCCCGTGGATGTCTCGCTCGCTCGGGCAGTGGGACGGAGCCGCAACCTGAACTACTACGAGGCGGGTATGGATATTGGGTTCTCTTCGGACAGCATTGAGAGCTACCGTATCTTTCAGACGAAGATTCACGAGACCTATGAGCGGATGTCGCACGAGTTCCCCTTCCACGTCATCGACGCGACCAAGCCGGCGGGAGAGCAGCAGCAGCAGTTTCGGGAACTCATACGGAAGAAACTGGACCTGTCTCAATACGTTCGGCCGAAATCTCCAATCGAGGTTGCTTAAATGGCGGCTACGGCGGACATCACGCAGCGCGCTTACTTCGGGGCCGGCATCCCCGATATCGACCTCTCCTCTCTAAGGGGCAAGTTGATCGTCGTCGAGGGTCCCGACAGCGCCGGGCGTTCCACACAGATCAGGCTCCTGCGTGACTGGCTTGAGCGGAAGGGGTATGCCTCGGCGCAGACAGGGCTGAAGAGGTCCAGGCTCGTAGGGAAGAAGCTCCAGGACGTGATGCAGGGGTATTCGCTCGGCCCGCTGACCTTTTCGCTCTACTATGCAACGGACCTCGCCGACCAGATTGAGAATGTGATCGTCCCGGCGCTCGAGTCCGATTTCATCGTTCTGGCTGACAGGTACGTGTACACGCCGATTGCCAGAGACGTCGTGCGCGGCGTTGATATGAGGTGGATTGAAGGGGTCTTCGGCTTCGCGATCGTGCCTGATGTCGTACTCTACCTGGATGTGAAGCCGGAGGTATTGGCGGAACGGGTGCTGGGGAACCTGCACTACCTCGACTACTGGGAATCCGGCATGGACATACACCGCGACGGCGACATGTACGCCAGTTTCATCAGCTACCAGAACCTCGTTCGTGAGCAGTTCCTCGCAATGGCGCCCATCAAAGGGTTCCACATCATCGACGGAGACCGCGATGCGGCAGAGGTGGCCGAGGACCTCAAGGACAGGGTAGAGGCAACGCTCGTCCTGCCGTAGGGCGCTGAGTTCCTATTGAGCAGTACCCCTGAACTGCAACGAGTAGAAGTCGGCGTAGTTGAGGGTGGTGGCCCTCACCCGGACAGGGCGACCGGCCAACGAACTCACATCTGCGCTTCCGCGCCAACGCACAACCCGCTCGATTTCGTCCCCGAATATCTCGTCGCAGTCGGAGATCGCGTGCCCCTCAATAGGCGTTCCATCCGCGTCCTGGAGTTCGACTCGTATGCTCCCTGCGGCGGAGGTGGCGTAGTTGAGAACGAGTTCGTTTCCGTCGAATTGCAGCGGATGCGTGACGAACTCGCCGCCGGAGTAGGTGGAGTAGAGCGACACGATTCCGTCGGTGCGGAAAACGCCTCGGCGCATCCGAACGGTGGGCAGGCGATTGTGCTCCTTGTAGTAGATGGACATCTCGTCGGGGCCGGTCGGCAAGAGGCCGACTCCGGGCGTCATGCTCCTGTCGGTCCAGTCGTCTAAGTCCCTGCCGGTTGGAATCAGGGGTTCCATGAACCGGCGGTCCCAATGGAGACCATCCCGGCTGCTCATGAAGACCGCGTCGGAGAGGCCGTCTTCGGCCCAGTCGTCGCGGAGCTTTCGTCCGACTACGAAGCGTCGTGGAAACATCAGGTAGATGTGTGGCGCTCGGAAGTAGGGTGTGGCGGCGTTCGTGTACAGATGCTCGGGCTCCGAGTCGCCCATGTCGATGAATTCGGGTGGAGACCATGTGCGAAAGTCCGGAGACAAGCTGCGTCGGATCGAACGAACTCCGCCGCGATGAGTGGAGGCGACTCTTCCCTCACTTGGGAACCAGCCCCGCATGTACGCGACGTACTGTCCCTGCACCTCGTCCCAGAAGGCGACGTTTGTCGAGTCGAACATCGGCCAGCCATCGTCAGGCGCGACGAGAATCGGGTCTACTTCGATGACCTTCCACCGGAACCCGTCGGGAGAGGTCAGGCCCCGAATGGTCGCGCGCCCGTCTATCTTGGGCCCCTTGGCGATAGCCTTGTATCGTTCGTCCTCGTTTGCTGCGGGGTTGTCGTCGCGGAAGACGGCTAGGTTTGTTATGCCGTCGTCCTGCAGGAGGATATTGTTATCGGTTGATCCGTCGTACTCGACCATGCCCAAGCTGGGCCGCTCCCAGTGGATGCCGTCAACGCTCTCAGCGTAGGCGGCGGCTTGTTCGGCGTCCGCCCCGGCACGGTACCAGTTCCTGTAGACATCCCCATCCTTCATGACCCTGATGAAGATGCTGGAAGTACCCTCCCAAGGTTGATCGAATCGAAACGCAACCTCTTTGGGGACGGGCCGGTGCAGACGGAGCGATAAGCCCTTCATCCGGTCGATCAGCCAATCGTCGATGAAGGGCTCTAGTCTGGCCCCGATTTCTCGTACCGTCGGCATGGCGCTATTTTGCCTTTGCTGTGGCGACTCCGTTTTCGTTTCCCGGAGCGGCTTCGGGAGTATGCTCAAGGTCTGTCTTGCCTCGAATCAGCCCCTCGATCTTGGCGGCGATTCCGTCATTTTCCTTCAGGAACTGCTTGGCGTTCTCACGTCCCTGTCCGAGCCTTGTGTCCTCGAAGAAGTAGTACGCGCCGCTCTTCTGCACGTGTCCCATGTCAACGCCGATGGCCAGCAGGTCGGCCTCCTGGCTGATTCCTTCGCCGAACATGATGTCATACTCCGCGGTCCTGAATGGCGGAGCCACCTTGTTCTTGACGACTCGGGCCTTGATGTGCGCGCCGATAATCTCGGTCCCGTTCTTGACCGATTCCCCCCTGCGAAGGTCGATGCGGACGGAGCTGTAGAACTTCAGGGCCCGACCTCCGGGTGTGGTCTCCGGATTCCCCCAGAGAACGCCGACCTTCTCCCGCAGCTGGTTGATGAAGATGACGGCAGTGTCGTGCCGGCTGATTGCTGCCGTGAGCTTTCGGAGGCCCTGCGACATGATGCGGGCCTGGAGGCCGACGTGCGTGTCGCCCATGTCGCCTTCCAACTCCGCCTTGGGTACGAGTGCGGCGACGCTGTCAATGACGACCACGGCCACCGCTCCGCTACGGACGAGGTACTCACAGATCTCCAGGGCCTGTTCGGCGTAGTCCGGCTGGGATACCAGCAGGTTGTCAGTATCGACTCCGCAGGTGCGCGCGAACTCCGGGTCGAGGGCGTGCTCGGCGTCGATGTAGGCCGCCACCCCGCCGCTCTTCTGGGCCTCGGCCATGACGTGATACGCGATGGTCGTCTTGCCGGTCGATTCCGCGCCGAATACCTCCGTGACCCTGCCACGCGGTACGCCGCCGATGCCCAGCGCCAGGTCCAGCGCCAGCGACCCGGTGGGAATCGGGTCCGCGGGAGTATAGGTGTCGCCATCTCCCAGGCGCATAATGGTCCCGCGCCCAAAGCGCTTGTCGATATCGGTCATCGTCGATTCGATAGAAGCATCCAGTCCAGTTGTCATAGTACAGCCTCCTGATTTCCTATCTACCCTGTAGGGCAGTTTGTATGTGCATTTTGGTCTGACGCAAGGAGTGTAGCATAAACGTTCTATTATTGCAATAGGCAATTTCGGAGAATTTGAAAATCGTTCTTCGGAGCGGTAGGGCAGGCATTTGACGCATTCGATTTTGAACATTCACACTAAGGAAGTCCATGGCAATTCTTCACGCCCAGACATGGAGGCATCTTGAATCTGTCCCTTTCAACAAGCGAAGCGCAAAGTCTGCGACTTGGCTCGCAGCACCTGGCTGAGCGAAATGCGACCGATGTGGGCGACCTTGTTCGCGGAATCGCGGCAGCTCAGGCACAGGACAGGGTTGGTGAGGTACTGGCCGTACGTGTACGGACGACCGGACTGACCGCTATGGATGTGGAGAGAGCGCGAGTCGGATCACGCTCGGTCGTGAGGACGTGGGCTATGCGTGGAACGATGCATCTGCTGGCTGCGAAGGATGTGAGATGGGTGCTGCGGCTAATTGGGCCAATCATGGTGCGAAAGGCCAAACGACGTCATCGGGAACTCGGACTCACTGATGAAGTCTACCGGCGGGCGGCCAGAGTATTGCGTCGGGCGCTTGAAGAAAATGGCGCGTTGACTCGTCGCCAGATTGCCGAGCGCTGGGCGGCGCGGGGATTACCCTCGGAGGGGCAGGCGGTACCGTATCTCTTGAACTGGGCCTCGCTGGAGGGGGTCATTTGCTTCGGGCCGACCGTCGACGGAAAGGCGACTCACGTACTGCTGGACACGTGGCTTGAGAACGATGTCCCAGAGCCCGACGATCCTGTCGCCGAGTTCGCCTGGAGATATGTGTCTGCGTACGCTCCGACGACACCTCAGGACTTTGGCATGTGGTCTGGACTCCCGGCAGGGGAGGCGCGTCGCGCGTTTCAGTCCATCGAAGGTGAACTGGTCTGCGTCACCGTGGATGGCACACGGATGTGGATGCCCGGAGCATACGTCGGACTGCCGGACATGATAATTGAGGACGAGACGGCGTCGATAAGGATGTTGGGGGCATTCGACCCTTACCTCCTGGGATACCGCGTCCGCGAGCTGGGCGTGACTCCCGAATTGCTCAAACGAGTGCATCCCGGTGGAGGGATCATTCGCCCGACGATTTTGGTGGACGGAAGGGCCATCGCCACATGGACGCGCAAGCGCTCCGGCCGTAGACTGACAATTACCGTGAGTCCTTTCGAGCCGTTGTCAGAACAGGTGCGGTCAGGGATTCATCGAGAAGTTGAGGACATCGGACGTTTCCTGGATTTGGAAGCCTTGTGGGAAGAGGGCTGAGGATTGCGTTGGTGATGCTACTCCTTGCGAGAAAATGCCTGAACCACCCTTACGATCGCCAAAGGTGTTGTTCTCGCGCTTTGGAGAGAAGCAGCGCGTTGTGACCAAAGAACATGATGAGTCCTGCTACACTATGGAGTACATCTAAAGCGCTCTATAATCGGTACATTCGACCATGTGAGCGTAAAGCACTAGAAGAACTAGCATGGAGATACAGCAATCGCCACGCGGACCTATTTAGGTTGACTCTAGAAGAATTGCTCCAAGACGGCAACTATATGCGCTATGAGGATTTGGTGGTTTAAGAAGAGGTAGGCACACGACCATTCCACACGAGTCTAAATCCCGGTCGCTAAGTTAATTCGTTTGCAACTTTTCGCGTTCTTCATCGGACATGGGGACATACTCGACCGTGACATCTCGCAGTAGGTCAATGAGGGAACGCAATTCGCCATATTCAATCTCGGTCAGGTCGATTAGCTTGTTCTGACCGTCCTTTAAGTCGCTTTGCCCTTTCTGTAGGCTGTTTACGGCTTTTTCAACGCGCTCAAGCCGTTCATCTATAGATGAAAGTGCATCTGCTGTACTACTGAACACGTCTATGACGCGGTCGTGGAAAGAAAAGACTCTTTGTTGAAACTCTGCGTTTGTCATACTGCGCCCTTAGTCAGATATCGTAATCGTCCTTTCAAAATACCGTCGAGATCGTTTATCACTATCGCGACCCCGATTGCTGAATTCGTCTACCGAACAGCTTCACCATAGCAGGAAATGTTCAAAATTGCAAACTGCTACAGGTCTCCCTCACGGCAATCGCATCTAAATTTCCAGATATGGTTCAGCTACAAGGCATCGCTGTGGCGCCTCCACTGTGACGGTTTGCATGATGTCCCGGACACAGTCTAGCCTGCGAATACTAGAGAAGATGGCCTACCGGAGGCGTTTCGCGGCTGATTCCGATCATACGTCCCATTTAGATGCGATTGCCCTGAGGTCTCCCTCACGGCAATATGGTTTCAGACAGAAAGTAACAGCTTACGGCTCTAAAGGGAAAACCAAAGGAAACCTACCGAAGGTAAGGGTGGAACATCCAAAAGGGCGAAGGGGATAGAAGGCGGCGTGGAAAGCTGTATGTGGTAAAGGTACGATTGCCTATCAGATCAGGACAGTTCGTAGGGTGATAAGGGAGTCGATGAGATGAATGACAGTGACAGATACGTGAAGCTTGTCGAATGGTCCGAAGAGGATAAGTGCTTCGTTGGAAGTGCCCCAGGGTTAATCTACGGTGGTTGTCATGGGACGGACGAGAAGGAAGTATTCGATGAACTGTGTGCCATCGTAGATGAGGCGATTGCCCTGTACAGAAAGGATGGAAAGCCCTTGCCGGCTCCAACGTCAGGCAGAGACTACGCCAACAAGCTGCAAACCGTGCAGTGACCCTTGAGCCGCAGGTCGCCCGCACGTAGAAATTGCGCAGGGAAATCGTTGACGCACACTGATGCCTCGTGTAGCTTGGTTAGACCGCCTCGAACGCTCGTTACACCTGTTCCTGCCGCCTCGTAGGAACGAAGAAGAAACACCATGCCTTACCCAATGAGCAAATTAGAATCCCTAACATGGCCCGCGACAGCGCGTGTCTTTGGAGGACGTGGAGGAATCGCCGAGGGCTGAATGCTCGGACATATTGTCTGTGATGAGAAGCCCTGGCGAGAGTCCAGGGCTTTTTCGTTTCCGGCCTAATATGAGGTCGGACAGTCGTACCAAGGGAGGAGAATCATGTATCAGATCAACAAGACGACGATGTCGTGGATTCCGCCGGCACAGATCGAGCCGGCGGCCATGCAGCAGATAGTGAAGCTCTCATCGATGCCCTTCATCTTCAGGCACGTGGCCGTCATGCCCGACTGCCACGTCGGGATGGGGGCAACGGTGGGGTCGTGCATACCCACGGATGGGGCGATCATCCCTGCCGCGGTCGGTGTGGACATCGGGTGCGGCATGATTGCCGTGCGGACGCCGCTCTTTCGCGATGACCTTCCTGAGAATCTCAGCGCCATCCGAGAGGGCATCGAGCGACGCATCCCTCTCAGCGCAGGCAAGTACAACCGGAACGTGTCTCCCACGGCGAAGCCCCGTGTCACCGAGTTGGAGAAGAAGGCCGGCGACAGAACTGGTCTCTACAGAAAACTCTCCGGAAGGGCGGACTGGAGGCTTCAGCTTGGTTCGCTCGGCTCAGGCAACCACTTCATCGAGATTACCCTGGACGAGTCTGGGGCGGTTTGGGCCTTCCTGCACTCCGGTTCGCGAGGCATCGGCAACAAGATCGCCATGCACCACATCAGGACCGCTCAGAGGCTCATGAAGGAGCAGGCGATCAGGCTCCCGGATCGCGACCTCGCATACCTGAGTGAGGGCACCGATGAGTTCGATGAATACATCCGCGACCTGCACTGGGCACAGGACTTCGCGCTTCTCAACCGGGAGGAGATGATGGACCGTGTGATGACCGAGCTCAGCTACACGGTCTATGGAGAGGGCGGTCACGAGGATGAACTTGAATTGGAGCGCATCCAGTGCCACCACAACTTCACGCAGAAGGAGCGCCACTACGGGAAGGACATTTGGGTGTCGAGAAAGGGGGCCATTCAGGCCCAGGAAGGACAGATGGGTCTCATTCCCGGCTCGATGGGCACGGCCAGCTACGTCGTTCGCGGTCTGGGCAACTCTTCGGCTTTCGAGACGGCTCCACATGGGGCGGGGAGGCGATTCTCACGTTCGCAGGCCAGGAAGCGCTTCAACATGGAAGACTTCGACCGTGACATGAAGGGCATCGAGGTCCGGCGCTCGAAGGAGTTCATCGACGAGCTTCCGGGTGCATACAAGGACATCGACACCGTGATAGAGCAGTCGAAGGACTTAGTGGAGACTGTGCACACTTTCCGGCAGATCGTCAACGTGAAGGGCGACTGACCCCTACAGCGTTTTCTATGCCTCCATGAGAGCAGGGCGCTGAGGTGTGTTTGTGGCAATCGACCGAAGGACGGCAAGCGCGGCGCTAAGGGACCGTGCGCCGTCCAGGGCATCGACGAGAGGAGGCTGCGTTCCCCGCACGACATCGCAGAAGTGGGCGAGCTGTACGGTCAGGGAATCGGCGCGGTTCACGGCAACGACCGACTTTTCCATCGGATGCTGCCATCCGCGCCGGTTTGCGTCAGGGTATTTCCAGAGTTCCATCTGCGGAAAGGCCAGTGCCCCGCCGGTCCCCGTGAAGAAGTAGCAGTTCTCCGGAACGTTGTAGTACAGCGGGTTCTCTCCCGTCGTGGCCTCGTATGACCACGGGGCTGCTACGGCATCACTGCCCAAGATCGTGGCGACGGCCCCGTTGCGAAAGGCAATCGAAATGCTGACGGAGTCCTCGACCTCGTAACCCCGCGCCCTTGAACTACCCTGCGCATAGACCTGCTCGATCTCGCCGCAAACGTAACGAAGTATGTCGAGCTCGTGAACAAGATTGATGAGGACCGGTCCGCCGTCCGGCCTGACGTTCCGCCACCCAATGTTGAAATAGTCGTCCGGTTTCATCAGTGCCCACATCATGGACACTGCCAGGAGGTCGCCGATCCCACCGCCCGCAACGACATCATGTGCTGCCTTGACCAGGGGGTTATGTCGACGGTGGTGTCCGACGAGTACTCTGGCATCAGTCCCGTCGGCGAGTTCCGCAATCTGCAGTGCTGCCTCCATCGTATCGGCAACGGGCTTTTCGATGAGCGCATGGACTCCACGCTCCGCGCACGCCTCGAATGTCTCCACGTGAGCGACGCTTTGAGTGGACAAGATGACCCCGTCGGGCTTGGCGCGATCGAGCATCTCGCCAAGGTCCCGGAAGAATGGCACGCCGTGTCGCTCGGCGACGGTACGCAGACTAGGGTCGAGGTCGCATGCGCCCACAAGCTCGCAGCCGTCAAACGACCGGGCAACCTCCACGTGTCGGCCTCCCATCAGTCCCAGTCCAACGACTGCCAGCTTTACGCGGGACATGCTTGTTTAAGACTCCGGCGGTCCAGGGTAGGCCGTAATGATACGTTTGTCTTGTCGGAGAGTCGATACGTGGCCTATAATTCGCCCCGCAACACAGTCGTCAGATCATGGGACAAGTTCAGTGTCTGAACTCGATTACATCACTGTAAAGGGTTTCAAGAGCATCGCCTCAATTGAAAAGTTGAGGCCAGGCGCGTTGACGGTGCTCATCGGCCCGAACGGTTCCGGCAAGTCGAACTTCCTCAGTGTGTTTTCCTTGCTACATGCCGTCGTGGAGGGGCGGCTGCAAGAATACGTCGGAAAAGCAGGAGGGGCCGAGAGGGTACTGCATTTCGGGTCGCAAGTGACCGAGGAGATGGGAATCGAGGTCTCGTTTCAGGGAAGGCGAGTCAAATACGACATCAATCTTCGGCCGAATCAGCTTGACGAACTGATTCCTAGTATCGAAGTCATTGAAAAGATCGATGAACCAGATGCAGGACCTGTCGCTATTTCAATTCACGGAGGGGTGGATAAGGAGGCAGGGATCAGCCCCGGTGTTCGGATCCAAAGTTGGGAAGTGGGAGCCGGGGGCAGAGGCGAGATGCGTCGCAACGAGCGGATGGAGGGGGAGCTAAAGTACGTTCGAGACCTTCTTGCTCAGATGCGTCTCTACCATTTCCACGATACTGGGTTTCACTCTCCGATGAAGAAGACGGCGGACGTTCACGATAACCGGTATCTCCGGTTCGACGGGTCGAATCTCGCGCCATTTCTGTATCTACTCCGCAAGAGGCACGAGGGTTCCTACGGTTCCATTGTTCGGACGGTGCGGCAGGTTGCGCCGTTTTTCAAGGACTTCGTGCTTGGGCCTCGACCTGAAAATCCCGATACGATACGACTCGAGTGGGAGCACGTGGGGACGGACGCCTATTTCGATGCTTCTTCGCTATCGGATGGGACATTGCGCTTTATGGCAATTGCGGCGCTGTTCCTCCAGCCGATCGAGTATCGCCCCTCAGTGATTCTGTTGGACGAACCAGAGTTGGGGATACACCCATACGCGATAACACTGCTGGAGTCGCTTATGAGGCAGGCTTCGGTCGATACTCAGGTGATCGTTTCCACCCAATCGTCTCTTCTCGTTGACCACTTCGAGCCGGAGGACGTGGTTGTTGCCGACCGTGTCGATGGGGGAACCCAATTCACTCGGCTCGAATCTTCCAAACTGGCAGCCTGGCTGGAAGACTACAGCCTGGGGCAGCTTTGGGAGAAGAATGAATTGGGCGGGCGACCGAGGCGAGAGTGAGGCAATGACGCGACTGCTCATTCACGTAGAAGGTCAGACTGAGGAGGATTTTGTAAATCATGTTCTGGCCGAGCATCTTTACAACGTTGGATACACGAACATTCGCGCCATCTTCCTTGGCAATCCGCGTCAACGCAGTCGAGGGGGTGGAGTCAGGCCGTGGGATTCCGTACGCAGAGACGTGGTGAACCACTTACTGGAGGATCAAGGCAGGATATCGACCACGATGGTGGACTATTACGGCTTACCACTCTCGTGGCCGGGACGCGCCCAAGCGAGAGAAGGGCGCAAGACCGTGACCGAACGGGCTGCCGCAATTGAACAAGCCGTATTGCAGGATATATCGTGCGGGCTGACCAACTTCGATCCGCAGCGATTCGTACCGTATGTGGTCATGCACGAGCTTGAAGGCTTGCTGTTCAGCGATCCTGTCCGATTCGCACAAGGCATTGAACGCTCCGATTTGTCATGTGAGTTCCAAAATATCCGTGACGGCTTCCAGACTCCTGAACACATTGATGACTCGCCAAAGACCGCCCCGTCAAAGCGGATTCAGGCTCTGGTGGAACATTATCGAAAGCCCCTGATGGGTGTTCATGCCGTGCAAGAGATCGGCCTCGAAGCCATCCGAAGGGAATGTCCTCTATTTCATCAATGGATTGAGAGGCTTGAAGGTCTCGTTTAGGTACGGCCTCAACCACATTAGGCGTCCCGACAAAACTACTGAAGGAGAAACATGCCGTGACCGTTCCCTACGAAGGTTCCCCGATTGCCTATGACGTGACGTGCCGGAAGAACGTCATGACGTCGATGCGAGACGGTGTCCGGTTGGCGTCGGACATCTATTTCCCGTCCAGGAATGGCAGCCCTGCCGAAGGGAGATTCCCGGTGATTGTGGAGCGCACTCCCTATGACAAGACGGCGCCCCGGCAGGTCGCGAACGCAAGATACTTCGCTCGTCGAGGGTATGTCACGGTAATCCAGGACGTTCGGGGGCGATTCGAGTCGGAAGGCGAGTGGTATGCCTTCGCCAAGGAGGCCCCGGACGGGTACGACACCGTGCAATGGCTTGGCGTCCAGGAGTGGAGCAACGGCAAGGTCGGGACGATGGGAGGATCGTACTCCGGCAGTGACCAGAGCGCCCTGGCGACCATGGCGCCGTCCCACCTTTCGACCATGATCGTCGCGGTCGGCGCTGCCAACTACTACCACGGCTCTATGCGTCAGAACGGGGCATTGGAGCAGCGTTTCCATGTCTACGTGTACCGCATGGCGATGACGAGCAAGGAGGCCATGGCAGATCCCGGCCTTCAGGCGGAGATCATGAAGGCATTCCTGGAAGACATGCCGGATATCGTCCGCCAGTTTCCGCTCAAGAAGGGGGCGACCGTGCTCCGCAGGCTGCCGTCGTATGAACAGTGGGCGATCGACATCCTGACGCACGGGGAGTTCGACGACTACTGGAAGCAGCGCGGCTATGCCATGGACGAGTACTACGACGAGCACGCCGACGTTCCCACGCTGTACCTCGGCGGTTGGTACGACTCCTACGCCCGCAACACACCGATGAGCTATATGAAGCTGTCCGCCATCAAACAGTCTCAACAGGTGCTCCTCATGGGGCCGTGGACGCACGGCATGTACGAGCTTACGTACTCAGGCGACGTTGACTTCGGTCAGCATTCGAGCATCGAGACGAACGACCTGCGACTGGCGTGGTTCGACCACTACATGAAGGGGATGGACACCGAGTTTGCGGAGTGGTCCCCCGTTCGCATATTCACGATGGGAACGGGCAGCCAACGGATGAACAAGCATGACTACGACCGCCGACTCGATCATGGGGGCTATTGGCGGAGCGAACCGGACTGGCCTGTGCCGGGCACGAAGGACACGCCGTTCTACGTACATGCGAATGGTTCACTTTCGACGGATGAGCCCACGCAAGATGAAGCGGCATCCACCGGCTACACATTCGATCCTATGGACCCCGTACCGACGATGGGCGGAGGCATCTCGGCGGCGGACTCGATCATTCGGGCGGGCGCCTTCGACCAGCGGGGCAGGGCAGACTTCATCGGGTGCGTGAACGAGCTGCCGCTGAACACTCGCCACGACATTCTCACGTTCCAGACGCCCGAACTGGAAGAGGACACCGAGGTAACAGGCCATATCATCATGCACCTCTGGGCGTCATCGTCGGCGCTGGACACCGACTTCACAGCCAAGCTGATCGACGTATACCCGCCGTCGGACGACTATCCGGACGGCTACGCGATGAACATCACGGACTCGATAATCAGGGCGCGCTACCGCAACAGCTGGACCGAGCCGGAACTCATGGAACCGGGCACGCCCTACGAGTTCGTCTTCCACCTGTACCCGACGTCGAACGTGTTCCGGAAGGGGCACCGCATCCGGCTGGACATCAGCAGCAGCAACTGGCCCCGCTTCGATGTGAATCCCAATACGGGGGGGCCGTTAGGACTCGAACGTCGATACGAGATTGCGCATCAGACGATATTCCACAGCGCGGAGCACCCGTCGCACATAGTCTTGCCCTTGCAGGCGGGGTGAGGATACCTGAACGTTCGAAGACTCGCAGGCTAGCCTTCGGTCGGCAACGAAACGGTAGGGAGTTTACGCTACCAGCTTGCCTTGCGGACGCCGGGGAGCATTCCCTTGAGGGCCATCTCGCGGAAGGTGATGCGGGAGAGGCCGAAGTGGCGGAGGTATCCGCGAGGGCGGCCGGTAATCTCGCAGCGGTTGCGGACACGGTTCGGATTCGCGTTGACGGGCAGCTTGGCCAACTCGTGTCGAGCCTCAAGCTGCTCCTCATAGGACGCCTTGGGGTCTTTGGCGTTCTCCAAGAGTCGCTTGCGCTTCTCAGCGTACTTCTCGACGATTTTCTTGCGCTTTGCGTTTTTAGCGAATACCGATTGCTTGGCCAAAGATGCTTCTCCCGAATCGTGTCGTCTGGATTTCAGAAGAACAGTATACCAGATATCCGGAACTGCTCGCTCAATTCCGTACTGAGCTATTCCGGCTTGCGCGCGTGGACGAAGTACATCGTGGTGAAGATGCCGAGCCGACCGGACTCGGCCATGGCATCCGCGCAGAGGTTCAAGGTCTCCGCTACACGGACGGTGCCTTGAGGGGTCATGTGGAGCGCTTCGAGTACTTTCAGCGCATTTGGACGTGACCGAGCGGCCGACGCGTGTGCTGCAAAAGGCAGCCAGGGAAGGACCTGAACCAAATCAGAGGTCGTCATCAAGGAATAGAAGGTCCGTCCTGTACGGCAAGATCACGCGCTTTTGGGACTTCGAAGCCCACCGTTCTAAGCTGGACCTTGTACAGAGTCCAGTTTAGAGGACTAGAACCTGATCCCACTCGAAGCCCTGAATTCGGCGACCGCCTCCCGGATTCTCAAGTAACCCTCAACGTCCGTCACGACATCCTCCGGCCGCTCCCTGCTGCGCGCGAGGAATCCGGGTTCCCTCACAGACTTGACCGGTCTGCGACCGTCCTGGTACCGAATGTCGATGCTCCAGCGGATGGCATTCGTCCGGTTGGGCGGAGACACGTGCGGGACGTGCTGGTGCATCAGAAGCGCGTCTCCCACCTCCATCGGCACAACGAGCGGTTCGAGGTCGTCCAGTTCAGGGACATAGGTGTTCGGCTCCCACTGCTCCTCGTAGGGTGGGGTATGCAGGTGTCCGCCCGGCAGCACGTGAAGGCAGCCGTTCTTCTCGTCTACCGGCACCAGCGGCACCCAGAAGTTCGGCTCCGGCATTGTGGGCGCCGCCACTATGCGAGATATGAACCTGCCGCCGCTGTCGTAGGCCGAAGAGCCAAGGCCGTATCGCTGTTGAACGTACGTGATCCGCGTGGCTGCAAAGTCGGTGTCCTCGTGCCAGCGGAAGTCGGCCACGCCGAAATTCGGGAGCTTTGGGCGAAGGCGGTGCCGTCCTTGGCAATGCACCTCCGGTCCGACGATGCCCTCAACGATGTCGACGAACTTCGGATGGCTCAGGAGGTTAAACACCTCCGGCCCCACGAACTTCGAGTCGACCATCTCCTCGTACGCCTGCTCCGCGTCTTCGACGATCCGCATGAACCGGGTCTCGAAGCCCTCGTCGGCGTAGAGCGATTCCGTCAGTCCATCCCGGTGATACGCCCTGGCAATCCGGTCAATCTCGCCTTCGTACTCGTCGATCAACGGTTGAAGTTCAGAGGCGTCAAATAACCCCTTCAGCAGCACGTACCCCAACTCGTCGTACTGCTGCTTTTGTTCAGGCGTGAGTCCGGGCATCTGGCGCTCCTTTGGACATAGTGTCCGTAGATCTCATACTTTCCGAATTCGAGATTGAAGTCAAGACTCGGAGAGCCGGTCATGGTGTATGCATGACCGGAGCCGACGCAAAGGGGGTGTTGCCGAAGTCGGTGAACCCCGTTCGTGGTGAGCTTGTCGAACCATGAACCGCCCTTCGACAGGCTCAGGACGAGCGGGTGATAATCATCTTTAGATGTCCTCCAAAAACCTTCGGAAACACCCTCTACGGGATGGAGGAAACTACAGCGTGACGGTCTCAGGTATTTCGTTCAGCCCGAAATACTCGTGCTCCACCCGGTCGGGATAGACCTTGACGATGCGGAAGCCTGACGGGTCGATGCCCAGGGGATAGCCGACTGCCCCGGATGCGACGATGTTGAGAGGCCCGTACTCGGCGTAGGCGTTCTTGTGCCAGTGGCCCGCAAAGGCGTAAGTCACGCCGTACTCCATGAGCAGTTCGACGATCTTCTCTCGCCGCACCCTTGGAACGTTGAGCATGTGGTCGGCCTCATCGAGGAAGGCGACAAATAGCGGATGATGCGTGAACAGCATGATGTGGTCTGCGCCGCCGTCCCGCGCTTTCGCCAGGTCGGTCTCAAGGAATTCGACGATGCCCTCCCATTCTCTCGGAGCGGCTGAGGGGTCGACGGCAACGGAACTGTTGATGACCACGAAATGGCTGCCCCCATGGTCGAATGAGTAGTTGTCTGGCCCGTAGCGCGCCTTGTAAGCGGCGATGCTCTCGGGCGTGGGAGGAACTCCTACGTCGTGGTTGCCGGAGACCCAGCGCATGGGGATGTCGTCATCCAGCATCGTTGTCAGTTGCAGCAGCGCCTCGTGCTGCTCGGCGTCGGCCTTGTCCTGCACAAGATCACCGCAGGTGATGGCGAACGCAGGACGGAGCCGGTTGATCGCTTCGAGCGCACGGGTGTAGTGGTCGGTCTCCTCGCTCATGTCGGTCACGTCGGTCGGATAGATCCGCAGACCCTTCCGCCACCAGCGTTCGAGCTCCTGAGGGTTCCGGCCGTTGAACGATTTGAAAAGGCCGAACTGCGTGTCGGCCAACAGCACGAAGAAGAAACTCATTTGCCTAGTCCCATCCGAAGACCTTGTTCGTGCCGGCCAGAGGAATCCGTGCCATGGCCGACGCCTCGATGCTGAGCGCGACCATGTCCTCCGGCTCAAGACTGCGGACGTCGCTCTTGCCGAGCGAGCGTGTCAGGAGCGCCGCCTCCATGGTCATGGAGTTGAGGAAGTTTGCTACTCGCTCAGCGCCCTCGTCGGGATCAAGGCGGGCTTCGAGAACCGGGTCCTGCGTGGCCACCCCCACAGGGCACTTGCCGGTCTGGCAGTGGTGGCACTCACCCGCGGGGACGCCCACCTCCCGCTCGAAATCTGCCTCGGGAATATCGCGATTGCAGTTCAGGGCGATCAGGGCCCCGATGCCGATCGCGACCGCGTCGGCGCCGAGCGCCAGCGACTTGGCCATGTCCGCTCCGCTCCGAATGCCGCCCGATGCCACGAGACTGACCTCGCCGTACAACCCCATCTCCCTCAGCGCCTCGCGGGCCATTACGATGGCCGGCACCGTGGGAATTCCACTGTGATCGAGAAGGGCTTCCCCGGACGCGCCCGTACCCGCCACCATGCTGTCGACCACGATGATGTCCGCCCCGGCCTTCGCCGCGAGCTTCACGTCATCAGAGACCCTGCACGCGCCCAGCTTCACGCTCACGGGCACGCGACCGTCGGTGGCTTCACGGATCTGTTCGATCTTTACGGCCAGGTCATCGGGCCCAAGCCAGTCGGGATGCCTCGCCGGACTTCGCTGGTCGATTCCTGACGGCAGGTCGCGGCTCTCGGCTATGTGGTCGAGCACTTTGACGCCCATGAGCATCCCGCCGGTGCCCGGCTTCGCCCCCTGTCCGACGACGATCTCCACCGCCTGCGCTCCGACGAGGTGGTGCGGGTTGAATCCGTACCTGCTTGGGAGCACCTGGTAGATGAGCTTTTCGGATGCCTCACGCTCGGCCTGCAGCATGCCGCCGTCTCCCGTGCAACTCGCCGTGCCGACCATCGTTGCGGCCGTGCCGAGCGCCTGCTTTGCGTGTCCCGAAAGCGCGCCGTAGCTCATGCCGGTTATGTAGACCGGAGTCTCGAGGACGAGCGGCTTGCTCGCGTATCGTCCGCCGAGCTCGACCTGGGTGTTGCACTTTTCCTTGTAGCCTTCGAGCGGGAACCGGGTCAGGCCGGTCGAGAGAAACGAAAGGTCGTCGAAGTGGGTGACCTGCTGGAAAGTGCTGAAACCGCGAATCCTATAGCGGCCGATATCCGCCTTCGCGTGAATGTCGTCGATGATGTGCTTCGCCCAAATCTGGCTGCTTGCCTGTACCATAGTAGCCCTCAGTCCCACCGGCTAATCGAACGAAACGGGTGGGGAAGTTACACCGCCGACATCTCCAGACGTTCGAGCTTGTCGAAGTGGTAGAGTTTCTTCTCCGAAACGATCTTGCGAAATCGCGGCTTGTCGTCGATGCCGTTCTGTTCAAGGAGGTTCCAGAGCTCAATAAGCTCGTCCTCCGAGACCGGTTCCACCACGGCGTCAGTCCCCAGCGAGCCGATCTCGCCGCCGACGTATATGACGCCCTCGTACATCGAGTCGCCCACGGCGTCGCCAACGTCTCCGCACACGACCATGCGGCCCTTCTGCATCATGAACCCCGCAAGGAACCCGGCGTTGCCGCCGATGAGCAGGGTGCCGCCCTTCATGGAGATGCCCGCGCGAGCGCCCGCGTTGCGTCCCACGACAATTTCGCCGCCCCTCATGGTCGCGGCGACGGACGCCCCGGCGTCCTTCGTAACGGTAATCTTGCCGCTCATCAGGTTCTCACCGAGCGCCCAGCCCGCGTTGCCTTCGATGTGGACCTCAGGCCCATCCATGAGTGACGCGGCATAGTATCCGACGCTTCCCTCAATGGTAATCTTGCAGGGTTGGAGGACGCCCACGGCGATGTTGTGGCGCGCCTGCGGATTGAGCACCGTGATCTCGTCTGCCGATGCTGCGGCGTCCTTGATGCTGCGGTTAATCTCGGTGGTCGAGAGGTCCTTCGCGTCTATACGGACCACGTCAGGACCTCGTTCTCCTGCGGTTCCACGCGGTCGAGTTCATCATCGGTGAACACGCTCCGCAGCGCGATTTCCTCCGACGCAACGGCAACCACGTCGTCGGTCTGCATCGTGACGAGAGGCTTGGCGGCCCAGCGGTCCTTAGCAACACCCATACCGTCCTTGGTGGAGACGAGATACGTGAACGTGCCGTCCAAGTCGTCCAGCGACTGGGTGAGCACAGACTTGAGCGGATCGCCCTGGGCCAGCTTGTCGGCAAGGTACACGGCGATGAGTTCCGAGTCGTTCTCGGTGAGGAAGCGATGCCCCATCGACTGGTAGTGCCGCTTCAGCTTGTGGTAGTTCGTAAGCTGCCCGTTGTGGACTACCGTCACGTCCGTGAACGGGTACGCCCAGAAGGGGTGCGAGTGGGTGATGTCGACCTTGCTCTCGGTGGCCATGCGGACGTGCCCGATTCCGTGCGTGCCGCGCATCCGGCTGATGTGGTGGTTCGTGTCCATCTCGGTCGCTATGCCAACGTCCTTGACGACCTCGGATGCCTCGCCGATGCTGTGGATCACCACGTCGTCGATCTTCATCAGGGCCTCGGCCAGCCGGGCCACCTCGCCTTCGTAGTTGACCGTGAGTCGGAAGAAACCGCCCCGGGCACGGTTGGAGACGATCACGCCCCCGGCCCTTGAGATTGCCTCTTCTACTCTCGCGAGCGTGAGGTCTGCAGTGTCGGTATCTTCAGTCCAGAGCCTGACGATGAGGTCTTCGGGCAGCTCTTCGCCGACTACGGTGAATCCGGTCGAATCGCGCCCACGGTGGGCCATCGCATCCAGCATCTTGACGAGGTCACTGCCAACGTCCGCGACCCCGTTCCGCCCGCTGTTCATGTACATGATGCCGCTAATGCCGCACATAGAACCCCCCGGGGCGATCGTTCCCGTATGCGGGAGACCGCGACTCAAACTATAGCATCGGCAGGGGTACCGAACAAGATATTGAGGGTGAGGAGAGGCCGGTTTACAGGATGGACTTTTGACATTCAGTTACTCTCTGTTGACGAGGAAGCCACCCCCCACTGTCATTCTGAGCGCAGCGAAGAATCTAAAGTCTCCGTCTGGAGGAGAGAGGATTCCGTGGAGGAAGAGTGTTGCAGCGCCCTTCAGAAGTCAGAAGAGGTCGTTTTGAACGACTGATCCTGAGGCCTCAGCGATGAGCTTTCCCAAATCGCGGCTGAATTGTCCCTTGGTCAACACAAGATCGCATCCGGCTTCCTCCGCCCTCTGAAGCATCGCTATGTTGGTGTGCCCGCCATATCCGACGATCTGTGGCCGTGCTTCGCCACTCGCAAGTACCGTCCTAACCGCTTCACCCCAGAAGTCCGGGTCTGCCTCAAGATCGACGAGAACGAGAACGGTCTCACCCTCCGCCATTTCCTCGTTCAGACGATCTGCCGACATCACCTGCCGCGTGTCGCAGCCGTGCGGCTCCGCAACGTTCCGTATGCGCGGCAGGAAGAAGAGGTTGGTCGTTACGACGAGGACTTTCTTCCTATGGGGCAACGGCGCGGTGCTGGTGGAAGAAACTGGGTGTGTCACGTTGGGATTTGCCCTTACTCGTCGTCCGTAACTTCGTCGACGACATCTCCAATCTTTACCAGTACGGGTTCATCGTTATCCCCGGATGGTCGGATTCGCTTGACATCGGTTCTTTGCATACCGGCTTCCGGATGAATAGTGCGCAACAGCGCCTCGGTAGCTAGGCTTGCGGATGAAGTCCCAAATGTGTGAGTCTCGTACGTCCGAGCGATGGACATGGACGGTTGTGCGTAAACAACCTTGAATCGAATCTTCTCGCGAATTATTGTCCCAATAACATCTCCGGTATCAGGATCGCGGATTTCAACTGTTTCTGTGATCTTGAATCTTGTCCCCAGCTTGACGCCGTGGTCTTTCCCCCGGTTAATGACAATCTCACGGTCGTTCAAGACTTCGGCAACTTTACCTCGGATTGCGTTAGCTACCATATGTCACCTCCAGTCATCCAAGAAATTTTCTACGACGCGTTGGTAGTCCAAAGGCATTGCCCTGATAAGATATATGTTGCCCGGAGCCGAAGTATCAAACCCCACCCTATCTTCCAGATGTCCCCAAAACTGCGGACTGACACGGTTCGTCGGGGCACATATCAAATGGGAGTCTGGAACATGTTCCACTACTCTCACCACTCCCCAGAGAGTATCGTCCGCTTCTTCATAAACATACAGTAGATCGTCTTCGCCAATGACATCGGATTCGTCTAGCCCGACTTTCAGATGAACAGTTCCATTCCTACCCAGTATACCCGTACAGGTCAAAGGAGTCATCGCCTGCTTGAGACTAGACCGCACGGCGTGTTTCGCGATTGGTCGCGCGACTGAGCGGTACATCGTTACAACTAGGTCTGCGAAGTAGCGATAGCTTGCAATCAGCGCCGAGATTGCGAGTCCGATTGTCAAGCTGGCACCGACTCCTACGATCAAATGTAGGTCAAGCGCAAGTGCAACTCCCAAACTAATGGTTAGCAGAATTGGTAGCAGGTACAGGAACGATTTGCGGTTGAATCGATCTCCCATAGACCTACGCGCCTGCCCCTAACCCCCGCTCGCCGTTCCGCCGAATAAGATCAATGGAACCGGCGATGCCATAGGGACTGCCGAATACTGCCGATCCTGCCACGAGCATCCTCGCCCCCGCTCGCACGACACGCTCCGCGTTGTCGGGGCCTATGCCGCCGTCCACCTGGAGTTCTGCCGTTAAGCTACTCTCGTCCAGCATCCGCCGAACGTGCTCTATCTTTTCGACCGACGACTCAATGAACGACTGGCCGCCGAATCCTGGATTGACCGACATCACGAGCACGAGGTCGAGGTCGGGCAGTATCTCTTCGACCGCCGCCACCGGCGTGGCGGGATTCAGGGCAACCCCAGCAAGCATGCCCGCGTCCTTGATCTGCTGGACCACCCGGTGAAGATGCCGCACGGCTTCGACGTGGACGGTGATCAGGTCAGCCTTCGCTTCGGCCAGTGCCGGTAGGTAGCGTTCGGGATTCTCGACCATCATGTGAACGTCGAAGGCGGCGTCCGTCCGCTGTCGGAGCGCCTTGATGACCGGTGGCCCAAAGGTCAGGTTCGGCACGAAATGCCCGTCCATCACGTCGAGGTGGATGGAGTCCGCGCCGCCCTCGACGGCCTCCTGCACCTGCTCGCCGAACCGAGCGAAGTCCGCCGAAAGGACGGATGGAGCGATCTTGACGCGTTCAGGCATTTGCTTTCGCCTCTAGCTCGGCAATCGCGGCTTCTATGGCTGCTTCGACTCTGCCCGGCGCGGTGCCACCGAAGACGTCACGCGCACCGATAGAAGACTCTACAGTGATGGACAGAACGTCGTCGTCAAACCTGTCGGAGAACCGGCGGTACGTGTCGAGATCGAGTTCGTCCAGGCGCTTGCCCACGTCCACGGCGTGTCTCGACAGCCGCGCCACGACGCCATGCGCCTCGCGGAACGGCATCCCCTTGGCTACGAGATAGTCGGCAACGTCTGTCGCCAGTGCATAGCTGTTCAAAGCGGCTGCCCGCATCCGGTCGGACTGGACTTCCATCGTCGACAACATTCCCGCCGCAACCTGCAGCGTGGGCAGCAGTGTATCCACGGTGTCGAACAGACCCTCCTTGTCCTCCTGCATGTCCCTGTTATAGGTCAGGGGAAGCCCCTTCAACGTCGTCAGAAGACCGACGAGGTTCCCGTATACACGGCCCGTCTTGCCACGCGCAATTTCCGCGAAGTCGGGATTGCGTTTCTGGGGCATGATGCTGCTGCCGGTCGTGTACTTGTCGTCCAGACGAACGAATCCGAATTCATCCGATGTCCAGAGCACGAGTTCCTCCGCGAGACGGGAAAGGTGCATCGCGCATGTCGCAGCAGCCGAGTGAAAGTCGAGAAGAAAGTCCCTGTCGGACACGGCGTCCATGCTATTGGCGGACACCCTCGAAAAGCCGAGTTCCCTTGCGACGAATTCACGGTCGATGGGGTAGGGTACCCCCGCCATCGCCCCGCTGCCGAGCGGTAGAACGTCGGCGGATTTCCTCGCCTGGCGCATCCGTTTGGCGTCGCGCCCGAACATCTCGAAGTAGGCCAGCATGTGATGGGCGAACAGCACCGGCTGTGCGCGCTGCACGTGGGTATAGCCCGGCATGACGACGTCTCGATTCCGGTCGGCCTTTACGACAAACGCAGCCCGCAAGTCGTGAATCGCCTTCAACGCATCGCCGGCTATCTCCTTGACGTAGAGCCGCACGTCGGTGGCGACCTGGTCGTTGCGGGAGCGGGCGGTATGGAGCTTGCCTGCGATATCTCCGATCGTCTCGAACAGGCGCCGCTCGATATTCATGTGAACGTCTTCAAGCTCGTCGCGCCATGGGAAGGCGTCCGCCTCGATCTCCTGGCGTACCTGTCCGAGTCCGGTGACGAGCTGATCGGCCTCGTCGGCGGTGATGATGCCCTGGCGCGCCAGCATCCGCGCGTGTGCAATCGAGCCGGCAATATCCTGCCGATAGAGCCGCCGGTCGTAGTGCAGCGAGACGGTATAGCGTGAGATGGCGTCCATGGGAACGACTCTGCCGTCTATGAGGGGCGCTTTGGTACGAGGAAGCGTCTGCGCAGCGTGAGCACCAACTCCCCCCGCTGGTTGTGGCCACGGCTCTCCATGTAGACGATTCCACGGTCGGGCTTGCTGCGAGACTCACGGACCTCGAGTATCTCGCTCTCGGCGTAGATCGTATCCCCGTGGAAGACCGGTCCCTCGTGGCGTATCCGCTCGTATTCGAGGTTGGCTACCGCCTTCCCCGACGTGTCGGGCACACTCATCCCAACCACCAGGCTCAGCACCAGCGGGCCGACGACCAGGATCTTGCCGTGCTGGTGACGGCTCATGTACTCCTCGTCGATGTGGAGAGGATTGGTGTTCATCGTCAGCAGCGTGAAGATGTGGTTGTCGGCCTCCGTGATGGTCTTGCCGGGCCAGTGCTTGTACACATCGCCCGGAGTGAACTCCTCAAAGTAGCGGCCGTAGGTGTCCCTGGCGTCGTGAATCACTGGATGCTTGTCTCCATTCTCTCGGTCTGATTTGGCAGTAGCCCGCCGTCGTAGGTGAACGAACGCGGGTCTCTAGTATACACAACCGCCTTCGGCACCTACGACGTTTATCGCCGACATCGGGGATCGGCAAGCTGCTTCTTGCCTACAAGCTCGATGCGAAGGACGAGTACTTCACGATGATCTCGACGTCGTGAACGGTGACGCCGCCGACCATGTTCTCCGGACGCGCGTCCAGCGAGACGGTCAACGTATTCCACCCCTTGCGCGGACGGGCGCTATGCAGGTAGAACTCCAACTGCTGGGCGGCATAGGGCCCGAACGGGTGGCCGTAATCACGCGACACTGGCTCGTCTGCCAGCGACTTGCCGTTGATACTCACCGAGAAGGTGTCGTGTGTCATCAGGTTGTCGACCTTCATTCTTAGCGTCACGCTCTTGATGCGGTCGGCCTTGCCCTCGATGTCATCGGAGACGTAGAACGGCACGTCGTACTTCTTGTCGGGGTCTGCGCAGGGAATGGCAATCGGCACGGGCTGGTCGTATTCCATGGCCGTGGCCTCCTCCTTTCGTTCGGCCATGAAGTAGTGCTTTGTCTTCTCGACCATCAGGTCGGGATCGCCCATGTCGGTGAGATACCTGCGAACGCCGTCGCCATGAGGCCAGTCTGCAAAGTAGGTGTACAGCCCGTCCGCGCCGCGGTCCCACATATTCATGGCTGCCGCTCGCATCTGCTCGGCAGAAGCGAATACGCGCTCCGGCGCTCCGCTGCCCTCGTCGGTAAGATGCGGCTGAAGCATTCCGTAGACCGACGTTCCCGTATCGGCTGCGGCCTCCAAGACCCAGTCGATCGGCATGTTCTGATCGAGGATGAAATACGTGTACATCATCGGCAGCACGTAGTCCACTGAACCGTCCTCGATCCACTGTCGAACGTCGTAGCCCGCTCTCCGGTTCATGGCTTCGGTCGGGTAGATGCGCGCCCCGACCACTCCGCGACCTCCGGGCCGGTTGTGGACCGTATCCGCGACCGAACGAACGAAGTCGGTGATCGTCGAGGTGTGCTCGTCTACGTCCTCTTCGCGAAGGGCCGCAGGCCCTCCCCCCGGCGGACATGAGAAGTCCATCTCTATGCCATCGGTCTGGTAGTCTTGAGCAAGCTCCTTGAGAACGGCGATTTTCGCGTCCCGGATCTCTTGATGAACGTACCCGCGCCCTTCAGGAGTGAGCATAGACTTGTCCGCACCAAGATAATTGGTCATTCGAACGCTGGCGATGAACTCCATTCCCTTGTCATGCGCTCGGTCTATGAGCACAGTGAGGGGATCGAGTCCCCGGTCGATGAGGCTCTGCATGTTGTACCAGACGTGGTAATACGCCACGTGGTCGAACGGTTGAATGTCCGAGCCGAACCGCCGACCAACCTTCGAGGGATAGAACAGTCCGTCGCCTCTCTCGACCATGTACACGAAGGTATCGACGCTGGTGCCCGCGACATCGTCGATGGGCCGCCAGGCGTCCTCCATAGTCATAGGCGGATCGAATACGAACAGGTAGAAATGACGAGCGTCGTTGGCGTAGATAACTCTTTTTCGTTTCATGGCGCGACTCCTTGGTGTCGAAGCTTCGGGTGTTTGGCTAAGAGGCGCATTCGCCTCTGAGGTGCCTAAGTATAATGCAGCCCGCGAAGTTCAGACAGTCTTTCGGCCTAGGTGCGGGAAAGCCATTTCGTTCCGAACTCAACCTGATCCACCCAATAAAGGCCAGGGAATGGTCGGAGACTGTTACTGAGGCTCCAAGAATTCAAGGAAACCATAGAAGTCCGATGTAGTGTTGACAATGTTCGAAAAGGAAGATATAGTCCGCAGCGTAAGTACCAACGTGTACAAATGTGTGTCAAGCGTAGGCAACTTAAAAGGGCTTCATAGAGTGCAGAGATAGTCAGAAATCTGAAGGGAGGACAGTATGACGAATAGGATTTGGAAATACAGTCTTGCAGCGGCGCTTGCTGCAGTTGTCCTGGCGGTCGTTGGCATAGCCTGCGCGGCCGAAGAACCGGCAGATCCTCAGCAGCCCGCGGCTGCTAGAGCTGCGGCCCCTGCAGCCGAGGCGGCATTCCCGACTGGTCAGGAACCGGTGGTCGCCCCGTCTCAGGAGCAGCAGCAGCCTGCCCAGGCAGCGCCCGCTCGAGCGCCGTCGCTGCCGAACCCGGCTCAGGCGGCTGCGGCCGCGAGTGGTACCACGGCGGGCCCAACGGCCCGAACCGGCGAGGACCCGGCAATGGTGATGGCGATGGAAGGGTACATGCCGCCTAAACTTGAGCCTGGTGCCTATCCCGCCACGCGGTTCTGCGACCACTGCCCGACGCCGAAGCAGTTCAACGAATCGCCGACATCGGCGTCCCTCGCCCGGCAGGGCGCGATCCTTCCTCTTGAACAGCGCCTTGCTGTTCCTGAGGACGTGCTCATCTACATGCCCGGTGACGAAATCGGGCAGTATGGCGGGCAGATGCGCGCTACCACCAGGGGCAACATCGAGCTCATCGAGGGCATGACGATGATGTCAGGGCTCGGCGGGTCCCCGGACGCCATCTTCAACGTGCCTGTCGGCTTCAAGGCGTTCGAGACCAACGAGGACGCCACGGTGTTCACCATCAACATCCGCCGAGGCATGCGCTGGCACAGCGGTTACCCGTTCACGATGGAGGACATCCGCTTCGCGCTTGAGGACCAGATGCTCAACAAGGAGCTCATGCCCGGCCTTCCCGCCGTGCTCAAGTCGCCGATTACCGGCAACGACATGCGGATAAACTTCGTCGACGACTCGACCTTCACGGTCAACTTCGACGACCCCAACTGGAGCTTCGCGGAGTCGAGCGCGGTGAGAGTGTTCGCTGGCATCAAGGGTTGCCCGAGGTGCTTCGTTTCGCCTTCACACGTTCAGAAGCGTTTCCACATCAAGTACAACGCATCTGAGATTCCGGCGCTCTTGGAGGAGTATGACCAGCCCAACTGGACCAAGCTAGTCACCACTATCCGGTGCGTGATCTGCTACAACGGCCATCCCTCTGAGGCCATCCCGATGGAGTTCGACCCGAACTACATCTACAAGGGTGAGCATTACATCCCGTCCCTTGGCGGCTGGTACATCGATTCCGGTGGAACGCGACAGGGTGGCGGTGACCTCATCGTTCACGATCGCAACCACTACTACTACGGCGCGGACCCCGAAGGCAACCAGCTTCCGTACGCGGAAGGCTGGCTGAACGTCACGACAGGCAGTCGCGAGGTTGCGGTCTTCCGCACGATGGGCGGCGAGTCGGACTACACGCGGCACGACCTCGCGACCGAGGAGATGCCGCTCTACCTGGCGAACTCCGAAAAGGGTGACTACAGCGTGCTCAAGCACGACCTGACGGACGGCGCCGACTCCACCTTCGTCGTCAACCAGGAGTACGTCGAGGACCCGGAGATTGGCCACCTTTTGCGCACGAAGGACTTCCGTATCGCGCTCTCGCTCGCGTGGGACAGGGACGGAACGAACGAGGCGCTCGCTGCGGGACTGGGCGTACCGCAGAACATGATGCCGCACAGCTCGACCCCGTACTTCGCAGGTGAAGAGTATCGAATCGTCGACACCGAGTACGATCTCGACCGCGCCAAGTCCATCATGGAGAAGATGGGCTACACGGACGGCAACGGCGACGGCTACTACGACAAGAAGGACGGCTCCGGTCCGCTGACCCTCAACTTCCTCTCGTACTGGGTCCACTGGCCGTACGCTAAGTGGGTCGCAAACGACTGGGACAAGCTTGGCATCAAGGTGACAACCAAGGAAGAGTCTCCCTGGAGTTACACGAACGCGATTCCTCCAACCGAGTACTTCGCGTTCTTCGCATCGCCTGAGGGCGGCACGAATCCCTGGTCGAACATGTGGAACCGCGTTGCCCCGACCACCAAGGACGCGCAGGGTCCCGCCATTGGCCAGTACTTCGCGACCCGCGGTGAAGAGGGTATGGCGCCGACCGGCGGCGATCCTAAGTACCAGGACATCTACGGAAACATGGCCCCGGACGGTACCTACCCTGCGGACATCGACAATCAGTTGATCCGCTACCAGGAAATCATCTCCGAGGGACTCGTCCGAGCGCTGCTCGATCCTTACCGGGTCGACATCGGCAAGGAGCTCTTCAGGGAGAATGCTCTTGACAAGTACAAGATCGGCGGTCTTGCCTACTCCGGCATCTTCCGCGCGCTGAAGCTCAAGAGGAACAACGTCAGGAACGTTCAGAAGAACTGGATGGGCAGCGGGCCAATCGAGGCCTACTACTTCGAGGACGGCATCGATAACGCTAATCACCCGGGCAACCGCTCGAAGCGCTATTCGAGCGTGAACTTCCTCGATCCGGGCTACTGGGACTAAGAGTGCAGACCACACACCCTGCTTGACTAAGCTAGGTGAATAAGCAAGAGGCCCGGAGGATTCCCTCCGGGCCTCTTCTCATTTCTCGGGCCGCTGATGATTCGCTGCGCTCCCTACAATTCGTCCTCTTCCTCATCATCGCTGGACCCGCGACGGCCCGGCCCCCACCCATCGAAGGAGATGCGCTTGAATGATTCCGCGTACTTCATCCCCTTGCCCTTGGCTCGTTCCCGTCTGCCCCTCTTCATGGAAGCGGTGATCTGCTCGGCAGTGCCGGAAAGCTGAGAGGCGTGCCGCAGCAATGCCTCAATCGATGTGTCGATGCTGTCGGTCACGTCAATCCATGTGTCAGGCGAGGGGTGTCCCATTACCCAGACCTCCCTCACCTTGTGCGGTTCGAGGCCTTCTTCGAGTAGCTCCGGGAACGTGAGGTGGTCCCGCGCGGTCGGGAATACCGCCGCCATCGCGGCCTCTCCTGCCGCCATGTGGTCGGGATGGCCGAATCCGTATCCGCCATCGAGGTTGCGCATCGGGTACATCGTGATGAGCACGTCCGGCTTGTGACGGCGGATCTCCGCCGCTATCTGCTTCCGGACCTCCAACGTCGGCTGGAGATAAGCGTCGGGATGGTCGAGGAACACGACGTCCTTCAGGCCCAGTACCTTGCCGGCGTCGATCTGTTCCTGGCGTCGAATTCTTGCAAGGTCCTCCGAGGTCAGCGAGCGGTCGCTCGTTCCCTTGCTCCCGTCGGTGCACATCACATACACGACTTCCCATCCCGCCGAGCACCACTTTGCGACCGTGCCGGAACAGCCGAACTCGGCATCGTCCGGGTGGGCAATTACCACCATTCCACGACTGTATTCTTCGTTCCACTCTGACATCGGTTACGTCCTCAAGGTTTCGTTCTGCTGAATGCTGATAATAGAGCGTAAGTGATATCTAGGCAACTTGGAGGGTGTCAAAAGGGGACCCCGCGCTACCTGACCGAGAGCGCGAACTCACTGGCAAACAGTGCGTCGCTCGCGCTCTGAATAAAGTCCATGAACAGGGCAGGGTAGACGCCAACAACTATTATTCCCACGAACAGGACACCGAGCACTCCGAACGTCAAACGGGACACTCCAATCGGCGAAGGGTCATCGGCCTTCTCGATGTAAATCTGGCGAATCACCATGAGATAGTAGTAGAGCGACACCAAGCTCATCAGGATCGCCAGTCCTGCAAGCCACAGAAGGCCCTGCGCCGCCGTTGCAGTGAACAGGTAGAACTTGCTCGTGAATCCGGCAAATATCGGAAGTCCGGCCAGCGAAAATAGCGCGACGGCCATGACCATCGCCAGTCCGGGCGCTCTCTTGCCCAGCCCGGCAAATGCGGACACCGATTCGCTGCCCACCGAGTTGGCAACGGTGCTCACAACCAGGAACGCGGCCATGTTCGTCACGCCGTAGGCAACGATGTGCAGCATGATGGCGTTGGTCGCCAGGTGGGAGTGGTCAAGCGACAGTTCGCCTGAGCCGAACGCGGCCAGGGCAGCGACCCCCATCAACAGGTAACCAGCGTGTCCAATGCTCGAATACGCAAGCAGACGCTTGATGTTGCTCTGAGCGATGGCAAGGAGGTTGCCGACCACCATTGTCACCACCGCAAGGACTACGACGATCAACTGCCATTCCGTCGCTGCCGGCATGAACCCCTCGCCGAAGAGGCGCATGATGAGCACGAAGGCCGCTGCCTTCGAGCCGACGGCCAGGTATGCCGTGATCGGCGTCGGCGCTCCCTCGTAAACGTCTGGAGCCCACATGTGGAAGGGGACCGCAGCCACCTTGAACCCCATGCCGGCGATGATGAGCACGATACCCACCAGGAGTCCCGGCGACAGGGTGCCGATGCTCGCGAGTGCCTGACTCATGCCCTCGAACGTTGTCGTCCCAAGGTGCCCGAATACCTGGCTGATGCCGAAGAGCAGGAAAGCCGACGACAGCGCGCCAAGCAGGATGTACTTCGTCCCCGCCTCATTCGAGCGTTCGTTGTACCGGTCGAACGCCACGAGGACGTACAGGCTGAAGCTGAGCAATTCCAGCGAAATGTAGGCTGTCAGCAGCTCGCCCGATGAGACCAGGAACATCGCGGCCACGATCGTGAAGAGGAGGATTCCGTAGTACTCGCCCGGATGGTCGAGCCGCCTCCTAACGTACTCGACGCTCGATAAGATCGCGACTGCTCCAAGGACGAGGAAGAACCCTTTGAAGAACAGCGCGTAGTCGTCGATGCGGATTACGCCGTCGTACAGGACGGTGTCCTTACCCCAGAGGAATAGGAGCGTAAATGCGAGGATGCCGATGAGTCCCAATGCCGAGGCGTAGCCCAACCAGTGCTTCCGTTCGGACGGCGCGAAGAAGTCCGCGACGAGGACGAGTATCGCCAATACGGTCACGAACGCTTCCGGCAGTAGAAGTGTGAAGTCGTTGCCCATCTAGCCCGCCCCCGCAACGCGCGTAAGGAGGTCCGCCACGTTCCCGTCGATTATCCGGAGGAAGGGGAAGGGGAAGACTCCCATGAGCAGGATGAAGCCCGCGAGTATGACTGAGGCTCCAATCTCACGCCGTGAGATGTCCGTCTGATCGCGCCACTGCTCCGCCAGCTCTCCGAAGAACACCTTCGCAATCAGACGCAGAATGTAGACCGCGGTGATCGCCGCGCCTACCACACCGAGCGCCCCCAATATGGGGTACGTCTGGAAGAGGCCCAGGAAGACGAGCAGCTCGGCAACGAACCCGCTCAGCCCCGGCAGTCCGAGGGAGGCCAGCCCGGCAATGGCGAAGAGCCACGCCGTGGCGCCCATCCGCTTTGCCATCCCTTCCAATACGCCGATGTCCCTCGTGTGCGTCCGGTCGTAGATCCCACCCACAACCGCAAAGAAGAGCGCCGTCATCACTCCGTGCGAGAACATCTGCATGACGGCGCCGCTCACGCCGAGGTGATGCAGGGTGGCCAGTCCCATGATGACGTATCCCATGTGGCTGACGCTCGAATAGCCGATTACGTATTTCAGGTCGCGCTGGCCCATCGCGGATATTGCGCCGTATATGACGTTTATCGCCCCCAGCATGACCAGAACGGGCATCCAGTCCTGCGCTCCCTCGGGCAGGACGGTCATCCCCACGCGGAGAATTCCGTATGCACCCAGCTTCATCAGGACGCCCGCGTGCACCATGCTTACGGCAGACGGCGCTGCCACGTGTCCGTCCGGCGACCACGTGTGGAACGGCCACATTCCGGCCAGGACGCCGAATCCGACCATCAGCAGCGGGAAGACTATACGTTGGAAGCCAAGCGAATACTCGACCTGTTCCAGCACCTGCAGATCGAAGGTGCCGGCGCTGGCCTCGACGAATATGGCCAGGAGCGCGATCCAGATCAGCACGCTGCCGGCGACGAGGAAGAGCATGAGCTTCATCGCGCCGTATTCCTTCGTTCGAATGAATGTCTTGAAGGTCGAGCTGCTCCCCCAAACCCCAATCAAGGGATACATCGGCAGCACCGCGAGCTCATAGAAGAAGAAGAGGAAGAATAGATCGAGCGAGACAAATACCCCAAACACGCCCGATAGCAACAGGAAGTAGAGGATGAAGAAGTCCTTGTTGCGATCGGAGATGCTCCAGGAAATGAGAGTGCCTGTGAACATGACGATGCCTGTGAGTAGCACCATCATCGCTGAAATCCCGTCCACGCCCAGGGAGAGCGTTATCCCTCGCTCGGCGAACGGCCACGGGCCTGGAATCTCCAGCCAGTCCCATGCCCTGAGGAACTGGAAGCCTCCCTCGTTGTGGTCATACAGGAGGAAGACGTAGAAGCTCAGGAACATGACCACGAGAGACGTGATCGTGGAGACCCACCTAACGTCCCTTGAACGGTGTGCGGGGACTACCAAGAGGATGCCGGCTCCGATGAGCGGCAGGACGATCAGCAGGAACAGAGCGTAGCTGTCAAATATTTCCATTCAGCAAGGTCGTTACAGCAAGACGACGCCTTGACATCGGCGTCGCCTCGTTGCCTTAGGTTGTCTGGGAATGCGGACGGCCTACCAGATGATACCATCAACGCGTGCCAGTCACACAGCGTTGGTGCATTGTGTAACTGTTCAGACTTCGTCAGAGCGCTCAACGCACGCAGCCACCGTCATACCCGCGAAAGCGGGTATCCATAGGGGTGGGGGATGTTCACTGCATGAACTCTGAACACTCTCTGCATCGAATCTGTCTATAAATGTTGAAGAAGCTCGTGTCGTTCAAAGAGAACGGGTCTACGTTTCAGCTAGCCCCATCCCGTCGGGTTGATGTCGAACGCAACGCCTTGAGGGTCCATCCACTTCTTCTCTCCGACCCAGTCATCGGGAGTGCCCTCGCGATTGCCGTACTTCTGGTTGTATTCGTTCATCTCCTGTCCACCGAGGGCCGACATCTTCTCCTCAACCGAGTTCAAGTCGTCGATCTTGAAGCCGAAATGGTGCAGCCCCGGCCTGCCTCCGCCGTACCGGTCTGCCCTGAACGCCAGAAGGGCGAAGACAATATATCCATCCGTCAGAATGACCGCCTCGTCACTCCGGGAAAGCTCATCGAGTCCGAACGATCCCTTGTAGAACTCCGCGGACCCTTCGAGGTCATTCGTGGTTAGAGCAATGTGTCTGATCTTCGACATACCGGGCCTCCAATGGTGCTGTTTGGCCGACGGACGGCCAGCCTATCCTACACTATGAAAGGCGCGAAGAATTGAATTCTTCGGAGTCGTCACGTCAACCGCTGCTCTAACTGTGCACCTGGGCACAATTGAGGCTTGGACGTAACTGTTCAGAGTCGGTGAGATATGCAGGAGTTGTCTGTCATTTGTATGATGCAAAGGGCTTGTATGATGCAAATGACTCACAGATCGGCCGATCTGTGAGTCATGCGTGGGGGGCGCGTCGCCTGTCATTCTGAGCCCGTCTACCTGTCATTCCGAGCGAAGCGAGGAATCTAAAATCCATAACCGCAAAACTGGACAGCCAGTGCCGCGCTTGTATCGTGACCGAGAGTGAAAACAGCGTAAGAACGCTCTATGTTGGTCTTACGTTGTGACAGATACTTGAGATTCTTCGACTCCGCTGCGCTGCGCTCAGAATGACAGAGAGGGGGGTCTTCGCTATCCAACTCACCGAGTCTGAACAGTCACGCTTGGACAAGTGGTCTTCATCTGAAACGTAAGAATGATATATAATATATATCTCACAGGAGGTGATAATGGGTGCCAAGTCACGCGTAGCCAGGTGGGGTTCCAGCTTGGCTGTCCGTATACCCAAGCCGGTTGCCGAGCAGTGGGGTGTTCAGGAAGGCTCGCCAATCGAGATCGTCCACCGTGGTGATCATGTCGTCCTCCAAAGGAAGACGTATGATTTGGGATCCATGCTGGACCAGGTGAATGAGGCCAACCTCCCCTCCGAATGGGATACCGGTCCGGCTGAGGGCGGCGAAGAGTGGTAAGCAGGGAATACGTGCCCGCAAGAGGGGACATTGTCTGGCTGAGCTTTACGCCGCAGGCAGGGCACGAACAAGCCGGTCACCGGCCTGCAATGGTGCTCAGCCCGGAAGCCTACAACGCGAAAACAGGGTTGGCGCTTTTCTGTCCCATTACCTCAAGGGTAAAGGGATACCCTTTCGAGGTTCAATTGCCTGCCGCTGCTGCCGTGTCGGGCGTTGTCCTCTCGGACCAGATAAAGAGCCTTGACTGGAAGGCTAGGAAAGCGCAGTTTGAGTGTCACGCGCCCAGCAAGGTCGTCAGCGAGGTACTAAGCAAAGTGAACGTGCTCTTGGAATGACGGCGACGTCCGCCCATCCGAGAGTCCGCTACCCTGTCCTGATCCACCACACCGCCGCGAGAACGACGATACCAAGCGCCATCGCAAGACCGTAATTGTAGAGTCGCCCTGACTGCATGTAACGGGCCCGGAATGCGGAGAAGCGCACCATGATGGCGGGCCCGTCCACGCCGGTATCGTTGACGACGATCCGGTCGAACGCCGCGAGCGCGCTGCTGAAGGCCAGGACTATCCGGTCGATGAACCATTGGTACAGGTCATCCATGTAGTACTTGTTCAGCACGAGCCGGTATAGGGGACCGGATCGCTGCGCAACCGTCTCGTGAGAAATACTCCTTCGAATGTATGTGGCCCATCCGAGCAGGACGCCGGACACGGCCAGGACGATGGAGAGCGCGACCAGCCACGGCACGATATGGAACTTTTCCTCGTGGTGCAGGAACTCTTGGTCGGTCAGCAGAAACGCGCCAAAGCCGTCGTAGGAACCGGGCCAGTTGAAGGCCAATACACATCCGACCACCGACCCGATGGCGAGCAGCACGAGCGGAATTGTAATCAGCATCGGAGACTCGTGCGCCTCATCGGTGGTCCTCGGCTGGCCGAAGAACACCACGAATGCGACTCGCGCCATGTAGAGGGCGCTGAGCAGCGCGCCCGCGAGGGCGAACGCCAGGAATATCGGCCCGCGAGCGTCGACGACCGCCGCGAGCACCTCGTCCTTGCTCCAGAACCCCACCAGCGGCGGGATGCCCGCCAGCGATGCCGCTCCTATGATGAACGTTATTCCGGTGATGGGCATCTTTCTGATAATCCCACCGAGCTCCCATATTCCCGTCTTGTGAGTCGCGTGATTCACGCTTCCGGCGCCGAGGAACAGGAGGGCCTTGGCTGCCCCATGCGCAACGAGATGGAGCATCGCTGCCCCCAGGGCGCCAACCCCTAACGCGAGCATCATCAGCCCCAGATGGCTGATCGTCGAGTACGCCAGCACCTGCTTGAAGTCATTCATTACCAGCGACAACGTGCCCGCGTAGATGAAGGTGAACAGTCCCACGATGGACACCACGAGAAGGACGTTCTCCCCCATCTCGAATAGAGGCAGGAGCCTCGCGACGAGAAAGACTCCGGCCGCCACCATCGTCGCCGCGTGTATGAGCGCGCTGACCGGCGTTGGGCCTTCCATAGCGTCCGGCAGCCAGACGTGGAAGGGGAACTGTGCCGACTTGCCCATCGCGCCGAGGAAGATCAGCAGCGTCGCTACGGTCAGCGTGCCGCCGTCGATCCCTCCCTGTTCGGCGATGTGGAAGATTGTCGATATGTCGAAAGTGTCCGTCTTGCGGAAGAGCAGGATGATCCCGATGAGCAGGCCAACGTCCCCAATCCTCGTGGTGATGAATGCCTTCTTCGCCGCCTCAGCCGCTGACCTTCGTTCCCACCAGAACCCGATCAGCAGGTAGGAGCCCACTCCTACAAGCTCCCATGCCAGGTAGAAAAAGATGAGGTTGTCCGCCAGCACAAGGGCCAACATGGCTCCGGCGAACAGGGCATGGACGGCGTAGTACCACCATAAGCGGCCCTCGCCCCTCATGTATTCCAGCGAATACACCTGGACGAGCAGCGCGACGAAGGTGACCAGCCCAAGCATGGTGACCGAAAGCCGGTCGACGATTATGCCCCAGGCTATCGTCGTCTTGCCGAGAACGATCCAGTCGATGGCCAGCGTACGCGCGCCGTTGGCCGTGAGGTCGGCGAGGACGTACCAAAAGATGACAAAGCCCAACGCAATGGCCGCAATCGGTACGTAGACCCCCTGCCTGGGCAGGAACCTTCCAAACGCAGCCGTAATGAAGAAGGCCGAAACGCTCAGCGCGGGAATCACCCACGCCCACTGCGCCGTTATGGTGTCGGACAGCGGCATGCTATGCGGGGCGGTCCTTCAACTCAGGGAACCACTGGACTGAAAGAGACCTTGACTGCACCTTGGCCGCTACTTCTTGGCCGCTTGGAGGTTGTCTTTGATTCCTCTGGCCTTGAGGTAGTCTGCCTGGGAGACGAGATTCAGGTCCTTGTCCAGGAAGTAGGTCTTGGGATAGGCATTCACGCCATAAGCAGTGGCTATGGTGCCGTCAAAGTCCGCTCCTACAATGAACTCCAGCTCCTTGTCCGTTACATAGGACTGGCCGGACTCCGTGTCGCTTCCTCCGGGATCCCATTCCGACTTGCTGTCCGCCGCCACCTGAATAGCGACGAAGTGCACGTCATCCTTGTTTGCGTTATAGGAGTCCTTGAGAAGGAACATCAACTCCCCGCACTGCGTACATGCGGGGAACCAGAAGTTGATGACTACGGGCTTGCCCCGGAGATCGGACAGATTGACCACTTGGTCTCTCGCGTAGTTGGTGTTTTCGTACACCGTAAGTGCGAATTCAGGTGCGGGCTGCCCTATCTCCGCTTGTGCGGCCGGAGCGATCGTCGATCCGCTTGTTATCACCCCACCGCCTTCATTTGACCCTGCACTCGAAGTCCCGCCCGTGGCGGCGCCGCCGGTTGTAGTCGCTCCTCCGGTGTCACCGCCTGTGTCTCCTAAGTCATCCAGACTGCCGCCTCCTCCACACGCCAGGGCAAGCGTGAGCAGCAAGAGCACAGGAACTATGAAAACTAAAGACCGCTTATGAAGCCTCATGTCGTCACCTCTCACCACTTCATTAGGTTTATTTCATCCACATTGACTGTGGAGCGGTTTCTGTACAATCTTAGAATAATCGCCAGCGCCAGCGCTAGCTCCGCGGCCGCGATGGTTATTACGAACACCACGATCACTTGCCCGAGCGCCCTGCTGGGATCGGCAAAGTCGGCAAACGCCGCAAAACCAATCAAATTAACGTTGACCGCGTTTAGCATAAGTTCGATTGACATCAATATCAAGACCGCGCTCCTCCGAGACAGCACTCCATACAGCCCAATGGCAAAGAGCGCCGCGGCGACAATCTGGAAATGGACAAGCTCGATCATTCACGTCCCCTGTTCGCGCCGACCATCACGACTACGCCAATCAGGGCCACCAGCAACACGAGTGATGCGATCTCGAAGGGGACCGCCCACTGCTCGAACAGGGTCTGACCCAAGTTCTCCAGCGGCACTGCCCGCCGATCGGATACGGTCTGAACTGTCGTGAAGACGGCGGCGCCAGCAAGAAGGATGAACATTGCCGCCGCCACGAGAGCTGCTGCGGGCCATTGACGGTTGCCGGAAAGATTCTGAAAGTCCTCGATCCGCGTCAGCATCAGGGCGAAGAGTATTACGATCACAATCGCCCCGCCGTAGATCAGTACCTGTACGAGTGCGAGGAACTCCGCGAGCGCAGTGAGGAATATCCCGGCCACGCCGATCAACGACGCAAGCAGGGCGAACGCGGCATACACCACATTTCGCGTCGTAACCACACCCAGAGCGCCGACCAGTGCGACGACGGCTGCAATGAAGAAAACGATAAGTGAAAGGGACAAGACCTAGACCAACCTCCCGGTGTCGGCGCCGGTTCAAGTTCGGCATTATACCACTCTCAAACCCGCCACAAACGCACCCCAACCTTGAGGTAGCTGTTCAGCCTTCGCGAGAGCGTTCGACACACACAACCACCGTCATTCCGGCGAAAGCGGGAATCTAACCCCCTCCCGTTCGGGGGAGAGGGCTAGAGCCTGCCCCGTTGCAGAACGGGGTGAGGGTGTTCCTCTCACCAAGACTGAACACTCACACACCTACTCGTAGCTTGACACTAGGAGCGCCGGTATCCTACGATTGCCTTCAGGAATTAAGTCGTCCTTAGCCGCAGTGCCGTCAATAATGCACCCCTTCACTAGACTAGGATTTCTGCCATGGCATCTCGCCTGCTCGACAAGATCGATTCGCCGAGCGACCTCCGGACCCTGACCCATGACGAACTGTCTCAAGTTGCTCAGGAGGTGCGCGACACCATAATCTCGGTGATCACCGAGCGTGGCGGTCACCTGGCCTCGAACTTGGGAGTCGTCGAGCTCACGCTGGCGCTCCACCGCGTCTTCGAGAGTCCCAAGGACAGCATCGTCTGGGACACCACCAACCAGACCTACACCCACAAGCTGGTGACCGGCAGGCGCGATGAGTTCAAGGACATTCGCCTGGAAGGCGGACTGTCCGGCTTCGGCGAACCCAACGAAAGCCCCCACGATACCCTCTGCGCCGGACATGCGGGCACCGGCCTCTCAATTGCCCTCGGTGTAGCGGAGGGAGCGGAGAATCGCGGCCAGGAGTCTTGGACTATCGCCGTCGTGGGCGACGGAGCGATGACATCCGGATCCAGCTTCGAGGCACTGAACAATATCGTTCATCTTAACCCTGAGAGGCTTATCGTTGTCCTGAACGACAATGGCATGTCGATCTCGGAAAACATCGGCTTCCTCACCAACTGGCGCAAGCGGCTCATCACCCATCCCGAGTCCCAGGCGATGGTTGAGCGCATGAGATCCCTATCCAAGAAGGTGCCCACCGGCGAGATGATGTACCGGCTGGCAAAGCGAGTCTACACCGGCGTGGAGGGACTCGTCGTTCCCACGATGTTCTGGACGGAAATGGGTTTTCAGTACCTCGGCCCCATCGACGGCCATGATTTCAAGCAGCTCGAGGAGACCTTCCGTCAGGCAATGAAGCCCACCGGTTCGGTCCCTCTGGTTCATGTTGTGACACACAAGGGGCGCGGCTACGAGCCCGCTGAGGACGATCCCGTCAAGTTCCATCAGCCTAGCTCTCCGCTGGGCGATTCCTCAGGAGCGCCCACGTACTCGAAGGTGTTCGCTCAGACCATTACGAACATCATGAAGAAAGACAAGTCCGTCGTCGGCATCAGCGCGGCGATGCTTGAGGGCACGGGCCTTGCGGACGTTCGGCAGGAATTCCCCGATAGAGTGTTCGACGTCGGCATCGCCGAGCAGCACGCGGTCAGCATGGCGGCGGGAATGGCCTCCGTAGGACTCAATCCATTCGTCTCAATCTACTCCACCTTCCTCCAGCGAGCATTCGACCAGGTAGTTCACGATGTCTGTCTCCAGAACCTGCCTGTCAAGATCATCGCTGACCGAGCCGGAATCGTCGGAGAGGACGGCAAGACGCACCACGGCTCCTTCGACCTCACCTACCTCCGCTGTCTTCCCAACGCAATCGTTGCAGCCCCTATGGACGAGAACGAGCTGCAGCATCTCGTCTACACCGCCTATAAGCACGATGGCCCGTTTGCCATCCGCATAGCGAGAGGCACCGCCGTCGGCACGCCGCTGGACAGCGACCTGAAGGAGCTTCCAATCGGCAAGGGCAGGATGGTACGGGAGGGGAGTGACGTCGCGATCTTCGCGCTGGGCAAGTCGGCAAGTGCCGCCTTGACAGCGGCGGAAATTCTCTCCGAGCGCGGGATTTCATGCGGGGTCTACAACCCCATCTTCGTGAAGCCGCTCGATACCGACCTGCTCATCGAGGCGGCACGAAGTGCCGGTCGCATCGTAACGGTTGAAGAAAACGTCCTCGCCGGTGGTTTCGGTTCCGCTGTACTCGAAGCGCTTGCAGAGGCCGGTCTGGACGACGTATCCGTCCACCGTGTCGGAATGCCCGATCTGTTCGTGGAGCACGGCACCGCCGCTGACCAGCGACACCAGTTGCAGCTCGACGCCGACGGCATAGCCGGGCAGGTCCTCAACGCCTTCTTCCCCGACGGGGCCACTCACCGGAGCGCGGAGCCTCAGGAAGTCGCCGCTACGAGCTAGCGCTGTCGGCGCCCTCATTTCTCTGCCCCGGTCCACGGATGCGTCCATCAGGGATCGTCAAGACCCCGTGCGTCGTCCGAATATAAAGCAACCGTCAACCCCCACCATTCCGTCATTCCCGTGCAGGGAGACCTTTGCGTAACCCCCTCTCCCGTTCGCGGGAGAAGGCTGGGGTGAGGGTATAAGGCCTACTTCCGCATGGTTCCTCGCTTCAAGCTCATAACTGTTCAAACTTCGTGAGAGCTCTCAACGCACACCGCCACCGTCATACCCGCGCAAGAACGTCACCCCGTACCACGATACGGGGCGGGTATCCACAGGGGTAAGGGGTGTTCGCCTCATCGACTCTGAACACACCTCCCGGCGACAAATTGTCGACCACGCCTTTCCCTGATACCATAATGCCTGCCCGGAACCGGGCAACTCCATGCCACATAATCGGGGAGGTATTCGAGTGACGACCACATACGAACCCAACATGATTCTCAAGCAAGGCGACTACAAGGTCATTGGAACGCGGCCCATTCGTCATGACGGGGCCGACAAAGTGACCGGACGCGCCAAGTACGGCGCGGACTTCCACGCGAACGATCTTCTCCACGCCAAATTCGTGCGCAGCCCGCACGCTCATGCCAGAATCCTGTCTATTGACACCAGCGAGGCCGAGGCCATGGACGGCGTATTCGCCGTAGTCACCGGCGCGGACCTGCCGGAGGTGGCCGACGAGATGGTCGCGCTCGGTGAGGGTGCCGCAAACCTGCGCTACCTTCGCAACAATGTGCTTGCCGACGACAAAGCCCTGTACAAGGGCCACGCCATCGCTGCCGTCGCCGCTTCCAGCCCGCACATCGCTGAAGAGGCCGCCGAAAAGATCAAGGTGGAGTACGAGGTCCTCGATCCCGTCCTGACCGCGCCTGAGGGAATGGCCGACGGAGCCCCCATCCTGGACGAGTCGCTCCGCACATCCGAGATGGGTGAGACCGCTGAAGGGCAGAGCAACGTCGCCGAGCACTTCAGGCAGGTCAAGGGTGACGTCGAAGCCGGATTCGCGCAGTCCGATCTGGTGATCGAGCGCGAGTTCGATACCTCCACCGTTCACCAGGGATACATCGAGCCGCACGTCGCCACGGGTCTGTGGAATCGGGACGACAAGATCACCATCTGGTGCAGTACGCAGGGATCCTTCAGCGTAAGAGACGAAATGGTCGGGATCCTCAGCAAACCTGCCTCCCAGATCAAGGTCATTCCCATGGAGATCGGCGGCGGGTTCGGCGGCAAGATCCCCGCATACCTCGAACCGACGGTCGCCATCCTGTCCAGGAAAACGGGCCGCCCGGTAAAGGCTGTCATGACTCGCCAGGAGGTCTTTGAGGCAACCGGCCCGACGCCCGGCTCCCACATGACGGTCAAGATCGGCGTCGACAACGACGGAAACATCCTTGCCGCACATGCCAATCTCCAGTTCGAGGCGGGCGCCTTCCCCGGCTCGCCCGTTGGAGCGGCTGCCATGTGCGTGTTCGCCACCTACGACATCGCTAATCAGCAGATCGACGGCTATGACGTGGTCGTCAACAAGCCCAAGTCTCAGGCCTACCGCGCGCCCGGCTCCACGAACGTCGCGTTTGCAACCGAGACCGTCCTGAACGAGATCGCAGAGAAACTCGGAATCGACCCCATCGACCTCCGGCTCAAGAACGTCGCCACCAAGGGAACCACTAGTGCAGACGGCGTGACCTTCCCCCGCATCGGCGCCAAAGAGGTCCTTGAGGCCATGCGGGACCATCCGCACTACTCCGAGTCTCTCGACGGCGCGAACAAGGGCAGGGGAGTTGGCATCGGATACTGGTTCAACGTCGGCTTCAAGTCCGCCGTCAACATCAGCGTCAACCCCGATGGGACGATCAACCTGACCGAAGGCTCAACCGACATCGGCGGTACGCGCGCTTCGATCTCCATGCAGGCCGCAGAGGTGCTTGGAATCCGCGCCGAGGACGTTAACCCCACCGTCGTTGACACCGACTCCATTGGCCATACCGACGTCACCGGCGGGAGCCGCGTGACCTACGCCACTGGCTGGGCCGCCTATGAAGCGGCTCAGGACGTGAAGCGACAGATGATCGCCCGCGCCGCCCTGATTTGGGACGTCGATCCCGACTCCCTGGAACTCGTTGACGGCGTCTTCCGCTCGAAGGCGGACGAAGAGCTCAACATGACCTTCGCCGAGCTCGCCGGACAGCTCAACGACACAGGCGGTCCCATCATGGGCCGCGGCGCGCTCGACACGGGCGGTCTCGGTGCCGGTGGCGGATCGTTTGCCGGAAACATCGTCGATGTCGAGGTTGATCCCGATACCGGCAAAGTCGACATCCTCCGCTTCACCGTCGTCCAGGACGCCGGCAAGGCCATCCACCCGAGCTACGTCGAAGGCCAGATGCAGGGCGGAAGCACCCAGGGCATCGGCTGGGCGCTGAACGAGGAATACTACATGCGCGGCGACGGCATGATGATGAACTCCACCCTCCTCGACTACCGCATGCCCACCAGCCTCGACCTCCCGATGATCGACACCGTCATCGTCGAGGTGCCCAGCGAGCAGCAGCCCTTCGGAGTCCGGGGAGTCGGCGAGGCCAACATCGTCCCGCCGCCCGCGGCCATCGCTCACGCCATCTACAACGCATCCGGCATCCGAATGCTGCGCCTCCCGATGAACCCCGCCGCAGTCACCGAAGAGAAGTTGACCAACGGCAGCTAGCCCAAGTTAAGACATACTGTCAGGAGCAACGCTATCGTAGGGGCGGGTTTCAAACCCGCCCCTCATCGTCACTCCCCCCAAACCACCATTCTTCTTGGCATGACCGAAGCACAACACCGTTCACCCTGAGCAGCGTTACGCCCCGCGCGGGGCCGTGCAGGGGTGTCAGCAACTGCCGTGTGGCTACGAGGAAGCACGTTCGGCCTGAGCCTGTCGAAGGCCCTCTTATCCCCATCTCCCGTCGTGGGAGAGGGCTAGAGCCTGCCCCGTTGCAGAACGGGGGTGAGGGTATCTTTTCAAGGGAAGTCCTACTGCCTCAGGCCGCCGCCGCACCCCTCACCACGTCGCAATCGACTCCGGCAGCGTCTCGTAGATGACCGTGTAGCTGTAGTATCGCTCGCCGTCGATCTCACCCGCCTCCGTTGCCGCGACGACGGCGCAGTCCGGCTCCGCAAAATGCCTGCAGTCGGTGAACTTGCATCCCCCGGCAGCCTTCTCGATCTCAGGAAAGAAATGCCAGAGCTCAGGCCGGGTGAGCCCGCTGAGTCCCCATTCGCGTATGCCCGGCGTGTCAACGACCGTCGTCTCCTCGTCGATACGCAGGAGAGTCGCCCTCGTGGTCGTGTGCCGCCCCTGGTCCCGTCCACGCCAGGTGCTGATCTCGCCGACCCGGAGGCCAAGCCCCGGCTTCAGCGTATTGAGCAGCGACGACTTCCCCGTCCCCGAAAGCCCCGACAGCACTGTGCTCTTCCCTGCGAGATGCTCCCGAAGCTCGTCCATGCCGTCTCCCGTCGTTGTGGACGTGACGACAACGGCATATCCGAGATCGTGATAGGGCGCGAGGGCCGTCTCGAACTCCTCGCTGTCCTCGACGAGGTCCCCCTTCGTGACGCAGATGACCGGGTCGAGTTCGTGAACGTCGGCGGTCACCAGGTACCTGTCGACCAGTTCCGGCCAGAATGCCGGCTCCCGCCACGACGCGACGATCAGCAGTTGGTCGACGTTGGCCGCGACGATCTGCCGCAGATATCCCTTGAACGATGTGGGCCGCGTCAGGATCGAGTCCCGTTCCAGGAGTTCCTCGATGGCGAACCCTCCCGCGCCGTCCTCTGCTATGACAACGCGGTCTCCAACCGCCACGGGGTTGACGAAGCCGGTCTCCTGGTCCTTCAGCGACTCGCGAATTTGGCACTCGGTCGACTCACCGCCAACCTCCACCATGTAGAGGCTGCCGTGTACCGAGGTCACCACGCCCAGCAGCCCCGAAACGTCATCGTCCGACCGGTACTCCTCTTGCGGAGTGCCAAGCCATGCGCGCTCGCTCTCCTGGACGACCTGCCTCCGCCGCTCCCGCTCAGCGGGTGATGCCACACGCTCCCGCCGGTCGTACGACAGGTCGTCCCAGTCGCCGCCCGCGTCACGCCACGACTGCTTTCTCCTCGGCTTCCTCGTTTTGGGGGCTCGAACGACCCGCTTCTTCCTTGGACTCACATTACCTTCCGGCTTGATGATGGCCGTATTATGTGCGTTAATCGAACCAAGACGCAACGGTAGCCCCTATAGGGAAGAGCCATGAAAATCGTAGACCTGCGAAGCGACACCAAGACCCTGCCGAGCGCGGAAATGCGCGTGGCGATTGCCGAGTCCGAGCTTGGCGACGCCGACGAGGGAGAGGACCCCACCGTCAACCGGCTCGAGGCAATGGCCGCCGAGAGACTCGGCAAGGAGGACGCTGTCCTCGTGACCAGCGGCACGCAGGGTAATATGGTCGCGATCCTCTCGCAGTGCGTACGTGGCGACTCGGTTATCGTAGGCCGCAACACCCATATCAACCTTGGTGAGGCGGGAGGCCTCTCGGCCCTGGCCGGTGTGACTATGCACCCGCTCGAAAACACCCCCGATGGTGGACTCGATCCCGATGAGGTGCGCGCGTCGATTAACCAAGACAGTCGCGACTACGCGAAGACCGGCATGGTCTCGCTCGAAAACACCCAGAACCTGCTCGGCGGCCTCGTCCTCGACAGGGAGGATATTGAACGAATAGCCGGCGTCACGCACGAGCATGACCTCCCGTTCCACGTCGACGGTGCACGACTGTTCAACGCCGCCGTCAGTCTCGGCGTGCCGGCCAGCGACCTCGTGGAAGCTGCCGACACGGTCACCTTCTGCCTCTCAAAGGGTCTTGGCGCCCCCGTCGGCTCCGTCCTGTGCGGGAGCCGAGAGACCATCGAGGAGGCCCGACGCTGGGTGAAATACCTCGGTGGAAGCATGAGACAGGCCGGAATCATCGCCGCAGCCGGAGTTTACGCGCTCGAAAACATGGTCGACCGCCTGGCCGAAGATCATGACAACGCGCAACGCCTGGCCAAGGGACTGGCAGCGATTCCGGGCCTCAGGATTGACCCCGAACGGGTCCAGTCAAATATCCTGTTCTGCCACGTCGATCAGGCCCACTCCGCAGAACTAGCGTCATTGATCGACGCCGAGGGCATAAAGTTCTACGATATCGGCCCCGAGCTGGGCTGGCGATTCGTCACCGGCTACGGCGTAACGTCCTCCGACATTGACCACGCCCTCGATGTCATCGACTCCGTCGTCCGCGACTACCACCGCCACTCCAACGGCCACACTCCACCGGTTAGGCCGCCTTCCAGCAGACGGCTCTAGGCAAGGTTCGCGGTAGGGGCAACCCTTGTGGTTGCCCTTCTTCTGCGTCAACACTTTTTCATTGTTGGTGGTGTCGGTGGCAGCCGACACGAACGATTACTACGAAACACGAACAACGTAATCGTCATTCCCGCGAAAGAACGTCACCCCGTACTCCGATGCGGGGCCGGAATCCAGTCCGCGGCTTTCGCCATCAGCCCCCTCTCCCGTTCGCGGGAGAGGGTTGGGGTGAGGGTGATGCCACACAGTGCAGAAATACAGTGAGCGGATTCCCGCAATTATGCATGAGTTTGTCCAAGGACAATACCCACCCGCGTAACTACTCAGACTTCGTGAGAGTGCGTAACGCACACAGTCATCGTCATACCCGCGAAGGCGGGTAACCACAGGGGTGGGGGGTGTTCATCTCATCAACTCTGAACAGTTACCCACCCACTCCCCGATTTGACAAACAAGAACTAATGTACCATACTGCTCACAAGCGGCTGCCCGCCGTCCAATCTTACGAAAACGAGGTAATGGCACAGAATGGCGCGTAATGGCACACTTTTGCAAAAGTTTTTCGGATTTAGGACGGCTCTCGCGCTTCCCCATCTGTCCCCTTCCGCAATCGCTCAGAGAAGCCGTGCAACTTTACCATAACGAGAAAAATGCAACAAAATGCAACACCATGCAACAAATTTTCAAAAAATCCTCGGCTAGACGGGTCTTCACCTCCCCCAGCATCCCCACATCACCCTGTCATTCAGAACGCAGCGCAGCGAAAGAGAGGAATCTAAAGTCCTCACCATCCAAATCAGAGCCCAACGGAGGAAACTACGTAACAACGACACAACCACATACGTTCCCTCCGCGGTCTCAGCGCCCTCTGCGGTGAGAAAGCGGTTTCCAGGAAATATACTGCCGCTATGACCCCAAATCGCCCACCCCGTACTTGGTCGCCGTGGCCTGCAGCCTCGCCCACGTCGACTCCTCCACCTCGATGCCGTGTTCCCACCCGTGCAAGGACCTCAGGTGCTCGAGCTCGCCGGGATAATACACCTCATCGAACCCCTTGGCCGTGGGCGTGCTCTTTAGATACTGGGCGAACTCCGTCACTTCCTGCTTGAACGTTTCCAGCGAACGGAACGCCTCGACGTTGAAAGCCGCCATGAAGCAGCCGTCATTGTGCCTCCCCGTCGGGTCCACTCCGAATCCCAGGCCCGTCAGCAGCCCGGAGAATATCTCCACTATGGCCGACAGCCCGTATCCCTTGTGACCCTCCGTTCCGCCAAGCGGCAGAATCGTTCCCCCATTGCTGTAGTCGTGAGGGTCGGTCGTCGCGTTGCCGTTCTTGTCGAGAATCCACCCCTCCGGTATCTCCTTGCCGCGCGCGATTGCCAGGCTGATCTTCCCCGCCGCGACCGCGCTCGTCGCCATGTCGATGAACAAAGGACCTTCAAGGTTGCTCGGCATCGCAAAGCAGATCGGATTGGTGCCCAGCCGCGCCTCGCGTCCTCCGAACGGCACCACCCCCTTCGCCGTCCTCCCGGAGTCTGCCGTCATCATGCCGATCATCCCCGCCTTCGCCGCCATGATAGGGTAGGCCGCCACCCGACCCACGTGCCCCTGCCGGTACACCGTCGCCGCCGCAACACCGCCTGCTGCCGCCTTTTCGATAATCTTCTCCATGACGAATTTTGACACGTGATACCCGAAGCCCCAGTTCCCGTCGACGACCATCGTCGTCGCCGTCTCACGCACCACGTCCATCGGCGCGCCGCAAACGATGTGCCCAACCTCGATGCGCTCGATGTACGACGGTATCTGGATGATCCCGTGAGAATCGTGGCCCGCAAGGTTGGCCCCGATTACTCCCTCGGCGACCGAGGCGGCCTCATCCTTCGTCGCGCCCGCACCCACGAGCAGGTCGCGCGTGATCTCTTCTAAACGTTCGGCTGATACGGTTGGCATGTTGTCGGTTACTCCTATCCTGTTGGTTTCTTCAGTACGTAGATTATGAAATTCGGCACACGAGCTTCATCGTCGAATTCCGGATGTTCTGCCAGTTGCTCTTCGGTAGGAATCGGCTCATGCAGCGCTTCCAGCACGAAGCCCGCATCGAGAAATGCGGAAACGTAGCTGGACACTGCCCTGTGCATATAGATGAACGACCTGCCCAACCATGGGAATGGAAATTCACGCGGACCTTCCTCAGTGTAGTTGTCCAACGGATGGAACAGCTTCCCGGAAGAGTCACGGATCCACCCGACAAAGTTGATGCTCGCTGTCCGCATAGGATGGAGGTTGCAGACCACGAACCTCCCGCCGGGCCGAAGTACCCGGAACGCCTCCCGAATCGACTTCCTATAGTCGTACAGGTCCACGAGCACTATGTACGACACCGCCAATTCGAAGCTGTCGTCACATATTCCTTCAAGGTCTTGTGCATCGCCGACGAGATACCTTTCCTTGTTGCTCCCCAGTACCCTCGCGTGCTCGATCAGCGCCTCAGTCAGATCGACGCCCGTCATCACGGCCCCTCGCTCGGACAACATACGGCAGAACCGGCCCTCACCGCAGCCGATGTCGATTACCTTCTTCCCGGAAACGTCCCCCAGCGCATCCAGCATCCTCGAGTCGAGCATACCCACGCGGGCGACCTGGTCCGTCTCGATCCAGTTCTGCGCCGCCTTCGCCCACTGGCCGCGAAGCCGTCTTTCGAGTTCCTCGCCGCTCATTTGGCGGCTGCGCAAATCGCAGGGTTAGGGCTAATTGTCATACAGCTAAGCTCCTAATCCGTTGGTTTCTTCAGCACATAGATTATGAAGTTTGGCACGCGAAGTTCATCCTTAAAATTAGGGTGTTCTCCCAGCTGCTCGTCGGATGGGACCGGCTCATGCAGCCCTTCGAGCGCGAAGCCCGCGTCGAGGAAGGCCGAGACGTGGCTGGACAGCGTTCTGTGCATGTTGATGATCGAAGTGCCTAACCACGGGAATTCACGCGGACCCTCCTCCGTGTAGTTGTCCAGCGGATAGAACAGCTTGCGGGAAGAGTCACGGATCCAGCCAGCCGGACTGATCGTTGCGCTCCGCATCGGATGGACGTTGCACACGACGAATCGGCCTCCGGGCCGGAGAATTCGGTACGCCTCTCGGATGGATTGGCGATAGTCGAGTAGAGAGACGAGCACGATGTACGACACCGCCAGATCAAGGGTATCGTCACGCACGCCTTCAAGGTTCTCCGCATCTCCGACGAGATACGTTTCCTTGTCGCTCCCCAGTTCCCGCGCCCGCTCGATCAACGCCTTTGTCAGGTCGACGCCGGTCACCACCGCGCCCAGGTCGGAGAGCATCCGGCAGAATCGGCCCTCACCGCAGCCGATGTCGATGACCTTCTTGCCGGACACGTCTCCAAGCGCGCCCAGCATCCACGAATCGAGCATACCCGTGCGGTGGACATGGTCCCTCTCGATCCAGTCCTGAGCCGCCTCCGTCCACTGGGTGCGCAGCCGATTCTCTAGTTCCATGGGTCTCCATTACGCTTGCATAAGGCACGGCATCGACGATAAAACGTAACCTGAACATTATACGGCCCCGATAGGGTCGGCGACAGGAGGTCATGCCTCGTGAGCGAGCGCGAAATCGAGATCACCGCAGGTCAGGTAACGGTCAGCGCCGTGTTGAACGACACCGACACGGCTTCCAAGATATGGGATGTCCTGCCCATCGAGGCGTCCGCAAGCACATGGGGTGACGAGATATACTTCGGCATTCCCGTCTCTGCCGCTGAAGAAGATGCCCAGGAGGTCGTCGAGCTCGGAGACCTCGGATACTGGCCTCCCGGCAGTGCCTTCTGCATGTTCTTTGGACCCACCCCCATGAGCCGCGGCGACGAAATACGTCCCGCCAGCCCCGTCACTGTCATCGGACGAATGCACGGCGACCCTACCGTGCTCAAGAGTGTGGGATCCGGCGCGCCCGTCCTGATAGAGCGAGTTTGACGCAAGCGACCCCATCCCTCACCATTAAGATGGAGGATGAAGCAGGTAGACAAGAGTCCAAAGACCGTCATTTCCGAGAAAAGAGACCTTTGCGTACCCCCCTCTCCCGTTCGCGGGAGAGGGTTGGGGTGAGGGCAAAATTAACCGGCAATCCAATAGAGAAAACCTCAAGTGACAAGATTCAGCGACATACTCCGCGACCGCGCCTCAGAGATCTGGGAACGGGAGCACAACCACCCCTTCGTTGTGGAGTTGGGGCAGGGCACTCTCCTATTGGAAAAATTCCAGTGGTACATGAAGCAGGACTACCTGTTCCTGATCGAGTTCTCCCGCGTCATCGCGCTAGCCGTCGCAAAGGCCGAAACGCTGGAAGACATGGGCTGGTTCGCTCGACTTCTCCACGAGACCCTCAACACGGAGATGTCGCTCCACGTCAGTTTCTGCGAAGACTTCGGCATATCGGAGAGTGATCTTCTGTCAACTCGTCTCTCGCCAACCACTCGCGCATACACAGACCACATGCTCTCAAACGCCCACTCCGGCGCGATTGCGGAAATCGCCGCGACGCTCCTCCCGTGCTCATGGGGATACGCCGAAATCGGTCAGGCGCTAGAGGCCCGCGGCAAGCCGACACACCAACCGCTCTACTGCCGGTGGATCGAGATGTACAGCTCGACGGAATTCGGAGAACTGGCCGTATGGCTCCGTTCCTTCATCGATCGTACGGCCGAGCGACTCTCGCAATCGCAACGTGATCGTCTCGTCGCGATCTTTGTCACGAACAGCAAGTACGAGTACCTGTTCTGGGATGCGGCATACCGGATGGAGGAGTGGCCTGTGTGAGTATGGCATCGGAACGAATGGCGTTTTTCGCCTTGACGAAAGATACAGTACGAATACCGTCGCAGAATGTCGCAAGATTGCTGAGTACGTACGTTTCCGCATGATATCAGAACGTTTGCTCCCAGCATTCTGTCTGTGATGAGGATAAGACGTAGGTGTGAATTGTCGAATTCGTGCTCCAAACCATAATCTTCGTAAAGAATCCCGCAACCGCCTTGACAACGAAATTCGTAACGGAGTATCATGCGGTTCCAAGATAGTAAGTAAATTCCGTAACCTCAAACTCAGGGAGAGGGAGGTGACTCAAATGGTTTCATTCAAGGCATGCCCCAGGTGCAGCGGGGACGTAGTAACGAAGATGGATATGTACGGGCGGTTCAACGAGTGCCTCCAGTGCGGGCACGCCGTCGATCTCCCGACACAGCGAGCCGTGTTCAATTGGACCAAGGGCCGGCTTAAGCCCGGACGCCCTCGCAAGGACGCCGCTCAGAGAGATGCTGCATAGTTAAACGTCCAAGACAACTGACCAAGACGAAACAGCACCCGGGCGACTACAGGGTGCTGTTTTCACGTCAGGCGAAAGTCTCTCGGAGTAACTTTCATGAGAGCGTTCAACGCACACAGCCACTGTCATACCCGCGAAGGCGGGTATCCACAAGGGTAGGGGTGTTCGGTCTCATCAACTCTGAACAAATACTCTCTCGGACAAGTTGTTGACAGGCGCTCTTGTCTCATGTACATTAATTCCGGCATGATAATTCATGTCGTATTGTTCACCCTTAGGAGGTAACAGGAAATGGAAACGTCGGTACTGGATCCGCAGGTCGTCTCAGGTGTGGCCGTTGCAGACATGCCGCCCTGCAGCCATCAGTGGATGATCGACTCGCCCAATGGACCGCAGAGCAGGGGCGAATGCCGACTCTGTGGGGCTGAGCGGTACTTCCAGAACTACATCGAAGGCTCAAGCTGGGGCTACAACGTCACCCTCGACCAGCTTCGCGGCGACAACAACCGGCTGCCGGTGGAGACGCCTTCAAGGTCCAAGACGAGCCTGGCCGAGGAGCTCTAGACCACCAAGTCGAATAAAAGTGGACTCCGCGGTCGTCAACCGGTCGCGGAGTTTTCCTTTTCCCTCATTCCATAAGGTTAGCGGAAGAGGTCATTCGCACGTTCCCTCACCAGTTCTGCCGCCGACCCGCTGCCGGATGAGAAGCGCACACCTCTGGCAATGACAACGGGGACCTGCTCGACCTTCCCCATGACCAGTTCCGACGCTGCGGCGACCTCATCTGCCGTTGCGATTTTCGTAACACCCATTACCTTCGACTGTACGTCCGCCTGCCCTCGGTAGTCGATGAACGGCTCCATTCCCGCAACTCCGATGGCGAAGTTCACGTGGCCTTCGCGCCAGGCCCTCCCGAACGTGTCGGTGATGATGACGGCAAGCTCCGGAATCCCGGTCTCGCGCCTAAATCGCCGCAGCAATTCCCTGGCCGAACCGTCAGGGTCCTTGGGAAGCAGCGTCACCGTATCGTCCCCGACGACATTCGACGCATCTATCCCCGAGTTTGCGCAGACGAAACCGTGCGCAGTCTCGGTTATCAGTATTCCCCGGTCAAGGTCCTGCCGTACGATCCCGACGCTCTCGCGTATGACCAGCTCCACGAGCCGGGGATCGCGCCCGGTAGGTTCTGCGAACCGGCGCGCGAAGTCTGAAGGCTCGATTTCCGCCAGGTCGACGGTGCGTCCCTCTGCCTTTGAGACGACCTTCTGAGTAACCACTACGATGTCACCGCTCTTCAGTGGCGTATCCTGCAATCGCATTGCGCGCAAGATCAGGGCTGCCAGGTCGCAGCCCGAACTGACTTCCGGTATCCCTGAGACTCCAATGTAGCGGGCTTCGCTGGCGCCGCCTGTCGGTGCAGCGTCGTCATTCGTCATGACTGGCGTTATATCACCAGCCGGTTTGCCGGTCAACGGGCAGGGTTTGATATACTCAGACTTCCACCCTCAATTGGTGAGGACGCAACCCTCCATGCAGCTTCTGAGAAGCCTCCTCTTTGTGCCGGGAAACCGGTCCAACATGCTGGAAAAGGCGCTGGGACTTAGTCCCGATGCCGTCGTTCCAGATATGGAGGACTCCGTTCCAGTTGCCGAAAAGGCGAACGCGCGCGAGACCGTTGCCTCCTTCCTTCCTAAGCTTGCGGAGTCGGGTCATCAGGTCATCCCCAGGGTGAACGCCCTCCACACCGGCCTGATGGAAGCCGATATCAATGCCGTCACCGGGCCGCACACAGCCGGCCTTTCCGTAGGTAAGGTCGGAAACGCAGAGGACGTGCGGCAGATCGCGGACACCGTCGGGCGGGCAGAGGTAGCTGCCGGAGTTCCGTTTGGGAGAACGGCCCTGGTACTCTGGATAGAAACTGCAAGCGCAATTGAGAACGCCTTCTCGATCTGCAGGGCGTCGAAGCGCGTCCATGCCGTCGCGTTCGGCGGTGAGGACTTCACCAACGACATGGCGATTGAAAGGTCGGAAACCGAGGAAGAGATCGCACACGCGCGCAGCGTCGTTTCCGTCGCAGCTCGTGCGGCGGGAGTACTCGCTCTGGAAACGCCGTACTTCAATTTTAGAGACGATGATGGTCTGCGACGAAATTCGACGGCATCCAGGAACCTTGGTTTCAGGGGACGCTTCGCCATTCACCCCAGTCAGATCGAAGGAATAAACGCCTCCTACATGCCGTCGCAAGAAGAAATTGAGCAGGCCCGTCGTGTTGTCGACGCCTTTGCGGACGCTGAAAGCCGGGGCAGCGCAGCCACGTCTCTCGACGGCATGGTGATCGACGTCCCCGTAGTGGAGCGAGCCCGCAAAGTCCTCGCGGTCGCAAATTCGGCCAGCGACGCATAGATGACCATTCCCAATATGACATTTACCAATCGATTTAATTCATTCCCGCGAAGAACGATCTTTGCCCGCCCCCTTTCATTCCCGCGAAAGAGGGTGTCCAATAAATCAGTAGAAACCGTTCGTGGTGAGCTTGTCGAACCATGAATTACGCTATCACCCTTCGACAGGTTCAAGGTGAACGGAGCTCCTTTAGACACTCTCTAAGGCGACCTTTGTCCAACCCCCGTCATTCCCGAGGAAGGAGACCTTTGAATTACCTCCGTCATTCCCGCGAAAGCGGGAATCCAGAGACGTCAGCAAAGCTGGAAGGTGCCCATTCTCTGATTACCTCCCAGCGGGAGAACGGTTATTCAAACGTCTCTAAGAGCGGGATACTGAAACGGCTGTAGTGCAGGAATAAACCTGACGATCTCCCAGCGTCACGAAGACACGAGAAGGATCAAATGGACAAAATCATTCTCAGCGGTATGGTGTTCTACGGCTTTCACGGCATGAGCGAGGCTGAGCAGGAGCTTGGCCAGCGGTTCGACGTCGATCTTGTCGTGCAGCACGACCTCAGCAGGGCAGGCGAGTCCGATATGCTCGAGGATACCTTGAGCTATACTCACCTATACCGCACGGTCAAGGAGATCGTCGAGGGACCAAGCCGCAAACTCCTTGAGAACGTGGCAGAGACGATTGCGGCAAAGATACTCGCCGAGACGCGCGTCCAGTCCGTTCAAGTGACAGTCAAGAAACCCAAGGTTCCTATGAAGGGAAGCGTGCTGGACTATGCGGCTGTGGAAATAGTCCGTCATCGCGGCCACGAACGAAAAGATGCCGCTACAGACTGAGATGTGTCAGTAACTGACGGGCAGAAACCCACAGTTGCTTGAAAGCCTGAGTGAAAGAACTACCCCAACGTGATGCGCAATACTCTCTGCCATTCACAACAGTGAGTCTCGCCGGTAGTCTCACGTAGGGTCAGCACGTAACTGTTCAGAGTCAGTGAGAGTACGCGACGCACACAGCCCGCCGTCATTCCGGCAAAGGCCGGAATCCAGAAGGACGGGAGGTTCACCTCACCGAGACTGAACAATTGCGTCAGCACCATGTATTTGACGAAATAAAACATCCGTACTACACTGATAACTAGCGAAAGAGAACCCGTTGGAAGAGTCTTCCTCCGGAGAGCGAGTCTCCCGTTCCAGACATGCAAATGCCCCAATATGCCCCAGAATGTCCCACCTTTTGAGAATTCTCACTCGGCATGCAAGTCATTGGTCGGCTGAGGCAATGATCTGCAGATTCCACCTGCCGTGATTGAACTTGAAACGCGGCGACTGCTACAATGCCGTCTACTTAAAGGAAGGGAAGTGAGGCAATGCCCGTAGTTACCATTCAGTTGCTCTCAGGCAGGTCCAAGGACCAGAAGACCAAAATAGCGAAGGCGGTCACGGACGCACTCGTAGACATTGGCGGCGCAAGGCCCCAGGGCGTTCAGGTAATCTTCGATGATGTGGAAAAGGACGACTGGGCGAACGCCGGAGTCCTCATGTCGGACAAGTAATCGGCACCGGTGTTTCAGCAGCCGGAGCGACGGCGGCATTGCAGGCCGGCATGACCGTCGCGCCGTCAACCATGCGGTTCTCGGCGTTTTGACGTCTGCCCTGTAATTGACACTCGAAGCGCCGCTCCTATATAGTTTACCTACGGTTTGGCAACGTAGCTCAGTCGGTTAGAGCGGGCGCTTCATAAGCGCTAGGTCACTGGTTCGAGTCCAGTCGTTGCCACCACCGGAACGGCCGAGCCGCTCGCGAGGGCTTGGTGGGGCATCAGACCGGTCGGTTCGGGCGCCACGTGAGGAGTTGGGCGGTTAGCTCAGTGGTTAGAGCGCTTGCTTCACACGCAAGAGGTCCGAGGTTCGACCCCTCGACCGCCCACCAGCAGGCGCGAATTGGCCGGAGGTAAGGGCGAAGAACGAAAGACTTGCCGAAGTGGCGGAATTGGTAGACGCGCTACATTCAGGATGTAGTGCCCGAAACGGGCGTGTGGGTTCGAGTCCCTCCTTCGGCACCAAAAGATAGCAAGGGCCCTCGCCTGGGCAAGAGGAAAATCGGAGATACGCGCTTGTAGCTCAGATGGATAGAGCGCATCCCTGCGGAGGATGAGGCCGTGGGTTCGAGTCCCGCCAAGCGCGCCACGCATCTCCCTCTCAAACATCGATCATTCCACCACAAACTTCAAGCAAACGTGTACCGCTTCCCCATGGGGGGTTAGCTCAGCTGGTTAGAGCGTCTGTCTTACACACAGAAGGTCAGAGGTTCGAGTCCTCTATCCCCCACCATGGTTTACTGTTGACAGAACCGGCCTAGGGATGGCCACCTCCTCAGCGTCCATCCCCTCTATCCGGCTGTCCAAAGGCATAGGGATCGTGTAACGGACCTTAGCCTCGCCGGGGCCGACGATGATTTCTTCCACGAACGACTCGATGAACGCCCTGCGCTCCGTCAACTCGCTCTCATTTAGATACT
>DAOUKG010000074.1:0-39258 GCA_034421575.1 Dehalococcoidia bacterium
TTAGATTCCTCTCTCCGCTTCGCTACGATCGGAATGACAGTGATGGGGCTATGACTCGCAAGTATGGAATACCTAATACCTACCCCTGTCAGCCCACGACGGGAGAGGGGATACCCGCTTCTCGATTTAGCTGTCATATCCAAATGGAACTGGGGCTAGTCCGTCGAGTCGGGTTCCTGCCAGGCGTCCTGCCCGATGAGTGGGACGAAACGGCAGGCTGCCAGCGTGGTGACCGAATAGTTCGTGCCTGATCGCACGACCTTCATCAGGTTTTGCTGGCGGCGTCCGCCGACCGGAATCACGAGCCTCCCGCCGTCCGAGAGCTGGTCGACCAGACCCCGAATGAGCTTGGGAGCCGCCGCAGCCACCACGATGCCGTCGTACGGGGCCTCCGGCGCCCACCCGATTCGTTCCTCGGCCACCCGCACGGTGACGTTGTCGTAGCCGAGCGACTTCAGGCGCATCATGGCGGAGTCGGCAAGGTCCGCGATGCGTTCCACCGTGATCACCTCACGCACCAACTCCGAGAGTATCGCGGCCTGGTACCCGCTGCCGGTGCCGACTTCCAGCACCTTGTCGCTGCGCCGGGGACTCAGAGCGTCGAGCATCGTCGCGATCATGAACGGCTGCGAGATGGTCTGTCCCTCGGAGAGTGGAAGAGCCGAGTCCTCGTAGGCCGCGTGACGGTACTTCTCAGGCACGAAGGCCTCTCGCGGCACCCGTTCCATGGCGTCGACCACGCGAGGGTCATCGATCTCCCCGCGCAGACGGTCCATCAGGTTGCGCTTTGCGTCTTCCACGCTCTCTCCCCCGCTCAGGGGCAAACTGTAGCACAGTGGGCTTGGCCTAACTACGCGCTCAATTGACACCCCACACAGCTCAAATCTATACTCACCCCACTCGAACGCCTTCTAATACCAATTCACTTTGACGGGGCCGTATTCTGACTAGGTTGTGTTGACATTTTCCGTCATTCCCGCGAAAGCGGGAATCCAGAGTCGGGCACACATGTACTCCCTATGGGGAATAGATTCCCGCTTTCGCGGGAATGACAACTTGATCGGGGATAACTAAGCGAATTCCAAGAATGTCAACACAACCTAATCGGGATTTCTGGATTCCGGCCTTCGCCGGAATGACGGATGAGTTGGTTGTGTCACAGCCAATTCACGGCGTATTCAAAACGAATTGGTATAAGGTGAACACGTGACTGACGAAATCTACTACTCGGACGCTGTTGAACTGGCCCGCCGGATCGCGGCCAAAGAACTCTCACCTGTCGAGGTCGTCCAGGCGCACCTTGACCGCATCCAAGCTGTGAATCCCAGGCTCAACGCCATCGTCGAGTTGCAGGGTGACGCCGCGATGGAGCGCGCGCATGAGGCGGAGGCGGCCCTGGCGCGAGGGGAAGTGTGGGGGCCGCTGCACGGCGTTCCGTTCACGATCAAGGACTGCATCGACAACAGGGGCGTTCTCACGACGCGAGGCTCGAAGCTCTTCGAGGACTACAGACCGGACGACGACGCCACGGTCGTCAAACGCCTGCTCGCGGCGGGCGGAATCTTCATCGGCAAGACCAATATGCCGGAGTTCGCCCTGTGGTGGGAGACGGGCAACCTCGTCTACGGGTTCACGGAGAACCCCTGGATGATCGGCAGAACGGCAGGCGGGTCGAGTGGAGGAGAGGCGTCCGCCATTGCGGCGGGCATGTCGCCTCTCGGTATGGGAAGCGACGTTGGGGGGTCGATCCGATGGCCCGCGCACGTGGCGGGAATCGTTGGACTCAAGCCCACACACGGGCGCGTGCCCCTCACGGGCCACTTCCCCGAGACGCTGTTGCGGTTCATGCACGTCGGCCCGATGGCGCGTTCTGTGCGGGACATCGCATTCGCCATGCCCATCATCGGCGGTCCGGACGATTCCGATCCCTATGCCCTGCCCGTTCCCATGCCCGATCTCGACGATCTCGATGGGGACGTCTCCGGCCTCAGGATAGGATTCTGCGCCGAGGGGCCGTTCGCTCCCGTCATGACAGACATACAGCAGACCGTCACGAGAGCGGCGAGTACCCTCGAAGACCTGGGCTGCGATGTAGAAGAAATTGACCTGGCGGGATGGTACGACCGGCAGGCGCAGGACATATCGATGTCGTACTTCCTCGGCGAGGGCGCGTTCGACATGGACCCGATCATCAAGGGCCGCGAGGACGAGCTCGCCCCTTCCATGCAGCGCCGCCTCGACCAGCCGCGTCCGTCCGCCGCCGACTACTACAAGAGCCTGCAGGACACCGAATGGCTCCGCCAGGACGTGAAACGACTCTTTGCTGCGTACGACCTCCTGCTCCTTCCGACCTCGACGACGACCGCCTTCGAGCATGATTCGCCGATGATCGACATCGACGGCGAGAGCGTTCACGGGCGGAACTCCCTTCGCATTACGGTGCCGTTCGATCTGACGGGGTCGCCAGCCATCAGCGTTCCGTACGGATGGAGCGGTGACGGCCTGCCGATAGGTGTACACCTGATTGGACGCCACTTCGACGAGGCGACGGTGCTCCGCGCCGCCGCCGCGCTGGAAGCCCGGCATGAAGACGCCGACCGGCGTCCCGACCTGTAGTTGACACAACCCCTGAGGAGGCCACAATGCCCTTCGATACGCTCATAAGGAACGCGACTGTCGTCGACGGAACGAACTCCCCTCGATACGGTGCGGACATCGGCCTCCAGGACGGAAAAATCACTGCCATAGGAACACTTGGAGAAGCGGAGGCCGGGCGCAGCATCGACGCGTCCGGGCTTGTCCTCGCGCCGGGATTCATCGACATGCACACGCACTCCGACCTCACGCTGCTGGACGATCCCGGCGGAGAGAGCATGGCCTACCAAGGGGTGACGACGCAGGTAACCGGGAACTGCAGCTACTCGCCGTTTCCGATGGGGGATCTCGAACCGGAGGAGCTGAGGAAGATCACAGGAGAGATCTTCGAGACACGACAGGAATGGCGCTGGAAGACCCTCGACGAGTGGGCAGACATCATGGAGTCGCAGGGGGTGAGCATCAACGCCGCCCCTCAAGTCGGGAACACGCCGTTGCGGGCGGCATGCGGCGCACTCGAAAACCGACCTGCAACTCCCGATGAGCTTGACGTTCAGAAGCGTCTTCTCGCCGAGACGATGGAGCAGGGGGCGTTCAGCCTTTCGACCGGGCTGTCCCTCGCCCCGTCGGGCTATGCGCCCACGGACGAGGTCGTCGCACTGGCCGAGGTCGCGGCGAGCTACGGCGGCTTCTACGTTACACACGCTCGCGTGCTGCCCGGGTGGCATATCAAGATGGTCGAGGAGGCGGTGGAGATCGGGCGCAGGGCCGGTATCCCCGTGCAGTTCTCCCACATGGCGATAGTCGACCGGCGCTACTACGGCTACGGTCCGCAGATCGTCGACGTGATCGATCGCGCCCGGGACGAGGGCATAGACATCACGTACGACATGTACCCGTACACGGCGGCGGGCGCGGGGCTGAACCAGCTCGTCCCGCTGTGGATGCAGGAGGGAGGCGTTCCCATGTTCATGGAGCGTCTCCGCGACGCCGACCTTCGGCAGATGGCCATCAAGGAGATGAACGAGGGCCGCGAGGGCGGGATTCCGCCGCTGTGGCACACCCAGGTCATCAGCAACACCAACACCGAGGAGAACCGCAAGCTGATCGGGTACAACCTGGACGAGATCGCGGAAATGCGCGGCGTGGAACCCGCCGAAGCGGCCCTGCAGCTCATAGAGGAAGAGGATGACGGGGTCATGGCCGTCGTCCACAACCGCATGGAGAGCGACATCCGCTTCTTCCTGGGGCATCCGCAGGCGATGATCGGCTCCGACGGCAACGCCATCTCGCCGGACGGACTCTACAAGGACTTCAAGCCACACCCGCGCTTCTACGGGCCGTATCCCCGCATCCTCGGCCGGTACGTGCGCGAGCAACCGGCTGTGCTCACTCTGGAAGAGGCTGTCTACAAGATGTCCGGGTTCCCAGCAACGCGCATGGGATTCAAGCAGAGGGGCTGGGTCAAGGAAGGACTGATCGCCGATCTGGTGCTCTTCAACCCGGATACGGTGATCGACAACGCCACCTTCGAGGACCCGCACCAGTACCCGACGGGCGTCCCGTACGTCTTCGTTGCGGGCGAGGCGGTCATCGACGAAGGCAAGCACACGGGCGCACGTCCCGGACGGGTGCTCAGAAACGGGATCGCGTAGGCAGACCGGTGTCCCAGCGATACGAAATACCCATCGAACAGGACCTGGCTGAGGAGCTCTTCGCCTTTTGGAAGGCGATCTTCGGTTCGGAGGACCCCGACATCCCAATAGGAGTCTTCCTCGGCGACGAGGTGGACCACAATCGCCTGGTCACCTTCCTCGACCGTGACGGCGACACCCTCGCGGGAACCTGCGGAATCACGATTTCCAAGGCAGACCCGCGACTGGCGGGGTTCGGCGAGGTCGCCACGCTGCCGGAATATCGAGGGCGCGGCATCGCGACACGGCTGTGCGGACAGGCGGTCGAGGAGTTTGTCGAGCAGGGTGGAGAGGCCGTGTTCCTCGGCACCGGCAACCCAGAGGCCGCGCGAATATATCATCGCCTTGGCTGGCGCAGGATCGCTGGCTCCAACGTGTGGGCCAACGTGACGACGGGTGATTCGCCGGAAGAGTACCTCGCGGACTACTACCGGACTCCCGGCAGCGTGAGCATCGTTCCGGGCGACGCCTCGCTCCGGGTGCCGATGATCCCGCTTCTGCTGACGCCTCACGACTGGCAGGTGCTCGACGGGAACCTGCCCGTGCCGATGCTGTCGATTCGGTACGCGGTGCAGAGCTCCTGCATGGGCCTGTGCAGAAAGTACTACGATCTGGTCAAGCGCGACGGCGCGGCATGGTTCGCGGCCAGGACGGACGACGGACGCATTGTCGGGATATCCACGGCAAAGATGTTTGACTCCGATACATGCGCCGTCGACGGGTTCATCCATGCGCGACATGGAGGCTCGTACGACGCGCTGATAGGAGCCGCCATCCAGTGGGGCCGTTCCAGTGGCGCAAGCGCAGTCACGGCAAGGCTTTCAGTCGAAGACGAGGACAAGCAGTCGGCGTTTGAGTCGTTGGGCTTCCGCAAGGGAGACGCGGATGGGACGTTCACGCTCGACGACCGCGAGGTCGAAGCCGTAGCGATGACGCTGAACTAGCCATGCCTGAGCCTCACACCAAGATAGACGACTACGCCGACGAGCTCATCTCGACCCCTAGGGCGCACCTGGCCCTGGAGCTCCGCCAGGACGGCGAAGGGCTGGAACTCGTCTACCGTGACCGCCAGCTCGTGCGGTGCTACCTCACCCAACAGGGCATGGCGGCGGCCAACTACATGGCAAAGGCGCTCGGAGTCGGCATTCCGCCCCTTGGCGAGACCGTGAAGGCCCGCGTGTCCACGGGTGTGCTCTTCCGCGCGATTTCCATCGCCTCGCTCGACTACGACGTGGAGGAGTCGTTCATCCTCCTCGAACGGTGGCTCCAGGAGGCCGCCCTCCAGCGCACCGGTTCAAGCGAGATGACGTGATTGGATGGGCACAGGCGTCGAGTAATGCGTGAGCGCCTTGCGACCTTACGCAGCTACTGGTAGACTGCCAACAAAACTGTTGGCTCGGAGGTCTCTTTCATGGTGTTCAATCTCGAACCGCTCGACGTTGACTTGGACTTCGAGCGCAAACGTTACCGGCTGGGAGACACGATCAGCGCGACGGTTACATTCATGCCCAAGGGAAATGTTGAGGTTCGAAGTGCCGTGCTTAACCTGATGGGTCAAGTGCGTCGAACGAAGACAAGTGTGGGAAGGACAATGGGCATAAATGGTGGCGCTGCCCTCCAGGGAGGAAATTCCTTCACAACGACCGATTACGTCCCAATGCAGCAGCAAACGGAACAGCAGATTTCGACAGAGGTCTTTGGCAGCGCACAGATTGTGTTGAGTGGGTCGCTTCGCAAGGGCGAGGTAAGCAGGCACAGGGTGACACTCAGGCTGGACCAGGCTCTGTGGAAACTGAAGAGTCTATCGAGGGAAGCGGCGATGCTACAGCGGGACTCCAACAGTGGACTCTCCATTGAACCGTGGTGGCTTGAGGCGCGGGTGGACGTCGCCATGGGACGTGATGCAGTAGTGCGAAGGCAGGTGGAGGTCGTGGGGGCGCTGAAGGCGACCACCTAGTTGCACGATCACACACTTTCGACGCAATGTATGCTCCACACGCCATGATGCCGTTCAGGAGGCTCCGGCATGGTATTCAATCTAGACCCGCTCGACATTGACTTGGACTTCGAACGCAAACGTTACCGGCTGGGAGACACGATCACCGCGACGGTCACGCTGACACCCAACAGCGACGTCGCAATCCGAACGGCGTCCCTCAGTCTTATGGGGCAAGTGCGTCGCACGGAAGTAACTACGGGTTGGGCAATGGATGTTGAAGGGAGAGCCGGGGACGCGGTGCAGATTCGCGGTGATTTGTCCAGAGTGCCCACGCAAGCGATCCCGAGCCAGACGGTTTCCACTGAAGATTTCTTCAGCACGCGGTTCGTGGTTCCCAATTCCCTGCGTAAGGATGTTGTAAGCAAGCACGGCGTGGCCTTGAGATTGGACCCAAAGCTATCGAAGCTCCAGAGGTTGGCCCGGGAGGCCAAGAGGCTTCAGAGTGATGCCAACAGTGGACTCTCCATTGAACCGTGGTGGCTTGAGGCGCGGGTGGACGTCGCCATGGGACGTGACGCAATCATGCGGAGGCAGGTGGAGGTCGTAGGGGCACTGAAGGCGACCACCTAGCCCCTAATTCCCCTCCAACGCCTCGTCGAAGATGCGCGTGAAGTGCTCGAACGCCACGGTGTTGTCCACGTTCTGGCATTCGAGGGCCTTCGGAGAGGTCGTCTCGTCGGTGAAGTCCCATACGGGCGGCTGGTCGAACGTCCAGCGGCGGAGGGAGCGGTAATGCGGCGATAGCAGGGCGTCGGTAACGTCGCTTCGTGAGCCGCTGGGATAGGCGAAGTGTTCCGGCACGCAGCCGAGGTTGTCCGCGAAGACCTCGTTGGACGGCACGATCTCGGCCATGAGCGCGTCTTCTCCCTGCTCGTCGTAGACCTGCCCCAGCTTGGGGTGCGTTGCCGTATGCGCTCCTATCTCCCACCCGGCGTCGAGCAGCTCGCGGCAATGGTCCCACGTCAGGAACGGCTTCATCACAAAACCCTCGGTCGTCGTGGTGATTCCGGCGGGAAGGCCCTTGGATGAGGCGTCGGTGGGCTCGCTGATGACGTAGCAGGTGCCCGTCGCGCCCAGTTGGTCGAGTATCGGCATGACGACCGTGCGCGCGTCCAGCCAGCCGTTGTCGAAATGCAGGGCGGCGGTCTTCTCCGGCAGTTCGCCCACGCCCTCCAGCCACGCGACGATCTCCGTGGTCGAGACGACCTGCCATCCGTTTTCGAGGACGAAGTCCATGTGTCGGCGGAACTCCGACTCCGCAATCACTCCCGACGCCTTCTTGTCGGTGGTGATTGCAAGCTCCGGGTGGTCGTCGGGGTACACGTGGTGGTAGACGAGAATGGGAACGCGGCGGCTCATGAGGCTAAAGGTCTCCGATTCGAGATGTGGATTTCGAGTCATAGTCTATCGCATTGGTGCGAAAATAGACCATCGCCAACCTTCCCGTAGGGGCAACCCTTGTGGTTGCCCGTCTCCGATACCACCCCACCACCCGTCATTCCCGCGTAGGCGGGAATCCATTCAAGACAACCTGATATCATGTCCGGCAACCTCAATTTCGACACATCAACAAGGAGCGTAGAGCATGTACGTTATTCGACGGGTCTACAAGGTCAAGCCCGGGCAGACGAAGAACGCCGCTGAGCTGATCCACAAGATAGGCAACCGCTATACCGAGGCGGGGCAGCGCGACCAGGTGCGAGTGTATTGGAGCGGGTATACCATGCCGGGCCCGCCGAATACCGTCTACATGGAGTGGACGCAGGAGAAGATCGAGTCCCCCTACCGCCAGGGCAACGAAATGCCCAGCATGGGCGATCTGAGCACGCAGCTCCGGGAGATGGTGGAAGAGCAGCACATCGAGTTCTACGAGATGTACACGCCCGATAAGGCCTGACGCGACGGGCGCCTACTGGACGATCGACACACCGGCGACAGAGAAGGTGCCGATGCAGTATTCGACTACGGGTCTCCACTCGTCGAATACCTCGGTCGGCGCATAGAAGATTGCCATGAATCCCGTCTCGCCCTCGTGGATATAGGCTAGGCGTACGCCCTTCGTCCTGCCGTCGTCAGCCTCGAAGTCCTCGACTACGACCGGCGCACCGGACGCCGTCTCAGATTCTCGGCGGGCCGTCACCTTTTCGCCCCTGAGAGGCAGTCCGTTCGCGAGCACGGAACGTCGAATGTATTGGTCTATGGACAGCGTTTCGTCGTAGAACGTCAAATCGAACTGCTCCAGGGCGAGGGCCTCACCCCGTCTGCCCTGCTCGAAGAGGTCCGCGCCGAGGACTTGCTCACCACTGCCGGTTATGTTGGCGGGGTAGTCGATCTGGACCGAAGGGACCGGATGATCGAACGTGAAACGGAGCATTTCACCTGCGGGGCTCTTCAGTTCACCGCCAGGCTTTTGCTCGTTGAGAATCGGTATGGGATCAAAGGTCGACCCTATCGACGCCCGGAGCGTGTAGCCGCCCGCATACTGCAAATGTGAGGGCCGGACGGTGATCGTGTATTCGCCGTCGGACGGCGCCTGGTAGCCAAACTCGACAGTCGCCGATCCTCCATCTGCTTCGACAGTAGTCCCGCCGCGCAGAGCGCCGGGGTGGTCTATCGTGACTATCCCACCGGTGGGGTAGTGGAACCGAACACTGATTTCCTGGTCGCGATACATCGAGATGGTATAGCTGTCCACATCCACCGGAGTATCGAATACGCCCGCGACCATTTTCCCAAGCTTGAGCTCCGTGCCGTCATCGGGATCGACGTGACGCGCCAAGGGGACGGAGCTTCTGATCTTGACCTTCTGTTCTCGGTCAAACCGTTGCCTGATGACCAGGAAGCCGGGATCGTCCAAGCCCTCTATCGGCGCCAACCCCTTTCGGGCCGGACGGAAGGTCGTGCCGTAGTAATGGTCGAAGAAGGAGAATCCGTACGGGTCGACGACTGCGTACTCCACGTCGTCATAGGCCTCGAATTCGATTGTGACAGGAACCCCTATCGACTCGTCAAAGACGAACGTTTCCAGGTCCCATGGCCCGTTGAGCGTAAACTCGTGCTCGTGAACGCCTTTTCCCACATCCGGAGGCAGACGAGACCCGAGGACGGAGACCTCGCGGCCCAGTTCAATCTTTTGCAGCCGATTCTTGACGGTTCTTGAGGATGTGCCAACGGACTCCTCATCACTTGCCCCAAAGAGGACTCCTATCACTTCACCGTTTTCATTCGTCATTGGACCGCCACTCATGCCCGCCTGTGCCACGGCATTCGAGATCACATTCGAAATGGCGGCGTATCCCCACTCGATGAAAGTAGGAGAATCGCCTTTGCTGACCACCAATTCCTCACTGTCCCACGTGTAGCCTGAGACGTAGGTTGCGGTCCCTTTGCTCTCTTCTTCGCCATCTGCAAACTTAAGAAATGGAAGCGAGGTTTCAACGGGTCCGAGAAACGCGAGGTCGGCCACATGGTCGAACGCGACTACGGAAACATCCGTATGCTCCGTGCCGTCGCTGAACTCGATAGAGGCTTCGGTGCTCGGCCATACCACGTGCGCAGCCGTTACGACGTAGTTCCCTTCCACGAGAAACCCGCTGCCTGCGCTCCAGAGACTGCTGCTCACCTTTACGACAGATGGAGCGATCATGTCGCGCACGTCTGCCTCAGAAGGACCGAAGCCGCAGGCAAGCACGCCGGCCAGAAGGACTAATCCCAAGCAGACAGTCGCCAGACGTTGCAAGTTTACCTGCGATCTCATAGGAGCGATGCCACTTTGCATCAGGCTTGAACGGAACATCCGATCCTATTCACCTGTTCGGGTGACGACTACCTGCGCCCTTCGGCCCGCTTCCTTATGATCAGCGCAGCGATGGCGGAGAACAGCAGGCCGGTAAAGACGAATGGGGCCATGTCGATAGCCCACCCAACCCATTGTGGAAAAGGTTGGTTCGCGTAGTCGCGTCTGTATAGCTCCGCCGTCATCACAAGCACAATAAACCCCGCGGGAGAACTTACCACGGCCGTTCCGAGACCCCAGTTCCATCCCACATCCAGCCTCCCGTGGAGGAATCCGACCACCAGACCGGTGAGTAAAGTCATGGTCGGCGCGAGGCCGAAGGTCAGATACCCGACCAGGAGTAACTGCCAGGTTTGGATGTTCAATTCCCCTTCCCACATGTCACCGTATTTATCACATTGCCAAGCGGTTTGCGATAGGGGGCAGGGCAATCGCATTTCACACAGGGTCGGGCGTTGAGGGGCCTCCCAACCCACCCCTCTGGACTCCGGCCCCGTATCAAGTACGGGGCAAGCTCTGAGCCCGTCGAAGGGTGAAAGTGTAATTCATGGTTCGACAAGCTCACCACGAACGGTTTCGATTGATTTACTTAGACCAAGTGAGTGTGACGAGACCGTATTTCCGACTGACCAGATTTTCTGGATTCAGGCCTTCGCCGGAATGACGGGTGGCTTGGTTGTGTCACGGCCAATTCACGGTGTATTCAAAGTGAATTGGTATTAGACCATACTGCCGAGGTGTGCTTCGCCCGCAATGTGTCGCCCAGCCCAACAGGCAGGCGGATACGTTCACCTCTCGGGCAAGTGCTGTAGTTCCGTCTATACCCCTACCGGCTGCGTAGCTGCGGGAACAGGACGACCTCGCGGATGCTTCGCCTGCCTGCGAATACCATCATCAGGCGGTCGATTCCAATGCCGAGGCCCCCTGTGGGCGGCATCCCGTGCTCGATGGCCGTAAGGAACTCCTCGTCGAGGCGGTCGGTGTCCTCGTCCTCGAACCGGCTGCGCAGCTGCTCCTGCTGCTCCATGCGCTGCCGCTGGTCGACGGGGTCGTTCAACTCGGTGAAGGAGTTGCAGATCTCCATACCGGCGATGAATCCCTCGAATCGCTCCACCAGCCGCGAGTCGTCCCGCTTCTTCTTGGCAAGAGGCGACATCTCGACGGGATAGTCCACGAGGAACGACGGCTGCACGAGGTGGGGCTCGACGGTGTCTGACAGCAGCTTGTCGAGCAGGCCGCCCCAGCTCATCTGGTGCCCGACATCCAGGCCGATGTCGGCCATTTCGCTCTTCAGCGACTCGATGTCGCCGGCCTCCAGGAAGTCTATGCCGCTCCGTCGCCTGATCTCCTCACGCAGGTCGAGACGCGGCCACGGAGGCGTGAGGTCGATGGTCGTACCCTCGAACTCGACCGTCGCCGATCCGAGCACCTCCTGCGCCATCGTGAAGACCATCTGCTCGACCATTTCCATCACGTCGTTGTAGTCGGCGAAGGCCTCGTAGCTCTCCATCGTGGTGAACTCCGGGTTGTGCGTCACGTCCACGCCCTCGTTGCGGAAGACGCGCCCAATCTCGTAGACCTTCTCGATGCCGCCCACGATGAGCTGCTTGAGGTGCAGTTCCGTGGCGATACGCAGGAAGAGGTCGCGGTCGAGGGCGTTGTGGTGCGTGGCGAAGGGCCGGGCGGTCCCTCCCGCCGGTACCTGCACCAGCATCGGAGTCTCCACCTCCACGAAGCCGCGCCCGTCCATGAATCGCCGCAGTGCGCTGATCGCCCTGCTCCGCATGACGGCGATCCGCCGCGAGTCCTCGTTTGCTATCAGGTCGAGGTAGCGCTGGCGGAAGCGGGCCTCCACGTCGGTGAGGCCGTGCCACTTCTCCGGCAGACCGCGAATGGCCTTCGAAAGAACCGTCCAGTCCTGGACCTCGATAGTGGCCTCGCCCGTCCGCGTGCGGAAGACAGGCCCGGTCGCGCCTATCCAGTCGCCGATGTCGAGGTCCTTGAGCGTGGCATAGCTCTCGCTGAGATTGTTCCGGCGAAAGAGGAGCTGGACTCTGCCCTCGCCATCCTGGATATCGGCGAACGTGGCACGTCCCATGCCACGATAGCGGACGATTCGCCCGCCGACGGAAATAGCTTCCGTTCGAGCTTCGTCCTCGCCCTCGTGCTCGGCCTCCGCGCTTTCGAGAAGTTCGACGGCCTGGCTCGAAGTGTGGGTACGGTCGTACCTGTGGGGATATGGGTCAACGCCGGCGTCGCGAAGCCTCTGGAGCTTCTCCATGCGCACGTTGATCAGTTGATTTTCCGGTTCGGACATCTGGCGTGCCTCCGTAAAAAAGCGGGGGCGCTTCTCACAGGAAGGGCGCCCCCGCGCATGCCGCTATTTTCAAGAAGCGAAGTCCTTCCTAGCGTACCCTCGTGATCTTCAGCTTATTGACCCCCGAAGGGGTCTCGACCTCCACGACATCCCCGACCCTATGGCCCACGAGCGCCTTGCCGACGGGGGACTCTATCGATATCTTGCCGTCCAGCGGGGCGACCTCGGCCGACCCGACGATCTGGTACTGCCGCCTGCGCTTCGTTCCGTCTCGGACATTCACAGACGAGCCGAACCCGATCACGCCCTTTTCAACCATGCTCTTGTCGGCCACGACCGCACGATCAAGGACACCTTCGATTTCCGAGATTCTCCCCTCGACGAGGGCCAGCTCGTTCTTGGCCTCTTCGTATTCGGCGTTGTCCTCAACGCCTCCCGAATCGTGCGACGCCGCGATATTCTGGGCAACCTCCTGGCGGCGCACGTTCTGAAGTTGCGCCAACTCATCTTCGAGCTTCTTCATGCCCTGAGGAGTGAGATATTGCGGATGTCTATCCATGGGTGGCCCCCAAATAGGCGGCGCCAACTGAGCGGCCTGCCGATATTTTGCGGCAACACCGAACGATTCACGTATATTGTAGCCCCTCAAATTAGTGTGTGTAAACGAACGTGCGGGGTCTCTATGCTATACTCGCTCCCATTCTGCGACAGGGAGATACCTGCATGACGCGCGGCGACGGTCGCCTCTACGATGAGCTACGGCCCACACATATCGGGGTGGACACGCTGATGTTCGCCGAGGGCTCGGCCACCATCGAGACGGGTCATACCAAGGTGCTGTGTGCCGTCAGCGTCGAGGACGGCGTGCCCCCGTTCCTGCAGGACTCCGGCCAGGGCTGGATAACGGCGGAGTACGCCATGCTCCCTCGCGCCACACTCACCCGGACACGCCGGGAAGGACGCAGCGGGCCGAAGGGGAGGACGCAAGAAATACAGCGTCTCATCGGTCGGTCGCTCCGGGCGGCGGTCGATCTCGACAGGCTCGGCGAGCGGACGATCACCGTCGACTGCGACGTAATCCAGGCTGACGGCGGGACGCGCACCGCATCGATCACGGGGGCCTACGTCGCCCTGCACAGGGCGCTCGCCGGCCTCGTGGAAGACGACATCCTGCCCGATCTCCCGTTCAAGTGCGGGGTTGCTTCCACAAGCGTCGGCATCGTCGACGGTGAACTGCTGCTGGACCTCAACTACGAGGAGGACTCGCAGGCGGAGGTCGACTTCAACGTCGTGATGACCGACCTCGGCGAGTTCATCGAGGTGCAGGGCACCGCGGAGGAAGGCTCATTCTCTCGCGAATCCCTGGACGAGATAATCGATCTCGCAGCGCAGGGCATCGACACGCTGTTCGACATCCAGCAGCGGGCCTTGGAGTAGGTGCCCGGCGGGTAGGCGGAGTCGACATCCTCCGTAATTCCGGCGTAAGCCGGAATCCAGACGTAGCCAAAGCAGAAGAATGCACTTTCTCCAAGAGGGGTCACCCGCAGCCGTTCGTGGTGAGCTTGTCGAACCATGAACAGCGTTGCCACCCTTCGACTGGCTCAGAGCTTGCCCCGTACTTGATACGGGGGTGAACGGGTACCTTTCTAGACTCCCTCTAACGCTTCCCCCGTTTCGGGACACAACCACCGCACCTGTCATTCCCGCGAAAGCGGGAATCCAAAGTGGGGTACACATATACTCTCTATAAAGAATAGATTCCCGTTTTCGCGGGAATGACGGTGGCTATGCAAAGGTCTCCGTAAGCCGGAATCCAGACGTCGCCAAAGCAGAAAATACACTTCCTCCAAGAGGGGTCACCCGTAGCCGTTCGTGGTGAGCTTGTCGAACCATGAACAGCGTTGCCGCCCTTCGACTGGCTCAGAGCTTGCCCCGTACTTGATACGGGGGTGAACGGGTAACTTTCTAGACTCCCTCTAACACTTCTTCCTCTGTGGGGGTGACGAGGGAAACCGGGAAAATCCCCAGGCGTCACCGCTTCTGCACCAGCTGGATGTTCGGCTCCCGCACCGAGTGGACGGTGTAGGTGAGGGATGGCGCGACGGTGTTCCCTTCGTTGCTGGCTACGATCTCGACCTGTGTTGGGCCGTGGAGGTACTCGACCTTCCCGTCGCTCAGCCGGAATGGCCGGTCGTGCCCCGGATAGAACACGTCCGATGCGTCGAGTATCTTCTCCACGCTCTCGGTCGCGTCGTTCACGTCCCAGAAGACGTTGTAGGGCAACCTCCGCGTGACGGTGCCCCCGTCCGGCATGGCGTCGCCCGCGACGAGAATGTTCTCGTCGCCAACCTCTGCCACGATGCTGACGTGCCCCAGCGTATGCCCCGGCGTGTCGATGATCGAGATGCCGTCCGCCACCACGTCGCCGTCGGAGATCGGCTCGACGCGCATCTTGTCCATCATCTCGGCGATGTACTTGGCGGCGTTGTGATCGGAGGGGTTGGGATTGTGGGCGTAGTCGATCTCCTTCGGGTGGACGAGGATGCGCGCGTTGCTGAACATGTCGGTGTTCTGGCAGTGGTCCCAGTGCATGTGCGTGAGGATGACGAGGTCGATGTCCTCCGGCGAGAGACCACGCGATTCGAGTGTGGCGAACAGGAGACCCCGACGTGAGGCCGGGCCGGTGTCCACCACGATGTTCTGTTTCCCGACCTGCAGGAGCGAGATGGACGACCAACCGAAGCCGCCCTCCGGCGAGATGAACGAGAATCCATAGGTCAGCACGTCGAGGTTGGCCATGGTATATCCGCCTTTCCCAGTCAGTGATTCCCCGACTCCGGTAGGCCGCGATGGTACCACATAGTCAGGCAGGGAGATTGAGACCGCCAATGATCCTGCGACACTTGGAACATGGCGGGGGGGGTAATCGTGCGTGATACTTCTGTGGCGTTACCCTTTCCCAGTCGCCATGGCCACAACTCGTGACGAAAAGTCTTGAATTCACGTTCAAGGCGCGTGATATACTTGACTAAGTTACTCCACAATTCGCAATTGGGGTTTGGAAATTGGCGTTCCGCCATCCACGTGAAGACTGCACCTGTACGAGGCGCTCCACCTAGGAAAGCAGCGTCGCGCAGTCGCCCCGCGCTCCGGACAACGGCTCCACTGTGAAGACCTGCGTGCTTCCGTGGAGCGTTTTTGTTGAATGGCCTATTCCGGCCCATCGGCGTCACTGAGACGAACCCCATGAAAGACTCGGGAGATTGAAAAGCATGGTCGCAACCACAACACCCCAGGTCCAAACGCTCACGCCGTACCAGGTTCAGCGGTACAGCCGGCACATCATCATGCCGCAGGTCGGCAGCTCCGGGCAGCGCGCCCTGCTGAACGCCAGGGTGCTCGTGGTCGGAGCGGGAGGGCTCGGCTCTCCGATCTCGCTCTACCTCGCCCTCGCGGGTGTTGGAACGATCGGCATCATCGACTTCGACGACGTGGACATCACCAATCTCCAGCGCCAGATCCTCCATCAGAACGACGACATAGGGCGGCCAAAGGTCGAGTCGGCCCGGGACACGATAACCGCGTACAACCCCGACGTGAACGTGGTCACGCACAACACGCCGCTCAACGCCGAGAACGCGCTGGACATCTTCGCCGACTACGACATAATCGTCAGTGGCGCAGACAACTTCGCGGTGCGGTACCTCATCAACGACGCCGCCTACCTGAGCAACAAGCCCCTAGTCGACGGCAGCGTCCTCATCTTCGACGGTCGCGCGACGGTCTACCAGCCCGGCGAGGGCTGCTACCGCTGCGTGTTCCCGGACCCTCCCCCGCCGGGCGAGGTCCCGAACTGCGCGGAGGCCGGTGTGCTGGGGATGATGCCCGGTCTCGTCGGCACTATCCAGGCGACGGAGACCGTCAAGCTCATCATGGGCATAGGTGAAAGCCTCACGGGCCGGATGCTGCTCATAGACGGGCTGACGATGGAGTTCCGCGAGCTCAAGATCAGGCGGAACCCGAACTGCCCGCTCTGCGGCGACGGTCCCACGGTGACGGAGCTCATCGACTACGAAATCTTCTGCGGCGTCTCGGTGACCGGCGAGGGGTAGGCAAACGAAGGGCCACTGAACGAGGCCCCAAATACCATCGACACAAACACTGACAGAGAACTTTGAGAGAGTGAGGAAGAAACAATGGGAGCACAAGTAGCACATCCTGAATCGATAGTGGATACCGACTGGGTGGCGGAGCACGGGAACGACGACAACGTCGTGCTGGTCGAGGTGGACGTGGACACCGAGGCTTACGACCAGGGGCACATCCCCGGCGCCATCGGCTGGAACTGGACGACCCAGTTGAACGACACGGTGACCCGCGACATCCTGAACAAAGAGCAGATCGAGTGCCTGCTCGGATCGTCCGGCATTTCCCCGGATACGACGGTCATCGTCTACGGCGACAACAACAACTGGTTCGCCACCTACGCCTTCTGGCAGCTCAAGATATACGGTCACGCCGACGTTCGCGTCATGGACGGCGGGCGCATCAAGTGGGTGAGCGAGGGACGTGACCTCACGACCGACGTGCCAAGCGTGGAGTCGACGTCCTACACGGCGAGCGACGCCAATCTCAGCACCCGCGCCACCCGCGACGACATGCTCAGCATCGCCAGGGGAGAGACATCTTCGGCCATGGTCGACGTGCGAGCGCCTGCGGAGTTCAGCGGCGAGCTTCTCGCTCCCGCCAACCTGCCGCAGGAGGGTTCGCAGCGAGGCGGCCATATCCCCGGGGCGACCAACATCCCCTGGCTCACGGCTGTCAACGAGGACGACGGGTCGTTCAAGTCCGTCGAGGACCTGCAGGCGGCCTACCAAGGGAAGGGAATCACGGGTGACGGCCCGACCGTGGCCTACTGCCGCATCGGCGAGCGCTCGTCCCACACGTGGTTCGTCCTCAGCCAGATTCTCGGCTACGACAACGTCACGAACTACGACGGCTCGTGGACCGAGTACGGCAGCATCGTGGGAGCGCCCATCGAGAAGTAGACCGTATCCCACGGTGTTTGGAAGGGAAGCCATTTCCGTTCGCCCCCGTATCAGGTACGGGGCAAGCTCACCGCGAACGGGTCTTGTGGAATCGCTAGACGCCCACTGACGTATCCAGCGGTCCGGGTCTTATGAACACACAGGGCCCGGACCGCTCCTGTGAAATACTGAACTGGCAACTAATGTGTGGGGACGCGTGGCTTCGACAGCGGAAGCCTCCGCGGGACTGCAGGTCGAGGTGCCATCTACCCTCGTTAAACCGGTGGCAACCACAATATCCAGACTGCCCATGAGGGGTCTGTGTTCCAATCGTCTATCTGTCATTTGGTGCCTCCGATCTATTGTGTTTATTTACTTGTAGCAATGCCAAATGAAAAATAATGTTCTGTTACTCTGCCAAGATGTGCGTGGGTTGTGAAGTGCTTCGATTATTTCCGACTTGGGGTGAGGGGGTTATTCTGCTAAGGCAGTGGCGTGGCGAAGTCGACCAGCTTGGGACCAGCCGCTATGATGACCAAGAAGAAAACGGCGATGTTGATGGCAACGGCAACAAGTGACATCCAAGTGTTCTCTTTCCGGCGCACGGCTACTCCTGACAAGACGAGTCCGACTACCACGCACGGAATTGCGATCAACGGGCCGTACCCGTGGATCCACAACGGTATGAGTATGTATGCGACTATGCCTGCAATAATTGCTATCTTGGCCATATGGTGTCTCCTTTGAGTGGGGCTTAGGGTTCAGGCACGACGACGATGCTGCCTTGAGCGGCCTATTCAGCGTTGTTTTGCCCAAGGTGTTGGTGTCGCTTCGGGTTGAACTACTGCGCACGCCGCCAACCACAGCACGGCTGCGAGGCAGATGATGATCGCCACAAGCCTGAACGACGCTTTCCTTGTTAGCACGATTGCCCTCCTTTTCAATTGGTTCTGTTCCATAACGTCGTCAGCCCTCGAAAAAGAGAATAGTACAATAGTTCTATTTATGTCAACCCCAGTGAGAAAATTCGGCCCCGCAGTTCACAGGGCCGGGTCGTGCCCCTGTGCTATACTAGGTATGTATCCAATATGTGGGGACGCGTGGCTTCGACAGGGGAAGCCTCCGCGGGACTGCAGGTCGAGGCGCCATCCACCCTCGTTAAACCGGTGGCAATCACAATAACAGGCAAGCAAGAGCTAGCCCTAGCCGCCTAAGCGCGGCTACGTTCACCCGTTTCGCTCCTCGACGGGGCGGGATGAGCGACGACACTCGAGGTGCTGTCCGACGGACGCCGATAAGAAGGACAAAAGACTCATCGGCTGGCCACCGACCAGGACCGACGCCGGTTAGGACGGTCGGAGGCGAGAAACAAATACCGGCTACACCTGTAGACGTTCTAGTCCGGAGTCTCTTCTGGACGGGGAGTTCGACCCTCCCCCGTCTCCACCACTTCAGTCCGCTATTGCTGGCACCTTAGCTCGGCGGCATCGGCGACCGGCGTGGCTTCCCCGTCGAAGTCGAAGAGCATTTACCAGAACCTGGTTACCCTGGCTGAGGGGAATTAGCACATGGAGCCTGACGCAACTACTTGGTGGGATATTTTCGCTAACTTGTACGGCTTCGTGCTCTACTTCCTAGCACTTCCCGTTGGTGCTGTGGCCTTGCTGTTCCTTGTGCTAAAGGGGAGCGCGGTACTGATAGGGCGATTTGGTTTGGGTCGCCGGTATGTAATTGGCGCGGCCAGTGCACTTGCTGCCAGCTTGTTTGTGGTAGCTGTAGGTGTCGTGTACTTGATAGCTGCACGGTACTACTTGGGCTCGTAGGAACTCTGCCGTCTGAGCCAGAAGTCCGCAGTTGAGCATCCCGCCTTCTCAAGACGAATGGCCATCTGAGGCGATATGGCGGCGTGACCATTGAGTACCCGCGACAGCGTGTGGCGCGCCACGCCCAGCACTGCTGCGCCTTCGGTGACGCTCAGGCCGAGAGGGTCCAGGCAATTCTGCCTGATGCTGAGTCCGGGATGCGGTGGATTCTTCATCGCCATGATTGTGTCCTCATTATCATGGTAACCCAGACGGCGCAGATTCCTCAAAACTATTCGAGAACTGCCCCCTACCGGAACCAGTCGTAGTTCAGGCCCAGCGAGCGGTCTTCCAGCGGCAGATCGACCCGCACGCCGCCCATGTCGGACGAGAGCTTGAGCGCGACCTCCACCTCTATCGCCACGGCGACACGCCTCCCGGAGTTCTTCGGCTCGTCCATCTCTCCGGCGATGCAGCGCATCACGTCGTTCAGCGAGTAGATGGCGCCATACGGCGGTATGAACTGCGGTACGCCGAACGGCACCTCTGTGCGCTGCTTGGGACCCTCCGTCCCCGGCGCCGCGACGTCCTTGGACAGCCGCCAACCCGACGATCCGGCGAGTCCGAAGGAGAAGCTGAGCTCACCTTCCGTCCCCGTGATCCGCGCGTTCGTTGAGCCCTTGCGGAAATGCACTACCGTACCGTCCTGCGCGACCAACATGCCATGGCCCTGGAACTCGTCGCTGCCCGATTCCGCGCGGGGTGTGTCGTTCGTCCCGATGACCCAGGCCGGAGGGGAGTCGAGGAAGTACGACCAGCCCTGGTGCTGCGACGTGGGCCCGCCCGCCTCTATCGAGATTAGGTCGCCGATCTCGCCGGAGGTGACGAGCTGCTTAGCCCGCTCGAACGACGGGTGCGTCGTCGAAATCGCTCCACAGGAGAGCGGCACGCCGGCGTCGGCGCACGCCTTGACCATGCGGTCGGCCTCATCGAGCGTGTGGCACATGGGCTTGTCGGTGACGACGCCCTTCGCCCCGTGCTCGACGGCCATGACGACGAGGTCGGCGCGTCCCTTCGTGTTCGTGGCGACGGCAACGATGTCGAGATTCTCCTTCTCGAACATCTCTCGCGCGTCCGTGTAGACCGATTCGGTGCCGTACCTCTGGGAGAAAGCCCTCAGACGCTTAACGTCCCTGTCCGCCGCCGCAACGAGGTCGACCTCCGGCCTGTCCACAATCGCCTCGGAGTAGGACGTCGGATTCCCCTCCACGCCCGGACTCTCGAAGTGGTGGAACTCCCTATGGATGTTCAGTTCCGGTGTCGGCCTGTCGACGTCGTCCACGTGGAAGCGGTCGCCGATTCGACCCGCCAGGTCGTACAGCATGCCCATCCAGCCCAGTCCGATTACTCCGCCTCTGTAGTTTGCCATTGCTCTTTGCCCTCCTGAGGGATTCAGGTATTCAGAAATCTATCGATACGTCACCGATACCCGCACGTCGGCAAGAATGAGAGGCTCGTCGCGTCCTTCGTCGGTCTCGGACAGCCAGACGGCGATCTCGTTCTTGCCGGACTTCAGTGGAGGGCTGTCGACCGTCCACTCGATGACGGTTCCGGGCTCCGGGTCATCCCTAGTCTCCATCGGTTGATCATGGCTCTGGTTCGGCGCATAGAATTTGCGCGACCAGCCGTCGCTCGATCTTCGGGCATCGTTCGCGTCGAGAGCCGAACCGTTTACCTTCACGTTGATGACATCGCCGTTCCCAGCGTTTTCGAGCCGGAACCCTATTGTGCACTCGCCGAGCGCGCCATCTCCCTTAGCTCCCTCCAGATCGTCGGCGATGGACATGGTCAAGAGGGTACTCGGCCCGATGACCGTAGGTTCCAACGCGGTCGGAAGCTGGGTGAGCGGGATGGCGTTCTGGAAGGAAAATCCAAGCTGGTTCGTCGGACGCACCCGTCCACGCTTATCGAACTCATAGCGCTTGTCGAGGCGCGGGAGAGCGTCCCCGTCGACCAGTCTGCCGAGCGTTTCGCGCTTCCACTCTTGAGGCAGCCTGAAATAGTTGAACAGGTAGAGACCAGACACTCCCTGTTCGTGATACCTTGCGGCGACCGCCCTCATCGTCAACTCGTCGAGATTTGGCCGGAGCGCTTCGAGGCATCCGTAAATCTCGACGCCTGTCCCCTCCGCGGCCCCCACGAACTCGTCAATGGGCGTCTCGAAGGGAATGAACCCTCCCCCTGCAATCACGACGTCAACCAGCTCTTCCTTGATCCACGTCTCCACGTCCAGGCCAATGCGAGCGCAGTCCCGCAGGGTGGGGGGCACCCGCACAATCAGGTCGAGCGCCTTTCCCTTTGCCTCTCCGATCTCGTCCATCTGCTGCCGGATGTACGCAATGAAGTCCGTCATCAGGTAGCGATTGGGATAGGCCTCTTCGATGCGGAAGAACGCCGGATGGCGCATGTAGTCCAACTCGATGCCGTCCACGTCCCAACGCGAGACCAGCTCGACCGCGATGCTAGCCATGTAGCTCCTGACGGCAGGAACGGCATAGTCGAGGCCAGTTCGGATGCCCCACTCCAGGGTCGGACCGGGAATGTCCTCGCCCTTGCCGATGAGGTACTCGGGGTTGTCGCGCCTGAGATGCGAGTATTGAGGGCCGGACTCGTCCATGTCGTAGTGCTCGTTCATCCGCACCGAGGGGAAGAACTCCACTCCCGCTCGCCTGCACAGTTCGGAGATAACCTGCATAGGGCCGCCGTGGTGCTCTACGAGGTAGCGTAGGTTATCGACGCTCCGCTGCTGCGCCTCGTCGAGGTTGTCGTACCCCTCGCCGAACCGCTCCCCGATGTCCGTCTCATACGAGTACGTGTCGTGACCGCCCACCGACCACAGGAACCCGTCTATCGGGGTGTCCACATACGTTCCGACCATGTTGTCCCACATGAACTCAGGTGTGAGCGGATGGGGCGTGTTCATGATCCATCCGTCGTCGTTGCAGAGAATCCGTCGCGAGTTTCCGCTTCGTGGCATTTGGAGAGGCCTCCGGGCCGGGAGATGTCTTTCGTGGGCGCTTAGGGTATCTACTATCCGGTGTCAGGTAAAGGGGTTCAAAATCCCCCACCATCGTCATTCCCGCGAACGCGGGAATCCAATCCCCTCTCCCGTTCGCGGGAGAGGGCTAGGGTGAGGGTGAGGGTTGTTCCCCTCACCAACTCCAGTGGTTGCCATCGAACGAGGCCGACCGCATAATTGTCTGTCGAATCGCCGCCCGACGAACAGCAGCGGCATACACACGGAGACTACCCAGCGATGCGAACGCGCCAACTCGGTAAAGACGGGCCGGAAGTGCCGGTCATCTGCTTCGGAACGTGGCCCCTGGGCGGCGCGTTCGGCGCTATCGAGTACGATCAGGCGATCACCACGCTCAGGGCCGCCATAGACGCCGGGCTGACCTTCCTCGACACGGCGGAGAGCTATTTCGACAGCCAGGCCAAGATAGGCGAGGCAATCAAGGGACGACGTGACGAGGTGTTTCTGGCGACGAAGGTCTCCGGCTCCGACCACTCCGCTGAGCACATAGAGACGGCCCTATCGGAGAGCCTGAGGCTCCTGCGCACCGACTACATCGACCTCTACCAGTTACACAGCCCACAGCCGCAGTGGCCCATCGAGGACACCGTTGGCGAACTGGTCAAGCACCGCGACGCCGGGAAGATACGCTACATCGGCATCTCGAATTTCTCTGCCGACCAGACACGCGAGGCGGCCCGGCATGGCCCCATACATAGCTCTCAGCCGAGGTACAGCATACTGTTCCGCGATTCTGAGACGGAGGTCCTGCCGGCCTGCCATGAGCTTGGCATCGGGGCAATCGTGTACTCCGTCATGGCGAAGGGGCTGCTGGCCAGCAAGTACAAGCCCGGACACCGGTTCCCGCCCGACGACGAACGCCACCACTGGCCCCACTTCCAAGGAGAGCTGTTCGAACGCATCTACGCCGTGACCGAGAAGCTCAAGGCGTGGGCTCAGGATCACGGTCGCGACATCGTGCAGCTCGCAATCGCGTGGCCCCTGGCCAACCCCGCCGTGACGTCGAGCATCGTTGGGGGACGGACGGTCGAGCAAGTGCTCCACGACGCGCAGGCGGGGGACTGGGTACTGACCGACGATGACCTGCGGGAGATCGACGAAATCCAGGGCGACCTGCGCCTCGAGTCTGTTGCCGTGCCGCGTTGGAGGGACATTGAGAGACCGAGTTGAGTTCCTGCTGAAGGGCGCGTTCGACCTTCGGATTCACACCGGCCCTGAGCCGGACGGCGAACGTCGCACCGACTACCTGGAGGCGGGCCGTGACGCCTATGAGGCGGAGATGGCCGGGTTCGTGCTGATGAAGCACCGCCACCCGACGGCCCTCGCGGCCTATGCCCTCAACCGCATGTACCCAGGCTTCCACGCCGTGGGGTCCATCGTCCTCAACACCTCCGTCGGCGGCCTGAACCCCGACGCGGTGGAGGTCTCGACAAAGCTCGGCGCGAAGGTCGTCTGGTTGCCGACGCAGGACGCCGGGAGAATCAGGCTCAGCGAAACTCAGGATGATCTAGGAGCCGTACTTGAGGTCGCCAAGTCGTTCGGCATGGCCGTCGCCTCCACCCACGCCTCCTTCGCGGACACCGAGATGCTTGTGGACCTCGCGGAATCGCTCGATTTGGAACGGCTCGTCGTGACCAATCCCCCCGCCAGATTCGGTGCGGACGAGGCTAGTGTACTGCTCTCGCACGATCTGTACGTCGAGTTGCCGTTCCTGTCGTACTATTCAGCCCCGGATGCCGGGAAACGCCTGCGCGCGGATATCGAAGCGATTGGCCCTGACCGCTGCATCGTCTCGACCGACTTCGGCCAGTGGACGAACCCACCCCCCGCCGAAGGGATGCGGATGGCCATCGCCGCCATGCTCGACGCGGGAATGCGCGAGGACGACATCGTCAAGGTCGTGCGGGCGAATCCCCTCAACTGCGTCGGACTGTCCGCCGACTGACGGTGTATTAACCCGTCCGCGAGTTCTGGACCGAGAAGCGAAAGAGAACATCCCGTTCGCCCTGAGCTTGTCGAAGGGCACTTCAAGATAAGAGTCTAACGTCTTGAGATGGCCGCTCAGTGCCTGAAGTGGCGCACTCCCGTGAAGACCATCGCCATGCCCGCCCGGTTCGCGGCCTCTATGACCTCGTCGTCGCGCATCGAGCCGCCCGGCTGAGCTATCGACGCAATCCCCGCCTCAGCGGCAGCCTCGATGTTGTCGGCGAACGGCATGAAGGCGTCGGACGCCAGCGCGCTTCCCACGACCTTGTCCCCGGCGGTCTCGATGGCGAGCCTGATGCTGGTGACGCGGTTCGGCTGCCCGGTCCCCATGCCGACGAGTGTGTTGTCCTTGCCGAGCACGATGGCATTCGACTTGATGTGCTTGCAGACCCTCCATGCGAAGGCCAGATCGGCAAGCTCGCGCTCCGTCGGCGCGCGTTCGGTGACGACCTGCCATGAGGCGGGGTCTTCATCAATCGCGTCGGCGGTCTGAAGCAGCGCTCCCCCCGACACCAGCCGCAGATCGAATCCGCTCAGGTCTCCGCCCGTCGCATTCACCTTCAGGATGCGGGTCTCCTTCCGCCTCTTGAGGACATCGAGCGCCTCCGGCTCATAGTCGGGCGCGACGATGACGTGATACAGGACGCCCCGCATGGCCTTTGCCGTCTCAGCGGTCAACGTCCGGTTGTAGGCGACGATGCCCCCGTATGCCGACACGGGATCGCCCTCAAGCGCCCGCCGGTACGCCGTCGGCTGGTCGTCGTGGACCGAAAGCCCGCACGGGTTGAGGTGCTTGACGATGCAGGCTGCAGGCTCGGAGAAATCGGTCACTGCGGACCATGCCGCCTCTGCGTCGAGGTAGTTGGTGAAGGACATCTCGATGCCGTGGAGTCGCTCGGCGTTCACTATCCCGCCCGTTGCCAGCGGGTCGCGGTATACCGACCCCTTCTGGTGAGGGTTCTCGCCGTAGCGCATGTCGGCTATCTTCTCGAAACCGACCGCGAATTCCGAGCCGGACAGCAGATCGCCGTCGCTCAGGTATCGCGAGACGGCCGCATCATACTGCGCGACGTGCCGGAATGCCTTGAGGGCGAGTCCCATTCGCTCTTCCATGGTCAGGATGTCCCCGGAGTTCCCGCCATTCGCCTGTTCGCGTACCCGGTCTCCGACCCAGCCGTAATCGGCGGGATCAACGATTACGATGACTGACGGAAAATTCTTAGCCGCCGCGCGGATCATCGTCGGCCCCCCGATGTCGATGTTCTCCAGAGCGTCTTCAAGCGTCACGTCGGCGTTTCGCACCGTCTCGACGAAGGGATACAGGTTTCCAACGACCACGTCGATGCCTGAAATGCCCCGCTCGGTAAGCTCCGCAACGTGCGCGTCCACATCTCGCCGTGCGAGTATGCCCGCGTGGATGACCGGATGCAGTGTCTTGACCCGTCCGTCCAGTATCTCCGGGAACCCCGTAACGTCGGAGAGGAGCGTGACCGGCACCCCCGCGGCTGCCAGTTCCGCGCGCGTCCCGCCCGTGCTGATGATCTCGAACCCCGCCTCAACCAGCTTCCCTGTGAACTCGGCGGCTCCCGTCCTGTCGTAGACGCTAACGATCGCTTTCATCTGCTTTCTGCTCTCCTGTACTCTGCCTTACCCCCTCTCCCGTTCGCGGGAGAGGGGGTAAGGGTGAAAGGCCCGCTTCTATAAGGTGGATTGACACACAGCCCCACCCTACAGATTCACCCTTCTCTCCCCCGTCGCACGGACGACCTCGCCCACAACCCGGCCTCCCAGCGCCAGCGAGCACACCTGCTCTGCGTTCTCCCTGTCGCAGACAAGCACCATTCCCAGCCCCATGTTGAAGACGTGGTACATCTCGTCCGGGTCGATATCCGTCATTTCCTGCAACAGGGTGAAGATTGGCGTGACGGTCCACGTGGAAGGATCGAAGTGAGCGCCCAGCCCGTCGGGCAGAATGCGCGGGACGTTGTCCCTAAGACCGCCGCCGGTGACATGCGCCATCCCCTTCAAGTGCGCCAGTGCCTGCTGCACGACGGGGTAGTACGCCGTATGGGGCTGCAGCAGCGCCTGTCCAATGGTGTCGTCAAGCTCGTCGTGATGCTCGAACAGCGGCGAGGAGTCTTCATCGAGGCCAAGCGCGTGTCGAACGAGCGAGAATCCGTTGGTGTGCAGACCGTTCGAGGGTATGCCTATGAGCACGTCGCCCTCGGAAATCGTTGAACCGTCCAGCATGGCGTCCTTTTCGACGACGCCGACCGCGAAGCCCGACAGGTCGAACTCGTCCTTCGCGAAGAGGCCGGGAAGCTCCGATGTCTCCCCGCCGATGAGGGCGCACCCATTCTCGGTGCAGGCCGCCACGATCCCTCGCACGATCTCCTCTGCCAGGTCGGCGTCCATCTTGCCAGTGGCCAGGTAGTCGAGGAAGAACAGCGGTTTCGCGCCTGAGACGATGATGTCGTTGACACACGCATTGACAACGTCGCGTCCGAGGTTCTCGTACTGGTCCATCGCCAGGGCGATCTTGAGCTTTGTGCCAACGTTGTCGGTGCCCGACACGAGGACGGGCTGCCGATAACCGGAAAGCTCGAATAGTCCGCCGAACCCTCCCACACCGCCGAGAACCTCCGGGCCGTGCGTCGTGGCGGCAAGCGTTTTGATTCGCTGCTTGGCGGCGTCTGCCGCGTCGAAGTCGACTCCGGCGTCCCTGTAGGTCTGTCCAGACTGCGGCCTTGACATCAGACTTCGAGGGCCAGCTTGTCCATTTCGAGCTGAACGGGAACGGGCTGGTTGCCGGTGAAGCACGCCATGCAGTTGCGGTCCTCGGTCGACCCGACGGCCCGCAGCAGACCCTCGTTGCTGAGATATCCAAGGGAGTCTGCGCCCACGATATCGGGGATCTCTTCAACACCCTTGTTTGATGCGATGAGTTCCGCGCGGGTGGGAAAGTCCACGCCGAGGTGGCAGGGATGCTTGATGGGCGGCGAGGCTATCCGCAGATGGACCTCTCTCGCGCCGCCGCGCCGCAGCATGGCCACGATCTGGGCCTGGGTCGTCCCCCGAACGATGGAGTCGTCTACAACGACGAGCCGCTTGCCCTCGATGTTCTCCAGAAGCGGGTTGTACTTCATGCGCGCGCCCATGTCTCGCAGGCGCTGGTCCGGGAGAATGAACGTGCGTCCGACGTAGCGGTTCTTTATGAGGCCCTCGCCGAAGGGTATGCCCGACTCCTCGGCGTATCCCACTGCGGCGTGTATTGCCGTGTCGGGAACGCCGATGACGAGGTCGGCGTCGACGGGATGCTCCTTTGCGAGCTGTTCCCCCATCGCCTTGCGGCTGTTGTATACGAGGCGTCCTTCGACAACGCTGTCGGGGCGGGCCATGTAGATGTGCTCGAAGATGCAGGGGGCTCGCGCGTGATCGGTCATCCTGCGGTTCACGGTGCGGAGGCCGTCGGCATCGATCGCGACCACCTCGCCGGGATGCACGTCCCTGACGAAGTCGGCTCCGATCTGGTCCAGCGCGCACGTCTCGGAGGCGATAACCCACCCACCGTTGAGCTTGCCTATGCAGAGAGGGCGGACGCCCAGCGGATCGCGTATCCCGTACACGGTGTTCTTCGTCATCATGGTCAGGGAGTACGCGCCTTCGAGCCTGCCCATTGCGTAGACGATGCGGTCCTCCAGGGCGGGCAGAGGGGCGTGCATCATCAGGTGCGCGATGACCTCCGAGTCGCTGGAGGACTTGAACTCGACGCCCCAGTCCTCGAGTTCCAGGCGGAGATTCCTGGCGTTGACGATGTTGCCGTTGTGAGCGAGGGCGATCTCTTCGTCGTCGGTGCCCTCGGAGAAGATCGGCTGGCAGTTCTCGATAGTGCTCCGGCCCGTCGTGGAGTAACGGGTGTGGCCGATGCCCAGATGACCGGGAAGCATGACGAGGTCTTCCTCGACGAACGCCTGGGTGATGAGGCCCATTGCCGTCCGGCACCTGATCTCCGTGCCGTCGCCCGTGGCGATGCCCGCGCTCTCCTGCCCGCGATGCTGAAGCGCATGGAGGCCGAAGTAGGTGGTGCGGGCCGCGTCCTCTCCTGGCAGATATGCTCCAACGATGCCGCAAGCTTCACGCGGACGATCCGTTGGAAAGGACATCCTACCCCCTAGATTCCCGGCGCGGTCCAAATCCCAGACTGGGCAGCCACCTCAAATTATAGGCGCGCAGTCCGGCAGGGTCAACGTCCCGTAGGGGCGATTCGCGAATCGCCCCTACGGGACAAGACGCATTGAATATATTGGAGGCTGGGGCAACACACCCTCACTCAGCGTCTCCCTTCAGCCTCGTCTGGGCGCGAATCGACGGCATCAGCAGGCCAATCAGGAACAGGAGGCCGAGACTCAGCCCCGCGATGATCGTGATCGCCGTCGGAGCTCCGACCCGCTCGGCCAGCGCGCCGACGATCAGGGAGCCCGCCGGACTGGTCCCGATTGCGAGGCTGACGACTCCAAGAGACTTGCCGCGCATGGATGCCTTGGAGACGATCATCACTACCGTTGCCTGCATCGTGGAGAATCCGGCGGTGCCCGCCCCCAGGACGAGCAGGAGGGCAAGCGACATGAGGTAATACTCGGAGAACGAGAAGAACAGCAGGCACACCGTTGCCAGCACCGAGCCGCCAAGAAAGACGAGACCGTGACGCCGCATGTTGGACGACGAGGCGATGGCAATCGCGCCCGCCGACGCGCCAAACCCTGCAATCGAGTCCATCATGCCCATGAGCGCGGGGCCGACTCCCAGTACGTCGCGCGCAATCACCGGTATCAGGAAGCGGTATGGGAAGAACAGCACGTTCATGACGATGGTTATCAGGATCACGGCCAGCAGCGTGCGATGCCGAAGGGTGTACCGAAGCCCCACGATCAGGTCCACGACCATCCTGCGTCTTGCGGCCGAAGCACGCTCCCTGATGTTCAGCCTCAGCGACCAAACGAGCGCCATCGAGACGACCGAAAAGCCGACGACCACAACGTACCCGCCGACCACGTCCACCTGGCTGATCAGGACGCCCGCGAGCGCCGGTCCGACCATTGCGCTGGCGTTCATGCCTATCGAATCGAGCGCCACGGCGTTGGTGACGCCGCCGCTCCCCACGAGGTCGTGGATCATGGAGCGTCGAGTGGGAAGCTCAAGCGCCCACGCCGAGCCGACGAGGGTGATCGTCACGTAGGCATGCCAGAACTGCTCCTCGCCCATGAACAGGATGGCCGCCATCCCAACGGCTGCAAAGAAACCGACCACCTGGGTCACACGCAGCAGCTTCAGACGGTCGAATCTGTCCGCCAGCACCCCGCTCAGGAGGCCGACGAACAGCATCGGCGCGAGGGAGAAGAACCCGACGAGGGAGACGAGAAAGGCCGAATCGGTCAGCGTCAGCACCATCCAGCCGAGCAGCGTCATCTGCATCCAGCGCGACAGCAGCGAGCAGAAGTTCGCGGGCCATAGGACTCGGTAGCTCGGATTCCGGAAAGCCGCGAATGTGCGCGGCAGCTTCGAACGCCGGGAAGTAGTCACGCCACAGACCGCCGACAGGCAAAGCTCGGGCCTTCGCCTGCTCTATACCCCATGCGGGGACAAGCGCACATTGTGATTACCCCCGTTCGTGCTGAGCTTGTCGAAGCGCGAGGTAGCAGTTCATTCAGAGTCCTGCGACAGCCGGTGGGGGAACAAGCGATGAGTGTAGCGCAAGCCATCCCTGCGTTCATTCCTGCACCGTGTGGACCGCCCATTGCACGGTCGCGACGGCGGCCACCTCGTCAAGGAGGCACCCCCGATTCTCCAGCTTGACTGCGTATTCGCCGTCCGTCGCGACAAAGAATGCAAACCGCGACTCGTAGACAAAATGGGTATTTGTCGCTTTCTCGGATATCTGTTGGGGAGTCAGTGTTTGCAGGACATTCCCGAATGGGTCAACGAGACTGGGCACGCCGCAGATGTGCCGGTCGTGCTTTTCCTGCCGCACCTCCACCGAGACTTCGAGCCGGCCTCCCCGTTCGTCGGCGCCAACCCAAAAGGTCGATTGATGGAATCCTGATTCCAAGAGATCGAAAGTCTCAGGCAAGGGGAAACGCACTCTTGAAGAGGAGCCCTCTTCTTCCGGCTGCCCGCAGGCGAGCATCACCATCAGCACCCCTGCCGCTAGAGAGCCTACGAGTATTCGGAGAATCGTAACGCCGATGCAGTTATGGCCCAGTCTCACTGATGCGTTCCCGTCCCGCGTTGATGCCTCTGATTCTATACCCACGTGCCGAGACAGAGAACACGTTTGCAGGTGTTTCTAGTGGTTCAACATCCTGGATTTGAGGGGTAACGAGGCAAGGACAACGTAGGGGCGGGTTTGAAACCAATTGTTCCAACTAATTCGACGAAATGGGGTGTTTCGTAGCTGATTTGCCCATGTTCGACCACTGTGGCCGCCCTCGAAAGGCACCAATGCGCCAATAGACCGGGCCATTTGCCAGCATGATTGTATTTGAGCGACTCGAATCAGGACTACAATGGCAGGACTCAACCTGGCCCTAGGACGCTTTTCCGTAGCTAAAATGGTAATTAGTTGGAACAATTGGTTTGAAACCCGCCCCTACCTGCCTGCCAAAGCGATGTACCCCTCACTACCGAACCCGAAAAATCCTCACGTCGCCGTTCTCGTAGACCTGTTCGAACGCCCCGTCGAGGCCGGTGTCGAACTTCGCGAGATACCTCGACGCATACACAACCACCCGTCATTCCCGCGAAAGAACGTCACCCCGTACCACGATACGGGGCGGGAATCTAATCCCCTCTCCCGTTCGCGGGAGAGGGCTAGAGCCTGCCCCGTTGCAGAACGGGGGTGAGGGTATCCACCTCATCAACTCGGAACAATTGCCATCCCGCGTTCCGTTTGACTTTGGGGTATGGCTCGAATAGACTCCGCAGCATGAACGTGGAATCTGTACAGAGGCGTCAGAACCTGTGGAAGGGTCAACCATTCACGAGCAAATTGCTCGCGGTTGGCCTCCTTGTCCTCGCGGGTCTTAGCCTTGGGGCAGCCTTCACCGACTGGGCGGATAGTCCTCGTTCAGCGGCTGCTTTTCTGGACGATGGGGTGGTGAGGGCAGTGGTCGGCGAACGGGGATGGATGTTCATGCTCCTTGCCCTGCTCGTCTATGTTGGACGATTGGGTGGAGTGCTGCGCGACCGACATTTGCCACGTGCTTCGGTGTGGGTAATCCCTGTCGAGCTTGTGACCGTGTCGATTCTGGCGGTCTTGACGGCCCTGGCCCTGTCATGGATCAGTGTGCAGTACATTCCCTGTATCCTGGAAGCTCGTTGTTGAGCGTGCGGGGGCACGACAGGCGACAAGTTGCCTGTAAGCGCCCACACATGGTTGCTTCCGAGCTTTCAGAGGGTGTCCAAAAGGGACCCGTTCACCCCCGTATCAAGTACGGGGCAAGCTCTGAGCCAGTCGAAGGGTCAAGGCGGATTTCATGGTTCGACAAGCTCACCACGAACGGTTTCCTGCGGCTTGTTGGATACCCTCTCAGACTGTAGCCATTCTACTCACACGCCCTTGTCCCTCCAGGCATTCGCACTGAGGTGGGTCGGTTGGCCCAGAGGTTCCCTTTGCGTCTCTCCCGACTGAGCCGGGTGCCCTATTCCGCCTGTCCTACCGAACCCGAAAAATCCGCACGTCGCCGTTCTCGTAGACCTGTTCGAGCGCCCCGTCGAGACCGGTGTCGAACTTCGCGAGTCCTGACGGTACGTAGTAGAGCCGCTCGACCTGTCCGACGTACACGTACTCGACGCCATACACGCGCATGATGTCGAGCGCCTCCTGCGTGTCTGACGTGTTGTAGATGCGCTCGACCTGCGCGATGCGCCTTGGGACGGTCTCGCGGTAGTTCCATCGCTGCTGCATCTGGTGCCACTCCCATCCCGCTATGTTCGGCAGGCCGGTGTAGATGGAGATTCGTCCACCCCAGCGGTAGGTGGGCGTCACGGCTTCCAGCATCACGGGGGAGCCTTCGACATTCTGCTGTATCCAACGGATGGCCTCGTAGTCTGCCGAAAGGTCGATCGTCCCACGCTGGTCCGAGTGACGCTGCCCGTCCCGCATGTAGGCCATGCCGTCCAGTGTGAGGGGCAGCGTCGTATCGAAGCGCCTGCTCAGCCTGTCCTGTGTTCCGAGCACCGGGTAGACGGATACGGAGACCACGAGCACCGCCAGGCAGCCAAGCCAGAGTTTCTTTCCCTTCGGGAGGTTGTCGAGCGAATCGCCCCATCCATGCCAGAGTCGCCAGAGGATGTATGCCGACGCCAGGGCCATCAGCACCCACACCTGGAGGTAGAACTTGAACACCGTGTTCATCCTGTCTATATCGCCCTCAACGCGGACTATGTCCACGCCAATGACGATGAAGAAAGCCGTGAGAGCCATCAGAAGAACGAACGCGGTCTGCGGGGCGTCAGATCGTGAGGACAAGACGGCCCGCGCGCCTGCCGCAAGCGTCAGGACGAGCAATCCGAACACGAACGGAATGGTGCTGCCCGTTATCTCCACGACCTTCAACACGACCACGAGACCGATGAGTGCGAGTCCCAGCGCCACGAGCGACAGGCGTACTATGCCTATTCGTCTTCGATGAGTATCCGTGCCGCCTGTTTCGCCGGTAGCTGCTGACGCCGCAGCGAGCTTGGAGAAGGGACGCCACAGTATGCCGCCAACGTCGCTCAGCCAGCCGCGTGACTCGTTGACAAGGTACGAACCGATCACGAACACGAACAGTCCCAGCATCAGGAGGAACTGCCAGAGGACCGTCTGATTTGTCGTGGCCTCGATGCTGGAAAAGGCCGTCTCGTAGTTCAGGTGGTACGGCAGGAAGACGACAAACCCAACCAGGAATATCAGGACTCCCTTGACTGCCGTCTCGACAATCACAAGCAGGTTCAGCCCGCCGGTCCTCAGTATGGCGGCTAGCAGGACGGCCGCCATGCTCAGCAGCAGGTAGGTCGGGTAGTCCCACGTGTTGATCGGCCGGAGCGCGCCCACGGCAATGCCCAGCACGGCGATTTGCGCGATGTCGGCAAGTCCCCAGCCCTTTGAAGCCAGCCGGCCAGTTTCCGGTCCTGTCCCCCTTGCCCTGAGGACGACCGCCAGCCCAATCCCAACGACCAGAACGGTGAAGGGTATCGCCATGAGGTGCGCGTGCAGATCGGCGAACAGGAAGGTGAAATAGGGGAACTCCGTGATCTCGTTGCCCGGCGGGTCCGGCGGCATCATCCGGCTGCTCCGCCAGAAGTCGAACCCTCCCGTCGGCTCATTCATCACCAGCGCGTACAGGTTCTCCAAGCTCTGTACCGCGCCGTCCAGATTTCCGATCACCGTCACGAACAAGGCTGCCGCCAACCCTGCGATGACGGGAGACCACGAAAAGCCCCTGACGCCCTCCTCAGGCGTTTCTTCGGATGGCTCGTCCTCACGTCCGGCGGCTTCGATGTCAGGGGCGGCCCGTGCGCGCCGACGAGGTAGCTTCAGGCGCGCCGCCTCCGCGAGGTTGTAGACCACGCTGAACGCTCCGCCGACGGTCAGGGCGAAGAACATCGGGACGGCTAGGTTGACCGCCACCGCCGGATCGATGCCGGTCGCGTGAATGAACGACGCGACGATGAACTGCCCCCAGTAGTAGTAGTTGAGGTATCCCCCCGCGTACCACGGATCGTAGGGAGGCATGAAGCTCGACTTCAGCACGGCGTTCAGGTACGCCGTGTCCATCGGCTTCTCTCCCCCCTGCCACGGATGCCAAAGGTCCGGGTTCGCCATTCTCAGCACGACGAACGCGAGGAAAGCGACGAGGAATACGACCTCGCCAATCGCGATGACCCTCCATCGCTCGCGGACGAATGCCCAGAACGACCGCCATGTGAATCCAAGGACGACGCATGACGCCAACGCCACCGCGCCGGTTCCGACCAGGACCGACTCGAACGAGAACGCCATCCACTGGAGGCTCGCCAGAAGCCACGCCACGAGCGAGACCGCCAGTATTCCCAGCGGCTTGGCGAGCAGGTATCCGCCGTCCGGCAATGACCTGAACGCCGCCAGCGCGATCGGCAGCACGGCAAGCGCCATGAGCTGCATGACCACCAGCCAGCCAACGACCGGCAACCGACTGCCCAGCCCGTCGGGCTTCACGATATCCGACCACGTCCCGCCCGCGCGCTGAGCCTCAAGATCGTCTTCGTCCAGCAGGAGACCGACCGGTCTCGCCGTTACCATGACACCTACTCCAGTGCCGCCATAGCCGAACGGATCGTCTCCGGCGGAGTCGAGGATGCGTTGCCGTATGGTCTCCTCGTCGAGCCGCTCGACGTTCTCGAACATCAGGCCCTTCGGATGGTCATATACGGAAAAACTCTCGTCCGCGTAGCCCAGGTTTATGTTCAGTCCCGGCGGCGTTTCTTGACCCTGAGGCGTCGATAGCCCCGGCCTCCCGTATGTGTCATCGACTAACGTGACCCCCGCGAGGTTGGGATACGCTGTCTCCACGTTGGCGAGCCGATACCCAAGCTCACCGCCAAAGAGCAGCCTGTAGTAGGCCGACGTGACGGGATACCTCTCCGGCAGACGGGTTATCGTGCCGTACAGACGGTTGCTGTAGAAAAGGACGTAGTCGGCCCTTGCAAGGTCTGTAGTCAGGATGTCGAGCTTCTGCGGCGAGTCCTGCTCGTAGACGGGGAGCCGTGGGACGTCGTACCGTCCGAGGTCTGGAACGCCCTCCTCCCAGTGTTCCATCAGAATGACCGAACCCACGGGAGCATTCCGGTTGATCCACTCGGCCGACCGGACTGCCGTATGCGTCGCTTGATAGACCCCCAGGTAGGCGAGCGCGTACAGCCCCGTGACCACGACCAGCGCGACCATCGCTGCCACGACCGCGTGACGGAGCCACCGTCTGTGGGACGCCGTCCACCTCCAGGCGTGGAATAGCATCTGGGAGCCGAAGAGGATGAGCAGCGGCGTTACCGGAATGAGGTAGCGAGTGAACTTGACCTGAAACGCGCCCGTCACCAGCAGGTACGGAATGACCCACGAGAGCAGCAGCACCGCTCCCCGCGATTCCGGCGACCGCACCCTCAGCGTGGCGATCAGCGCGGCGAACGCTATCATCGACGCCGCGGCGATGGCGAAGAGGTCCATCGAGATGAGAAGCACACCGGCCGGCAGGAGCCAACCCACAGCTAGGTAGAGGAGCCCGTAGTACAGCCTCATTCCCCGGAGGCTCACGTAGAGCAGTCCCGCCCACGCTGCGACGCCGAGAGGCCAACCCAGTCCGAAGGCCGCCAACTGACGCATGTGGTAGAAGTAGGCCGCCGTGTCGATGTACTGCCGCGTGTACGGGTAGTCGCGGATGCGACGTACCATTTCCGACTGCTCGGTGATGTCCGAGACGAAGCGGGCCGAGTCTATTATGGCGTAGGGCTGAACGATGATGAACGTCGCCAGCGACGCGCAGCCCGCCGCAAGCAGTCCGATGAAGGCCGTCCCAATCCTCCGGCTCGCCTCTGCGCTATCGCCCTTGTTCGCTCCCAGGACCGGCAGAACGTAGAGCAGGTGGGCCGTGGCCAGGGCGAAATAGATGGGCGCAACGCTGACCTTCGACGCCAGGCCCAGCCCCACGATGACCCCGGCGATCACCGAGTCTCGCAGCCTGCCTCCGGTGGCCACGCGGTGCATGAAGTACAGCGCGGCAATCGTTGTCAGCCCGAGCAGGATGTCGAAGGTCAGGAAGTGGCTTAGCTGGATATGGATGACCGCCAGGGCCACCAGCGTCGCGGCCAACAGGCCTTGTCGCCGTCCGTACATCCTCGCGCCAAGGAGGTACGTGAAGAACACCACGGCAACGTCGGCGAGAGCGGACACGCCTCGACCAACGGTCCTGATGTCGTACACGTCGCTCCGAATTATCGAATTCGCGATCTTGAGCAAATAAAGAGGGAAGCTTCCGTATGCAAACTGTCCGGGGTTCCACGGGCTTCTCGCGGGGTCCAAGAGAGCGTCGAAATCCCCCGGCGTGGGAAACTCCAGTCGCTCGACCAGGGAGACGACATTGCGCTCATCGGGGTGCGGCGAATAGCCATACCCAGCGTCCCAGTTGATACCGTACAGCCGGAGGGCGAGCGCCACGACCAGGACGGCCACGAGCGCGGCGGCAATCAGCACACTGCCCCGGTCGAACGGGCGGGTGGTCTCGTTCATGCTCCGCTCATCGACCGGCGGCTGCGACTGCGTACTCTCCATGAAAGGCTATTGTATCTACGGCGCGAGAGCTACAGCAATCGGCCAGGAGGTCCCGCAACTGTTCAGACCTCGTGAGAGCGCTCAACGCACACAGCCACCGCCATTCCCGCTCCCCATATCGTCATTCCCGCGAAAGCGGGAATCCATGCCCCGGCCAACCTCCCGTAGGGGCGATTCGCGAATCGCCCCTTCTGCCAGCGTGTCACCGGCCACACCGTCATTCCGGCGCAGGCCGGAATCCAGTTCCCGCACACATTAAGGCGGGTCTCCACCCATTTTCATCCCTCGGTGTGCAGGCATCGACCTGCATGGAGGATTCCTCTGAAAATAACCCCCAACCAACCTCCCGTAGGGGCAACCCTTGTGGTTGCCCGTCCCCGATACCACCACCCACCACCCGTCATTCCCGCGTAGGCGGGAATCCATGCCCCGGCCAACCTCCCGTAGGGGCGATTCGCGAATCGCCCCTTCTGCCAGCGTGTCACCGGCCACACCGTCATTCCAGCCCCGTCAAAGTGAATTGGCATTACTAACACTGCAATATCCCCCGAAACCGCTCGTATGCCCCGTCCCACTCGTCGGCGTCCTCAGGAACATACGTGGTCAAATCGAAGCTGCGACGGACGATCTCGCGCCCCTCAGCGAGGGACGAAATCTCACCATCGGAGAACATCTGCATCAGGACATTCCCGGCCGCCGTGGCCTCGACGGGCCCTACGACGACCTGGCGACCCACGGCGTTCGCGGTGAATTGGTTGAGCAAGAGGTTTTGGCCGCCTCCCCCTACTATGTGCAGGGTCTCCCTGCGCTCGTCGATGATGTCCTCTATTGCCTCCAGTGCCATCCGATAGCGGAGGGCAAGGCTCTCCAGCACCGTCCTCACCATTTCCCCGCGAGTCGTTGGCGGCCTCCGGCCCGCCTTCACGCAGAACTCGACAATCCGCGACGGCATATCCCCCGCCGGAGTGAACGATGGGTCGTCGGGGTCGATGAGGGCGGAGAATGGCGCGGACGCTTCTGCCATCCGTGTGAGTTCCGCGTACGAGAATGAGTCGCCCTCCGCCTCCCACGTCGCGCGGCACTGCTGCACGAGCCACAGTCCCGATATGTTCTTCAACGGACGCACCGTGCCGAGAACGCCCACCTCGTTGCCAAGCTCGAACGCCTTGGCCCGGTCATTCATCACCGGTTCGGGGGTCTCGATTCCCAGTAGCGACCACGTGCCCGAGCTCAGGAAGGCCCACGTCCCCTCGCCCGCCGGCACCGCGGCCACCGCCGACGCCGTATCATGAGTCCCCGGCAGCACCACATTCACACCACTCGCGCCCGTCTCTTCCGCCACGTGCGGCAGAAGAGGCCCCAGCGATTCCCCGGCATCCCGGATATCCCCAAGAATGTGGGACGGCAGCCCAACGGCATCGAGCAGCGGATATGCCCAGTCAGCCTTGCCAACGTCGTAGAACTGGCTCGTGCTTGCGAATGTCCTTTCCGTGGCCATTTCGCCGGTCAGCAAGTAGTTGATGAGGTCCGGGATGAAGAGCAGCCGCGATGCTTGGTCCAGCCGCTCCGGAGGCTCCGACAGAAGCTGGTACAGGGTATTCATTTCCATCAATTGAACGCCCGATTGCTCGTACAGGAAGTCCCTGCCCAGCCGCTCCATGACGGAGTCCTGGATCCCTGCCGTCCGGGGATCGCGGTACTGGTGGGGCAGGCCCAGGAGCTTGCCCTGGCCGTCTACCAGCCCGTAGTCCAGACCCCACGTATCAACCCCAACGCTGATGAGACCGCCGGCGTACATGGATGCTGCGACCGCAATTCCGCGCTTGACCTCCTCGAAGAGCGCCGGGAGGTCCCAGTGCATGCTCTCGCCCCGGCGAACGGGCACGTTCGGGAAGCGATGCGCCTCACGAAGGGTCAGGCGTTCGCCGTCGAACGTCCCGGCGATGGCGCGCCCGCTTTCCGCCCCAAGGTCCAGCGCAAGGTATGTCTTGCTCCCGCCGCTCATGGGTCCCGTCCGAGCCTGCGCTTCTCCATGTCGACGCTCCCCATTGGACATAGTTCCCGCCCCCACTTCGGAGGCATTATAGTCACAATTCCCAGAACACACCGAAAATCGTCATACCCGCGTAGGGAGGCCTTTGAGTAACCGTCATACCGGCGTAGAGCTTGCCCCGTACTCCGATACGGGGCCGGTATCCATAGGGGTAAGGGTGCAAGACAGGGCAATCGCATTTAGAGTTGATAGGAACACCGGCAATCGTCACTCCGGCGAAGGCCGGAGTCCAGAGGGGGCTTCGGCATCCAACACACACAACCCACCGTCATTCCCGCGTAGGCGGGAATCTGATCCCCTCTCCCGTTCGCGGGAGATACTCCAAATTCCGATCTCTCCCCGCCGTGGGAGATACTCCCTATTCCGATCTCTCCCCCGCCGGGGGCTGACAGGGGTAGGTAAAACGGATTTTAGCTACGATCCGGCCACCACAACACTGTCATTCCTCAGAAAATACCCCCGGCCAACCCGTCGTAGGGGCAACCCTTGTGGTTGCCCGTCCCCGATACCGCGCCACCACCCGTCATTCCGGCGTAGGCCGGAATCCAG
>DAOUKG010000075.1:0-13515 GCA_034421575.1 Dehalococcoidia bacterium
GAGGCCATACGTGTCCTCAAGACCTACCTGGCCCGCCAGATCTACCGCGAGATGACAGAACTGCTAACGCCAACGCCAGAACTCGCTACAGTGTCTTGACATACAAGGTTCCGTACTCGATACGGGGGTGAGGGTCTTGCCCCGACGTAGGCGAGAGCAGTTACTTGAAAGCCTGTCGAAGGGTGGCAACGCCTCATGGTTCGACGAGTTCACCACGAACGCTCTCGGCGGACTTATAATACCAATTCGTTTTGAATACACCGTGAATTGGACGTCACGACGCCTTGAACGTCGCGCCACCGTCGATGTAGATGGTCTCCCCGGTAATGTAGTTCGCCGCGTCGGATATGAGATAAGCCGCAAGCAGGCCGACCTCTCGCGGATCACCCACGCGACCAAGCGGAACGTTCTTCCTGGCCTGCTCTTGACGCTGCCGCATCTCCTCAGGAGTCGCCAGCTCGGGGTCCGGGAATGAACCGGGCCCGATGCAGTTTACGGTTATTCCGTACGGAGCCCATTCCTGGGCTAGCGTCTGCGTGAGATGTACCACGCCGGCCTTGGCGGTCGAGTACGCCAGAAAGCCGGGATTCCCCTTGCGGGCTGCGTAGCCGCTGATGTTGATTACCTTGCCCGCCCGTCGTGAGACGAAGTGCTCACCAACGGCGCGGCAGCCGAGGAACGCCTCCGTAAGGTTTATGTCAACGACGCTGCGCCATTGCTCCTCGGTTATCGTGCCGGTTGCGTCCGAGCCGGGCGGCGGAACGACGTAGCCCTCGATAGCGTCTCCCAGGTTGTTGATGAGCACGTCGACGTGTCCCCAGAGGTCGAGTGCCTTGTCAACCGTGCGCTCCCAGTCCGCCACGCTGGTGGCGTCGGCGACGATGATTTCGATGGCCAGGCCTCTAGCCGCCATGCGGTCCTGCAGCGGCTTCAGGTAGCGGTCGGTCAGCGCCGTCACCAGGACACGCGCGCCCGCCTCCGCAAAAACCTCGACGATGCCGCGTCCAATGCCGCGAGCCGCTCCGGTCACAATGACCGTCTTTCCCGATATATCGTACTCAGCAAGCATTTGGATCACCCCTTCCAGCCCTGAGCAAATTTAGGGTCCTGTTTCTGAACTTCCTTATATTAATGAGGTTGTGTTGACATTTCCCGTCATTCCCGCGAAAGCGGGAATCTATTCCCTTTGGAGATGACTGCGATACCCGATCTGGATTCCCGCTATCGGAGACCTTTGCATAACATACGTAGCAGTCTGTCATTCCGAGCGCAGCGAGGAATCTAAGATGTCCTGCCGTTCTCATTCGTGCCGTTCCAGCTACGAAACTCCGCATCGAGGACAGTAACGCTAGATTCCTCATACCGCTTCCGCTTCATTCGGAATGGTAGGTGCTGAGGTCTCCTTTCGCGAGAATGACAGGAAATGTCGCCACAACCTGGAGTCCTGTTTCTGAAGTTCCTTACATTAATCGGTTGTCTCGTTAGACCTGCTCTTCGTGGTGAGCTTGTCGAACCATGAACACCACCTCTTTTCCCTCTGCGCTCTCTGTGTTCTCTGCGGTGAATCTTCATCCTGTCCTGATCAGTTACTTGAAAGCTTGTCGAAGGGTGCTCTGAATTACGTGACGAACTTGCAAACACCCCCTAGCACAGTATCCCCTGAACCGTCACACCAATATCGGCCGGACTGGGAATCGTGGCCGCCCCTGCCCGATCAAGCGCCTTGATCTTCTCCTCGGCCCGGGCCGCCTTGCCGGTGATGATCGCGCCCGCATGGCCCATGCGGCGTCCGGGCGGAGCGCTCCGTCCCACAATCAGGGCCGCGACGGGCTTCGTGAATTCATCGCTTCCTATGTACTCGGCTGCTTCCTGCTCCTTCGTGCCGCCGATCTCGCCGATGAAGATAACGCAGTCGGTGTCCGGGTCATCGTTGAAGAGCTTGAGCACGTCGACGAATGACGTGCCGCTCACCGGATCGCCGCCGATTCCGACGGATGTCGACTGCCCGATTCCCAGTACGGAGAGCTGGCCGACGGCCTCATAGGTCAGCGTCCCGCTCCGGGAGACGATGCCGACCCGGCCCGGAGCGTGGATGTAGCCGGGCATGATGCCCATCTTGCAGTTCTCCCCCGGCGAGATCACGCCTGGGCAGTTTGGGCCAATCGCCGTGACGTCCTTGCCCTGCAGGTACCGCACGACATTGACCGAGTCCTTCACGGGCACGCCCTCGGTGATGGTCGCGATGACCGGGATGCCCGCGTCGACAGACTCCACGATGGCGTCCGCGGCGAACGGGGGCGGCACGAAGATGAGGGAGGCATTGGCTCCGGTCTCGTCCACTGCCTGCTCGACCGTGTCGAACACGGGAACGTCGCCATCGAACATCTGGCCTCCCTTGCCGGGCGTGACCCCTGCGACGAGGTTCGTCCCATACTCCCGGCACCTGCCGGCATGGTAGCTCCCCTCCTTGCCGGTTATGCCCTGCACCAGCAGTCGAGTGTTCCTATCAACCAATATGCTCATGCTTCCGAAGCTCCTCGTGTCAGTTCAGTCTAGTGATATTTCCCGTCATTCCCGCTATCGGAGACCTTTGCGTAACATATGTAGCAGTCTGTCATGGCTACGAAAATAGGTCGCAATACCCCCGCACCGTCATTCCCGCGAAAGCGGGAATCCATCCCCGGACGTTGCCTTACGACAATCGCCGACGGAGGAACCGACTCCCATTTTCATCCCTCGGTGTGCAGGCCACAAGGCTGCATGGGTGATTCCTCTAAAAATAACCCCCGGCCAACCTCCCGTAGGGGCGATTCGCGAATCGCCCTGCTCCCATTGTCATGATTGGTGGTGTCGGTGACAACCGACATGAACGATTGCTACGAAAATAACCCCCGGCCGACCCATCGTAGGGGCAACCCTTGTGGTTGTCCGTCCCCGATACCGCGCCACCACTACCCGTCATTCCCGCGAAAGCGGGAATCCAGAGTCGGGTACACATATACTCTCTATGAGGAATAGATTCCCGCTTTCGCGGGAATGACGACTTGATCGGGGATAACAATGAGAAATTCAAGAATGTCAACACAACAGAGCAAACACTCATCCTTCCAACTTCAACCAAGCGCCTTGATGGCATTAGCCGCCTGATTCAGGTCATCCACCAGCGTCACGTTCAGCGACGATTCTTCAAGCAGCTTTCGTCCTTCGTCCGCGTTGGTGCCCAGCATGCGGACGACCATGGGTGGCATCGCTTTCTCGGCGCGTTCTGCCGCTATCAGTGCGCCCCGCGCGACCACGTCGCAGCGGAGGATGCCGCCGAATATGTTGATGAGTATCTTGGCAACGTTATCGTCTGAGAGGATTATCCTCAGCGCCTGGGCTATCTTCTCCTCGTCGGCGCCGCCGCCAACGTCGAGGAAGTTCGCCGGAGCGGTCCCTGCCGCGAATGTCACGTCCATCGTCGCCATGGCAAGGCCTGCGCCATTGACCATGCACCCGACATCGCCGTCCAGCCGCACGTAGCTCACGCCGAACTTTCCGGACTCCGCTTCCAGCGGGTCCTCCTGCTCCGGGTCGTACAGTTCGGCGAGGTCCTTGTGGCGGAACATCGCGTCGTCGTCGAAGTTGAGCTTGGCGTCCGCCGCGAGTATCCTGCCGTCTTTCGCGACGACGAGAGGGTTGATCTCGATGAGAGAGCAATCGTGCTTGAGGAACAGGTCGTAGAGTTTGGACATCATCGCCGAGACCGGCCTGACCTGGTTGGCGGAGACGTTCAGTGAGTAGGCGATCTTGCGTGTCTGATACGGCAACAGCCCCAGTACGGGATCCACGGGAATGTGGACTATCTTCTCCGGCGTCTGCTCCGCGACCTCTTCGATGTCCATTCCCCCCGCCTCGCTGGCCATCACCACGACGCCTTTCGCGGCTCCGTCGATGACCATCCCGACGTACAGCTCCCGGTCGACCTCCAACGCCTCCTCGACGAGGACGGACCTGATGGGCACACCCTCAGGCCCTGTCTGGTGCGTGACCAGGCTTGAGCCGATCAGCCCTCTTGCGGCATCGGCGGCCTCCTGAGGGGAATCGACGAGCTTGATTCCGCCCGCCTTGCCGCGTCCACCCGCGTGGACCTGCGCCTTGACGACGACCGTGCCGCCCAGATCACCGGCAGCGGCCCCGGCCTCTTCGGGTGTCCTCGCCACCGCCCCCTTCGGAACGGGAATGCCGCCCCTGTCGAGAATCTCTTTCGCCTGGTATTCGTGGATTTTCAAGATTGGACTCCGGTGGGGTATATGTCGCTCTTCGTTCGAATAGTCGGGACTTTCATTTCAACACGGCCAGAATCCCAAGTGGGAATATGGCGTCTGGCGGAGGGAGTGGGATTCGAACCCACGTTACCTTTCGGTAAACCTGTTTTCAAGACAGGCGCCTTAAGCCGCTCGGCCACCCCTCCTCGCGTAGTGTATTGTACCGTCTCGCCCCAGAGCACGTCACGCAGCGAAGACCTTTCTCGGCTGCCACTGCTTCCCGTCAGGGCGACATGGCACATCGGAGCTCAAATTTAGGGATCATATACCACCTCGAAAGAAGCGGGAAACCCAAGAGCCACGAATTCATCGTAGCTATACTGACGGTTGTTCCCAACCTCGTCGGTTAGGTAGGCCATCGAAAGACGCCAAGTTCCAGATTCGCTAAAGCGAGGTAAGAACAGCGTGTATTCATATGTCCCATCAGTTAAAGAGCCCACAGGGGCGAAGTGGGATGTGTGGAAAAACACTTGGCGTTTCTGCACTGTTGATGGGCTTAAAAAGTCCAACTGCACTGTGCCAACGCCCGAAAGATCATCAATGATCCGCATGGTGACGTTAATGTCGACATCCCCAGTAGTCACGTCCGCTACTGAGGGGGAGATAGACACCTCCGCAAACTCTGGGGGCGTAAAGTCTCCGCCAGCCGGAGTCGGTGGTATCGGGGTGCTAGTGGGTGGCGGTGTCGCATCCAGCGCGATCGTCGTGTCAGCGATTGCCTCGGCAACCTGGGTCTCTAGCGCCATTACGCGGTGATCCAACTCTGCGATTCGCTGGTCATCGCTCCCATCCATGCCGCAGGTCACGGACAGCAACCCACCCAGAATGGATAGGCCAATCCACGGTCTCACGCTGTCATTTAGGGGAATTATATCTTTGATCGACAGAACGAATGTTCCATAGGCAAAAAAACGACTTGACAAACTATTCTAGGAAATGGTAAAATTCGGGGGTTACGGCGGAGGGATGTCAGAGTAGTAATGGGCCAGACTGATAATCTGAGGCACGGCGCTGACACCGCCGTCGTGGGTGCAATCCCCACTCCCTCCGCCACTCTCCCATATATGGGAACATACCCCCACCCCCCTTGTCAACCCCCCAACGTTACATGCGCGCGCGCGTTACGTTAACAACCCCATCGACTGACTGGTAGAGTCCCTCAAGTCACACAGGTTGGTGCAGATTTGAGGGCTTGTACGCTGTGTCTCCCGACGGCCCGCAATGGGTGACTCCGTGTGACGACAAGTAATTCCCGTCGTCGGGAGTGTCATGCAGGACATTGGCGTAATCATCGCGTTCGTCGTCATTCTGTCAGTGTTGGGCGTGTGTGCGTGGTTCGCGCTGAAGCTCTACGAGGCTGAACAGCGGCATTCAGCCAATAGTTGGCCGAACAATCGCCAACAGTCGCTTGGCGACTCCGAAATGGTAGTTCGCATGGCGTACGCATTCCGAGATAACGACCTCAGTGAAGCCGCTCATCTATGGGATGAGTACCCGCAATTCAGCGTCAAACGGCTGGTTGAAGCGATGCGCCTTGCACGTCATAACAACATGCTCTGGTTAGGACAGACAGTGGATGAGGGACTCATCAAAGAGTGGCGTAAATTCCTATTCGCGTCGCTCAAACTGTCACGGCGTGATTATGTGCTTCAAATGCAAGACAGAATGAAGGAACGTGGCGGGTAGAACCTGTTGACCAATTCCCCGCTAGTGCGGTCGGAAGGCAGTACCGGAACAGTCTTGGGAGGATGACAGGTTCGCCCCACCAACGCCTCCAAAAGTTGGTGAATTAGCTATGAAATGGTAGCCAGGTATGTAATTCCCTTATTTAGCGGTATCACATCAGCTATCCCTGAACGCCCCAGAGCCCGTCACGTAGCGAAGACCTTTCTCGGCTGCCACTGGCCAGCCGAGCGGTCGAAGATCATCAGCGCGAGAAACTCGCCGTCGCTTCCATACACGCGGCACTCTTCACCCGGCTGATCGAACGGAATTCGCAGAGCGCCGGGCAGCGGACGTCCGTTGCGGACGCGATCGGCGACGCCTCTGTCGACGATGATGGCCGGCATCGATCTCACGGCCACGTCGGGGGAGTGGAGCGCGTCCTGCCAAGTACCCTCGGTGAAACAGGTCTCGGCTTCCTCCAGCGACAGCGCCTCATCGATATTGAAGGCGCTGTTCCGCGTTCTCGTCAATTCCTGCAGATGCCCTCCACAGCCGAGAACTTCGCCGAGGTCGTGCGCGAGCGAACGCATGTAGAAACCCCGGCCGCAGGTTACGTCGATGATCAGGTCAGGGGGCGACCAGTCGACCACGCCGATGCCAATGACGTGTACCGAGCGAGGCTCGCGCTCCACCTCGATGCCGGCACGTGCCATGTTATAGAGGCGCTCGCCGTCCTTCTTAAGGGCGCTGTACATGGGGGGTACCTGCTCGATCATTCCCACGAACGGTTTGAGCGCCTGCCGGATCGCCTCGATGTCGATATCCGAAACGTCGCTCTCCGCGACCACCTCGCCGTCCACGTCGTAGGTATCGGTCTCCACTCCGAGGCGAACGGTTGCGTGGTACTCCTTTGTGCCGTCGACGAGGTACTCCATCATGCGGGTCGCGCGACCGAGGCAGATGGGGACGACGCCGGATGCGAAGGGGTCGAGGGTCCCCCCGTGGCCCACGCGCTTCTGGCCGCTGGCGCGCTTGATCCTTCGCACCACGTCCATGCTGGTGATGCCAGCGGGCTTATCGATGTTGAGAATGCCGTCGATCTGTTCGGTCACGGTGTGTCTTCGGAGTTGGGTTCCGCATCGTCCCGCTGCCCCGCGATCTCCTTGTCGCGCTGGATCACCTCGTCTATGAGGGAGAGCATCTCGGCCCCCCTTTCAATTGCCTCGTCGAGGTGGAACGCAAGGTGGGGGACGTTGCGCATGCGCAGGTGGGGCCTGATGGCTCGATGGATGAAGCCGGAGGCGGCGCCCAGCGCCTGCATGGTGTCCGCCTTCTCCTCGTCGGTTCCGAGAACACTCACGTAGACCCTCGCGAAGCTGAGGTCGCGGGAGGTCTCAACCCGGGTGACGGATGCCATCGGTGAGATTCGAGGGTCGTTCAACTCCCCGGCCAGGACGCTTCCGATTTCCTCGCGCAGCAGGGCGTTCACTCGCTCAATACGGTACGGCATAGACGTGCAGGCACTTTTATCCCCTCTCCCGTCGTGGGAGAGGGCTAGGGTGAGGGTGAGGGTGATTCAAACACCAAAACTATGTTGACTAGGTACTAAACTTCCTCTATCCGATGGGACTCGAGGATGTCGCCTTCCTGGTAGTCTTGGAAGCCTTCCACTACCACCCCGCCTTCGAGACCGTTGGTGAGCTCTCGCACGTCGTCCCTGAAGTGTTTCAGGCTGGAAATGGGGCCTTCGTGGATCTTCTTGTTGTTGCGCATGATGTAGATGGTCGACGAACGGGAGATGCGACCGTCGTTCACGTACACGCCGGCTGCCCGGCCGCGACGCCCGATGGCAAAGACGGCGCGGACTGTCGCGTAGCCCTCCGTGATGTCACGCGTCTCCGGAGCAAGCAGGCCGTTGACGGCCCTCTCCACGTCTTCCACGAGGTGATAGATGACATCATAGTATCGTACGTCCACGCCCTCCTGGGCGGCGAGGGTATTCGCTCCCGCCCCGGGCTGCGCGTTGAAGCCGATAACCACCGCGTCCGAGGCGGCTGCGAGCATGACGTCGTTCTCGGTGATCGCTCCGGTGGCCATGTGGATGATGTTGACCCTCGTCCGGTCGGTGTTGAGACGTTCGAGGGCGGAGCGCACGGCCTCAGTGCTGCCCTGCACGTCCGTCTTGACGATCAGATCGAGATCGACGACCTCGCCAGACTCGATCCTCGCGGCAATGTCTTCGAGGGTCCCATGCCTGCGCTCGACATGCTGGTTGCGCTCCCACTCTTCGACCATTTCACGCGCGGACCTGTCGTCCGGCACGATGGTGAACGTGTCGCCGGCGTTGGGGAGGCCCCCAATGCCAAGTATCTCGACAGGCGTCGACGGCCCGGCCTTCTTGATGCGCCTTCCGCGGTCGTTGAGCATCGCTCGGACACGGCCCTTGAGTCCGTTCACGACGATGTTCTGCGTGGGCTCCAGGGTGCCCGTCTGGACGAGTACGGTGGCGACCGGCCCTTTGCTCTTGTCGACCTCGGCCTCGACGACGACGCCCCGCGCAAGCTGTTCGGGATTGGCCTTCAGCTCTGCAATCTCAGAGACGACGATGATGTTCTCCAGCAGGTCGTCGATGCCCTCTCCTTTGAGCGCCGAGACGGGCACGGATATCACATCGCCACCCCAGTCCTCGACGAGCAGATCGCGCTCGGCAAGCTGCCGTTTCACGCGGTCCGGATCGGCGTCGGGGCGGTCCATCTTGTTAACGGCCACGATGATGGGCACCTCGGCCGCTTTCACGTGGTTGATGGCTTCCTCAGTCTGCGGCATGATCCCGTCATCGGCGGCCACGACGAGGATCGCGATGTCGGTTACCTGGGCGCCGCGGGCCCGCATGGCGGTGAACGCCTCGTGGCCCGGAGTATCGAGGAACGTGATCGGCGTGCCGTTGTACCGTACCTGGTACGCCCCGATGTGCTGCGTGATCCCGCCGCTCTCTCCGCTCACGACGTTGGTGTTGCGGATTGAGTCCAGCAGCGTCGTCTTGCCATGATCGACGTGGCCGAGGATGGTGACGACGGGTGGACGTTCAACGAGGTCGTCCGGGTTTTCGCCCTCGTGCGTGAGAACGACGGAACCCGGGCCCGACTCTTCCTCGGTGGTCGGGGCCTTTACGGGAAATCCGAACGACTGCGCGATTCCGGACGCGACCTCGAACTCCACGACTTCGTTGATCGAAATCATGTATCCGAACCGCATCAACTGCTTGATTACGTCTATGGGATCGACGCCCATCATCTCGGAGAGATCGGCGACCGAGATCGCGGATGGAATGTCGAGCACGGGAAGTCGTGGACGCGCCTCCGCCGCTCGCGTTCGAGTGGCGGCGGGCGGTGCGCCTGCGGATTCCTGGGTTGTCGTGCGGTTCGTAGTCATTTAATCCCTTTGGACAGTATACACCGTCCTATCAAGGCCGCCCTGTCCGTCCTGCCGCGATCTCCTCGGTCAATGCCGTCCAGTCGTTTTCAGATATGCGGCCCCTCAAAGCCCGTTCGATTCGCCCTCGCGGCAGCGCTGCCGTAGAGCACCCGTCGTCGCCGCAGATGTAGGCTCCACGGCCCGAAAGCCTGCCGTTCCAGTCCACCTTGACGCCGATCTCGGGCGTCGCGACGATCCGCGTAAAAGACCGCTTTGGCCCCTTCGATCCGCAAGCGACACAGGTTCTCAGGGGAACGTGCCGCTTGGCGGGCGTCATCTGCGTCTTGCCGGCCCGCGGCGTCGGTTGCCGCCTCCTCCGCCACGACGTCGCCTGCCGCCTCCACCACGGGGGCCCCTGGCTGCCAGCTCTTCAATGTCCTCTGCGAACCGGATAACACCGCTGTCGCCGGAAACGCCCGCGCTGATATTCCAGATATCGTCCGGCAGGTCGTGAAGAGGCGTCGCCTCTTCCGCCACGGGCACCGGCTCCGGCTCTTCCTCGAAGAACAGCTCTTCGGGAATCTCCGGCTCGACGTACTCGCCCGTTTCCACGACTTCCGGCACATCGACTTCGGGAGTATCCGTGACTGCCTGCACCGGCTCCGCCTCTGCGACGGCCGGCTCCGAGACCTCGGCGGCGGGCAGAATCGCGTCCGGAACAATTGCGGCCGGCTCCAGGATCTCGACCTCTCCCTCTTCGACAGTGGGAACGGCCATCGGCTCTCCGACGGCGGCCGGCTCCTCTTCCTGCACAACAACAGGTTCCGGCTCCGGAGCGGGACGCGCGGCTTCTTCAGCCGCCTTCTGCGCCGCCAGCTTGGCGCGCTCGGCCTCCAGCTCGGAGGCCTCGACATCGCTGATGATATCGATCTTCAGCCCCGTGAGCTTTGCGGCAAGCCGGGCGTTCTGTCCCTCTTTTCCAATGGCGAGAGAGAGTTGACGCTCCGGCACCACGGCAGTGGCGGTGCCTTCCTCTTGTTCCACCTGCACCTTCATGACGAGTGCGGGGCTGAGGGAGTTCTTGATGAACCTCGTCGGGTCGCGACTCCACTCGACTACGTCGATCTTCTCACCGTGCAACTCGTTCACTATGTTCTGGATGCGAATCCCGCGAAGTCCCACGCACGAACCAACGGCGTCCACGCCCTCTTGCTTGGCGAAAACGGCCACCTTGCTGCGGGATCCCGCCTCGCGCGCGATGCCGACGATCTCGACGGCGCCGTTGTATATCTCCGGCACCTCCATCTCGAATAGCCGGCGTACGAGGGCCTTGTCGGCGCGGGAAACGATGATCTCCGGCCCTCTGGCCGACTGGTCGATGGATTTGAGGAGGACCTTGTAGCGCTGTCCCACGCGGTATCGGTCGTATGGCGACTGTTCCGCCATGGGGAGAACGGCTTCGGCGCGTCCCAGTTCGACGATGACGTGCCTGCCGGACTCGATGCGCTGCACCGTGATGGTGTATACCTCGCCGACCTTGTCGGCATATTCCTGGAAGACGATGTCGCGCTCAGCCTCGCGGAGGCGCTGGATGACGACCTGCTTCGCCGTCTGGGCCGCGATGCGTCCGGCGCTGTGAGGGAGCGCCCCGGTCGGCACATTGTCGCCGAGGTCCGCGATGGGGCTGATCTTCTTGGCGTCGGCTAGGGTTATCTCGGTCAGAGGGTCTTCCACCTGCTCGACGACTGTCTTCACGATGGAGACGTTGACGTCACCGGAGTTGGGGTCGAGCTTGACGGAGATGTTCTGGCCCGCCGCGATGCTGTCGCGCCTGTATGCCGACGCGAGCGCGGCTTCAATGGCCGAAAGAACTATGTCCTTCGAAAGATTACGCTCGGCGGCAAGCTGCGTGAGGGCGATAATGAAGTCGCTCTTCAATTGTACCACCTCGCTCCCAAGTGTTTTTGAAATTCGCCTAGTAACAAAGAAAGTGGGGCAAGCCCACTTTCTAAGCCTGACAATTAACGATGTTCATTCACTGCCGGAGTATACCACTTTTCGGTCGGCCCTACAAGCGGCGCGCAAGGTCGACGGCTCCAATTCGCGCCCTATCTAGACCGACGCCGATACCCCCCAAAAAGTAACTGTTCAGACTTCGTGAGATCCCTCGATACACACACAACCCACCGTCATTCCCGCGTATGCGGGAATCTACGCCCCGGCCATCCTCCCGTAGGGGCAACCCTTGTGGTTGCCCGTCCCCGATACCACCCGTCATTCCCGCATCCCCACCCCGTCATTCCCGCGTAGGCGGGAATCCATCGCCCGCGCCCTCTGCGGTGAGTCCCTACCCGTTCGGCCTGAGCCTGTCGAAGGCCCTCTTACCCCCTCTCCCGTCGTGGGAGAGGGCTGGGGTGAGGGTGATGCCCCGAAGTAGGCGAGAACAGTTACTTGAAAGCCTGTCGAAGGCCCCCAAACTTAACAATAACGACGAAAATGCCACAAATTTCGACCTTTCCCCGGCGCTCTCCGCGCCCTCTGCGGTGAGTCATCCTCCCGTAGGGGCGATTCGCGAATCGCCCTGCTCCCACTTTCATGTTTCGTGCTGTCGGCAGCAGCCAACATGAACGATCCCTCTGAAAATAACCCCACGCCAAACCATCGTAGGGGCAACCCTTGTGATTGCCAGTCCCCGATACCACCCGTCATTCCCGCGAACGCGGGAATCCAGTGCCCGTCCCCGAATTGCCCCCAATACCCCCTGTACAGGGAACGCGTTTCGCCGTACCCTGTAGCGCAATTTCACGATTGTGAGGAGAACCATGCGACTCATCCTTGTTGGCTGCGAGTATTCCGGAACGTCTACATTGGGCTACCACATCAGTCGATGGGCGAAGGAAGCCCTCGGCGACGATTTCGGCTTCCACGACCACTGGCAGATTCCGCACGTGGGCCACCCGAACATACCCGAGGGCAAGACCCACGATGAGATGATCGATGACTTCCTCGCGGGCAGAGGCATCGACCCGTCCCTGACGGGCCACACGGACGAGGAGAACCGGAAATTCCTGGCGCTCACCCCGAGACAGCAGGAGTCGTTCCAGCGGTACCACATGGAGTACCACGTCGCGGACACCTTCTACGAGGACCCGCATCACAACCAGATCGGCTTCCACATCAACGAGGCGGTCTACGCTCCCCGGTACTACGGTTACGGTGGGGCCGGCGAGTACGCCGACAGGTCTTGGTACGCGCGGCGAATCGACGCCGACATCATGCACAAGGCGCCGGACTCGGTTCTGATTCTGGTCAAGGCCTCTGCCGATGCGATCAAGGAGCGGTTGAAGGCAAACCCGCACCCGTTCGGCCTGGTCAAGGAAGAGGACGTTGAGGGAGTCCTGGCCGAGTTCGAACAGCACTTCGAGTGGTCGTGGCTCCGGCACAAGTTCGAGATCGACACGACCAACGCGACGCCGGAGGAGAGCCTCGCCGAGTTCGTAGAGAAGATCCAGCCGCACCTCGTCGAGGTCGATCGCCAGAAGATCATGTACCGTCGCGGCCAGTGACCACGTAGGCTGACCTGAATTCGGTTCACCCGCCTGCGCAAACGGCTTCAGAGAATCGCCGAGCACCGTTCGGTGCTGGGAAGCTCGTCCAATACCAATTCATTGTGACTACGCCATAAATGACAAGGCACAACGTCGCCACTCGTCATTCCCGCGAAGGCGGGAATCCAGAATCCAGCATATATGGCCTTTTCACGCATAATTGGTATAAGAGGGTGTCTGGAGAGGATCCCGTTCACCCTGAGCCTGTCGAAGGGTGGCAACGCCGTTCGTGGTGAGCAGCGTTACGCCCCGTGCGCGGGGCCGGTCAGAGGTGCCGGTAACTGCTGTGCAACTACGAGAAACTACGTTCGGCCTGAGCCTGTCGAAGGCCCTCTTATCCCCTCTCCCGTCGTGGGCTGACAAGGGTAGGTAAAATCGGATTGCAAGTACAACTGAGTAGCTGTCATGCCCCCGAGTGCCTGTCATTCCGACCGTAGGGAGGAATCTAAAATGCTACGCCATCGCCATGGATGTTTCAGAGTGCAGGGCTTGGTTTGAAGGATGAACACTTTAGATTCCTC
>DAOUKG010000076.1:0-16765 GCA_034421575.1 Dehalococcoidia bacterium
ACGCACCCAACTCTCCAGCGTTGTTCGCTCGTGATCAGTCAATTCGATAACCGTTGCTACAGCCATGCGCAGAGCGTAATATATAACGCTGTACATTGCAACTAAACACTAGGAGAACGGACGGCAGCTATGGCGTATTACCTATTGATTGAGGCCGAAGTACTGAAACCCGAACAGTATGCGGTGTACCGGGAGGCGGTCACTCCGATCATCGAGCAGTACGGGGGGCGGTTCCTGGTGCGGGGCGGCGAGGTGGAGGTGTTCGAAGGGGAGTACAACGGGAGGCGCCGCGTGGTGATCGAATTCGACTCCAGGGAGGCGGCGCGAGGCTTCTGGGACGGGCCGGAGTACGCGCCGGTGAAGAAGCTCCGCGACGGCGCAGGCGTAGGCGGCGTCATCGGTGTAGAAGGGGTCTGACCGGTTTCTATCAGTCGTTCGGACAAGTTTTTGACAACTTCTCATCCTTTCCGGCCCACACTGGGCGTTTCAGAACGCATATTCTTCATCATCCGTCGATGACCCGACGAATTTGGGGCAAGCTCTTCCGTTTTTCCGGCTTTTGCGTGGACTGAAAGGCCCTCGGAGGCGTTTTAGCAACGGAGCGATATTGGTTTCCCTCCGAGCGCGGAAAACACCCCCTTGACCTATTGTGTCAAATTTGCCGTTTACCGCAAGCCCATCTGCTTGTCGGCTCCGCCAAAAAATGGTAGAATATCGGCGTGGATATCGATGCACCGAACGGGACAAGCGTTTTGGTAGGTCGACAGGGGAGGGACCAATACACCTTCCTCCGCTTCGTAGACTGGACGAGCGCATCTTCGCGTCCCCGCTTTGACCTCGCCACAATCATGGCAACTCCAAGAATCGAGCACCCTGGAGTCTCGCAGCGTCTTAACTGCTAGGCGAAGTATAAGAACCAGTCAAACTAGATTGCGGGAAATGATCTTGCCCGCGCCTCTTCAGGAGGGAGAATGGCAACCCAACAGATGGAATCGAGGTCCGAGGCCTATTCGGCCGAGGATATCCAAGTTCTCGAAGGGATGGAGGCGGTCCGTCGCCGGCCGGGGATGTACATCGGCGGGACTGACCAGCGAGGCCTGCACCAGCTCATCTACGAGCCGGTGGACAATGCCGTTGACGAGTTCATGGGCGGGCACTGCTCGCAGGTCACCATCACCATAGACGACGAGGGCGTCGTGAAGGTCGAGGACGACGGGCGAGGCATCCCGGTCGACACACACCAGACGACGCAGGTCTCGGCAGTCGAGACTGTGATGACGACGCTCCACGCCGGGGGAAAGTTCGGCGGCAAGGCGTACTCGGTGTCAGCGGGGCTGCACGGCGTCGGCGTCTCGGCGGTCAACGCGCTGGCGGAATGGCTGACGGTGGACGTGTTCCTGGGTGGGAATCACTATCACCAGGAGTTCGCGCGAGGCGAGGCGCAGACCGACCTTACGTCCGAGCCACTGCCTCCGGATGACGCAAAGAAGACCGGCACGATCATCACGTTCATGCCTGACGCGGAGATATTCGAAGAGATCATCTACGACTTCAACACCCTTTCCCAGCGGTTCAAGGAGATCGCCTATCTGAACAAGGGGTTCAGGGTCATATTCCGCAGCATGTGGGAAGGTGACCAGACTGAAGAGGGAGTGAGCATGAAGGAGGTGACCTACCACTTCGAGGGTGGGATCGCCGAGTTCGTGGACTCGCTGAACAAGGCGCGGACGCCGCTTCACAAGGACCCTGTCTACATCGAGAACAAGGTGGAGACGACGATTGTGGAGGCGGCGCTCCAGTGGAACGACGGGTTCTCCGAGTCGGTGTACGCGTTCGCCAACACGATCAACAACATCGACGGCGGTTCACACTTGACCGGACTCCGAGCGGCGGTCACGCGAGTGCTGAACGACTTCGGCCGGAAGCAGAAGATCATCAAGGACGGTGAGGCGAACCTGTCGGGCGAGGACACGCGGGAGGGTCTCGCGGCGGTCGTGAGCGTGAAGGTGCCTGAGCCTCAGTTCGAGGGTCAGACCAAGCGCAAGCTGAACAACCCCGAGGTGCGCGCGCACGTCGAGACGGTGGTTGCCGACGCGCTCCTGTTCTACCTGGAGAACCACCCGCAGGACGCAAAGCGGATCGTCGACAAGTGTTTGCTGTCGCAGCGAGCAAGGGAAGCGGCGCGGAAGGCGCGCGAGCTCATCACGCGCAAGAACGCGATGGACGGCGGGTCGCTTCCGGGTAAGCTGGCGGACTGCTCGGACAAGAACCCTGAGAACTGCGAGCTCTACATCGTGGAGGGCGACTCCGCGGGCGGGACGGCCAAGATGGGCCGGGACAGGATGTACCAGGCCATCCTGCCGCTGAGGGGGAAGATCCTCAACGTGGAGAAGGCTCGCGAGGACAAGATGCTGAACCATGAGGAGATCAAGGCCCTCATCATCGCGATCGGGGCCGGTCTCGGCGAGGACTTCGACGTGGCGAAGCTGCGGTATCATCGCATCATCATCATGACGGACGCGGACGATGACGGGGCGCACATTCGCACGCTACTGCTGACGTTCTTCTACCGTCACATGCACCCGCTCGTCAGCCAGGGATACCTCTACATAGCGCAGCCGCCGTTGTACAAGATCAGCGGCGCCAGAACGTCCAAATGGGCGTACAACGAGACGGAGCGGGAGCGGTACATCAAGGATTTCTCGCGGAACGGGTCTTCCAAGACCAGGGTCAACATCCAGAGGTACAAGGGTCTCGGCGAGATGAGCGCCATCCAGTTGTGGGAGACCACGATGGACCCGGAGAAGCGCACGCTGCTGAGGGTGGAAGAGCACGAAGGCGCGCAGGCCGACGAGCTGTTCTCACTCCTGATGGGGGACGCCGTCCAACCTCGCCGCGAGTTTATCGAAGAGCACGCGCTGGACGTCGAAGTCGACGCTTAGGGGTCAGCTCAGTTCGACACACCCTATTGTACGTTTACAAGGGCGTTCAAACGATACAACGTGTCATGTGTGCAATAGGTCTTGAGGTGGTCGAAAGGTCGTTCGCAAACCAAGAAGGTTATGCCGAAATTGCAGCTACGATCCGGCCACCGCAACACTGTCATTCCGAGCGTAGCGAGGAATCTAAAATACTTTGCTACCGTCATGACATGTTTCCGGCTGCGGAGCTTGGCTCGGAAGACGAGTATTTGAGATTCCTCACTCCGCTTCGCTGCGTTCGGAATGACAGGTGTGGGGGTTATGCAAGTGTCATTCTATGCGGATAGAACGCCAGTGTCAGATATAACGGTTACGCCTACCCCAGTCGAGCCAGGCGACCGTCATAGCGTCAACATCTCCTCGATCCTCTGGACGTACGGGGGACTCTCCGGTAATTGACCTGAGCGCCCAGAACCACTGTGACGGCGACTTTTCCAAGTCGCGCAAGATGAAAGGAATAGCATCCTTGCCCATTCCGATAATCTCCTGGTACGCACGATGCTCGGCAATCATGACCGAGGAGGAGAGATGCGCAGTCTCTTGCTTCCATTCGAGAGCCAATCGTTCGAACTCAGTTTGGGTGTCGGCTGCGGTACCGACAGGACCGCTTGAAATAGGAGGCATAGCTGCGACTCCAAAGTTGTTGCAACAAGAGGAAGATACGTGCTTATCTCTAATGTGAAGCGGTGGAGTATAATTGTCAAGTTCGCTATCGGGCGGTATATCGAGTGGCTAGACGCAGCCGTGGTTCAGGACTTCATCGAGTTCCATCAACTCCGTTATGGACAGATTACCTCAAACCAGCGCGCTCCGCTGGCCCTTCACATAAATTCCTGAGTAGGGAGTAAATCACATGCAGTACATTCAAGTTCGCAGTTGGTGGACCGTAGCCCTTCTGGCGGGCGTTTTCATGCTTGCGCTGGCCGGGTGCGGGCGGGAGGATGAGGCCGCGGAGGCGACGGCCGTGCCGCCTACTGCCATGGCCGTGCGACCCACAGCGACGGTCGTGCCTCCTACCGCCACGGTAGTGCCGCCTACTGCGACGGCAGTGCCGGCCTCGAGGAACGAGGATGAGGAAGAGGAGGCGACGATCCGGCAGCTGTTGAGCAACGCCGATTTGTTCGAGTACAAGATAGGGAAGCAGGGCGGCGCTCTGACTCTTGCGACGATAAGCGATCCGCTGACTTTCAACCTGGCCATAGCGCAGGACGCGTCGTCGGGAGGGGTTCTGGGGTACCTGTTCGAGGGTCTGACGGAGGTATCGTGGCTGACGGACGAGGTGGAGCCGGCACTGGCGGAATCGTGGGAGCACTCGGACGACGGGCTGACGTGGACGTTCAATATTCGGAGGGACGTGCAGTGGCACGACGGGCAGCCGTTCACGGCCCACGACGTGGAATTCACGTTCAATAAGATCATCTATAACGACGACATTCCGGCGAGCAGCCGTCCGGCGTTCACGTTCCGGTACCTGGAGGACGGCGAGTGGACGCAAGGGATAATGACCGTCACGGCCCTGGACGACTACACGGTCTTGTGCGAGCTGCCGGTATCGTTCGCGCCGTTCCTGCGATCAATGGGTACGGCAATCTATCCGAAGCACATCCTCGAACCGCACGTTGACGACGGCACATTTGTCTCGACGTGGGACATCACTACCGATCCGGCGGAGATCATCGGAACGGGACCGTTCACCATTGGTCTATATGCGCCGGCGGAGCGGGTGGTCATGAAGAGGAACCCGAACTACTGGCTCAAGGATGACGACGGGAACGGACTGCCCTACCTGGACGAGATCATTCGCATCATCGTGCCCGACCTGGAGACGGAGCTCATCAAATTCCGGGCGGGAGAGACGGACATTCACGGAGTGCTGGGCGAGGAGTACGCGACGCTCGAACCGCTCCAGGAGAAAGAGAACTTCACCATCCACAAGCGCGGCCCCAGTTTCGGGACGACGTTCCTGGTATTGAACATGAACGCAGGATCGAACCCGGAGACGGGAGAGGCGTACGTGGATGCCGTGAAACTGCACTGGTTCCAGAATAAGCAGTTCCGGCAGGCTGTCGCCCACAGCATGGACAAGGACGCGATCATCGAGGACGTGCAGCACGGTCTGGGCTATCCGCAGTGGTCGTCCATCAGCCCATCGGCAGGGGACTTCCACAATCCCGATGTTCCTAAGTATCCGTACGACATCGAAACAGCCAATCAGATCCTGGACGGCCTCGGCTGGAAGGATACGGACGGGGACGGGATACGTGAGGACGATAAGGGCAACAAGATCGAATTCTCAATGGTGACGAACACGGGCAACAGCGTGCGCGACAGGGTTTCTCAGATCATTCAGGAGGGACTCAGCAAGATTGGCGTACAGGCGAATTACGAGTTGATCGAGTTCGGAGATCTCGTGGGGCAACTGACCGCCACATACGACTGGGAGGCGATAGTCATCGGCTTGACGGGCGGGACGGAACCGCACGGGGGAATCAACGTCTGGCACAGCAGCGAAGCCCTGCACATGTGGAACCCGAACCAGCCGGAGCCGGCGACGGACTGGGAGGCCGAGATCGACAACCTCTACATCGTCGGGAGCCAGGAGCTCGACCGCGCCAAGCGGGCGGAGCACTATCAACGCGCCCAGGCAATCGCCGCGGAGAATTTGCCGGTCATCTACACGACGCTCTCGGAGCGGCTCAGCGCCGTCAGGAACGTCTTCGGCAACACGACGCCGACGCTCTACGGGGTCTTGGACATCCGGTACGTGTACCGGACGGATAGGTGAGGGCGCCCCCTCTCTGCTTCTCTCCCCCGTTTGTGGATACCCGCTTTCGGAGACCTTTGCATAACTACCGTCATTCCCGCGAAAGCGGGAATCTAATCCCCTCTCCCGTTCGCGGGAGAGGGCTAGGGTGAGGGTATAGAGACAACTTCCGCAAGGATCCTCACTTCAGGCACTTGCTCGATTGACACGTAACGCAAAAGTCTCCCTTTCGCAGGTATGACGGTGATTGTTTGTATGGAGTGCTCCCACGTAGTCTGAACAGCTACGCCACGATAAGTTGGGATGCGGTCGCAGACACGGCGTGGTACTCTGAAGTGGAGACTCCCCAGCTAGGCCAGTGAAGGTGAAGTAATGCGTCAGGTAGTTCTCCATCCGGGTGAAGACGGCTATTGGGTTGCCGAGTGCCCCAGCCTGCCAGGCTGTGTCAGCCAGGGAGAGACCAAAGAGTCAGCCATTGCCAATATCAGAGAGGCGATCACAGAGTATATCGCCGCTCTCGAGGATGATGGGCTGCCGGTTCCCAATGGCCACCCATAGACAACATAACTGTTTACGTAAACACTTTTGTTGTGTAGAATTGCCGTATGAACGCTAACGAGCTTCGGCGATGGCTGAAGAAGCGTGGATGTACTTTTCATACACATAGAGGCGGCAGCGGACACATCACCGTGCGACGTGGAGACCGCACGTCGCAGCTTCCCATGCACGGTGGACGCAAGGAACTCGGCCCGAAGCTCGTTGCCAAGATAAAGAAAGACTTGGGGTTGAGATGATGCTTGCGTATCCGATCCGACTCGAAGAAGACGAAGGGACCGTTCTGGCGACCTCTCCGGACTTCCCGGAGCTTACGACCTTCGGAGATGATCGTGACGATGCTCTCACGCACGCTGTCGACGCGCTCGAAGAGGCGATTGCCGCGCGAATTCACGCGGGCCTTGATATCCCGCAACCTTCCACGGGTGATGCCCTAGTCGGCTTGCCGTCGCTCACTGCCGTGAAGGTGATTCTCTATCAGGGTATGAGAGATGAAGGCGTCGGCAAAGCTGAACTGGCGCGGCGTCTCGGCTGGCATTTGCCACAGGTCGATCGGGTATTGGATGTTCAGCACCGCTCGCGTATGGACATGATGGACGCCGCGTTGACTGCGATTGGCCGGGAGTTGCACGTGAGCGCTCCATTGCGGACGTAATACCCATTGGGCGTGATGAGGCCGCATTCTCGACTGACTGGACTTTCTGGATTCCGGCCTCCGCCGGAATGACGGGTGAGTTGGTTGTGTGACGGGCAATTCACGGCGTAGTCAAAGCAAACTGGCATAACGTCGGGAACTCGCGCTTCTATTTCGGCCAGTGTCCGGTGTCGATGTAGCGTTTGGCGGCGACTGCGGCAGTTGCGCCGTCGCCTGCGGAGGATGCGAGGAGAGCGGCGGAGTGTTGGCGGATGTCGCCGACGGCGAAGATGCCCCTTGTGGGCGTGTGCATCCATACGTCCGTCTCGACGTGTCCGGCGGCGTCGAGGGGTACGACGCCGTCGAGGAAGCCTGTGTTGGGCTCAAGGCCAACAAAGACGAAGAGGCCTGCGAGGTCGACTTGGGAGGTCTCACCTGATTCGGTGTGCCTGGTGGTGACGCCTTCGAGCATGGCGTCGCCGAGGAGGGCCGTGACCTCGGTGTTGGAGCGCAACTCGATCTTGGGGTCGGCGTGAACGCGCTGTTGGAGGACGGCCTGGCCGTCGAGGTCGGCGTCGCGGTGGAAGATGATTACCTTTGCGGCGAACTCCGTCAGGGCGAGCGCCTCATCGAGGGCGGAGTCTCCTCCGCCGACAACTCCGACGACCTGGTCGTTGAACAGGGGGCCGTCGCAGGACGCGCAGTTGGAGATGCCGGAGCCGTGGAAGTCGTCCTCGCGGTCGAGTCCGAGCTTCTTGAATGAGGAGCCGGCGGCAATGATGACCGTCTTGGTGCGGACGTCGCCGTCGTATTGTTGTACCAGCCAATCGACGCCGTCGGATTCGAGGCCGGTTACCTCGGAGAGAGTGATCTCGACGCCTGCCTGGGCTGCCTGATCGTGGAGGCGCTCGCTCAACTCGACGCCGGAGACGGGATCGACTATGCCGGGCATGTTCTCGATGTGGGTGGCGTTGAATATCTGGCCTCCGGGCATCATGCGCTCGACGAGGAGGCAGCGCAGACCGGAGCGGCCCGCGTGGATGGCGGCGGAGAGTCCGGCTATCCCGCCACCGACGATGGCCACATTGTAGGTTGAGTCGAGGGTGGTCATCGCGTACTCCCCTTCCCGTCCGTTGAGCTTGGTTTAAGGGAGTGTGTGAGAAGCTCTTTATCAGCTTACAAAACCGTTCGTGGTGAGCTTGTCGAACCATGAACGACCCTTCGACGAGCTCAGGGCGAGCGGATCATATAGCTCTGTAAGCACCTGCCTTCTCACACAACCTCTAAGACACGCTACAGCAGGCCCTCGTCGCGGAAGTCGTCGATGGTGCGTTCGAGGGCGTGGACGGTGGTCTCGATATCTTCCTCGGTGTGGGCGGCGCTGAGCAGGTAGCGGTCGAAGCCGTCGACGCCGTGGTTGTACATGGCGAGGACGCCGTGCTTCTTGAGGTCGGCGCGCGGCTCCACCTCGTCGTAGCGCAGGGAGTAGATCTCCTCTTCGTCGGCCAGTTCCAGGCCGATGCGAAGGAGCACTATGGAGGCAACGCCGGTGGCGATGCCGGGGACTTCCTTGCGCGTGAGGACCTCGTTCATGCCCTGCTTCAGCTGCTCGGCGCGGGCGGTGGCCGTGTCGTTGATGGGACGGTCCTTGACGTATTCGAGCGCCGTCACTCCAGCCGCTGCGGAGAGCGGGTTGGCGTTGAAGGTGCCGTTGTGGGCTATGCGGCCATTGTCGTTGAAGTCCGCGTCGTCGCGGAACTGGATCATGTCTATGATTTCGGCCTTGCCCGCGACGCATGCGCCGGGGAGTCCGCCGCCGAGAATCTTGGCGTGTGTGGAAAGATCGGGCACCACGCCGTAGTAGCCGGACGCGCCGTTGCGGGAGGTGCGGAACCCGGTGACGACCTCGTCCATGATGTAGACGACGCCGTGCTGCTCGGTCACCTGCCGGAGCTCTTCGAGGAAGCTGGGGTTGATGGGCTCCTGTCCCATGTGCGCGCCGGTGGGTTCGAGGATGATTCCGGCGACGTCGCCGCCGGCGATGGCCTGCTCGACCTGCGAGATGTCGTTCGGTTCGAGGACGATCATCGAGTCGACGACACCGTCGGGGACGCCGCTGGGGGCGGCCCATCCGGGCACGGCGTAGTCGCTCCACCCGTGGAAGTGGTTCTTGAAGCGGATGATCTTGTCGCGGCCGGTGTAGGCACGCGCCATGCGCATGGCCATCATGTCGGCCTCGGTCCCGGAGCTGTTGAAGCGGACCTTCTCGGCGCAGGGGACGAGGTCTTTGACCAGCTCGCCCCACCTGATCTCGATGTCGGTGGAGGCGCTCCAGTGGGTGCCGATGGCCATCTGGTCCTGCACGGCCTTGACGACGGCGGGATGGTTGTGGCCGAGAATAAGCGCACCGTGTCCGGTCTTGTAGTCGACGATCTTGTTGCCGTCAACGTCGTACTTGACCGCGCCCTCGGAGTGGGTGACGTAGTACGGGAACGGGGTGAGGTTACGGGCGTCGTGGGTGACGCCGTTGGGGAACAGGTCCTTGGCGACCTCGTATCTCGCCAGCGATTCCGGGTGGAGGTCGATGTACTGCTGCTCGATGGATGTGACCATGCGGTTCCTCGCTCGTAGCGTGTGGGATCGGGCCTAAGCCACGCTCATTATAGCCGTGTGACGTGGGGGAATGAAAGCGGCGGGGACTAGGACACTGATTTCATTAAGTGTGAAGCTTAGGTATGGGTTGAGTCCTCAATGCAAGGATCTTCTGGATACCGGCCTTCGCCGGTATGGCGGTTGTGCAAAGGTCCGGGTTCGCGTAATTGACAGCGTGAGGATGCAGGGACCAGAGACGTATGAGGGCCTGCCGTCACCGCGAGAATGGCAGAACTCCCGGCAACGGCGAGGCCCTTTTCATCTCAATTGGTCCCTGAGACTAAGCCAGCGCGCCGATGGCCGTGAGGCTGATGACGCCCGCGACGGCGACGAGGATGTAGATGATCCGCGAGACCACGTTGACGTCCCCGAAACTCATTCCTCCTGCAATCAGGGCGACGAGGTCGAACTTGAACAGGCCCACCAGTCCCCAGTTGACTGCGCCGACCGCTGCAAGGACTATCGCTATAATCTGTACGATCTCCATTCGTTCCCTCCTTTACGGGACAGTGCTGATGATGTATAATACTAACATATTATCTATTATATGTCTATCATAGACTACATAAGGTAAGTGTTCAGAGTTGATGAGGGGAACAACCCTCACCCCCGTTCTGCAACGGGGCAGGCTCTAGCCCTCTCCCACGACGGGAGAGGGGATTGGATTCCCGCTTTCGCGGGTATGACGGTGGTTATGCGAGCGTTTCCTTTCGCGGGAAGGACGTTGGATAGGTGAACTCTGATGGATAGCGAGAACCTTCTGATAGAGACTCGTGACAGGTACGAAGATGCGTTGTTGATTGGCGAGTCCGCCTTGGCGCAGGCGGTAATCGAGCAGGCGCTTGGTCGCGGTCTGAGCCGGGCGGAGATATATCTCGATGTGTTGACGCCGTTGCAGGTCAGGCTGGGAGAGCTGTGGCATGAAGGCAGGATAAACGTCGCCGAGGAGCACCTCGCGACGACAATAACGATGGAGATGATGGACTACCTCAGGCAGGGGATGACCGCGCGGGCGGGGCTGGGGGTTAGAGCCGTGGTGACGCCTGTTGAAGGAGACCGCCACTCGATTGGCGCGCGCATGATAGCCGACTTCCTCGCTGTGGACGGGTGGGAGGTGTATTTCCTTGGCGATGGAACGCCCGCCAGAGACCTTGCAGAGTTTGTTCGACAGCGGAACGTCGATCTGGTCGCGATCTCCTCCACCCTGCTGGAACTCCTGCCGAACGCCAAGGAGGCCTCCGACGCGATCCGCGAGCTGAACTCCCCTGCCCCAAAGATCCTGCTGGGAGGGGCGTCGCTCGCCGGAGCGGCCGCCGAGACGGAGACGTTGGGGTGCGACGCCACCGCAAACAACGTCCTTGAGGCAGTGGCGGAAGCGCGACGACTCGTTGGCCTGGCGCAGGAGAGGCTGACGCTTCAGGAACAGCTGGCCCTGATGGGTCGAAAAATCAACTCGGCGCGGACCGGCCGCGGAATGACCCAGCAAGCGCTGGCGGAGGCATCAGGACTGGACCGCACGTATATCAGCCTCGTCGAGCACGGGAAACAGAATCTCACTATGGGGGCGGTACTGAAGATCGCATATGCCCTGGATATGCCAATCGGCGACCTGGTGGCGTCTCCTTCGACTGATCGGGAAGGATAGCGCCACTTGGGTGACATCAAGGTGAAAGTGCCGTTGCACCTGTCAGACACATCACGGCGAACCGATTTGATCATGAATAACCTATCCGCCCGAGATGTCGTTATCTACAATTGGCTTTGGAAGACACTCGCCTCCGGCTACGGACAGGGGCGTTCTTGCGAATCGGCTTTGAACTGAAAGAGGGACGAACTCACCCAGGAGCGACACATGACATTCATCACCGGCCTAGCCGTCCGCAATCGAACGGTTACGATCCTCGCCATAATCCTCGTTCTCGCCCTGGGCATAACCGCGTACCGTACGCTGCGGGTCGAGCTGTTCCCCGAGATCGAGTTTCCACTCGTGACAGTCTCGACAGCATACCCGTCCGCGAATCCCGACGCCGTCGTCCGCGACGTGACCGCCCCCATAGAGCGGGCGATATCGGGAACCTCAGGGCTGGAGTCGGTGCAATCGACGACCTTCGAAGGCAACTCGATCGTGCTGGCCACCTTCGTGTACGGCACGGACATGGAGGCGGCGGCGGACCAGATTGACTCCGCCGTAAAGGGGATATCGTTCAACAGCGGGATTGGTGAACCCTCGGTGGGACGCTTCAATCCCGACCAGTTCCCGGTGATCCAGTTCAGCGTAATATCGGACAGAAGCGCCGATGACCTGCAGGGGATCGTCGAGTCGCAGGTCCTTCCGGCGCTTGAGGAAATCGAGGGCATTCTGCAAGTACAGGCTACGGGAGAGATCGAGCAGAGGGTCCAGATCACCGCGAACGCCGATCGCCTGTCGGCAAGCGGGGTCTCGATGTTCCAGATATCGAACGCTTTGAGAGAGAACAACGTAAGCCTCCCGGCGGGAGCCATATTCGAGGGCGGACAGGCCGTCCTTGCGAAGACGACGCACACATTCGGCTCCGTCGACGACCTCAAGAACCTCGTCGTGGGAGCATCGGAGTCCGGCCCGGTCCGTCTTGGAGACGTGGCGGACGTGAGCCTCGGGGCAGCGGCGCCGACGAGCATCTCCCGCACCAACGGCAAGCCAAGCGTGGGCGTGTCCATCATCAAGGAGGCGGAGGCGAACACCATCGACGTAACGAGCGCCGTGCGCGACGCGCTTGACGGCCTCGAAGGTCTGCCGTCCGATGTGGAGACCGTCATCGTATCGGACCAGGGGCCAAGCATTCAGCACCAGATCGACACCCTGCTGCGAGAGGCGATGTTCGGGTTCCTGTTCGCGGTGACGGTCGTCTTCGCGTTCATGCTGACACTCAAGCCGACGGTCCCGCGAGGTCTCTTGAACACCCTTCGTCCGACCATCGTCATCGCGATGTCGATACCTCTCAGCGTCTTCACGGGCGTGCTGCTGATGGCGTGGCAGGACATGTCGCTCAACTTCATGACGCTGGGCGGGCTGGCGATATCCGTCGGTCGCGTGGTCGACGACGCGATCGTGGTCCTGGAGAACGTCTATCGTCACATCCAGGCGGGGCGCGAGAGGTGGCGCGCGGCGTTGGAGGCCACGGCAGAGGTCGGGCCTGCGATCTTCGCCTCTACCATGACGACCATCGTGGTGTTCGCGCCGCTGGCCTTCATTCAGGGGCTGGTGGGCGCGTTCTTTGCGCCCTTCGCGCTCACGGTGAGCTTCGCCCTCATAGCGTCGCTGGTGGTGGCGCTGACGGCCGTTCCGGTGCTGGGCGCGTATCTGCTGAGGCCCGGCGACCTTCCTGAGGGCGCGGGAGAAGAGGACGACACCTTCGTCCAGGAGACGTGGATGCAGCGCCTGTACACGCCAATGCTCCACTGGACGCTTCGGCACAAGGCAATCACCCTGGTGTCGGCCTTCGCATTGACCATCGCAAGCTTGGGGCTGACGTTCTTCATTCCCGTCACGCTGTTCTCCGGCGGGGGCGACCGTTACCTGCAGATCGAAGTCGCCCTGCCGCCCGGCAGCCCACCCGATAGGACGCTGGCCGAGGTGATCGAAATCGAGGAGCGGGTGGACAGTGTTGCCGATGTGTACAGCGCCACGATCGGAGCTGGGGACCTGGCGTCCGGCGGACACGCGGGAGGCCTCAACGAGGCCGACATCCTGGTAAACCTGTCGGAGGATGCGCCCGATGACATTGCCCAGACCCTGAGAGAGGAGCTCGACACGGGCGGGCGGACCCTGAGGATCCGAGAGTTAGAGAGCGGCCCCCCGACCTCCGGCCTTGATGTCAGGGTCACGGGGTCGAACTACGACGATATCGTGGTCGTCGCCCGGGAGCTGACGGCCTCGTTTGGAGAGCTGGATGGGGTCATCAACCTGGAGAGCGATGTGGCTCAGGCGCGCGACGAGGCCTCCATTCAGGTCGACCCCGCCAGGGCCGCGCGTATCGGCCTGGGCACAAGGCAGGTGGGTCTGCAGGTCAGCCAGTACCTCATCGGCGAGACGGTCACGCGGATCACCATCGACGATACCGTTACCGACGTGGTCTTGTCCGGCGACCGCAGGTCGCTGGCAGGCGGCATAGCAGCCGTCGAGAGCCTCATCATCACAGGACCCCTCGGTTCGGCTCCTCTCGGCGAGCTGGCCGAAGTGGTCGTGAAGGAAGGGCCGGTGACCATCAGCAGGACGGACGGCCTGCGCTCGGCCACCATCACGGGGGACATCGTTGCCGAGGACGCGCAGCAGGTCGGCCAGCTGATCGACGAGAGGATCGCCGCGGTCACCCTTCCTCCGGGCGTGTCCATCACCAGCGGCGGGCTGTTCGCAGACATCGATGAAGGGTTCCAGGCCATCTTCATATCGATGGCCGTCGGGATCGTACTGGTCTATCTGGTCATGGTGGCAAGCCTCGGGTCGCTCAGGAACCCCTTCGTCATCGTGACGACGCTGCCATTCGCGCTCATCGGGGCGCTGGCGGCGCTGGTCATAACCGGTCGCACACTCGGCCTTCCCGCCATGATGGGCATCCTGCTTCTCATCGGAATCGTGGTGACGAACGCCATCGTGCTTATCGCCTTCGTCGAGCAGCTTCGTGAGAAGGGAATGTCGGTCTACGACGCGATCATCAACGGCGGCAGGGTGCGGCTGCGCCCGATTCTCATGACCGCCCTGACGACGAGCTTCGCGCTGCTGCCCCTGGCGGCGGCATCGAGCGAGGGGGGAATCATCAGCGCCGAACTGGCGACCGTGGTTATCGGCGGCCTGATGAGCTCCACGGGGCTTACGCTGATCGTGGTGCCGGTGGTGTACAGCATATTCAACGAGAGCATACCGAATATGCTGCGGCGCATCGGCGGCGTGCTGAGCCGGAAGCCTGCGCCTGCGACCTGAGAGATTTTTCCGCAGGGAGCGCGGAGGGGGCCTTTGGATTCCCGCCTACGGAGACCTTTGCATAACCACCGTCATTCCCGCGAAAGCGGGAATCCAGAGATGTCTCCGAAGCTCGATGATGCCCTTTCAACGACACCCTCTCAGCCGGAGAACGGTTACGCAAAGACCTCCCTACGCGGGAATGACGGAATGTGAAGGTCTGTAATTCATAGCCGGTGGGGGCGGGTTTGAAACCAATTGTTCCAACTAATTCGACGAAATGGGGTGTTTCGTAGCTGATTTGCCCATGTTCGACCACTGTGGCCGCTCTCGAATGGCACCAATGCCCCAATAGACCGGGCCATTTGTCAGCATGATTGTATTTGAGCGACTCGAATCAGAACGACAATGGCAGGACTCAACCTGGCCCTGGGACACTTTTCCGTAGCTAAAATGGCAATTAGTTGGAACAATTGGGTTTGAACCCCGCCCCTACAAATTTGTGGGTGAATGCCGGTGGCGGCTGTTGCTATGTGCGGGCATTTCAGGGATTATTGCGCTGTCATGTCGAGAACCATGTAGATCGTCGGCGCTGCCAGCGTCCTCAGGCAGGGGGGCACATGCTTACGAAGGAACATATCGACTACCGCGAAGACGACAGGGAGATCTGGGAATCGGAGCTTGAGAGCTGGGTGCCGCAGCGCGTCTACGACTGCCACATGCACATGCTCGACAACAGCCTCATCGCCGAGGACAGCAAGTACAGGGACATGTATCCCGACACCGGCTTCGAGACGGCGAAGGCGTGGCACAATCTCGTGCTGCCGGGGCGAGAGACGCACTTCCTCATGCTGGGGAGACCGGCTACGGGCACCGACGTGTACGGCCACAACACGTTCATGTACCGGGAGATGCAGTCCGCCCCCCTCTCGCGCCGGAACCGCCTGACTATGCCCAGCGACACTGCGGAAGAGATCGAGCGCGACGTGAAGGAGCGGGGCTTCATCGGCCTGAAGGTGTACCGCATGTACTCCGTCACGGGGGACATGAAGGACTGCCGCATCCACGAGTTCCTGCCCCACGAGCAGATGGAGGTCGCCAGCGAGCTGGGACTGTGGGTGACGATGCACCTGTCGCGAGCCGGGGGCGGCGACGAGGAGAACCTGCGGGACCTGGAAGAGTACACGACGAAGCGCTATCCGGGGATCCGGTGGATCCTCGCCCACTGCGCGCGGTCGTTCGTCTACTGGCAGATGGAGTACGGAATACACCGCCTCAAGGCGATGCCGAACATCTGGTACGACACCTCCGCCGTGACCGACGTGCGCCCGTTCATCACGCTCTTCCGGGAGGAGGACCACCGGCGCATCTTCTACGGCACCGACGGCATAGAGTCGGTCTCATTCCACGGCTCGTACACGGCGTTCGGGAAGACGCACCAGATGCTTGAGACCGACAAGGTGCCGTATCTCCACTTCGACCACTCGGACTACCGGCCCATCATCTGCCTGTACGAGCAGCTCCTAGCGATGAAGCAGGCGGCGGCGATTGCCGAGCTCACCCGTGACCAGATCGAGGACATCTTCTGGCGGAACGCCGTGCGGGAGTTGGAGATCGACTGGCCGGAGGGCTAAGGGGGAGTTGTACCCTCACCCCAACCCTCTCCCGCGACGATGTTGTCTCTGAGGTAGCCAGCATCTCTCGTCAGGGAGTAGTGGATTCCCGCTATCGGAGACCTGTGAATAACCGTCATACCGGCGAAGGCCGGTATCCAGAAGGGTGGGGTCTAGGTTCGGCAGGGCTGGTCCAAAAATCTCTTTTCACTTAGATAAAGTGTGATGAGTCCGTGTTCTTGCTGACTGGGCTTTCTGGATTCCGGCCTACGCCGGAATGACGGGTGGGTTGGTTGTGTCACGGCCAATTCACGGTGTATTCAAAACGAATTGGTACGAAAATAGGCCGCAATACCCCCACGCCGTCATTCCCGCCCCCATATCGTCATTCCCGCGTAGGCGGGAATCCATGCCCCGGCTAACCTCCCGTAGGAGCGATTCGCGAATCGTCCCTTCTCCCATTTTCATTCCTCAGTGTGCAGGCCACAAGCCTGCATGGGGGATTCCTCTGAAAATACCCCCGGCCAACCCGTCGTTGAGGCAACCCTTGTGGTTGCCCTTCCCCGCTGCTCAATGGAGAAACACGAAATCGCCGTTCCCTCCACGCTCTTCCCCAATTTGACAAACAAG
>DAOUKG010000077.1:0-43789 GCA_034421575.1 Dehalococcoidia bacterium
TACACCGTGAATTGGGCGTGGGACAACCAACTCACCCGTCATTCCGGCGAAGGCCGGAATCCAGAAAGTCCAGTCAGTCGAGAATACGGCCTCATCACACCCAATTGGTATTATCTGCGATCAAGTCCGTCATTCCCGCGAAAGCGGGAATCTAATCCTCATAATGTCAACACAACCTAGAAAATGGGATAAACCACCCAAATCCGTTCGTGATGAGCTTGTCGAACCATGAACGACCCTTCGACAAGCTCTGAGCTTGCCCCGCACTTGATGCGGGGGTGAACGGATTTCTACTCTACCCTCTCATTGAAAACGTCAGCTCAAGACCGCCACGGCGTCGATCTCGATGTGGACGTTCTTGCCGGGGAACCTCGCCCCGACGATGGTGTTCGTCGGATAGTCGTCGCCGAAGAACTCATGGTAGATGTCGGCCTGTTCCCCGTCGAAGGGGAACCAGTCGTCCGTATTGTTGACAAAAGTGGTCAGCTTTACGATGTCGGACGGCTTGCCGCCCTCAGCCACCACCATCCGCGTGAGCCTGTCGAGCACGACGCGAAGTTGCTCCATCGGCGAGCCGTTCTCCGCTTCGGACCTGTTTGCCGTGCAGCCTGACAGAAACAGCATGTTTCCCGCCCGCACGCCCCGGCTGTAGTGCGGCCCGGCGGCGTAGATGTCTTCGAATCCGATCCGTCGTTTTTTCATATAGGTCTCCCCAAAGATTCGTTTGGATGACAAATGTTAGTCTACGTGACGTGCTAACAACCGAGTGCCATCACTCGGAAACCAACCCCCGAACCATCCCGACGGCTCGCTCGACATCGACCCCAACCGCGACCCGCACCGTCCCATCTCCGTAGTCCGCGATGGTCCGACCGCGCTCGTCTCCGTCCGTCACAACAGACACCGTCGCTTGCTGACACGACAGGATATCCGGCTCGATTACCGCCGCAACGGCCAGCGGATCGTGCAGGTGGAACTCGTCCGTCACGTCAAGCTCCTGGAATCGATTTGTGAGAATCCTGTTGCCCAGTTGGGCCTGCTTGGAGGAGCCCTCGAACCAGTGCGGGCCGCCGTCTCGGTGCATGAATGTCTCGTGCGTGACATCGAGACCCACCAGCGTGACGGGCACTCCCGACTCGAAGACGACGTTGGCGGCCCAGGGGTCCTCATGGATATTGAACTCGGCGTGAGGCGTGATGTTCCCCGCAACTCCGACGGCGCCGCCCATCACGATTATCTCCGGTATCGCGTCCGCAATGTCCGGCCGATTGTCCAGCGCGGCGGCCACGTTGGTCAGGGGGCCGATCGCAAGGATTGAGAGTTCGCCCGGAGACGCGGAGATGCGGTCGCGCAGGAAATCGACCGCGTCCTCGCGAAGCGGCTCCAGCGTTGAGTTGGGCAGGCTGACGCCGAGTCCATCGGAACCGTGAAAGTGGTACGCGTGCGTGTACGATCCATGAAGCGGCCTGTCAGCGCCGACCGCGATGGGCATGGCGCTGCGTGGCCCTTCGAGATACTCCATCAGCCTGAGAGCGTTGTCGGTCGTCTGTGCAAGCGTCGCGTTTCCACCGACAGTGGTGATGCCCTCGACGGACAGTTCGGGGGAGTTCAGCGCCATCATGATCGCCAGGACGTCGTCCGTCCCGGGGTCGGTGTCGATTATGACTCGTCGCATGGCCTTGTCTCTCGAAACGTGGAAGTGCGAGTCCCATGGTACCCTACGCTCTTTGTGTCGCGCTCATCGGGTGGATATAATGACCCTTGCCCGATCTCCATCCTTGGAGGGACAAGATGGCGACCATCCAAAGCCTTCAAAAGCGGTACCAGGACCTCGACCGGCAGTTCGAAATGAAGCCGGAGGCGGTCATCGATCCCTCATGCCTGCTGGCCTTCGACTATGATTACGCGGGCGGGGACAGCGAGGTCGTCATCGACATGGACGAGTTCACCGCCGTCTGCCCATGGACGGGCCTGCCCGACTTCGGGTCGCTCGAAATCACCTACGTCCCCGGCGAGTTGTGCATCGAGCTGAAATCGCTCAAGTACTACCTGATGTCCTACACCGGCGTCGGGATCGTCCAGGAGCACGCGGCCAACCGCATCCTGCGCGACCTCGTCGAGGTGTGCCGTCCCGCCCGGATGTCCATCGTCCTCGACTACAACGTGCGAGGCGGTCTGCACACGACCGTCACGGCGAAGTACGAGGCGGACTAGAGGGGGGCGAACACGCTTCGGAGTCCGTTCGTGGTGAGCCTGTCGAACCATGAACGGCGCATCCACCCTTCGACAAGCTCAGGGCGAACGGACTTATACCAATTTGTTTTGACTACACCGTGAATTAACCGGAGCGCAGCAAAACCCCCCGTCATTCCGGCGAAGGCCGGAATCCAGAATGCCCAGTCAGTAGAGAATACGGCCTAATCACACCCAATTGGCATTACTCTTGGTCGTCCACTGTGAGCAAAGCTGGGATGTCGGAATGTAACGGTCACTTCTGAACGCTGTCAGAATTGAGTCCGTATCGCGGCCGAGTGAGGCTATGGCGACTGAAACCGAAAATATGAAGCATCGTATCAGGGCGGCCGTAATCATTCTCGAAGGCGACTCCGTCCTTCTTGTGAGAGAACGCGACACTGTGGGTGACCAAGAGCTTTGGATACCACCCGGCGGCGGAGTCGAGGGCGGCGAATCTCTGGAAGAGTGCGTCAAACGCGAAACCCTCGAGGAGACGGGCCTCTCGGTCGAACTCGGCGATATAGCATACGTCCGCGATTTCCTGGATGTTGGCTACCACCACTGCGAGATTTTCTTTCTTGCCACTTCCTACTCGGGCGACATTGTCATTGGTGAAAACCCGGAACTGGGAATCCTCGACTTCGCGAACGAGATACTCGATGTGCGGTTCGTGCACCGCGACGAGATGCAGGAGATGGCAATCTCGCCGGACGTGCTCAAGACGACGTTCTGGGACGATCTGGCCGAGGGATTCCCGCGGACCCGGTACCTCGGCGTGAGGAAGTCTCGCGATCTTCAACGGCTCGATGGTCGAGCCGAAACGTGAGTCCTCCAACGGTGTGGTAGGATGTGGCCAGCCTCAGCGTGAGCGGAGGTCCACATGACGGCGACGCAGCCCGATCTCGATGCCGCCTATGATCTTTGCCGGCGGATCACGAAGGCCGAAGCAAAGAACTTCTACTACGCCTTCAGGACTCTCCCTGCCTTCAAGCGACGCGCCATCTATGCCGCCTATGCCTTCTGCCGCCTCTGCGACGACATCTCCGACGATGCCATGTCACGAGAGGGGCGAATCGAAGGCTTCAGAGGTGTCCGCGAATCACTTGTCCTGGCCCGCGAGAACCGCAGCGACGAACCCGTGTTCGCTGCCCTCGCCGACGCGGCCTTACGTTTCGGCATACCTTGGGAGCATTTCGACGAGATCGTGACGGGCGTCGAGATGGACCTCGACATCACACGGTACGAGACCTTCAACGACCTCCGCGAGTATTGCCACAAGGTCGCCTCGGTGGTCGGGTTGGTGAGTATTGAGATATTCGGCCACGACGATCACCCTGAGGTCGAGAAGTACGCCGTCGACCTCGGGCTTGCCATGCAGCTGACCAACATCCTCCGCGACATCAAGGAGGACGCCGAACGCGATCGCGTCTACCTCCCGCAAGACGAATTGCTACGCTTCGAATGCAGCGAGGACGACTTGACGAATGGCGTCGTAAACGAGCCGTTTCGTGAACTTATGCGTTTCCAGGTTCGGCGTGCTCGTGAGTTCTTCGACTCCGGCAGGAAGCTCATCCCCCTGCTTGAACCGGACGCGCGGGCTTGCACTGCCGTCCTCATAGGGGTGTATGCGTCGATTCTCGACCGGATCGAGGTCTCAGACTACGACGTATTCTCACAGCGAGTGAGCTTGAGCACCGGGCAAAAGCTGATGACCATGGCAAAGCTGTGGACGATGAGCCGCGTGCCGGGCCTTCGAGGCTTGCTGTAGGCGACCTGTCCGATTCGCCAACTGAGGCCGTTCGCAGTGAGCCTGTCGAACCATGAACGGCACTTCGACCCTTCGACGGATTCAGAGCTTGCCCCGTACCTGATACGGGAGTGAACGAAGCCTTTTGACTCGCTCTTACCTCGACAGCCTGAGAACGAACACGTCGCTGTCGATCTCGTTGCCCTTTCCCGCGCCGCCGGGGCCGATCTCGCCCTCGGTGCCGCCGATCACATAGACGCCGCCGGAACCCTCGGCGATATCACGAGCCCCGTCGATGCGCCGTGTCCCCACCGCTCTTGTCCACCGGTCGCCGCCACTGGCATCAAAGCTCTTGGCGAAACCGTCCTCCTGGCCCTCGCCGCCCGCTCCCGGAATGGAAGACTCCGTATTGCCGGCAACGAACACCGTGCCGCCGCTGTCGACCGCTATGGCGTCGGCGGTGTCGTCGTCCTCGCCGCCGAACTGCCGGGTCCAGGCGTGCTGACCGGTCGAGTCCATCTTGCGCGCAAACCCGTCGTTGCCGCCTCCGCTGCTTTCGCCCTCGAAGGCCCCTGTCGTGCTTCCCGCAACATAGATGTTGCCGCTGGAGTCCAGCGCGATATCCAGCGCTTTATCGTTCGGCTGTCCGCCCGCCGCCGAGCCGCTGCCGAACTGAGTCGTCCAAACGACGTTGCCCTCCGGGTCGTACTTTCTGACGAAAGCGTCACGTCCGCCTGGGTTGAGGAATCCCTCGAAGGCCCCATCGGTGTATCCGGCCACATATATCGAGCCTGAGCCATCGACTGTGATTCCGAGAATCTCGTCGTGGCGCTCGTGGCCGAACTGCTGCGTCCATATCTCTGTCCCGTCGGCCCCGTACTTCCTCAGGAATGCGTCGTTCCAGTCCGTGACAGGCCCCAGCGGCGCGCCTCCCGCGTTTTCGAACCCCGGAAGACTGCCCTCCGTGTGTCCCCCGACATACACGTTGCCGGACGCGTCCACGGCAATGGACTGTGCGATGGTGCCCAATTGCGTCCCGAACTGCGTCGTCCAGCGCTCCGTCCCGTCGGCGTCGTATACCCGCACGAAAGCGTCGCTGCCGAAATACTCTGTGGCGTACCCGCTGAACTCGCCGATCGTGCTGCCCGCGAGGTAGACGTTCCCCGCGCCGTCGACCGCTGCGGTCACAATGTTGTCGTTGTCCTCAGTGCCGAACTGCCGTGTCCATATCTCCGCGAGCGACCCGTCCAGCTTCTGCAGAAAGGCGTCCTTCCCACCAAGATAGTCCTGACCCGGGAGAGCGTCTTCGATGTGCCCGGCAATGTAGACGTTTCCGGAAGCGTCCACCGCCACCGCGTTGCCGTAATCGTCGAACGGCGACCGGATCTGCAGGTTGTCTCCGCCGCCCGCGGGAGCCGCCTCTCCTGTCGTATCCGACCCGCCGTCGCCACTTCCTCCGCTGTCGCCGCCATCCCCCCCGCAGGCCAATGTCTGAGCGACCACCGTGACGCAGACCATCATGGCCAGGATCAATTTGGCAGGGCGCTCTAGACTGAAGAACCTCAATATTCTCTCCCCTGTTCGTATGCGACGATTCCGAAGGAATGGTAGCCGCGCGGATGTCGTCGGTCAAGGTTCGTGACACAAGAGAAGGGGGTAGTACAGTCTCGCAGCTCACCTCGACAGGGATGTCTGGCGGGAGACGCCAGACCAAGACCGCGTCAACGTTCCGGGTGTGCTGGGAATTCGACGACGGGGTCAAATGGCGCCATAGGTCATGGTGAGATTCCGTGTTTAATCGTTGACAGAATTCGTAGCGCAACGGTACCGTTTAAACGATACCAACATTACTTACGTACGAGGAATTGCACACGCGAATGGACCAGCTAGACACTAAGATAATCGACATTCTGCAAAATGACGGAAGGACATCGAACGCGCGGGTTGCCAGGCAGGTTGGCGTAAGCGAAGGCACCGTACGGAGACGGCTCAACAGGCTCATCGAAGGAGATTTCATCGAAGTCGTAGCCGTCCCTGATCCCGTGAAGATGGGCCTCGCGTCCAGGGCGTTGATCGGCGTTCAGATCGATCCCGACCAGATCGACCGCGTGGCCGATGACCTCATCGCGCTCAAGGAGATCGGTTGGGTGACGATCACCACCGGCACCTTCGACGTGTTCGCATGGGCCGCCCTTCCCACTCCCGAAGAGCTCGGCGTGTTCCTGCGCACCAAGGTCGGAACGATCCCCGGCGTTCGGCGCACGGAGACATTCGTCAATCTGAGCAATAAGAAGCGGGGTAACGGCGTCGTGGCATAGCCCACTGCACGACATCGAACAAACAGCCCCGCCCCGATGACCATCGGGGCGGGGCTTTCTTTTGTAAGCGCTGTACGAGCATACCGGCTTCAACTATAATTCTTGGCCGGTGACGGAAAGGAGCGGAACGTGTTCAAGACCATCGACTGCGGAGAGCTGCGAAGTGAGCAAGAGGGACAGGAGGTCACGCTGGCGGGATGGGTAGACCGGCGTAGAGATCACGGGAACCTGATCTTCATCGACCTGCGCGACCGTTCAGGCATCGTGCAGGCAGTCTTCAATCCTGACCTGCACCCGGAGCCGCACGACCTCGCGGGACAGGCGCGCAGCGAGTGGGTGATTCAGGTATCGGGCCGCGTGACTCGCCGTTCGGACGAGACGATCAACCCCAACCTTCCCACGGGAGAAATCGAGGTCGCGGTCGAGAGCATGACTGTCCTGAACGAGTCCAAGACTCCCCCCTTCTACGTCAACGAGGAGAGCGAGGTCGACGAGCTTCTGCGAATGCGCTACCGCTACCTCGACCTGAGGCGTCCGCGCATGCGTGACATGCTGGTGCTCCGCCATCAGGCGGTGAAGTTCATTCGCGACTTCCTCAGCGATCGCGGATTCCTCGACATCGAGACTCCCATTCTCATCAAGAGCACGCCGGAGGGCGCGAGGGACTATCTCGTTCCCAGCCGCCTCTATCCCGGCAAGTTCTACGCCCTGCCGCAGTCGCCGCAGCAGCTCAAGCAGCTTCTTATGGCGGCGGGTGTGGAGAAGTACTTCCAGATAGCCAAGTGCTTCCGCGACGAGGACCCGCGCGGCGACAGGCAGCCGGAGTTCACGCAGCTTGACCTCGAAATGAGCTTCGTGGACCAGGACGACATTCTCGATCTCATCGAGGAACTCTACACGGAAATGTTCGAGACGCTCGTCCCCGATAGGCGTATCCTGCAGAAGCCGTTCCCGCGCATTCCCTATGCCGAGGCCATGGCCCGCTACGCCTCCGACCGCCCGGACATTCGCTACGGGCTCGAAATGTCCGACTTGGGAGAGACCGTCAAGGACACTGACTTCCGCGTGTTCCAGTCCGTCCTCTCCGGAGGAGGCATCGTGAAGGGGTTCGCGGCCCCCGGACTGGCCGACATGCCGCGTCGACAGTTGGACGACCTCGTGGAGTTCGCCAAGCGAAGCGGAGCGCAGGGACTCGTCTACATCGTCCTCAGCGCCGACGCGCCCTCGATCGACGACCTTGCCGAGGAGCACATCAAGTCGCCTGTCGCCAAATTCCTCTCGCTCGATGTCGTGAAGGAAATGGCTCGACAGACGGGCGCAAACCCCGGAGACCTTCTCCTCATCATCGCCGGTCCCGCCAAGTCGACCAACGTCGCTCTCGACGCACTCCGACGTGAGATGGCCCGACGCCTCGAACTCGCGGACCCCAACGTGCTGGCATTCGCCTTCGTCGTGGACTTCCCCCTCTTCGATTGGAACGAAGACGAGGGTAGGTGGGACTCCCCCCACCACCCGTTCACGGCCCCCAAGGCCGGACATGAGGACTTCGCTTCCAACCCCGGCGGGGCCCTCTCCCGTTCCTACGACCTCGTCTGCAACGGCATGGAGGCGGCGGGCGGCAGCATCCGAATCCATCAACGGGACGTGCAAAACAAGGTCTTCAAACTTCTCGGCTACAGCGAGGAGGACACGGATGCGCGGTTCAGGCAGCTGCTCGACGCCTTCGAGTACGGCACGCCCCCGCACGGCGGCATCGCTGCGGGCATTGAGCGCCTCATCATGCTCCTGCTGAACGTCGACAGCATCCGAGAGGTCATCGCCTTCCCCAAGACCCAGACCGGCGTCGACCCCCTCTTCGAGGCCCCCGACGCCGTCGACGAAGACCAACTGCGAGACCTCCGCATCATGCTCGCGGAGTAACACCCATCAAAGCGACCCACCGACCCAAAACAACCTGACGGAGCACACGGAGGAAAAGGAATGTTCGACGTTCTCATTACGGGCGGCACCATAGTGGACGGCACCGGCAAGCCCGGCTACCGCGCCGACCTTGGCATCGTGGGCGAGAAGATCGACGCCATCGGCGACCTGTCGCAGGCGCAGGCGCGACGCTACATCGACGCGACCGGGCACGTCGTCTCTCCCGGCTTCATCGACACGCACGTCCACTCCGACGCTGTGCTCCTTATCGACGGGCAGCACCCGCAGGGCCTCCGGCAGGGAATAACCACAGAGATACTGGGACAGGACGGGCTGTCCTACGTGCCCGCCTCACCGGAAAACTACCGGATGTACAACCACTACCTCTCCGGCATCCTCGGCAGGGCGCCCGACGACCTCGACATGAGCTCCGTCACGGCCTTCAAGGCCAACTACCATCACAAGACCGCCATCAACATCGTGACCAACATCGCCCACGGCGCGCTTCGCGTGGAGGCCTGCGGGATGTACGACGTGCCCATGGTGGGAGACCGCCTCGAACACGCCAAGCGCCTCGTGTGGGAGGGCATGGAGCAGGGCGCCGTCGGCCTCGCGACCGGCATGTCCTACCATCCGCAGGCGTGGAGCGACACGGAAGAACTTGTCGAACTCTGCAAGATCGTCGCCGAGTTCGACGGCGTATACACCACCCACCTCCGCGACGTGAACCCCGATCGCGGCTTCGGTGGAGGCGGCGTGCCGGAGGCCCTGGAGATCGGTCGACGCTCCGGCGTGAAGGTACACTTCTCGCACACCCGAACGGCGGTGGGCAACGCCGGACAGACTGCTGAGTTGATGAAGCAGTTCGACGAAGCCAAGGACGAGGTCGATCTGACGCTGGAACTCTACCCGTATCCGACCGGAAGCTCGTTCGTGCTGAGCAATATGCCGTCTCAGGCCCACAACGGCGGCCCGGCCGAGATCATCGAGCGGCTCCAGGACGCGGACGAGCGCGCCATCGTCGAGGAGCACATCGAGACGAGCGACGCGAGAGTGGTGCGAGAGTTCGTATACTCCCACATGCCGCTGACACCCGAACTCGAAGGACTCACCGTACTCAAGCTCGCGGAACGTCGAGGCAAGAGTCTCGGCGAGGTGACCATCGACCTGCTGCTGGAGAACGATCTCGAAGTCGGCTTCTGGGGCGTCCCCCCCGGCGACATAACAGACTGGAGGCAGGTGAGCCGCGACGCCGTTGAACTGCTCTCGCGTACCGACTACATGGTCGGCAGCGACTCCATCCACGTCGGCGGCCATCCGCACCCCCGCGCTTGGGGCACGTTCCCGCGCTTCCTCGGACGGCTGCGACGCCAGTTCCCGATAATGTCTCTGGAGTCGATGGTGCAGCGCATGACCGACAACGCCGCCCGTCGCTTCGGACTCACGGGCCGAGGCCGTCTTGAGCAGGGCTATTTCGCCGATGTCGTCGTCTTCAACGCAGACACCATCATCGACACCGCAACCTACGACGACCCCCGGCAGTATCCCATCGGCATCCCGTTCGTGATCGTCAACGGCCAGGTCGCCGTCGACCAGGAACGCTGCACGGGCGTCATGGCCGGCCAGGCGATCCCGTGACGACCGCAATTCAAAGCAGTGCGTTCGCCCTGAGCTTGTCGAAGGGTGGACGGGGCGGTGCCGGAGTGTCAGTAACTGCCGTGCAGCTTCGAGAAAGCACGTTCGGCCTGAGCCTGTCGAAGGCCCTCTTATCCCCTCTCCCGTCGTGGGAGAGGGCTAGAGCCTGCCCCGTTGCAGAACGGGGGTGAGGGTGATGCCCGGACGTAGGCGTGAACAGTTACTTAGAAGCTTGTCGAAGGGCAATTCGACATCAGTGCTGATGATTTTGAGATAGGTTCTTAATGATCCCCCACGGCATGAAAGCGAAGACCGGTCCCCCGTGCTAGGCCCCATCGAGATCGCGGTCTCGGCCCTCGTGCTGGCGGTCGCCGGGTTTGCCATCGGCGCAATCGGCTTCGGCTTCGGTCTCACGACCACGCCGATCATGCTGCTGTACCTCGACCCGCAGACGGTCGTGATCGTGGTCAACGCCGTCGCCGTCCTGGCATTCGGCCTCGTGCTGATCGAGACCCGCGACCATGTTCCTTACCGCGACCTCACTCCTACCGCCATTGCCGGCGCTCTCGGTGCCCCCATCGGCGTGTACGCACTCAGCGCGCTCGACCCTTCCACCCTCCGCATAGGCATCAGCGCGCTCGTGTTGGCCCTAACTGCCCTCGTCGTCATCAAGACGGAGTGGCGCGTACCAAAGCCGCAATTCACCGGCCCCGTGCTGGGCTTCTGTGTTGCCGCTATGGTTACCGGCCTAGCCATCGGTGGCCCACTCCTCGTCCTGTTCTTCCTCGGACGCGGCATGGAGCGGCAGGGCGTCCGTGCCTCGATGGCATTCTTCTTCATGGTGATGTACGTCACCGCCCTGGCGGGCTATTTCCTGCAGGGGCTGATGTCCTCCGACCGCCTCCTCCTTACCGCCGCAACCGCCCCCGCCGTCGCCATCGGCTACTGGCTCTCCGTACGCCTCACCGGACGAATGAACGAGAAGGTCTTCCGTCAAGCGGTCGTCATCGTCATCGTGGTCACAAGCACGCTGGTGCTCGCGCGTGAGGTCGTTTCTCTGTAGGCTGGGTTTCAGATGGTGCCGTGGTCTGCGTCAGTAACTGTTCAGACTGCGTGGGGTCCCTCGACGCATACACAGCCACCGTCATACCCACGAAAGGAGACCTTTGAACAACCACCGTCATTCACCGTCATTCCCGCGAAGGCGGGAATCTCATCCCCTCTCCCGTTCGTGGGAGAGGGCTAGGGTGAGGGTGTGTTCCCCTCACCAAGACTGAACAGTTACCTGCACTAACACGGCGTTGAAAGATGTGAGGCGACGTGTGAAAATTAGAGTACACCGAATTCGCTAACATGTGGTCAGGCGGGTCTCCCGAAACATGGAGGCCCGGCTTGGCCACAGCTCTTTTCCTACCCCCGTGCATACTGCCTAGTGGTCATGTTCTTCGAATTCACAAACGAGAGTTCGGGGGGCACACGACGAAAATTCGGAAACTCGCCACGATCTCCTGTCATTCTAACCGCCAGCCCCCTGTCATCCCGACCACCAACCCCCTGTCATTCCGAGCGCAGCGAGGAATCTAAGATGCTATGCCTCCACCCATTGAAGCGATTCGGCTGCATCCCGCCCTCCGTTCATGCCCCTGCCCACAACACTTCAAACTTGACCCAAAAGAACAAAAGTCCTATACTAGCCCTACAAGTTCAAAAACACCGGCGGAGAACATCCCTCCGAAGATGAACAAAGTCACTATGTGTCTGCCAATGTCTATCAAATTTTTGGACACACTGTCATCTGACATAACTGGACAACCCCCATAACGACTAACTGAACTACCGCCTGCCAAGACTGAGTTGTCGCTATGTGTCCGCCAATGTCTATCAAATTTTAGGTATCACGTTGTTATTGTAAAGTTATACGGTCAGTCTGAGGTCCCGCCCTGCACTTTACACCGACCGGCGAGGTCCGCCCTTCCCGGTTGACACCCCCTTCACCGACTCGTAGGATGCGCACCAACTTGCGCGAGGGGTGTATGGGATGGACTTTGGGATCATCTACGAGATGCAGCGGCCCACGCCCGACGGGGTCGTCGACGAGAAGGCACTGATCGAAGAGACCATCGAGCAGTGCGTTCTGGCCGACCGGGTCGGCTTCGACTACATTTGGTTCGTCGAGCACCACTTCCTCACCACGTTTTCCGGTTCCTCAGCGCCCGAGGTGATCATCGGCGCTCTCGCGACCGCCACCAAGCGCATCCGCCTCGGATTCGGCGTCGTTGTCCTGCCGCACGAGCACCCGATCCGCGTCGCCGAGAAGGTCGCCATGGCCGACCACGTGTCCGGCGGACGCATCGACTTCGGCACGGGCAGGAGCAACTCCTACGAGCAGCAGGGCTTCGAGGTCGACCCCCGCGACACCCGCGCCATCTGGGATGAGGCGCTCGACGTGGTCTGCGGCATCTGGCGCGAGAAGGACGAGTTCAAGTGGGAGGGCAACTTCTGGAACATTCCCCCGCGCCGCATCCATCCGAAGCCGCAGCAGTCGCCCCATCCCCCGATATGGGTCGCCGCCATGCAGCCGGAGACCTACACCATCGCCGCGGAGAAGGGGTTGGGTGTCCTCGCCTTCTCCTCCGAGGCCCCTGAGAACTACACCGAGCACATCAAGGAGTACCGGAAGAACGTCCGGAACTCCAACCCCGTCGGCGATGTCATCAACGACAAGTGGGGCAACTTCACCATCGGCTACTGCGGCGAGGACAACGCTGAGGCGCAGCAGCTTGGAGCGGACGCCATCAAGTCGTTCTTCGGCCCCGACCGTCCCTACGTGCAGGGGCGGCGCGACGTCTACAAGAACCTGATTGAGTCCTGGGGCGGTCTGCCCGACCACCTTCAGCGAGAGTTCGACAACTTCCTGATCGGCGCCGCGTCCGAGTCGGACGACGATGCTGCCCGCGCCATCTGGGAAAAGCTTGATCCCTCCATCCTCGCCGAGCGCGGCATCATCATAGCGGGCGACCCCGAAAGCTGTGCCACCGGCATTCGCGCCCACGAGGAATCCGGCGCCGACCAGGTCCTCATGGTCATGCAGACCGACATGATCCCCCACGAAAAGGTCATGACCTCCATCGACCTCTTCGGCCGCGAAGTCATCCCCATGTTCAAGTAGGTGCGGGGACGGCCGTCCAAGCGGGGTGTCCAATAGGCCGCTTTAACCGTTCGTGGTGAGCTTGTCGAACCATGAACGGCACTCCAGCCCTTCGACAGGCTCAGGGCGAACGGGGTCCTTCCAGACAGCCTCTAACTGTTCAGACTCCGTAGGAACCCCTGACCAGGCACCCAATCCGTCATTCCGGCGAAGGAACGTCACCCCGTACCACGATACGGGGCCGGAATCCAGAGAGTCCAGTCAGCGAAAAAACGGTGGCGTCACGCCTAGAGGGTATCCAGCGGCCTTCAAGGCGAGAAGCGCTGCATCACGGCCCTCGCGTGCTCCCGTATCTCCGGCCTATCGCTCCGCTCCCACGTCGCCAGCAGACCGCGATACGAACAGCCGCCGAGTCAGATGATCTCATACTTGGTAAACTTCGGGACGCAGTTCCGATTCTGGACGGCGGTCGGGCTGATCTAGTTGGGGCTGTCACCAAGCGTTCTAGACTTTCTAGCGGGGCAGAGGAACGATGAACTCAATCCAGCAAAAGGTAGACCGATTCACGACTGCGCACGAACTTCAGGTCTCGGCCGTTGTCTCGCTGCTCGACCTAGTTTCTGAGGTGGGAGAATTGTGCAAGGAGTACTTGGTCGAAACGAACTATGGGAGGGGGGAGAACTCAGGCAAGTCCGCCGCCCTGAACAACGAGATGGGAGACGTGGTCTACTCGTTGGCAGTTGTCGGCAACTGCTTGGGTATGGACTTTGAACATTGTCTCGACCTTGCGCTGGATAAATACGAAGAGCGACTGTCCGCAAGGGGCCATCCGGGTTCGAACCACGGAATCTAGTGGTCTAACACCATAGTATTGATAGGCAATCAATGCCAGTTCGTTTCAGCTACGTGCAGTTCACGTGACACAGCAGCCCACCGTCATTCCGGCGAAGGAACGTCACCTCGTACCACGATACGGGGCCGGAATCCAGAGGGGCGGGGGCGTTCGCCTCACCAACTCTGAATACTTACATTCGGCATAAACCTGTACCAATTTAGTGGGTGACGCGTGTGATACGAAAATCCCCTCTCCCGTTCGCGGGAGAGGGCTAGGGTGAGGGTGATACACCCTCGTGGCCCCGTATCGGGTATTGGGCAGGCTACACCCCCAGCACCCTCACCGCCGTTCCCCCCATCAACAGCGACAGATCGTCCGCGCTCAGCCCGGCCCAGTCCGCGAACTGCCCCTCAATCCACTGACGCGACTGTCGGTAGGTGCAGAAGCGGTTCTGGAACGGCATATCCGTGCCCCACATGAGGTTCGCTGCTCCGATGCGTTCCAGCATATCTGACAACGTCGGCCACACCTCGCGGTAGGGATACTCAAAAATATCGCCGAGCCGCACGGGGAAGCAGACCTCGATACTGACATTGGGGTTGGAAAACGGCTCCCATATCTCGTCCGGCAACACGATGGCGAGTTGCTCGTCGTCGAGGAACGTCCGCCACGGGAACCCGTGCGTCAGGCTGCACACCGCGTCCGGGTACCGCTCCATCCAGCGCATGAGCGTCCGGTGCTCGTCGAGGTAGCCCCGCTGCTCTTGAGCCTTCGTCCGCGTGACGCCCTTGAGGTCGTCCGGCCCCGCGCCGAGCGTGAAGAAGATGGGCACGTCGAGCTCGGTCACGGCCTCCCAGAACGGGCGATATCGCCCGTCGTCCCACGCCTCGTCGCTCGTCCGATAGCACAGGGGCGGGATGAACTTGACGGCGTGAAGCCCATGCTCCTCGATGGCCCGGACGGTCTCGGCGATCACGGCGTCGGTTTCCGGGATGATGCGCCACTCCTCGACCGGAGCCATCGCGTACATCCTGCCTGGAAAGCGCTCGACGATCTCCTGGAGGTACGAGCTATCCCGCACCAGAGCAGGGTCGGTGTGCAGCAGGACTGCGTCCACTCCCGCGTAGTGCATCTCGCAGTCGAGGCTGAACGGCGTGAACTCCGTGTTTCGCAGGTTCGGCGGCAGGAAATACTTCGTGTACTCCCGTCCTTCCCAGTTCCAGACGACTCGCCCCCTCGGCTTGTTGACGCGGAACCGCAGGTCGGGGAGATTGTCGATGTCGTGCGTGCCCTCAGGGTCGAGCACGTCGGACGGCCCAAGTTCCCCATCAGGTATCCGCATCGCCGGCTGATGGTGAGAGGCGTTCGCGGCCTGCGCCCATCGCAGGTGGTCCTCGCCGGAGTCGTACCCGCGTGGACTGTCAAGCGCCTCGAAGCAGTATGCGTGAGAGTCGATAATCATCGTTCCTTCTCCTGTCTGCCCTATGATTCTGTGAGGGCCGCTGCGGTGATCTCTCTGATGAAAGCGCCTTTTGCGTCGGTGTACGTCGGACGGTCGTCTCTATACTTCAACGCCAACTCCCGCTTCAGGCGCTCGTATGCCATGGCCGTCACCGAGTCAGTTCTGAGTTGATTTCGGAATGTCACTAACTTACGCACATCCGAATGGTCTTGGTGGTACATGTGGCAATGTACCACCGCGCGTCCTTCCACGATCTTGTCGAAATAGAATCGTCCTGGAAGTCCGTTCTCTCCTCTATACCGATATCCAAGTGTAGCCATCGGCCCAACGGCGCTCTCTCCATCAATCGGATTGGCAACGACCGGCATGATATCCAAGATCGGCTTGGCCGCCAGCCCGGGAACAGACGTGCTCCCGACGTGGTGTACTTCCATCACCCATGGCCGGCACTCTTCGATGATGGCCCTCCGTTCGCGCTCAAATATCTCGGCCCATTCGGGGCGATACTCCACGACCTCGATGTGCCCGCCATCGGTGCCAAGAAGACTCCAGAGGCTCGCGTCACCCATCGCTCACCCCGAGCACCCGCGCGGCGGTGCCTCCCATTATCAGGGCTAGGTCATCGTCGCTCAGTCCGGTGGCGGGCGCGAAGTGGTGTTCAAGCCAGTCGCGCGACTGCCGGTACGTGCAGAAGCGGTTCTGGAACGGCATGTCCGTGCCATACATCAGTTGTTGAGGGCCGATCCGCTCGACCATCGCCTCCATCGTCGGCCAGACCTCACGGTAGGGATAGTCGTAGATGTCGCCGATGCGGACGGGGAAGCATACCTCCAAGCTCAGGTTCGGGTTCGCGAACGGCTCCCATATTTCTTCCGGCAGGACTATGCGGTCGCCCTCAAGGTAGACGCGCCATGGGAACCCGTGCGTGATGCTGCAGAGCATGTCGGGGTAGCGCTCCATGAGGTGCGCGAGGATGCGGAGCTCGCCGATGTAGTTCTCCATTCCGTAGGCGTCGGGATGTGCCTCGCTCGCTCGTGCGGGACCGGTGCTCAGCGTGAAGAAGACCGGCACGCCAAGTATGGAGACCGCCTCCCAAAACGGGGAATATGGCCCATTGTCCCACGGCTCATCGCTGGCGGTGTACCCGGCGGAGCCGAACTTGATCGCGTGCAGGCCGAGGTCTTGAATGGCCGTCGTGACGCCCTCGATTACCGCGTCAACGTCCTCGTGAATCTCACGCTCGTCGAGCAATGCCATCGACAGGATGCGGTCGGGGTACTGCGCCACGCACTCTGCCTGGTACTCGTTGCTCCGCCCCAGCATGGCGTTCGTGTGAAGCAGGACCTTGTCGATGCCCGCGTAGTCCATCTCCCCGATCATACTGTCCGGCGTGAACTCCAGATTGCGCAGGTTGGGCGGGTAGAAGTGTTTTGTATAGGTCTCATCCCGGTAGTCCCAGAGAACGCGCCCTGCCGCCTTGTCGATGCGAAAGTTCACGTCCGGCAGGTCGTCGAGGTCGGCCTTGTTCGGATCGAGCACGTCGGACGGGCCTTCTGCCCGATCACGTAGGCGAAAGGCGGGCTGGTGGTGACCCGCCTGCGCCCTTTGCACCCAGCGGAGGTGCTCCTCTCCGGAAGCGTACCCACGTGGGCTGTCGGCGGGCTCGAAACAGTATGCGTGAGAGTCGATTATCATGCGTTGTGAGTCCTCCGGGCAGGGCACATGGTACCACTCCCATGCTCCACTCGGCGTGATACACTTCGGCGACATTCACCGCTATGGTGACCCTACGACAAGGAGAACAACATGATTGCTCAGCTGAGAACGTACACGATCAATAAGGGCATGATGGACGACTGGCTGAAGGTCTTTCGCGAGGACATCGTCCCGCTGTGCCGGAGCATGGGCATCGGTGTCGAGTCGGCGTGGGTGAACGACGAGGGCACTCAGTTCACGTGGATACGCACGTTCGAGGACGCCGACGACATCGAGCGCAAGGAAGCCGCCATGTACGGTAGCGAGTGGTGGGACGAGAACGTCACCTTCGTCCGCAGCCACCTCGCCCACCGCGAGTTCACCGTCGTCAACCCCGTGGAGTTCGAGTAGGGGACGCAAGTTGTACAAGTCAGAAACTTGGGAGTGACTGTAGGCATAGATGAGCAGGCTTCGACCTAGAAGAGCGATGGGTAGCAAGCGGGCACTCAGGCTGTTCGAGTCCTTGGCAGAGTCGGCGTGGGACTGGCTTGGCCACGCCAGAAGTTTACGTCTTGGATTCTCCGAGGATACGATATCGGACTTGACCGCACTGGAAATCGCGAGACGTGCCTCCAATGAAGTCGGGGTCGGGAGAGTCACGAAGGTAAAGGAACGGTTCGTCGGGTTCGACTGGATGTGGATCATTAACAGGCCCAGTGGGCGTCATGCGATCTATGTCGTCCAAGCGAAAAAGATGAGGATCGATCACTCGCAAGGCTATACGTATGGCAGGCTGAAATACCCCAGCAGTCCTCCCTATCAAATAGATGCACTTCAGGACTTTGCAGCCTACATAGGTGCCGTTCCCCTGTATTGCCTTTACAATAACGTAGGACGGATGACCATCGATCCGTACTGGCAATGTTGTATCGAGAGTCCTAATGCTCCCCAAATGGGTTGCACGCTTGTTCCGCTGGAAGTTGCACGTCTAGCGCAAGAAGGACACATTCCGAACAACTTCCAATCAATCCACCAGATGCCAGGAGTGATTCCATGGAGATGTCTTTTCCACCCTGGCTGTACGAATTTTGACTCTCGCAGTGTTTCAGAAGGTCACGTACAGACGGACGTTTCCCCTCAGGCGCGAACCAGAGGGGGTGGGATTGCTGAGTACCTTGCGACGCCAGCACCGGCAGATTACCCTGCGGAGTCGGAGTCGGCAACAGATGAAGTTAGCCTGATCGATTTCGACGATTTCGTCCGCCGTTTTGATCTGGAGGGGATTGTAGGAAGTTATGTCGCCGGGGCTCGCCGCGCCATGATGGAAAGGACGCTATCTATTCGGCTGGAGGACTGAACCATTACTGACCTAGCTTGAATGGATCCAAATCGACCGCGCACGAGTACCTGAGTGCTGTGTGTCGATTGTATCTTAAGAATGAAGGTTCCTGATTTTGTTCAGTTTTGCGGACTCCGCCGTCCCGCTACTATCCGGAGAGTAAATCATGTTCGAAGGCTTCACACACACCAAGCTCCACGCCAACGGCGTCGGCATCAACCTGCGGTACGCGGGCAGCGGCGCGCCGCTGCTGCTCCTGCACGGCTATCCTCAGACGCACGTGATGTGGCACAAGGTCGCTCCTGCCCTCGCTGAGCGGTACACCGTCGTCGTGCCCGACATGCGGGGTTACGGCGACAGTGACAAGCCACCGGCCCCCAACGGCGACCTGAGCGTCTACTGCAAGCGCACCACCGGCAATGATCAGGTGGAGGTTATGCTGCAACTCGGCTTCGAGTCGTTCCACGTGGTGGGACACGACCGGGGCGCGCGAGTCGGCCACCGGATGGCGCTTGATCATCCTTCACGGGTGAGGAGCTTCACGTCCCTCGACGTTGTGCCCTCCCAAGCGGCGTTTGAGAACATGGACGCCGACCTGTCCTTCGCGTGGTTCCACTGGCACCTGATGCGTCAGCCCCCGCCTCTCCCGGAGACGCTCATCGGCAGCAACGCGAAGTTCTACCTCGACTTTCTCTTGGAGCGCTGGACGGCAGTGGAAGGCTCGATCACCGAAGAGGCATACGCCGAGTACCTCCGATGTTTCGATAACCCCGACACGGTCCGGGCGACCTGCCTCGACTACCGTGGCGTCGCCCTCGACCTCCAGCACGACGAGGTCGACCGCGGGCGAAAGATGGATTGTCCTGTCCTCTTGCTGTGGGGCGCGGACATGAGAAAGCGCCCAGGCTGGCAGACCGGCAAGAGCCTCGACATGCTCACCGTCTGGCGCGAGCGCGCCCACGACGTGCGCGGCAAGCCGCTAGACTGCGGTCACTTCATCCCGGAGGAGCGACCGGACGAGTTGGTCGCCGAGCTAACGGCGTTCCTATCGGAGTGCGAGGGGCGGTAGGAGTCCGGCCGAGTCGAAGTCAAAAAGAGAAACGGCCCCGATCTAACGGAGCCTTTTTGTTTAGGCTGATCATTGAGCCTGTTGTGGACTGTGATCCGGCAACAGGGGACTTACGCTCAAACCTACCCCGGCACCACTCCGGTTCCTATGAACAACTCCTTCGCCTCTTCCAACGTGATGTCCGGCTCAGGGATGATGGCGTCGGACTCTTCCAACTCGTCGAGTTCCAGGGGAGTGCCGTTGTCCTTGACCATTGCGATCATCTTGTCAAGGAGGTTGCGAAACTCCCCCTCGTCATCCTCGGCCAAAACATCCACGATGGCGTTGTCGATGTCGTTGAGGTCGTCGAGCATCGTAGCAGGGAAGCGCCACTGTCCCTCCGTGAGTATTCGGATAATCATGACTGCCCTCCCGAAAGCTGTTTCTGGTCACTCGTGCCGACGGACGCCTTGAGGGCGGCCAACTCAGACTCGACACCGGCTGATGCAGAGAGCTTGCTGAGCTCACGGTCGATGTCGTCCTGCCCTCCGCCAAGTGGGTCGTCTAACACGCCTGCCGCCGCAAGCTCGTCGATCGCGCCGGCTCTGGCCTTCATTGATTCGGTCTTGTGCTCTGCCCGTTCGACGGCCAGTGAGACATCACCCATCTCCTCCGAGAGCCCGGAGAGGGCTGACCCGATTCGTACCTGCGCTTGGGCCGCTGTGTACTGGGCTTTGATAACCTCTTTCCGGTTGCGGAACGCATGCACCTTCGCCTGTATGCGCTGCTCGGCCGCAGTCAGCTTCTCCTGCTCCTGCTCCATGTCGACGATCTGCTGGTCGAGACCGTCGAGCTCCGCCAGGGCTGTCTGTTTGCGTTCGAGGGCGACGCGCGCAAGGTCTTCTCTTCCCATCCCCAGCGCCTTGCGGGCCTGGTCGTCCAGCTTGCTAACGTTTTCCCGTGCCTTCTTGGCCTGAAGCTCGAGACGGCGCTTCGCAGTGACCATCTCCACGACGCCCCGCTTGACGTCACGCAGCATTTCGAGCTGCTTTTCATATGCGTAGTCGAGCGTCTCCTTCGGGTCCTCGGCGTTGTCGATGATGCGGTTCATCTTCGCCTTAACGACGGTCGACATCCTCGATAGCATCCCCATGGTACTTCCTCCCGCTCTCTCAATTCTGAAGCCGGGGCTTCGGGTCTGGCATCCATTATACCTTGAATGAAAAGACCCTACATGCGCAGCAGGCCACGGCACAGACGTTTTCCTCTTACGGGATCGTTGGCATCGCAGCCCGTCGGGGGTGAATTCCCCGGACCCCACCATATTTTAGAGGGTGTTTCCGAAGTCCGTGAACCACGTTCGTGGTGAGCTTGTCGAACCATGAACCGCCCTTCGACAGGCTCAGGACGAGCGGGTGATAATCACCTTAAGATGTCCCGGAAAGCACTTCGCAACAAACTCTTGAGAGAGCGCCTAGTAGTCGGTCTGGGACTTCCCGGAGAACATCTTGATCAGCCCGAGTACGATGAGCACGACGCCGACGACGAGCAGGATGAGTCCGGTAAGGTCGACGAGAAAGTCGATAAGGTTCCACCGTAGAACTATGCCGAGGATGACGAGGATGACTCCTATGCCCAGCATTCCAATCCTCTCCATTGGATGACCTCCTTTTATGGTCCGCCCTTGGTTTTGGGGACAAGTCTAACGATAGTATCTTCCGGCGAGAGTGTCAAGCGCCTAAACAGGCATGCACACTTACAATATTACAGCCGTCCGGCAGTAGCATCACACGAACCTGTGATTCTCGCGAGGATATGGACCGCGGGACTGTTATCCCTTGTCTTCCGATTCCTCGTCTCCGACGACCTCGCGGAGGAACTCTTCCATGTTCTCGGGAAGGGCGACTGCATCCGGCTTGTCGTCAGCCTCCGGCGGGATCTCCTCGTCGTAGGACTGTTCCATCCGCGTGATCTGAGTGCGGACCTCGTTGTTGCCCGCCAGGGCGCGCTCGATCTGCTCGTACTGCCGTTCGCCGCGCGTCTTGTTGGCGAGGAAGGTCGGCAGGCCGTACATCGCGCACAGGGCCTCAAGAAGTCGAGCCGTGGCCATGTAGTCCTCATCGAGTTGGACGTAGTGCGGCAGGTGCACCATCAGGCTGGACGATTCGATGCCTGCGTCTTCGAGACCCTCCCCGATGAGGTTCACGATGCTCGTCGGCCCCTGGTAGGTGTTGGTCCTCGGAGACGTCAACCCGGTGAGGCGATCGAGGTGCTTGTCGGGGAGGCTGCCCGTGATCTTGAGCGGGCGTGTATGTGGCACCTGGTCGTACATGCCTCCGATCCGGCAGTATTCGACGACGTTGAAACGCTTGACCAGTTCTACAACGGCGTCGCAGTAGTCCTCTCCGTACATGTGCGGCTCACGGAGATGGAGGAAGAGAAAGTCACGCCCGGTTGCAGGGTCGCGGGCATAGGTGATGACACTGTTGGGAATGTCCAGCGACCGGATGCCGTCGACCCACTTCATGACCGGCCGTTCGCGTGTGAAGTCGAGGAACTTGCCGGGGCGGGCCAATCGGCCGAGTTCCGTGGCCGTCATCTGGCGTTCGAGAATCTTGAGGGTCAGCGTGCCGGCGCTGCCCACGTCGACCCACGGCTTGAGCATCGCCACAGCTATGGCGTCCTCCAACTCAGGTACCGGCTCTACTACTTCGAACTCACCGATTCTCATGCCGATATGGTGTCACAGTGCGCCGGAATCTTCAAACCGGACGTTGCCCGCGCTTGACCGGCCCCGGGATGACGCCGGACCCGCGCGGCTATTCGATTAGAGCCGCGCGCAGGGCCGCGATATCGTCATCGGTCACGCCTATCGAACGCACGTAGGCTTCGACTCCACCGTATTTGTCATTAAGGTAGCCCAGCGTATCGAGCATGACTTCCGGCGGGCAGTTCCGCGCCCGGTATGCCTCAGGTGTGTAGTCTGCCGGGTCGGCGCCCGGCTCCTCGGGATCAGGGCCGAGATACGCATAGATGCGGAACTCGGCCGTCAGGGTATAGTCGGCGGCGATTGTCTCGTCCGGCACACCGGCAAGACTCAAGAGCATCGCGGAGATGAGGCCCGTCCGGTCCTGCCCGCCCATGCAGTGGTACATCGCCGGCAGCATCCTCGGCCTTGCGAGCACTCTGAGTGCCTCGCCGAACTTCTCTCCCCGACGGTCGAGCATGTTCCGGTAGCTCCCGTGAATCCTGGCGCGTGGCTCTTCACTGTTGACTTGATCGAACACCATGTCCCCAACGATGTCGATATTCCTATACCGAACGTGCGGCGACCTGCTGAGCACATTGTCAGGCTGTCCGTCGATCTCCCCCTGCCTGCGGAGGTCGATCACCGTTCGCACGCCGTACGTGGAGGTGAGCATGTCCTGCGAGTGCTGCGGCAGGGTGCTCACGTTGTCGGCGCGAAGGAACTTGCCCCATCGCGTAGTCCGGCCATCCGCCGTTTCGTATCCGCCGATGTCGCGGACGTTGTATGCGCCTTCGATCTCGATGCGTCTTCGTGGATCATGGTTCATTCGGTCAATGCTCCCTGGATTCGGATTAGTGTGGCCCCCGCGCCTCAAATCCTATCTCCTGCGGCGGCAACCTTGTTTACCGCACGATTATTGGTGCGAAAATACCCTCACCCGTCGTAGGGGCAACCCTTGTGGTTGCCCTTCTTCTGCGTCGACACATTTTCATGATTAGTGGTGTCGGTGGCACCCGACATGAACGATTGGTACGAAAATATCCCCGGCCGACCCATCGTAGGGGCAACCCTTGTGGTTGCCCTTCTTCTGCGTCGACACATTTTCATGATTAGCGGTGTCGGTGGCAACCGACATGAGCGATTGGTCGATTAAGAGGAAGTTATCAGAACCCCCGGTTGCGAACAGCAGAGAATCGTCTATCTCGTATGCTGCCGTTCCTCAGTTCCAGACCTCCCCGAAGACTCTCATGAAATTCCCGCCCAGCACTTTCGTAATATCCTCCGAGCCATAGCCTCTTCTGTCCAATTCGTCCGCGATAGAAGGGAACTTGTCCGGCGTCTCGATGCCGACGGGGTGCGTCACCGTGTCGGGGTAGTTGAGCCTGCGGGGATTCCACTTCGTTCCCTGCTGTGAAAGGAGCACGTCGAACCACTCCTTCGTCTGGTCGATGGTGTAGTCGGTGCCTATGCCCACGTAGTCGATGCCGACTCGCTCGACCATGTCGTCGATGGCGTCGCCGTAGTCCTGCAGGCTCGATTCAAACTTGTTCGGGAGGAACGGCGGCCAGCAGGTACTGCCGATGATGCCGCCCTTCTCGGCGATGAGCTTGAGGGCGTCGTCGGTCTTGTTGCGCGGGTGGTCGACGAACGAGCGGGCGTTGGCGTGGGTGGCGGCGACGGGCTTGTCGGACACCTCTGCCGCCTCCAGGGTCGTCCGGTCGCCGACGTGCGAGAGATCGACCAGGATTCCAAGCCGGTTCATCTCCTTGACGGCATCGACGCCGAAATTGCTGAGACCGTCGTCTACCCGCTCGTAGCACCCGTTGCCCAGGAGGTTGCGCTCGTTGTATGTGATCTGTATGACACGCACGCCAAGCCTGTGGAACGTCTCCAGGTGATCGAGATTATTCTCGATCGGCGAGGCGTTCTGCCATCCGAATACCACGCCGCTCTTGCCAATGCGCTTCGCCTCGTGGATGTCCTCGACCGAGGTGATGGGCGTCATGAGATCCGATAGCCTGTCGAGTCGCTCATACCATCCGACGATGTTGTCCATCGCCTCGTGGAATTTCTCGAATATGGCTATCGTGGCGTTGAACGCGGTTACACGTCCGGCGTAGATCCCCTCGAAAGCACGCTCCGAGTCCCAGTTGCTGGTGTTCAGTCCATCAATCACGATCGAGTCTTCATAGACATTGGTCATGGCAGTCATCTCTCCGCGGGAAAGAGTACCAGAAGGACAACGAAGCGTACACGTACCGCGTCCAATGCTATGGACGTGCTAATCGAGTAACTGTTCAGACTTTGTGAGAGCGCACAACGCTCACAGCCACCGTCATACCCGCGAAAGCGAGTATCCATAGGGGTGGGGGCTGTTCACCTCGTGAACTCTGAACACTCACCTAATCGAAAATCTGATTGACACCCGAATGGAATCGAAGATACGATGCTCTCATGAAGATCGACATTGCGGGCAATCCCGATTACGGCCAGTTGTGGGTGGAGTTGGGCCCGGGCGAGCGGTTCATCGCCGAGGGCGGCTCGATGGCGTGGATGGACTCCGGGATTCAGTCGAAGGCCCGCTTGCTTGGCGGTTTCGTGAGCGCCCTCATTCGAAAGTTCACGGGTGGCGAGTCGCTTTTCGTTGGCGAGTATTCCACCGACAAGGGTGGGAAGATCGCCTTCTCTCCCGTCCAGCCCGGATCGGTCTTGCAGAGGACGCTCAACGGTGACTCATTCATGCTTACCGGTGGGTCATTCATGGCGTGTACTCCGGGCGTGGAATTGAGCACGAAGTTCGGCGGAGGGCGGGCGCTCTTCTCCGGCGAGGGGCTGTTCCTCATGGAGTGCAGCGGCAGTGGGGAGCTGTTCTTCAACGCCTACGGCTCGATCATCGAGAAGAAGATCGACGGGTCGTTCATTGTCGATACGAGCCACGTGGTCGCATGGGAGCCGTCCCTCAGCTACTCCATTCAGGGTATGGGAGGTATCAAGAGTACCCTCCTCTCCGGGGAGGGCCTCGTGATGAAGTTCTCCGGCGTCGGGACCATTTACCTGCAAACACGAACGATGCCGGGGTTGGCCTCATGGCTGACGCCCTTCAGCGTATAGCTCAACGGCAGGTATCGAGAGGAAACGCTGCAAGATGCACATAGACATTCATGACAACGGCGCCTTCGGCTCGGCCCTCGTGCATCTGGACCCGACGGAAGAGTTCGTATCCGAGGCGGGGGCGATGTTCCGCGCGTCCGACAACGTGGACATCGACGTGACGACCCGCAGCCGCAGCTCCGGCGGCATCATGTCGGGCATCAAGAGGATGATCGCAGGGGAGCACTTCTTCTTCTCACGGTACAGCGTGACGGACGACCAGGACGCCGAGATCGGACTTGCGCCGATTCTGCAGGGTCAGGTCGCTCTGATCGATTGCGACGGCAATGCGCGCTGGGTCTGCGCCGGAGGCAGCTACCTCGGCTCCGGGGTAGAACTGAACATAGACACCCAGTTCCAGGGCTTGCGCGGGATGCTCTCCGGTGAATCGCTGTCCTTCCTTTCCGTTGAGGGCAGGGGGCCGCTTTTGGTCAACGCCTTCGGGACCATCACGGAGCTGGAAGTGCAGGGCGGTCTCACCATCGATACGGGGCACGTCGTGGCGTTCGAGGACTCATTGGACTACTCGGTCGGCAAGGCCGGAGGAAGCTGGATATCCTCGTTCCTGACCAGCGAGGGAATCGTCCTCCACTTCAGCGGATATGGGCGTGTCTACGTTCAGAGCCATAACCCGGACGAGTTCGGCAGGACGCTCGGACCGTTGCTCCCGGACAGGAATTCGTAATGGACTACTTCATCCACTCGCGGCCAAGCTACAGTCTCGCGGAGGTCACCCTCCACCCCGGTGAGCAGCTCGTTACCGAGTCGGGGGCGATGGCATGGATGACCGACAACATGCGAGCGGAGACGTCCGTGAGGGGCGGCATAATGTCGGGCCTCAGCCGAACGGTCCTCGGCGGCGAGAGCTTCTTCCAGAACACCTACGAGGCGGAGGGCGCGCCCGGCGCCATCGGCCTCACACAGGGACAACCCGGCGACATTCTGGCTTACGAGATGGACGGCGAAGAACTCCTCTTGGAGAAGGGAGCGTATCTGGCTTCCTCACCCGGCGTAACCACGAATTCCGACTTCCAGGGCCTGCGCGGGCTCTTCAACGAAGGTATGTTCATCCTCCGCGTGTCAGGCAAGGGAACGCTGTTCTTCAGCGCCTACGGCGACATCCAGGAGATCGAGGTGGATGGCGGATACATCGTCGACAACGGCCACGCGGTCGCCTGGGACTCATCACTCGACTACCGGCTGACACGCGCCAGGAAAATCCGCTCGTTCCTCTTCTCCGACCAGATCATCATGGAATTCTCGGGCAGGGGCAAGCTCTGGGTTCAGTCCCGTAATCCCCGATCCCTCGCGAACTGGATCCACCCCTTCCGCAGCGTCAAGTCGTCTGACAACGGTTAGGCGGAAAACTCCTTCACAGGAGTGCGGACTCTCTTTCACAGCCGTCGCCCTTGCCGGCTTGATTCTGCATCACGATCAATTGGCGTTCGTGACGGTACACTGTCGATGCCACAGCCATTTGAGACTGATTCCGCATGAATTCCCTCCGAGACTCCTCCTTATTCGTCCGTGATGAAAGACTCACGGCGAATTGGTATAATGCCGCACACGGCGAAGAGAAACCCACATTTGGAGCAACGGAGTGAACAACTGCTCGCGTACCAAGGGTCAGACGTCTTAACCTTCACCGGATAATTGTTCGGTCGTCCGAATGAAAGCCTGACCGTCGACATCAAACCCGGATTAGCCACAGATACCATCCGACTCGAAGTGCGGCTTGTATAGAGGCACCGAAGTACCCGAAGGAGGAGGAAGATGTCGTATACGGTAACGAGAAAGAACCTGTTCGTACTGATATTGGCCTGTCTCGCCGTAACTGCGGCTCTGGCTTGCGAGGTCCAGGAGCCTGAGAACCCGGCTGCGCCGCAGGCCGCTCGGGCGGCTGCGCCTGCAGTTGTTCCCGAACCGGCTCCCGCTATAGAGGCCGTAGAGGTTCAAGCGCCGCAGGCCCCTCAGCAAGCGGCGCCGGCACGGCCTGCTACGCTGCCTGAAGCGCCGATAGCGCCTCAAGTTTCAGGTTCGGCCCCCTCTGCAGCGGCTCGGTCGGCGCCTGCATCTGAAGAGGGTGCAATGACCGCGGCTGAGTACATACCTCCCATACAGGAGCCGGGCGTCCCAATACTCTACGGCGAAGGGTACAGTCCTAGACCTACGAGTTTCAGAGAAAACCCGCGATTCGCGGCGATGGTGAGAGAAGGCTCTCTGCCTCCGGTCGAAGAGCGTCTCCCTCATCCTGAGGATGTCTTCGTCTACCCGCCTGTTGATGAGATAGGCATCTACGGTGGAGACGCACGACTATGGGGCAGCCGTCTTTACAACAACATCATGACCGGTCTCGCGGTAGGCGGCACGTGCGCGGAATGGGATAACGACGGACTGAGCTACTACCCTGCCACGTGCAAGTCCTTCAGCACGAGCGTGGACGGACGGGTCTACACCGTGACGCTCCGAAGAGACCTGAAGTGGTCCGATGGCACGCCGTTCACCATGCAGGACGGTGAGTGGGCCTGGAGTGAGGACCTCAACTACAACACGGAACTCTTCCCGGTCGTGCCCGGTGTTCTGCAGGACCCCGTGACCGGTGAACCTGTCAAGTTCACTAAGATCGATGACCATACCTTCACGCTTAGCTTTGACAATCCCAACTTCACCTTCATAGAAGCCGCTAGACTGGCGGCTGGTCAAGGCTGTACTCGCATGACCTCATGCTTCTTCGAGCCCTTCCACTTCTCGAAGAAATTCCATCCGAAGTACGCGGACCCCGCCGAATACAAGAAGCTCATGACGGAGGCTGGACACGAGGACTGGACACAGGTCTGGAAGTCGAAGTACAGCCTTCGTTACGATGCCGAAATTCCCGTCACGCACGCTTTCTACCTCTGCGACGGAGGGGCGGACGATCAGGAAAAACTGTGCGCCAACCCCTACTTCCACGGTGTCGACCCGGTCGGCAACCAGCTTCCGTACCTCGACACTTACACCTACAACAAGGCGGAGAATATCACGACATCCGTCTTCAGGTCGATGAACGGGGAAACGGATGGGCCTTACGCCGGAGACTTTGTGCTGGCCGAGGTCCCCTTGTATTTCTCACACATGGAAAAGGGCGACTATAGCGTCGGCCGCTGGACCAAGACGCATGGCAACGACGCCGGACTTCAGATCAACCCGGAGTTCAACCTTGATCCTGAACTGGGCCAGTTGTTCCGGACGAAGGAGTTCCGAGAGGCCTTGTCCCTGAGCATGGACCGCAGCGCGATCAACCAATTGGTCTACCTTGGGCTTGGCACGCCTCAAGCGTGGGCGCCGCATCCGGCGACGCCGTACTATCCCGGGGACGAGTGGCCCGGACATCTGGCTGTGCGCGACATTGCGAGGGCCAACGAAATCCTGGACGGTCTTGGACTGGTAGACACGGACGGGGACGGGTTCCGGAACCGGCTTGACGGCACTGGGAATGTGGAGATCTTCTCTGAGTTCAGGGCCAACTTCATGCCTGTTGCGGAACTGATGCAGTCTCAATGGGCGGACATGGGCGTCAAGTTGGACTTCAAAGAAGGGCGGAACCGGGCATTTGGAACGGAAGAGGCCCCGATCCGCATGAGGGCCATGTCACTCATGACGAACCCCTGGTACTGGACTCAATTCCTCCCGTATCGGGCCAGCGGCCCAGGACGAGAGATGGGCAGGTATTTTGAGACCGGAGGCGTGCAGGGTATGGCGCCGGTCGGCGCGGCAGCCGTTGAGTGCCCATCCTGCTCGGAGAACGAGTTTCTGCCGCTGGCGCCACAGGGCCGGTACCCGGCAGATCCTGACGGCTTCCTGATGGAGATGCAAGGCCTTTACAAGGACGGGAAGCAGTATCAGATGCTGGACCCGGGACGGGTCGAAAACGGTAAGGCACTCTTCAGGCTGAACTTGGAAAACACCTATCACCTCGGCACGGTTGGGTTCACTGGAGGTGCGCCGGGAGTCTTCTTCAAGAGGAACAACCTGCGAAACATATCGACGACTTTTGGGGCGCACGACTACTACAGCTATGAGTCCCCGCTGTGGTACTTTGAGGATGGAATCGACAACTTCAATAATCCCGGCAGAAGGTCGGTGAAGTACGGAAGCACCAACTTCCTGGAGTGCCCCCACATCGCGTCTGACAAATGCTAGCGAGTTCAACAACCTGAGCGACAAGCAAGATGCAGAGAATAACCCGTGACCAGGCGATGAAGTATGAGTTCGATCATCGCCACGAGCCTCTCTTGCGTGTCGCTCAGGGCGAGAGCTTCGTCGTCGAGACCGAGGACGCCGGTTCCGGCCAGGTGCGGTCGGCAGACGTTGCCCCGCACATCATGGACTTCCCGACGCGGAACTTCGAGCCGCCGAAGGGCAATCCCATCGGCGGCCCGGTATTCGTCGAGGGTGCCGAGCGCGGCGACCTGCTGGAGGTCACCGTCGAGCGGATCATCGTCGACGACCAGGGATTCACGAACTTCAGACCCGGACAGAGTCCCCTCGGAGACTCGTACAAGTGGCAGTCTCTGAGGGGGCCGTTCGTCCACATCATCAAGCACCTTCCGGGGCCGAGCGGTACGACCAGCGACGGGAAGGGAGTGTTCAACGATAAGATCACGTGGGACCTTGCCCCAATGATCGGCACCATCGGCACAGCGCCCGACCGCGAAGTGGAGACCAGCGCCGTCGGGCAGGGGCCTTGGGGCGGCAATCTCGACGTGCGCGACGTCAAAGAGGGCACTCGCGTGTACCTGAATGTCTACCACGAGGGCGGCTTGCTTTATGTAGGAGACGTTCACGCCAGCCAGGGCGACACCGAGTTTTATGGCACGGCGGACGAGACCCGTGGTGAACTGACCCTCTCATGCCGCGTCATCAAGAACAAGAAAATCCCGTTCGTGCGCCTGGAGAAGGACGACTCCATCGTCGCCCTATACTCCTTCCGGCCTCTGGAAGACGCGGTCAAGAGCGCCATCGAAAACCTCATGGAGTGGATGGTCACCGAGTATGGCGTCTCCGAGCGCGACGCCTACATGCACGCCTGCATCAACCCCGACTTCCGCGTGAACGTCTACCAGATGGTCCGCATCGGCCGAATCCAATACACCGTCGGCGCTGAGATCCCAAGGAAGTACCTCGTGCCGAGCGGGTGAGTTCCACACTGCTGTTATCCGACCAATTACTGGGTATGTCGGCTGTGTAGATGCTCTTCAGGTCGGCAGGGTAATCCCCGTCACTGTATACTGATACCAACCACATCAATCCGTATTCCGAAGAGCAAAGGCATACAGGTTGGGCACATTTCAGGTGGAAGTACAGATCGGCGGCACAACGGCCGAGAATTGGGTTACGGTGAGCGCCCTCGTGGACACGGGTGCGACCATGACCGCTGTCCCCGCGTCGGTTCTCAGGCGGCTTGGCGTGGAACCCACCACACGCAAGGCGTTTCAATTCGCCCAGGGGGAAGTCAGGACAATGGACGTGGGATACGCGCGGGTGCGAGTTGAGGATCAAGAGATTATCACCCAGGTGCTGTTCAACGACGAGGGTACTCCTCCACTTCTCGGAGCAATCGCCCTCGAAAACGCCTTCTTGGGAGTTGACCCGCTGGCGCAGCGGCTGATCCCGATTCGTGGACTCATGATGGCTGGTGCGTCCGTCTAAACGAAGGAAGAGTGAAGCATCCCTGCTCCTCTCGCGTTGCAATCCCGCGTAGCGCGGACTACCCTTTGACGCAGCGAATTTCATTAATCGAAGGAGAGCCGCATGGCATACACCGCAGTTAAGGACTTCCTGCAGGACGAGCTCGATTCCATTCGGGAGAGCGGCCTGTACAAGGATGAGAAGATCATCAGGACCCCGCAGGGCGCGGAGGTCGATACGTCCACGGGACACGAGCTCATCATGTGCGCCAACAACTACCTCGGCTTGGCGGACAGCGAGGAGATTGAGCAGGCCGTCGTCGAGGGCCTCAAGACGCACGGGTTCGGCATGGCGTCGGTGCGGTTCATCTGCGGCACGCAGGACATCCATAAGGAGCTCGAGGACAAGATTTCGGGCTGGTTCGGCACCGAAGCGACGATCCTGTACACCTCATGCTTCGATGCGAATACCGGCCTGTTCGAGACGGTGCTCGGACCGGAGGACGCCATCATCAGCGACGCCCTCAACCACGCGAGCATCATAGACGGCGTCCGGCTCTGCAAGGCCACTCGCAAGGTATACAAGCACAACGACATGGAGGACCTCGAGGACAAGCTGAAGGAGACGCAGGACGCCCGCTTCCGCATGATCGCCACCGACGGCGTCTTCTCCATGCAGGGCGACGAGGCCGACCTCGTGGGCATCTGCGACCTTGCCGACAAGTACGACGCCATGGTCATGGTGGACGACTCCCATGCGACCGGGTTCCTCGGCCCAACGGGGCGTGGCAGTGTCGACAAGCAGGGCGTCATCGACCGCGTCGACGTGATTACCAGCACGATGGGCAAGGCCCTCGGCGGTGCGTCGGGCGGTTTCACGACGGGCCGCAAGGAGATCATCGACATACTTCGTCAGCGGTCCCGGCCGTACCTGTTCTCGAACACGCTGGCGCCGCCGATCGTAGTCGGAGCGCTCACGGCCCTCGACATACTCCAGACCCGCCCCGAGCTGCGCGAGAGACTCCACGAGAACACGGCCTATTTCCGCAACAGGATGAACGACCTCGGCTTCGACATAGTGCCGGGTGACCATCCCATCGTGCCCATCATGATCGGGGACGAGAAGAAGAATGTCGCGCTCGCTCAGGCCGTCAACGCTCGCGGAGTCTTCGTCGTGGCGTTCAGCTTCCCCGTCGTGCCCCGAGGCGAGGCCCGCATCCGCGTCCAGATGTCTGCCGCCCACACGCGAGAGCAGCTCGACCGCGCCCTCGCCGTATTCGAGCAGGCGGGCAGGGAGCAGGGGGTTATTTCGTAAACAGCCGTCTCCCCCTTTGGGGCTGCACGTGATATGTGACCCCGTAGAGTGTTTGCCGGATGTTGCTCGATTGCCAGTTCCGTTCGCCCTGAGCTTGTCGAAGGGCCTTTCACGGATCGACGGCCTAACCGCGATCGGCTTTCTGTACGCCCTTTACGGACACCCCGGTGGGTAGGTCTTTGACGAGACCAACGTCCCGGCGTCGTCGTAGAGTCCTGCCGTGTCCGGCTCTCCGTTGCTCCAGATTGCCGTCCCGCGACCGAAACTCAGCCCGCCCCATTCCTCGTGCACCTCGTTCGTGTACACTCGGACGCGCCCGCCTGCCGGGGCGACAATTGCCGGGAAGGTAAACGTCGGGCCATCGTCCGACACGTCCACGAGTCGCCAGCCGTCCAGGTCTCGCTCGGTTTCGCCCGTGTTGACGATCTCCACGTACTCGTCCGGCTCCTGTCTCGACGCCACTCCGTCGAAGAAGATGCAGGCGATTATCACGCCTCCCTCATCGGGTACGAAAGAACTCGGTGTGGGTGTCTCAGTGGGAACAGGTGTGGGTGAAGGTGTGTCGGTTGGGGCGGCTGTGGGCAATGGTGTCGGTGTTTGCGTGGGCGAGTTTGTGGGGATCGGCGTGATGGTGGGGACAGGCGTCAGTGACGGTGTGACGGTTGTCGTCGGTGTGGATGTCACCGTTGGGGCGCTCGTGGCGATTGGAAGAGGTGTCGGCGAGGGTGAACTTGTCGCGGTCGGTGTGACCGTAGGTTCGGGAGACTGCGTAGGCGAGCTCGTAGGTGTCGGTGCGACCATTGGAGTGGATGTAGCCGTTTCCAACGGCGCCAAAGTTGGTGTAGGAACGGGGGTGGCAGAGGAGGAAATCGTCGGACTTTGAGTGGGTTCCGGTGTGTGAGTCGACGTCGGGACCAGAAATGGTGTGCTCGTGGGGACAGGTAAAGCTGTCGGCAGACTTGTCGTCGGCAGGGTTGGAGTAGCTTGAGAGCCTTCCGGCTGTGAGCACGCGACTGCTACGAGCGCGACGAAAACGAAGATTGAAGTATGCCGGGTCGAGTGGCGTGTCAAATTATCCGTATGCCCACCCTACGCCAGTACTCTAACCGTACCCGGGGCCTCGCCGCCGATGCGGCCAATGGTGGCTGCGATTTCAACCCCACGACCCTGCAACTGTGAAAGAAGCTCGTCCTTCCGCACCTCAGGTACGGCCATCAGCAGCCCACCCGATGTCTGGGCGTCGCACAGAAGCAGCTTCTCATGCTCCTGAAGTTCCGTCGGCCACTCCACTGATTCCTCTGCCGCGTTCCGATTGCGCTGCGTTCCTCCGGGAACGACTCCGTCCGCAGCCAGGCTCTCCGCCCCGTCCAGGAGCGGCACGCTCTTGAATGAGAGTTCCGCGGATACGTTGCTCGCATTGAGCATTCCGAGAAGGTGCCCGATGAGGCCGAAACCCGTTACATCCACGCACGCATTGACCCCCACTGTGACCATTGCCTCCGAAGCGGCTTTGTTCAGGACGCTCATCACGTCTATCGCGCCTTCCAAAACATCTGAACTCGCCTGCTCACGCTTCCCCGCAGTCGTGATGATGCCGGTGCCTATCGGCTTGGTCAGCACGAGCGCGTCGCCCGGCCTCGCCCCCGCATTCGTGATCTGCTTGCCGGGCTCCACCGTGCCCGTCACCGCCATCCCGTACTTGGGCTCCGCGTCGTCCACCGTATGCCCCCCGATGATGAGCACACCCGCCTCCTCAGCCTTGGCGGCACCCCCTTGCAGTACCTGGCCGAGGATCTCCTTCGGAAGATCGACCGGGAAACCTACAACATTGAGGGCAAGCAGGGGCCGTCCGCCCATCGCATAAACATCGCTGAACGCGTTGGCGGCCGCAATTGCCCCAAACCAATAGGGGTCGTCCACGACCGGCGGAAAGAAGTCCACCGTCTGGACGAGCGCCGTGTCCTGCGTCAACCGGTAGACGGCGGCATCGTCCGCTGTGTCGACGCCGACGAGCAGGTTGGGGTCACGTACAGGTGGCAGCTGGCGCAGCACCTGCGCCAGGTCGCTTGGACTGAACTTACCCGCTCAGCCCGCGCAGTGGGCCAGGGTGGTCAGCCGAAGCCCGTCGTGAGTATGCTCCACGAGCGCCTCCTTCCTCAAGTCAATCGACTATACCACAGCGTCGCTCCACAAGACGTGGAGATGAGACTGGGTTATCACAAGCCAAAGCTATCAACCCTTCGGACTCTCCGGTCAATGCACAGGTATGTCGCCATTTCGAGCGGACCGCGCTGTGGGTATAATACCGCCACAGTCGGGATTTCTTGAGGCGAACAGGCGGCTATCTCCAGGGAGGATGTCATGACGAAACCAAGCTTGATCTACTACCACGATTCCCGCCATTACCTGATGTACCGGTTCGACCCTCCAATGAGTCTCCACCAACTTCGCAAGCCGGTGGACGACCTCATCGGAACAGGTGTCGACACCCTGGTATACGGCACCGGAATGGGCCAGACGTTCCTGTACGACACCAAAGTCGGGGTCAAGTTCGGCGAGAAGGCGACGGAGCACAACCACGGCCTTGTCTGGTGGCGGGCAGCCGCAAACTTGGAATCCGCGCTCGAACGCGGGATCGACCCATTCCAGGTCGTCGTGGACCGGGCACACGAAAAAGGGATACGGGTGCTCGGCAGTATAAGAATCAACGACGGGGACGCACCCGAAGGCAGCAACTACACCATCGGGAGGCTCAAGTACGAAAACCCCGACGTGATGATAGGGGAAGAAGACCCCGATAGGCCGTATACCGCGACTGCCCTGGACTTCGCCAGGGACGATGTCAGAGAGGAGCGACTCCGTGTAATCGAGGAGGTCTGCGACCGCTACGGCGCGGACGGCGTGGAGATCGACGAGTATGTCCGCGTCTTCTTCAAACCGTCCGAGGTGGAACGGAACATCCCCATCCTCACCGAATGGATGCGGAGCGTTCGCGCCTTGCTCGACGACATCGGCCGTCGGCAGGGCAGGGAACTGTCCCTTGCAATTCGAGTGCATCCGAGCGAGCAGGCATGTCTGGACGTCGGGATGGACGTGCGCACGTGGATACGGGAAGGCATAGTCGATTGGGTGACGCCGTTCGGAGACGTGACGATTATAGACCCGGTTCCTCACTTCGGCTGGATGGTCGAGGAAGCGCGTGAGTCCGGAGTCGGAATCTACCCCCCGATGGGGCGCGACACGTATGACGACCGCTTCCACGATGTCACGATTGAGATGTCGAGGGCAGTGGCGGGAAACTACCTTGCGGAGGGAGCAGACGGAGTGTATCTGGCCGATCTCCAGTGGCCCCACACGAACACCGAGTATGAGGTGCTGAGGGAAATGGCCGACCCTGACGCGTACGCGCGCAAGACGAAGCACTATCCCATTGCGCCGCGCACTGCCAGACCCGACCCATATCTCCCGGAGCGTGTGCTGCCGGTCACACTCGATCAGGGCACGACGGTCACGGTACCGGTTCCCGTGAGCGACGACTTTGACTCAGCCATTGATGACGACGAACTGGAGAGCGTCACTTTGGGAGTCAGGTTGGTGCAGCCTCACCCGAACGACACGATTACCTACAGGATAAACGGGCACCAGCTTTCCACGGATGAGGCGAAGACCACCCACTTCTACGGTGGACTCGTACCGTACATGCCCGTGAAGGTGGGGATGCCGCAGAGGATAAACACGCACTATTGGTTCGAGTTCGACGTTCCTCTCGACGTTATCAAGCACGGCGACAATATCGTAGAGGTAACTATGGAAAATCGCTGGGAGCGGTTCCTTGCCGATCGCGTCCTGCAGTCCGTTGAGATTTGGGTCCGGTACAAGGACCTGCCAATTCAGGTCACTGGGCAGATGTAAGCGCCGAGCTGACTGGAAGTCGGGAGTCCACCTGTGACTAAGAGGGTGTTTCCGAAGTGTTTTTGGGACACCTGAAGGTGATTATCCCCCGCTCGTCCTGAGCCTGTCGAAGGGCGGTTCATGGTTCGACAAGCTCACCACGAACGGGGTTCACGGACTTCGGAAACACCCTTTAAGAGAACGAAACGCAGGTGCCCTCTACCACCTTGAGCACCGACTCCTGGTTGAATTGACTCCTGTACTCTTCAGAGATTTCGTCGATGAGTCGCATCCTATCATCGCCCGGCTGAGCTAGGATCACGAGCAGCTTTGAGCGCTCCTTCTTGATGAGTCCGTCGGCGCTGCGCCACTGGCCCCGACCGTCCAAGACGGTTAGGCCGTCCGGAAATCTTGGCGTCACCCAATCTGCGAGAAAAGTCTCCCAGTCCTCGTCGTCCACGATCTCACCGTCCGGCCCGCTCCGACCCATGAATAGCTGAAACTCCACGAACCGGTCCGTCCCATCGGGACATACGGGAGCGTCCGCCTGAGAACAGCCCATGACAAGCAACAACAGGCTTGCCGATAGCAATGCGCCATGAATCATCCCTCTACCGATGGTGCCTTATACGGCTTGTCACTTCCAATACCTCGTCCGGAGGAGACGCTAAGGTCCTTCTTGGCCCCGCATTTAAGCCGGAACTATCTCGAGAACCGGCGACCTTGCTTCTTCTTCCTCCGCCCGTTGGAGTCTTGTGGGCCATTCTACACAAAGCCGTCAGCCCTTGCGGGAGGCCATTTGGTTCAAGGGAACCCGCAGAGAATCCGTGATGATTTCTGAACGGTCACCTCAACGATCCCAATCCCCCGCCTAATTCGGACGGGCAGCATGACGGACTGCCTCCGATGTTATGACGATGCACCTCGCCGGGAATGGATTCCAGCCTCCGCCGGAATGACGGAGGTGGGGGAATTTGGACCGATGGGCGTAGCTGTTCAGACTTCATGAGATCCCTCGACGCATACACAGCCACCGTCATACCCGCGAAAGCGGGTATCCATAGGGGTGGGAAGGTTCCCCTCACCAACTCTGAACACTCACCGATGGCCGTGTTGACTTCAAGAGCATCTATTGCTAACCTACCGTACGCCTTAGAACACCATAGTACTGTCGGGAGAAGAACTACATGGCATCAACCGAAGACCGCATTAGAACCCTCTTGGCCGAGAACCTTGAGGTCGATGGAAAGCCGCTGCCTGAACCTGTGGACTTTGGCCAGGGCCTTTCAGACGCCGGTGTGTCATCCATGGACATCGTCGCCTTTGCAAAGGTAATTGCTCAGGAGTTTGATATAAGCTTCACGCCCGAGGTTTGTGCGTCGCTCAATTCTCTGGACGACTTGGTGAAGTGTCTCGACGGCCAGATGAATTGATCAATCGCTCCGCAAGAGCGAATCCCCCATCGCTCCTTGTGAGCATTGAACGACTATGCTTGCCTCCCAAGCCGTGTGCTGGTGGCGGCCGTTCAGGACCATTGGCGCGGCTACGGTTCTGCACGTCGACTTAAGTGAGAATCCTGCCCGCGAATCTGCCGCCCTGACCTGGCTTGATGAACGGGAGTTGGGGCGGTTGGAGAGATTCTTGTTTGCTGGGCCTCGCCGACGGTTTGCTCTTTGTCGCGCGGCTCTTCGCGCTGCCATCGCCAACCGGCTCGACTGTGAAAATGAGCGGTTGGATTTCGAGACCACTGTGCATGGCAAGCCGGTTGCTTTTGTAGACGGGAAGCCGGCTTCCATCAGCTTCAACGTCAGTCATAGCGGCAGGCATGGACTTATCGCCATCGCGTCGGAAGGACGGATAGGCGTTGACGTGGAAGAGCGCGTCGCTCACCGTAATCTGGACCTCCTCATCCAGGGTGTCTTTGGCAGGACTGAACAAGAGGAGTTGGCGTCTGCCCAGGGATACGGGAAACTTCACCTGTTCTTCCGGCTCTGGACAATAAAGGAAGCCCTTATCAAGGCTCACGGGATGGGCTTTGCGCTTGACGTTTCCAGTTTCGAGGTTCCTCATGATATGCTCTACGGCAAGGTCTCGATAGAAATGCAGTTGCCTCAATCGCCGGAGGTCACGTGGCGAGTGGAAGACATGGGCAACGATTGCTTCGCAGCCGCAATCGCCTATGAAAGCAGGACTGCAGAAAGAACTGAAAGCCCGGTAGCCGCATGACGAACCCGGAGACCGTCTGGGAGGTGCCCGAACCGCTTTCCACGTTTGATGTTCGCATGGACGACGACACCGTCATCACCTTGCGCCGTCACGGAAACCCCGATGGCCCTCGACTCGTGCTCTCCCACGGCAACGGTCTGGCGATCGACCTCTACTACCCCTTCTGGTCTCTGCTGACCGACGCCTATGACGTAATAGTCTACGACCTCAGGAACCACGGCTGGAACGCTGTCAGCGCCATTGAGAACCACAACATCCCTACGCTGGTCAACGATCACGACAGCATTGTCGATGCTATCGATCGTCACTTCGGGGTGAAGCCCAAAGTGGGAGTCTTTCATTCCGTATCCGGGCTGATATCGCTCTTGTCCCCCACAAAAGGCAGCGGCTATAGAGCGCGAGTGCTGTTCGACCCTCCCATGTGCAAGCCGGGTCGCAGCTACTTTGAATTCGAGGAGGCCACCGCAAAAGTCGTCGCGTTGACTCGGCAGCGCGCGCATCGATTCAAGACAACGGAATCTTTTTCTGACCTGCTCGGCTATCTGCCACCCTTTCAACGTGTGGCGCCGGGCGTCAACGATCTCTTTGCGAAAACGACGTTGCGGGAGTCCGCCGGCGAAGAGGGCTTTGTGCTCAGGTGTCCCCGCGAATACGAGGCCCAGATGATAGATTACGCCGGCATCTATGCCGTGCTAATCGACTTCAATACGATGAAGTGTCCGACGAAGGTCATCGGCGCCGACCCCACCCTTCCGTACTCCTATCTCCCAACCCTCGACCTCAGCGACATCATGGCTGTTGACTACGATTTCCTGCCGGAGGCAACGCACTTTCTCCAGTTGGAAGAGCCGGAGCAATGCGCCGAGGCCCTGCTCGATTTCCTCGTTGAGAGTGAATTCGTCTGACCGTTCAGCTGAGCTGGGTGAACGTAAACGGTCTAGGAGTGGGCGGAACACACCGGTCGGATCAAGCTAACCGTCGACCCTCACCGTCACAATATCCATCCCGTGGTACTTCTGGTGCTTGACCGAAGATGCGTAGTGTCGCAGCAGCCGGAATGATATCCCGCTGTCATCTTCCACTTCCGTTTCATCGTCGAGATACGCAAGCCGGTCTTCCATGTTTTCTTCTTCAGAGGCCGTAACGAACTCCAACTCTACCGCTGCTCCCTCAGGACGTGCGGAAATGATGAGACGCGGCGTCCTATCCGGCGGGTCCTGGTTCGCTTCCTGCAGCAAGCTCGAAAGCGTCTCTTCACCCGCGGACCGCAGTCGCTCTGATGGGCCGGGGTCCCAACCCAACTTGGCCGCAATCTCTCCGAGGAAGGATTCGATCTGAGGAAGGTCTGCCATATCCAACGAGACTTCAAGACGCTTGCGTCGTGGACTCGTGAGTTCCATGAACGCCGTTAGCCCGATCGCCGTTGCAGCGCCCACTGTGATGCCGTTGCCCAGCAGCACTCCCCAGGGACTTCCCAGCAGGTCATGGAGGAAGTTCTGATTCTGCATCCCCAGGCCAATTGAGAACGACAGTCCGGCGACGAGCGCCTTCTGAAGGTCCAGCCCGGCCCTCGACAGGGTCTGTATCCCTTCTACGAAGAACATGCCAATTGCCAATAGAAGGAACCCACCCATTACCGGGCTGGGGATAATAAGCAACGTCCCAGTGAGTTTGGGGAATAGCGCAAGCACCAGCAGGATTCCGCCCATCGCATAGCCGACGGTGCGCGCGGCCACGCCGGTGAGGTTGACCAGCGATACGGTAAAGGAAGAATAGGACGAAGAGGGCGGTGTCCCGGCAATCCCTGACATCAAGATGCCCAGTCCATTGGCCAAGACTGAGCCTTGAATCATGCGATAGTCGGTCGCCCGCGGCTTTCTCCTTGCCACGTGCTGCACGACCGAGGCGTCGCCTATCCCCTTGATGGCCTGTATCAGGGTCACGACCAAGAACATTGGCAGCAGTGCCCAGAATCCTGCTGATGGCGTCAGATCCAGACCCGGAAACTGCAATTCGGGGATCCCGATCCAGCGAGCATCGTACAGGGGTTCGAGATTGTACAGACCGAACAGAATGGCGACGGCACACCCGGCGCCGATCCCGATGAGCAGCGAGAGCGGTCGCATGATTCCCGGGCCCCGCAGGATGGATAGCGTTGACACGACCAGAGTGACCGCGGCAACAACCGGACCCGCCGCCATCGACGCCCCTTCCGGCACTTCCTGCAGCCTATCGAAGCAGATTGGAAGGATCGTTGCCGCTATCAGCATCAGGACGGATCCCGCCACGACCGGTGTGATCACCCGCCTCAACAGAGGCAGCCACATAGCAACCGCCAAGTAGAAGAGTGACGAAAGAACGATGAGGCTCGCCAGCATGGATGGCCCGCCCTCTTCCAACGCAATCACGGATACGGCGATGAAGTTGGGAGTAACCCCGACGACCAGCAGGTGGCCCCCTCCCAACCTACCAATCTTGGCTGCCTGCAGCATGATGACTGCAGCGACGATCAGCAGCGTCGCGAATACCGCCCACGTCAGGTACTCTTCGCCCTGGCCCGTTGCCAAAACGGTAACGGCCACGATCAAAATCGTAGGAGCAAGCACCAGCGTTATGCCTTGGGCTCCGACCCCGATTGCAACGAGAGGGGAACACTTCTCGTCAGGCTCGAAGCGGATCGCTTTGTTGGGACGTGCCGATGCCAACGGGACCTCCAAGTAGCCGACGAACGGCTGCCGAAGTGTATCACCATACTGCCGGTCGATGCGGGGCGCACACACAACCATTCAATGATCGACTGAGGGTTCCTCTGTAGGCCGAAGGCGTGACCTCGGGCCCGTGTCATCTCGGTTGACGGGCACAACTGCGATTGCTAAACTCCATCGGTCGTTTCAAGCACCTTGCGGCGCGTCCGTAGTCCGTCGCAGGTATACGAGGAGCCAACATGGGCGAGGTAGACCTCCACTTCAAGTCTTCAGTGCCGACCTTCGACGCTTGTGTTGCGCTTGGGAGGCGCTTCGATCGTTACGTCCGTGAGGACACGGTGGAGGGCACCCTCGATGTCATGGACAAGGCGGGAGTTGACAAGGCATTGGTCTACTCCCCGCACTCGATAGACTTCGACGCCGAACAGGGCAACGAGTTGCTCATGGAGGTGATCCGTGGCGAGTCCAGGCTCGTACCTCAGTTCGCCGTCAATCCCAGCTACGACGACATGGAGGCATTCGGCGCGACTCTTCATGAACTGGGCGTGCGCTCGGTGCGGATGGCGCCGGAAAAGCACCGCTTCCCCTTCCGCGATTGGGTCGTCGGTCCGTGGCTGGAGTGGCTCGCGTCGGAGAACCTGCCGCTGTGGCTCGACGCGACACAGTTTGACCCCGTCGACCTCCATGACACCATGAAGAACTTCCCCGACACAAAGATCGTGCTGAGCGAGGTGCATTACATCAACATTGGGTGGGCGGTCCCAGCCCTCAAGAGTCTGCCGAATCTCTCGATTGAGCTCTCGCGGTTCCTCATCCCCGACGGCGTCAACACCCTGATAGACGCCATCGGCGCGGAGCGAGTCCTGTTCGGCTCTCGATTCCCCGATTCTCCGATGGCCCCGATGCTCTACAGCCTTCACCGCAGTGGTCTGTCCGACGAGGAACTGCGGGCCATCTGCGCCGGCAACCTTGAGCGTCTGCTCTCCGTCGACTAAGGAAACGCAGAACCTACGACCGCTTTGTCTCACCCAGCTAGCGCCTTCCCCCAGTCCGTTCGTGGTGAGCAGCGTTACGCCCCGCGCGCCCTTGGACAAGCTCAGAGCCTGTCCCGTACTGGATATGGGGCCGAAAACGGGGCCGTGCAGGGGTGTCAGTAACTGCCTTGAACACAACCTCTTTTCCCTCTGCGCTCTCTGTGTTCTCTGCGGTGAATCTTCATCCTGTCCTGAGCAGTTACTTGAAAGCCTGTCGAACTGCGAAAAGGCCCTGAGTCGCAAGAAGATACTCTTGCAAAGCCGCGCTTTGCTCCTGATACTAATGACCATCGCTTCCCGGAGTGACTGCACATGAACCGAACGACCGACGTTGCCATAATCGGTGGAGGAGTCGTCGGTTGCTCCATTGCCTACCAGCTCGGCAAACGGGGCATCAGAAGCACGGTCTTTGAAAGGGACCGCCTTGCGTCGAGCGCGTCCGGCGCTACAGCGGGCATCGTGGGCCCGATCTGGTACGTCGACCACACGATAGAACCGTACTTCGAAATGGCGATGCGCAGCCTGGATATGTTCCCCAAGCTGACCGAGGAACTCAAGGTTGCGGGTGTCGACCCCGAGTACCGCGATTCCGGCGTTATGAAGGTCGCCCTCACCGACGAACTGCACGATGTCCTCAAGGAAAACCTCATCTGGCAGGGCGAACTCGGCATTGGGGTACACTGGATCGACCGCGACGAGCTTCGCGAGCGCGAGCCACACATCACCCCCGACGCTCAGGGCGCGGTACTCTCTCCACAGGAAGGCTCCATTCGCGGCGAGGCATACGTCAACTCGCTCGCACATGCAGCCTCCGCGCTCGGCGCCGTAATACTGGAGCGCACGGAGGTCACGGGCCTCGAATTCGACGGCAGCCGCGTCATCGGCGTCCGCACCGTCCTTAACGAGACTCACTATGCCAACCATACCATCCTCGCAGCAGGCGCCTGGACCGGTCTCGCGAACCGCTGGCTCCCGGAGACCATTCCCGTGCGTCCCGTGAAGGGCCAGCGCATCACCCTGCGGATGCCGGGCTTCCTTCCCAGTGGTCCGATCCAGAGCGTCATTCCGAGGAACGACGGCACGATGCTGGCCGCAGCCACCCGCGAGGAGGGCGTCTTCGATCACCGGATAACCGCGGCCGTCCAGGAGATGTTCAACAACGCCACCGCCGTATACCCGATGCTGCGGGATGCTGAGTTCGTTGGAGCGAGGGCGGGAATCCGACCCGGGTCTCCCGACGGGATGCCGATACTCGGCCCCGTGCCCGGATGGGAAGGGTTGAGCGTCGCGTCGGGACACGACCACGTCGGCATCATCCTCAGCCCGGCAACCGGCGTGGACATGGCCGACTACATCGAGACGGGGGATGCCTCAGCACTGGACTTCTTCAGCATCGAGCGCTTCACCGATGGACGGCCCCAGTTCAGCCCGGAGACCCTCTTCACCAACATCACCTACGAGAAATAGCTCTCAACCAACGCCAATTCGTCGCAGTTAACCAAGGGGGCTGAGGCGCGCTTTCCAAGTGGAACCCCCCATCGTCATTCCCGCGAAAGGAGACCTTTGCATAACCACCGTCATTCCCGCGAAAGCGGGAATCTAATCCCCTCTCCCGTTCGCGGGAGAGGGCTAGAGCCTGCCCCGTTGCAGAACGGGGGTGAGGGTATA
>DAOUKG010000078.1:0-70858 GCA_034421575.1 Dehalococcoidia bacterium
TACACCGTGAATTGGGCGTGGGACAACCAACTCACCCGTCATTCCGGCGAAGGCCGGAATCCAGAAAGTCCAGTCAGTCGAGAATACGGCCTCATCACACCCAATTGGTATTACTTGGGCCTATCGTGGCACGCTGTGGTGATAGAGTGCAATCGTCTTTCATTCCTCAAGCTCCGCAAACTCTGCGCAAATCTGCCGGTACGCGGCTTCGTCATCTTCACTACCTTCCGCATCGATAGTCGCGCGCCACATCTCGCAGAACTCACTCTTCGGCGTACACCAGGTGTCGCCCTCGAGGTTGAAGGCGGTAGCGTATTCGGGAGGACAGGAAGATGCGTTGCGGGCGACATTCCATCCAACGATTAGTGCGCCTAGCAGAACTATCAGACCTATAACGACCACCGCTACCGCCAATTTCCTCTTCGTCTTCAGTTGGTCTTTCATTGGCTCCGCAACTCTCCTTCTCCGGAAAAGTGCTGTTTCAACCGTCGGTCACATCCGCACCCGCCTGCCCCTACGGTCGTACGGCGCCGTCAGCCGCGCCTTCGCCGGGAACCGTTCCGCCGCAATCTCCAATTCATACGCCCCGCCCCGGACGAACTCGGGCGTGACCCCGTCCGGGTCCTCGACGTATCCCATCCCCACCGAGACGCCCAGCGTATGCCCGAACGCCCCTGAGGTCGTCCTGCCCACCAGCCGCCCGTCTCGCCAGATCGGCTCGTTGCCCAGCAGCAATGGCTCCGGGTCTTCGAGCGTGAAAACCGCCAGCCGCCGCGTAACGCCCTCGTCGCGCTGACGGAGCACGGCATCGCGTCCGATGAAGTCGACGCCCTTGTCCAAGGCGACCGCGAACGTAAGACCCGCCTCCACGACCGTGTCCACGTCGCAGATGTCGTGTCCCCACGAGCGGTACGCCTTCTCCACCCGGAGCGACTCCATCGCATGGAACCCTGCGGGCAGAAGATCATACTTCGGTGCCGCCTCCATAATACGGTCAAACACGTGCCCCGCAAACTCCGTCGGGATGTACAGCTCCCATCCAAGCTCCCCGACGTACGTTACCCTCGAAGCCCGTACCGGCGCGTAGCCGATGGCGATCTCCCTCGATGTCATATATGGAAACGCCTCGTTCGACACGTCCGCGTCGGTTACCTCTGAGAGAAGGGCGCGCGAGTTCGGCCCCATCAGCCCCAGCACGGCGTACGACGAGGAAACATCGGTCAGAAAAGCGTGGGCATCGCCTGGGATGTTATTCCGTATCCACCCAAAGTCGCGCCTCGCGGTCGACCCCGCCGTCACGATCATGTACTCCTCTTCACCGGTGCGAGTAACCGTCAGGTCGGACTCGAAGCCTCCCCGCCGGTTGAGCATCGCCGTGTACACGATCCTTCCCGGCTCTACCGCCATGTCCCCCGCGAAGATCGTCTGGGCCACCCGCTCGGCGTCCCTCCCTTGCAGCAGGAACTTCGCGAACGATGTCTGGTCGAACAGCCCCACGCTCTCACGTACCGCCCGGTGCTCCTCGGCAGAGTAGGGGAACCAGTTCTGCCGTCCAAAGGAGTACCCGTACACCGGCTCCACGCCCGGAGGCGCGTACCAGTTGGGACGCTCCCAACCTCCCACCTCGCCGAAGCACGCTCCCATGGACGCCAGCTTGTCGTGGAACGGCGACTGCCGCGCTCCCCGCGCCGTCTCCATCTGCTTGTGCGGCCAGTGCATCCCGTACAGCGTACCAACCGCCTCAACCGTCCGGTCGTGCAGGTACGTCTTGACGTTCTGGAACTGATGGAACCGGCGAATGTCCACTTCCCACAGGTCCATCGTTGGCTCGCCCGCCACGATCCACTCCGCCACTGCCTTTCCCACGCCCGGTGCGGCGGCGATGCCCGTCGAGTTCAGCCCCGTCGCCAGATAGAAGTTCCTCAGGTCGGGCGACTCGCCCATCAGGTACCTGTCGTCCGGTGTGAAACTCTCGGCGCTCACGCAGAACCGGTTGATCCCCGCCTCTGCCATCGCCGGAACGCGGTGCACTGCGTTCTCCCAAAACACCTTGAAGTGCTCCCAATCGGGCTCCAGCAATCCGAAGTGATAGTCCTCCGGTATCGCGTCGTCGCCCCAAGGCTTGGCCGTCGTCTCGAACCCGCCCATCAGGATCGCCCCTTGCTCCTCGGCGTCCCTTCGGAAATAGATCTGCTCGTCCGGGTCCCGCAGCCCCGCAATGTCCTCGGGGATCCCCATCTTGTTGGTAACCAGCCACATGTGCTCCGCCGCGTGAAGCGGAATGTCAACACCCGCGCTCAGCCCAAGCTGCCTCGACCACATACCCGCCGCGCACACGACCACCTCGCACTCGATGTCCCCGCGGTCCGTAGATACCCCGGTCACCGTACCCGCGTCCTGTGTGACACCGGTGACCTGCACGTTTTCGATGATTCGCGTTCCGCCCATCTCAGCCCCTCGCGCCACCGACAACGCCGCGCTCGCCGGAAGCGCCTGGCCGTCCTTCGGGATATAGATGCCTCCCTTCAGGTCGTCCGTGCGCATGAGCGGCCACATAGTCCCGGCGTCCTCCGCCGTGATCTCGTGGATCTCTATCCCGTAGCACCTGCCCAGCGACAGGATGCGCTTGAGCTCGTCCATGCGACCATCCGTCGTCGTCACCGTCAAGCTGCCCGACGCGCGAAATCCTGTCGGTATGCCCGTCTCCTCATGAAGGGTGGAGTAGAGCTGTACCCCCACGCGGTTGATGTCGATCATCGTCCTCGTCGCCCTGAGCTGTGTCACCATCCCCGCCGCGTGCCACGTCGACCCGCCCGCGACGGTCTTGCGCTCCAGCACCACAACGTCGTTCCACCCCAGCTTCGTCAGGTAGTAGGCGACGCTGCACCCCACAATGCCCCCGCCGATTATCACCACTCGCGCCCTGTCCGGAATGCTGTCCGTGAGACTCATTTCCGTTTCCCCCATAAAGTAATGTACCGAGCCAAGATGTTCTCACTACAAGCCCCGCAATTCAATCCTAACCTTTCGTCTTCTCCCTTCGCTCTTGCCCCCTGTACCGTCGTGGGAGAGGGCTGGGGTGAGGGTGGTGCCCCCGCCCGGAGCCGCCCACACCACCATCGCTATACCGGCGAAGGAACGTCACCCCGGGCCGGTATCCGGAACCCCCGCAACAGCCCCATCGCCTAACTGATGCAACTTCCTCCGTGATGTAAACTCTCCCCACACACCAAACGCCTCGGAGGCAACAACCATGGCACATCAGCGTTTTCGTACAGGCAGCACGCGAGGCGGCCCGATGCTCCCTGAAGTCGAATTCCAGGCCTGCCAGGCCGTCAGGGCCGGAAACCAGGTATTCCTCGTCGGACTCACCGGCTTCGACCGCGACACAAGGGAGTTCATCGGCAGGGGCGACCCCGCCGCACAGGCGGAGAAGGCCATGGAGAACTGCAAGGTGCTCCTCGAAGAGGCAGGAGCCCAGATGGAGGACATCTGCAAAATAACGACCTACGTCACCCAGCGCGAGTATCGCTACGATGTCTACCCGGTACTCGGCAAACATCTCAAAGACGTCTACCCCGTCTCGACCGGCCTCGTCGTCGACGGCCTGGCCGAGACCTACATCGATTTCGAGATAGACATCTTCGCCGTCATCCCCGACGACAGGTTGTAGACAGAGTCGAAAAGTTCACCCACCCCGCTCGTCCTGAGCAGCGTTACGCCTCGGGTTTGGGGCGATGCCGGGGTGTCAGTAACTGCCGTGTGGCAACGAGGAAGCACGTTCGACCTGAGCCTGTCGAAGGCCCTCTTAATCCCCTCTCCCGTCGTGGGAGAGGGCTAGGGTGAGGGTGATGCCCCCGCGCGGAGCCGCGCACACCACCAACACCGCTCCATCGTTATACCGGCGGAGGCCGGTATCCAGAACCCCAGCAACAGCCCCATCGCCTAACTGATGCAATTTCCCCCGCTACGATAAACTCTCCCCACACACCAACCACCTCGGAGGCAACAACCATGGCACATCAGCGTTTTCGGCGCGTCAGTACACGGGGCGGCCCTATGCTCCCCGATTTGGACTTCCAGTCGTGCCAGGCAGTCAGGGCCGGAAACCAGGTATTCCTCGTCGGACTCACCGGCTTCGACCGTGACACAAGGGAGTTCATCGGCAGGGGAGACCCCGCCGCACAGGCGGAGAAGGCGATGGAGAACTGCAAGGTGCTCCTCGAAGAGGCAGGAGCCCGGATGGAGGACATCTGCAAGATCACAACCTACGTCACCCAGCGCGAGTATCGCTACGATGTCTACCCGGTCATCGGCAAACATCTCAAAGATGTCTACCCCGTCTCGACCGGCCTCGTAGTCGACGGCTTGGCCGAGACCTACATCGACTTCGAGATAGACATCTTCGCCGTCATCCCCGACGACAGACTATAGACAGAGTCGAAAAGTTCACCCACCCCGTTCGTCCTGAGCCTGTCGAAGGATAGTTCCTCGCAGCCAGAAACCCAATCTTACCCTTCGTCCTTGCCCTCTCTTCCGTCGGAGGAGAGGGCTGGGGTGAGGGTTAGATTGCTCCTACCGTGAGCCGAGCATCAAACCTCTCTCCTGTCTCGGGAGAGAGCCTGCTCCGTCCCCGAGACGGGGGCGGACCCAGTTCCCGCTCTGTGAACTCTGTGGTGAACCTCACCCATCCGGCGAGAGGCTCTGGCTCGTCTCCGCGCCCGCCTCGATCTTGTCCCAGCTATAGAGCATCGGGATGAAGTCGATATCAGCCCAGGTCGTCGACTGGTCGGCGAAATGTGAACTCGCCGGATGTCCTGAGGCGCCAAACGGCACGATCCATCTCGAGTTGTCCCAGTCGCTCAGGTCGTAGATGTATCGTGCGACCGACGACCCTGCGATGCCGAAGGGCTCGGCGTGCGAGTAGCTCGCGGCGAGAGGCGTGTCTCCGTCACCTCCGAGCGGCATCGCGGGGCCCTCCAGCTCCGAGGCCCAGGAATAGGCGTTCGCCAGCCAGTGTGGCCGGTTCGTCCGGTGAATCTGCCCCCACGTCCACTTGCTCATGTCGTCGCCAAGCCGTTTCGTCAGGTACTCGACTGCGTATCCAAGCGCATCGGCCATGAGCGAATTCCATGTCGCCCCGTCCGGCAGGAACGAGGTGTCGTCGGCCTCCGCCATGCGAACGAACTGGGCCTTGAGCAGCGAGACGTGGTGAGGCGCGCCGCGTCCTCCCGCGCCGAGCGCGTAGTCAGCCAGCGGGCCGAGGAGTCCCCTCAGTATCGTGTCGTCGAGATGGTGCCTGAACGTGCTGTACAAGGTCGGGCCGACTGCGTCCACGTCCATGCTGCCGTCCCACGCCGTGAGTATCTCCTTCGCCGCGGCGCAACGCTCGTCGGCGGGCTCCACGTTTGCCATTAACTTTCGGTACGCAAGTCCCGGGAGCGATACCCGCTCGGCGTGGACGTTCCCCATGTCCTCGACCGTCGCGCTCTGTATCTCGGCGAGCCGGTCATAGATCCGCCGCGCGCGGTGCTCCGTCGCGTACTGTACGCTGATGTAGTGGGGGAAGTCGTCCCCCACCTGCTTGTTGTTTGCCGTGACGATGAACCCGTTCTCAGGATTCCGAATGCGCGGCATCTCCTCGAACGGGATGGACCCGTCCCACTCGTGCTCACCCGACCAGCCCGGCACCGGGAGCCAGGCGTTCGCCATGCTGCGTACGGGCACCTTCCCCCGCGTCAGGTACGCTATATCCCCGTCGACATCTCCGAAGACGTAGTTGTTGCACGGGTCCACCCATCCCCGCATCGCCTCATCCATCTCATCCACAGAGCTTGATCGCAGTTGCAGCAGCAGCGCCTCGTGCGCCGTGTTCGCACCATGCGTCGCCGTGTACTTGAAGGCTATCGCCTTCCCGCTGCTCGGCTCCCCAACCACAATGGGCCCGTGATGAGTGGTCGTGACCTCGATCTCCACCGGCTCCGAGCCTCTCACCTGGATTGTCTCAGTGTGAGTTTCGGCATGTCTCCAGCTACCCTTGTACTCGTAGTGGAACGATCCCCCGCCCCGAAACGATTCGATGTACATGTCCTGGTAGTCCGCCGCCGCATGGGTCACGCACCATGCCACGCGGGCGTTGTGACCGAAATGAGGAAACGCCGGACAGCCCGGAAACGACAGCCCAATAGCGTCGAAATCGTCGCAGGCGATGTGGTTCTGGTAGTACACGCTCGGAGTCTCGATGGGACGGTGGGGGTCCCCCGCTATCAGGGGCTTGCCGGACTCCGTCCTGCTCCCATGTACGGCCCAGTTGTTGCTTCCTGAGTCCGCGTCCGCCATCCCGTCCACGTACTCCGCGCCGGACACGTACTCGCTAAGCACGTCGTAGTTGTCGCCGAGGTACTCCGCCCCCGGCGGGACGATCAGCAGTCCCCCTTCTTCATTCTGGGGCATGAGCTCCGCCGCCCGCTCCGGACCGAGCGCGGCAACCATCTTTGCCCGCCACAGCTTGGCCTCCATGTGCCCCATCAAGACGTGCCGCGCCTTGAAGACCGCGAGGCAGTCCTCCGCCGTCCACGCCTCCGGCGACTCGCCGAGCATCGCGTACTCGACCGGCAGCGACTCTGTCTGATTGAGAAAGGCGTTCACGCCCTCCGCGTATGCCTCGAACATCGCCCGCGTCTCGTCGTTGATGGCCGCATAGTCTCGATCAACCGACCGGCGAAGTTGGAATTTCCGCATGAGCACGTCCTGCTCGACCGCGCTCTCGCCCGCAAACTCGGCCCAGCGCCCGTACGCCCATCGGCGGTCGTGGTCCATCTGGAACAGGCGGTCCTGCGCCGTGGCAAAGCCCTGGCCGAAGAACGCGTCGTGCGCCGTCGTCGCCTTAACGTGCGGAATGCCGTAGGTGTCGCGGTATATGGTCACTGGGCCGTCTAACTCACCGAACGACAGGCTGACATTGACATTAGGAACTGCGGCGTCAAGCGCGCTCTGGGATACGGATCGGGTTTCGGACAAGGGAATACTCCTCACATGGGACTGCTGTGGACGTGCAGTGTAGGAGCATAGCCCTTCCGCGTCAACGCGAGATCCGACTCGCAGGCCCACGCTCAGGTCCAAAAGAAAGAGGTGGGCCCAAAAGACCCACCTCTTAGAGCTTCACCGGTCGGGAATCGTTACTGCACGTTCACTGCCAACATCCTGCAATCGTTCGGGTCGGCGCTCGCGGCCGTTTCCAATCTTACACAGGCATTGATATTCAACGCAGTGCCGCTCGCTGCATTGGCGATCGCCCGCACTTCGATCTCTCCTGCCACGCCAATTGTGCGGCCGCCCACGACACAGTTGATCGTTCCCCCTGGAGTTTCGGTAAATTCACCCTTGCCGTCCTTTTCAAAACCCTCCAGCACGTTCGGATGGGTGCAGTCGGGATGGCTGGGATAGAGCCTCTCATCGATAAATCGCTGAAGGGTGGTGGCCGTGAGCTCATTCGGCATGAAGATGTCGATCACCAGGTCCTGGACAGACTCGTCGGTTCCCCCAATGGTCTCGTGGTCGACGACGAATTGGAGCGTCCCTCCGGGTGCTACCGTCTCCTCTTGAGCCCTGATGCCTAGACTCCGGGACACGAATGCCAGCGATGAGCAGTTCAGGGGTTCGCTTGTAATCCCACCGCCTGATCCTGTGACTGCCGAAAGCCTGGTGCAGTTGTTGGACCAGACGTCTTCGTCTTTGGCGACGGTGTCGGTCCGGTAGGTCGTGAGCCAGACATCGAGGTTGAGGGTTGTGCCGTCGGCCACATCGCCGACTTCCGTCTCAAGGGTGATGGTTCCCTGGGCGCCCATCTGGCGCGTTCCAAGAAGGCAGATCATTGTGCCTCCGGGATCACCCGTTATTTCTCCCGCTTCTTGACTCGCAAACCGCTCGAGCTTGCTCGCCTGACTGCATGCGGGAGTCCCCGGCTCCACTCTCGTTGCGGTCAGTGCGTCAGGCAACTCGATATCGACCGTCACCGCACCCGCTTCCGAACCTCCTTGGTTAACGTGAATAATCTTGAAGACAACGGTGTCACCCTTGGATATCGAAGTCTTGTCTGTCGTAATCGTTGACGTCATATCGGGCGCGGGGCGGAAGTCGAGGTGTCCAACGTCACGGGCAATCCACCAGACCAACCCGGCCAGGGTTGCGATTGAAAGGAAGGCCAAGATTGAAGTCCACCAGAATACGCCGCCTCGCTTCCTCCACCACACGAGGATACCGATCAGCCCACTGGGCTCCTCCTCGCTTAGCCGCAGCGGCTTTATCGGTTCTCTTGATCCTGGACCTACTTCCGGTGTGAAACGTTGCGCCAACGATCTCCTCCTCGTCCGCTAATCGCAATCTCGCGTAGACGACTTGAAACTAATGTAGTCTCGGCCCGCCTTTGATGCAAGCTTTATTGCACCGTGACAACCGCCGTTGCTGTGTTATTCTCTTTCACCGTCTCAGACTTCTTTATGTCGCGTGTCGTGGCGGTCTCTATAGTTGCCTGGGCCTGCAGTTCCGTGCCCTTTGCCGCCGAGGAATCTATCGTAGCCGTGACGGTCACGGTGCCGCTTCTCTGCGGTTGCTGTGTGCCCAGCCTGCAAGTGATCGTTGTGCCGGAGGGTGTGCATGCCGCGGATGGAACGATCTCTCCGATGGTTGATCCTGCCGGCAATGAGATGGTCATCGAGACCGACCCGGCGGGGTTCTCACCCTTGTTCTCATACCCGATCGTATAGGTCACTTCTCCACCCGCGGCTACTTGGCTGGAGGAGGGCGTCAACGTCGCCGCCATGTCCGGGGGCCCGCCCAACTCAACCGCTCCCTGATTTACGGCTATGTAGAAACCGCCTCCAATGATGAGGCCGGCCATGAGAAGTCCTATGAACAGTACGAACCAGAATGCGGCGCCTTGGCGTAACATGAAACACCTTCTCTCTCGACGCCCCTTGAAGTCTGAGGTCCCTGCGCGGGCGTCAACTCATTATCCGGTGTGCCGAGCGAGTCCGAGTATATTGGCACCGCCTACTACAGTCAAGCAGAAAGGCTTGGGGGTTCCGGCACCTTGCCATCGAAGGCCGACGGGCTAGAAACCTACCCTTTCGATGGAGAAAACGAGCCCACCCCCCATTTCCCGATCATTTCGACAACCTCGGCACGGAAGGGAAGGGGACTACGCCGCAAAAGACTCGCGAATGTTCATGAGGTCACGACGGAGACGTGTGTCCGCCTCGAGCTGGCGCTCGATCCTCCGGCAAGCATGAATCACCGTCGAGTGGTCTCTCCCGCCCATGACCCGTCCGATGGTCGCCAGGGGCAGCTGCACTTCCTCTCGCAGCAGGTACATCGACACATGCCGCGCCTGCGCCGTCGTCCTGTCGCGCTTCTTCCCCTTCAGTGTGGACTTGTCGATGGAGAAGTACCGTGCTACCGCGCTCAGGACGTCCTCCTCGGATACTCTCCTGGCGCTCTCCTTGAGCGAGTCCTCCAACGCCTGCTCCACCAGATCCAGGTCAACGTCCGACTTGGATGCGCCGTTCAAAGACTTGTGGCCCAGTCCCGCATACGCCGCCACGATGTTCAGGCATCCTTCCAACTCCCGCACATTTCGCTGGACTCGCCCCGCAATGAACTCCAGCACATTGTTAGGGAACTCCCTGTCGATCTGCTCAGCCTTCGACCTCAGTATCGCGAGCCGCGTCTCCAGGTCGGGTATCTGGATGTCGACCACCAGGCCTCCCGCCAGCCTGGAAGACACGCGGTCCTGCAGCAGCGAGAGCTCGCTCACCGGCCTGTCGCACGTTATGACGATCTGCTTGCCCGCCATGTGGAGCGCATTGAACGTGTGGAAGAACCCTTCCTGAGTCTGCTCCTTGCCGATGATGAACTGGATGTCGTCCAGGAGCAACACGCCGGCGCTCCGGTACCTGTCCCGAAACTCCTCCGTCGTACCCTCCCGGATCGCCCTGATGTACTCGTTCGTGAATTCCTCCGTCGTCGTGTACAGGACATCGTGCCCGGCATCCTTGACCATGTGGCCGATGGCGTGCATCAAATGTGTCTTGCCGAGACCGACCCCCGAGTAGATCACCAGCGGGTTGTACACGAATCCGGGATTCTCGGATACCGCCACCGACGCCGCATGCGCCAGGTTGTTGGAACTACCGACGATGAAATTCTCGAAGCGGTACCTTGCATTCAACCCCACCCGCCGGTAGGACGGTCGAGACGCGGCGCCGTCCTGGTCCAGTGACATTCGAGGAGTCCCGGCATCGCCGGCGCCATTGGTTCGGGGAATTGATCCTGCGCTTGACCGGATCTCGCCGCCGACTTCAAACCGAATTTCCAAGTGCTCCCCGGAGATGCCCTCAAGGCACCTGGAAATGAGGGCGTACATTCGCGTGTCAAGCATCTCGGAAACGAAGGCGTTGGGTGTCCTCACCACGAGCGCCCCATCCTCCACGGATACGCCTGTCGTTCCCTTCAGCCAAGTCTCGTAGCTTGGCTTAGGTACCTGCAGTTGAAGCTCGCCAAGAACGGAGTCCCACATCTCGTGTGGGCTGATGTTGCCTGCTTCGTCGGTCACGTGTTGAAAGTTCCGGGAAAGTGGTCTGGGAGTGCGGATTCTAACACGGTGCAACTCCTCTGGAGTGGAAGTCTGAGCGAGTTTCCCCACACTTTATCCACACCCAGACTTCCGTCTGCCCTCTTCAAAGGTGAACAGGCCGTGAGCCGCTAGTCATAGGCGCTGCCCGTCTACAGGCCATTCGTTCTGTTTGCGAAAGTTCCGGAATATTCCCAAATATTGTTGAAGAAGATAGCGCCCCATTCTCTTGACGTGACGATGCCATGGACACCATGTTTGACTGCCTGGCTCCATCAGACCACACCGGTCTCAAGTCACAGCCTTTTGTTGAGATCTAGTTCCTCTATGAGAAAAATCCAAAATGCTGAACATGTGGAATCTGTACTTTTCTCGCGACAATGGTCATCGACACCGGCCTTGCACAGGTGTTCGGTATGCCTTTGCACTTCGCATTCAAGCGCCATTCAGCGAACTTTGGTGGATAACCTACCCGAACCGTACGGTACCTACGCGGGGCCGACGAATTCCAAGTACCGCCGCTCCCTTGGGATCCCCATAGTTGATCCGAACACACCCCGGGGGCATCCCGGATGCGACCCCTTTCACGCTGAGCCTGTCGAAGGGGCTGCAGAAGCCCGATCCGGCTGCCTAGTCCTACCCGCGCCCCGAAAACCGGAAGCGCCAATAGCGACTACCAGGCGGAAGATCGATCCCGCCACTGGAGATATCCCATCCAGATGAGCGCGGAACCGAAGGCCAAGACAGCGAGAAACCGAAGCCCAAAAGCGATTCCGCTCAACCCAAATGTCATCCCGCCGAACCACAAGAGATGTCCCGCCCAACGGTGGAATACACCCGCTGAGGCCGTCGATCGCCCAAACAGAAAGAGACCGATTCCCAAGAATACGTAGGACGGCCAGTAGAGCACATCGAACCGCAGTTCACCGAGCAGGAAGAACTCGAAATCGACGAGTTCAGGAGCTTCGGCAGCCAGCCTGGGCCACATGAGTGTTTGCTCGCTCTGCGCCCATGCAAACATCACCGCTCCCAGCAGCGAAAGATAGAACCCCACCTGTCCTGCTTTGGAAATCGTCCCCTTTTGGGCCAGGTAGAAGCTCACGAGTACGCCGGGGAGCAGGATGGCCGCAATCATTCCGGCCACGTTGAGAGGCATCCACAACGCGTCTTCCACGACGTCGAGGATCTCCACCGTCGGGTCCAGGGTGGGCAGCAGCGTCGCGACCGGAATCCACCAGACCAGCAGCAATGCGCCGGTCACCATGGCAATCATGCCGTCCCATCGGGTCAATTGTGTTCCCATGCTTCCCCCGTAGTCCGTCCGTCCTTCGCCTGCCTACCCGTTCCTCAAGAGAGTGTCCAAAAGGTACCTCGTTCACCCTGAGCCTGTCGAAGGGTCGTAACGCTTCTCACGCTTCTACGAGAAACCCACGTGCGGTTTCGGCTGACCTCTTAGGCTTGCCCCAATATCTCCCGGTAACCGTCGACAATCGCCTTTGCGCCCCTCGATATCAGGTCCAGTTCGCTCGTTTCCTCGAAGAAGAGTGCTCCCTTACCGATCCACCTCGCTGCCGACTCGTGACCCTTGACGCTCGTCCCGAACGGCACGCCGTTCTGAAGACACAGTTCAAGCACGTGCTCCATCGGTCCCAGAACGTCGGGATGGTCCCAGTCGCCCGGATGATCGAATTCCAGCGACGTGTCTCCCGGGCCGCAGTACACCATGTCCACTCCCGGCGTGCTCACGATCTCCTCGGCGTTGGCGTATCCTGTCCGCGTCTCGATGTGGACGACCAGTGTCGTCTCCGCGTCCTGACCCGCTATCCACCCCTGACGGTCCGTGGGCTTGATGTAGTCGCTGCTCCCGTATCCCGTCGCGCTCGCCCTGCTCCCCTTGGGATACAGCTTGATCAGGTCCACCAGCGTCTCGATCTCCTCGCGGGTCTCCGTTCGTGGCAGCTGGATCCCCACGATGCCGCACTCCAGGAGCTTCGCGACCTCTTGACGCTCCAGCTGTGGCGTCTTCGCCACGACCGGCATCCCGTTGTCCCGCGCGGACACCACCATGTCCGCCAGTTCGGTCATGCCAAAATAGGCGTGTTCGTATTCGATGTACACGAAATCGTACCCCGCCTGCTGGTACAGCTTCATCAATGACGGTCGCGTGTACTCGCACACCATCCCGCCGACCATTACCTCGCCGGCCGCGAGTCTCCCCTTGAGCTGGCGTCCCGGTCCGCCCTCAGGATAGAGGGCCTTCACGCGCGCCTCAGCCGAGGCTGCTATCTCCGACTTGGGCATCGAACATCCTCCAGTTCAGCGTCATGAATGTAGGGGGTTCCCCAGTTCGCCGCGCAGTGTATCCGATTGAAGGGTAGGGGCGCTACCGAGTTCCGGCCACCGCCTCCCGCAGACCCTCATGCACGCCAATGACCCGTGCAACCGCCGTATCGAGACTCTCTCCAAACACCACCGTTCCCGTATGTGCCTTGTCCCACTCCGGCCAGTGGTCCTTCAGTACGACGTACTGCCCAAGGTCATCGATTACCTCCTCAACTGAGTACGGCAGGTCGACCGTGCCCGCATCCCCGTACCGGGTCGTCTCGACTACGCCGAGCCGCTCCCACGCCTCCCGTGATCTGTCCGAGTACAGCAGGTCCGTATTCTCGTGGACGTGCACAATCGCCTTGATCTGCGGATACTTCCGGTAGAAGTGCCAGTGAAGAATACTCTCGGATGAGGGGAGCTTCTCCCCGGAGTAGTAGGCTCTCGACAACATCTCGTTCGTCTCGTCGAACGTGTACCGCTCCAAGCGCACGAAGTCGTCAGCCTTGAGACCTCGCTTGGATGCAAGCTGAGTGGCCGTAACGAGCATCGCCCCGTCGTCGCTCACCCTGACGCTCACATTCCCATTGCTCCCAACAGGATTCCCCTCGGCGTACGACGCCAGCAGGTCAAGAGAGTCCAGCGCGTCGCACACCTCGCTGAGCGGCCTCGTCTCCGAATCCGTGGGCGGGCAGGGTGATGTCCGCTCCCAACTGAACTTCACCAACTCTGAACTAAGGCCGGGGGTGTAGGGCATCTGCGTGTAAAGGTCTTTCCTCGGAGCAGCCTGGACGGCCAAAGAGTATATCCGCTCACCCAGAGCCTGTCGAAGGGCGTCCCTTGCTGTGAATGCCCCCGTCATTCCGGCGGAGGCCGGAATCCAGACCCCCGCGAGCCAAGAACCGCTCACCCCACATCAAGTACGTGACAAGCTCTGCGTCTGTCGAAGGTTGCCCTCTGTGGTGAATCCCCTCGTCGACACCCGACCGCTACACCTTCACCACGTCGTCGTCCACGTGCGTTGCCATCTGCTTCATGTACGCCTCCCGGCCGACCTGCAGCTTCTTGTAGTTCATGCGCGAGGCGTGAGGAATCATCCGCAGGCTCCTGTCTTCAAGAGGGAATCGAACGGGCGCGTGACCCCGGCGGTGCGACTCCCGCAGACCGATGGCGATTTCGAGTACCTTCCTCCCGTTGTCGCCGCTGCCCGGCGGGTCCAGATCCTGCTCCAGGTAATCGACGAACAGCGAAACGCTCGCCAGGTTCCTGTCCCCCGGCCAGAGCCATCCGTCCGGCTCGCGATGACTGCTCGTCTTCCCCACGACGTTGGTCTCCGGGAACAACCCTTCGATCTCCTCCAGCGTCTCCCACGAAGACCTGCCGCCAGGCGACCTGTACATGTGCAGGACATCCGCGTTGCTGACAAATATGCCCTCTGTGCAATTCACTTGGAATCCGGATCCCCTGGCATCCGGCTCGCGACTGATGAACGCCTCCACCCCGTTGACGAACCTCACGTATCCCGACCCTCCTTGGTCGTAGTCCTTCCACGGATCGTCGTCCACCCATCCAATGCACCACGCCACGTCGGCGTACCCGGCGAACAACCTCATCAGGCTGAACTGCTGAATCCCGCCGCCCGAAAGCTCCGTTCCTCCCCCGCCGTAGAAGTGGATGCTCTTGACCTCACCGATCTCCCCATCCCCGATCATCTTCGCCGCCGTCTGGTAGGCCGGAAGGTTGATGTTCAGGTCGCCCGCACCGATCCTGACGCCGTTCGCCCTGCACGCCGCCACCATCGCGTCCGCCTCCTGCAGCGACGGCGCGAACGGCTTCTCGCACAGGATCCCCTTCACCCCCGCCTCGGCACTGCCGATCACGATGCCGGGGTTCGGCCCCACCGGCAGGATCGGGGCAGCAATATCGACACTCTCTTCCCGGAGCATTTCCTTGTAGTCGGTATACCCTCGGGCCCCGAACCGCTTGCAGAACACCTCGAGGTTCTCCTCGTCGGTATCCGCCGCCGCCACGATCTCCGTCCTCGGATCGAGCCGGTATGCCCTCGCGTGCTGTGCGCCCTTGCGACCAATCCCGATCATCCCCACTCGATACATCGCCTTGCCATCCTCCGTCATGCGTTCCTCCTCGCCGGCTCTTTCCCAAGCCCGCGCAGTCGAATCCGCCCAATTCTATACCCCGCTCATACGAATGTGAACGACGACACACTCCCGTCGCTCCTATCGCCTGTCAGCCCGGCGGGGGTGGGCGTGTATCTCTCGGCTGGGGAGTGATTGGTGGGGGTTGAAGTCCGAGACCCTAGAAATACCCGGAACGTTTCTTTCTGTATTGCGGGAGTCTTTGTAACTCGTTGTGTCGGGTGAGGTAGGCGTCCTCTCTTTACTGCGCTCGGAATTTCTCATACCGCAACCGGCACCGCCAACAATTAGAATGCGTTGACCCCGGGTAGGGGATTGCTTTCAGGGTAATGACAGGATGTGTAGGTGTGCCGGGAGAGGTGAGGGCCCGTCCAGCCGAGGACTTTTTGAAAATTTGTTGCATGGTGTTGCATTCTGTCGCATTTTTCTCGTTATCGTAAAGTTCGCGGCTTCGCCCGGGGCACTTGGCACAGGGCAAGTTGGAGAAGCGGCATGGTTTTCTTTTGTTGTATTTGCGCCATATCACGCCATTTTGCGCCATTTCCTCGTTGTCGTGAGAGTGGGCGGCTTGTAGCCGCTTATGGATAGTGTGGTACATGCGTTCTTGTTTGTCAAATTTGGGAAGAGCATGGATGGAACGGCGATTTCCTGTTTCTCCATTGAGCAACGGGGAAGGGCAACCACAGGGGCTGCTCCTACGATGGCTTGGCCGGATCTCTTTTCGTAGCAATCGTTCATGTCGGTTGCCACCGACACCACCAATCATGAAAATGGCAGCAGGGGCGATTCGTGAATCGCCCCTACGGGAGGTTTGCTGGGGGTTATTTTCAGAGGAATTCCTCATGCCGGCTACCACCGGCACCACGAAATACGAAAAGGGCGTCCCTCCGATGTGCTGCTCTTCTGGATTCCGGCCCCGTATGAAAGTACGGGGCAAGCTCTTCGCCGGAATGACGGTTGGCGAGGCGCGGTCTATTCTCAGGGTAATGACACGTAGATTGGAGTCAGATCATAGCTACAATTCAGGTTTGTCTACTCCTGTCTGCCTAACGTGAGAGAGACCCTGCCGAAGGGTCGCCCCCTCGGCAAGTCCCCATCACCCGTCAGACTCGTCCTTCCCGCAGAACTCCATTTCACCCAGATTAAGCCCGCTGCCCAGCTTCCGCAGGCTATCGGGGACACACCCCGTAAACTCGTTGTCTGCCGCGTCAAACGTTATCCCCCTGGGCAAGTTGCCAAGCTCCGGCGGTATCTCACCACTTAGCATGTTGTCCCACAAATAGAGGACATTTAGGTTGGATAGATTGCCCAGCTCAGGCGGAATTTCCCCCGTCAGCTTATTCCGCGAGAGGCTCAGTTCTTCGAGATTCGTTAGATTGCCAAGCTCCGCCGGAATCTCACCGCTCAGCGAGGTCGTCCACAAGTACAGGAACTTGAGATTGATGAGCATCCCCAACTCAGGCGGGATCTCTCCGGTCACCTCGTTCTGTGCGATCGAAAGATATGTCAGGTTGGAGAGGTTGCCCAGTTCGGCCGGTATCTCTCCTATTAGTTTATTTTTTGAGAGTCCCAGTTCTCGCAGATTTGAGAGGTTGGCAAGCTCGACCGGTATCTCACCGCTCAGCATGTTGTCCCATAGGAAGAGCTTCTGCAAGTTCGAAAGACTGCCCAGTTCCGGTGGAATCTCACCGCTCAGTTGGTTTTCGCTCAGGTACAGATATTCCAGATCGGTTAGCTCGGCCAGTTCCGGCGGTATTGCCCCGGTAAGCTGGTTGTCCCAGAGTGCCAGCACAGACAAGTTTGAGAGGCGCGACAGTTCCGGCGGGATCTCCCCGCTCAGGTCATTCTCATTCAGGTAAAGGTATTCCAGGGTGGAGAGGAGTCCTAGTTCCGGCGGTATGGTGCCAAGTAGCTTATTCCCCGACAGGATCAGTTCCGTCAGATTGGGAAGTTTGGCAAGCTCTACCGGAATCTCGCCGTCCAGCTGGTTATTCCAAAGGGAAAGCACCGTCAGGTTAGTCAGTCGCGCCAATTCCGGCGGGATCTCTCCGCTCAGCCAGTTGTCTCGTAGGTAGAGGGACTCCAACTCTCCCAGGTTGCCTAGTTCCGGAGGAATCGCCCCGACCATTCCATTGTCATAGAGACTCAGGAATTGAAGGTTGGTAAGGTTGCCCAGTTCCGGCGGGATCTCCCCACTCAACAGGTTCTCGTTCAGGTACAGATCGGTGAGTTTGGAGAGCTTTCCCAGTTCTGCAGGGATCTCACCCGACAGCTGGTTGTTCCATAGGCCAAGTATCGTCAATTCAGAGAGGTTGCCCAACTCCGCCGGAATCGACCCCCTCAGCCAGTTCCCCTGCAGGTCCAACTCGGTCAGCGTCGTCAGTAGCCCCAGTTCGGCGGGGATTGATCCCCTTAGGCGGTTTTCGCCTAGAGACAGCTTGATGACGTTTCCTTCCGCGTCGGTCACGACGCCAAGCCACCAATCGAGCGGCCTGTCGCTCAACCAGTTGTCGTTGTTCTCCCAGCTCTCACCCTCCGTGGCATGGTAGAGCGCCGTTAGCGCATCCAGGGCGGCGCACCCCGGCCCGACAATGTCCACGAGATGCTCGAGTTCCGCCGCAGAGCACCCGCTAAGCTGCAGGCCCTCAAGTCCCAGTTCCGTCAACTTGGAGAGTTGGCCCAGCTCCCGGGGGATCTCGCCCCTCAATTTGGTCTTCGAGAGATCCAGTTTCCTCAACTCGGAGAGGCTGCCCAATTCCGGTGGAATCGTCCCCAGCAGATTATTCTGCGAGAGGTCCAACTCCATCAGGTTCGCAAGTCTGCCCAAGCCGGGAGGAATCTCTCCGGCCAGCCTGTTGTCATGAAGGTCCAGCAATTCCAGTTCGGCAAGATCGCCCAGTTCCCCAGGAATCTCGCCAATCAAGAGGTTCTCTGAGAGGTCGAGGGTTTCCAGGTTCGCCAAGTCTCCCAACTCCGCCGGGATGAGACCGACCAGCCAGCCCCCACGAAGCACTATCTTTGTTAGTTTGGAGAGTTGGCCCATCTCCTGCGGGATATTCCCCGCCACCTTGTTATCGACAAGGACCAGTCCAGTAACTCGACCATCCTCGTCGGTCGTAACCCCATACCACTCGCCGATTGGCCTATCGCTCAGCCAGTTGTCGCTCCTCGTCCAATTCTCCCCACCCGCGGACTCGTAGAACGCCACCAGCGCCGCCCTATCCAGAAGCGTCGCATCGACAGTTGGCGTCGCTGTCGGCTCAGGCGTGGACGTGGCTGTTGGCGTGGGAACAGGTGTAGACGTAGCAGTAGGCTCCGGGGCGACTGCCTCCGCTGTGGGAACAGTCGTTGGCTCAGGACTAGGATCGCCACACGCGACAAGCATCACTGCCACGCACAACAGCGCCAGCATCGACGCGATGCCTCCCACTGATGTCGTCATGGCTGTAATCCCCAAGACAACCCTCGTGACGTAAGCACTCATAACGTAAGTACCTTACTTGAGACAGGAAGTATACCACGAAAACCGGCTCATGCATCTATTGGCGGGACGGGATGAGATTCCAGCCTCAAGTCCCTGGAAATGAAAAAAAGCCCCGCGAGGGGGCTTTTCTCATTTCCGCAATTCTATCGTATCACAACGTATCCCGAATTGTCAAGAAATGATTACGTATAACGGCATATCAATCCCCAAAGAAGATGAAAAAGAAGTAAATACGTGGTATAGCATATCATAAAGTGAATAAAAGAACAATATTGTGCGAATACCGTATCTGTGCTATGGTTGTCACCGTCCCCATTGAGCCTACCGAGGAGACCGTTTGACAACCACCTCCACCACCGACAGCTACGCCCGCAGTCTCGTCATCCGCGAGGTTCGAAGACAGTGGCGCACACTCGTCATCGTCGTCGCCCTCATGTTCCTCGGCACCGGCGCCGCACTCGTCACCCCACTGCTTCTCCGAGAGCTGATCGACAGTGCGATTCCAAGCTCCGACACGGCCATGATCCTCACCCTCGTGGTCGCTATGACCCTCCTCCCCGTCGTCGACGTGGGACTCGGACTGGTCCGCAACTACGCCCGCGCCTCCGTCGGCGAGGCCGTGACGCGCCGCCTCCGCACCGACCTGTTCAACCACCTCATCCACGGACGGATCGACGACATCGAGGGCACCAAACTGGGTCATTTGGCCACCGTCCTTACGCGAGGTTGCAGTCGCGTCGGCGAGGTTTTCGTCGCCCAGACCGTCGTGCAGTCGATCTATCACTCGATGCTGGTCGTCGTGACCGCCGGGATCATGTTCTCCCTCAACTGGAAGTTGGCGCTCATCACCCTCCTGGCGTTCCCGCCCTCGTACCTCCTCGCCCGCGTCGCCGGAAGTCGTGAGCGCAGGCTGAACAGCGAGCAGATGGACATAGTCTCCTCCGGCCACTCGTACATCACGGAAGTCTTCGACAACATCAAGACGGTCAAGTCGTTCACCGGAGAGAGCCGCGAGGCGGCCTGGTGGGAGGGATGGACGCGCCGCAACTGGCGAAACAAGGCCCGCATGATCGCCCACCATGATCTCTTCCGTTTCGGCTTCTGGGTTGCCATCCAAAACGTCATGCAAGGCCTCATCTTCGGCTACGGCGCGTTCGAGGTCGTCAACGGTCGCGCCACCGTCGGCGACCTCGTCGCGTTCCTCGCGTACCTGCCGGGGTTGTATGAGTCGGCCAGGAGAGTCCTCGACTTCATCACCGTGGGCGAGTCCGTCAAGGCGGACTCCGACCGGATCGACGAACTCATGGCCCTTCCAACGGAGGGAACGACCGGCCTCCGAGACCCGGTCGCGAAGAACGGCGGACCGTCGGTCGAATTCTCCAACGTCAGCTTCCGATACGCGCGTGAGGGCTTCGGCATCGAAGACCTGAGCTTCCGGGCGGAGGCGGGAGAGTTCGTGGGTATCGTCGGCCCGACGGGAGGCGGCAAGAGCACCGTCCTCGACCTCGCACAGGGCTTCTACGAGCCGCTGCAAGGTCGCATCCTGTTCGACGGCCACGACCTCCGAGACCTCCCCATCGGCGCGGTGCGACGGCACATATCCGTCGTACCCCAGGACGCCTGGCTATGGAACGACACCGTTCTCTCCAACATCGTCTACCCCGAAAAGCAACCCGACACAGCCTTCGTCCAGCAGGTCGTCCGCGACGCCCAGCTTGCCGGCTTCATCGAGTCGCTGCCCAACGGTCTCGGCGAAGAACTTGGCCCGAAAGGCCTCGATCTCTCCGGCGGCGAGCGTCAGCGCATTGCCATCGCTCGCGCCCTCTACAGAAACGCCGGACTCGTACTCCTCGACGAGCCGACCTCCGCCCTCGACGCGCGGACCGAGTTCCATCTCACCGCCGCGCTCGACACCCTCCGCCAACGCAGCACCCTCATCGTGGTAGCCCACCGCCTCAAGACCGTCATCGACGCCGACAAGATTCTCGTCATTGATGGCGGCCGGATCGTCGAGTCCGGCCCGCCCGAAGAGCTCAGGCAGGGTTCAGGCTTGTTCGCTATGATGTATGAGATGCAGTCGCTTGAAGTAAAGCGGTAGCCTCAGTCTCTGCCATGACCCCTACCCCCACTGTAGTGCCAAGCCGGACAACCCCTCATTTGGCAATTCTCCCTGCCTTCTGACCTAATCCCCTTATGGTATGATGTAGACTGTGGGCTACAATGATTTATGGCTAAAGTACTTCAGACGGAGACATTCAGGCGGTGGTTGCATGGATTACAAGATGATGGAGCGATTGTAAGAATCACTGCCCGCTTGCGTCGCGTAAGTCAAGGAAATCTCGGAGACGTGCGTTCCATCGGGGACGGCATCTTCGAGATGAGAATCCGATATGGGCCGGGCTACCGGATCTACTTCATTCGACGTGGTTCTGAATTAATCGTGCTACTGTGTGGCGGCGATAAGGGGAGTCAGCAGAGGGACATAGAAAGAGCGAAACGCCTGGCAGCCAACTTGGAGGAATGATGCCTGAGAAGCTGACTGAGTTTGACGCAGTTGAATACATAAATACCGAGGAACGAGCCCGGTTGTACCTCGAAGCGGCTGCGGACGAGGACCCTGGCGACGGCAGTCTGATCCGTGCGGCCTTGAACGATATCGCCCGCGCTCAGAACATGAGCCGTCTCGCTCGTGATGCCAATCTCGATAGGGCCGGTCTTTACAAGGCACTCTCGGAGGACGGAAATCCATCCTTCGCAACGGTAATGAAGATCACTCGAGCGCTCGGACTGAAGCTGCGTCTCGAACCCGACGAGAGAGTCGAAAGTCCCGCGATAGAAGCGTCTACGGTCTCTGCCTCGCGGTCGTGATTGACATCGGTGAAAGCGGCGTAACTTCAACCGGTCACCTCCGCCCGTAGTTCACTCTATCTGTGAGAAAGAGAACAGCACCTCCCATGAAGACAACCAAAATCCTCTACATGCTCTGGGTAACCGACATGGGCCCAGCCGTGGCGTTCTACCGCGACGTGTTTGGCCTCAACGTCCACACGCAGTCGCCCAACTGGTCGGAGCTTACGCTCGGGGACTCGACGGTCGCCCTGCATCAGGGAACCAACGACAGCTTTCAGATGACCGGGTTGAGCTTCGAGGTTGATGATATCGACGAGGCCTGCCGCGAAATAGAAACGGCGGGCGGAAGCATCGTCCATCCTCCGCGCGATGGCGGCATCCCCGGTCTGCGCCTCGCCGAGGTGACCGACATCGACGGCAACCGCATCCAACTCGGCAGTCAAGGGAACTAGCGTTGCCGCTCGGAATTCCTAGAACCAGCTCCATCGTCGTACCTTACGACCCGAACTGGCGCTTGCTGTTCGAGGAGGAGCGTCGCCGCATTGTGGAGGCCGTCGGGCACATCGTGGCGGGCGTTCACCATGTGGGCAGTACGGCGATTGCGGGTATGCCCGCCAAGCCCATCCTCGATATCGCCGTGCTGCTGCACGAGTTTGAGGACGGGGAGCGGTGCATTGAGCCGTTGGAGAATATCGACTACTTTCACAAGGGTGTGGATGAAGCCGACATCCCCGGAGACCGGTTCTTCCTCAGAGGTCATCCTCCAAAAGAGGGCTGCTCCGACGGCGAGGAGATTAGGACTCACGTCCTCCACATGTATACTGTTGACAGTCCAATCCGGCAGAACCACTTCCTGTTCCGCGATTACCTAATTGCCCACCCTGGGGTCGCCGCCGAGTACGCGCGGCTCAAGTTCGCCCTTGCGGAAAAGCACTCGGATGACCGCGCTTCTTACAGTTCAGGCAAGAGATCGTTCATAACCGAAGTGCTCGCGAAGGCCTCCGGGGAGTTCGAGTAGTGCCGCATCGAGGAATCACCGTCACCGACGCCGCCGACCTGACGGACCTGCTCCGCCAAGATATCTCGTTCGTCGAATGCACCTTCGACGGCGGCTCCTTTGCCGGACTCTCCGTCGACGCGCTCGATCTGACCGATTGTTCCCTCCAGGACTCCGACTTCTCGCACCTGACCTGCGCCGAGCTCCGGATCTCACGTTCCGACCTTCAACGCGCCAACTTCTACCGCGCCGACATCAAGGAGTCCCAATTCACCGACTCCAACTGCGCCTCCGCGAAGTTTCCGAACGCCAAGATGAACCTGTCTCGGCTTACCGACAGCGATTTCTCACTCAGCAACTTCGATGGCGCAAGCCTCTTCGGCGCCGACCTCACCGGCTCACGCTTCCGCGCCGTATCCTTCGGATCGACCAACCTCGATGGAGTCACAATCGACCGTGTCGGTTTCGTCATGGCGACCCTCGCACACAGGAACTTCCGCAAACAGCGCATAACGGGAGTCGACTTCACGGAAGCCGACCTCTCCGGCTGCGACTTCACCGAGTCGATCTTCGAGGACTGCCGCATCGAAAATGTCACCGTCAGCCCCGAGACCTCCTTCGCCGGAGCGGACCTTCGAGGCGCGCGACTCTCCAACCTCCGGCTCGACATCGCCCGCGCCACCGGGGCCGTCGTCACGCAATCCCAAGCCTCCGGCATCCTCCACGACACCTACGGAGTAATCGTCATAGAAGGGTAGGGAACCTTGCATCTGTTAAACCGGAGCGACGTTACACCCCACACGGCCTTCGACAAGCTCAGGCCGAACGGGGCCGTGCCGGGGTGTCAGTAACTGCCTTGAACACGACCTCCCCTTTGAACTCTCTGTGTTCTCTGCGGTGAATCGTCATCCTGTCCTGAGCAAGTTACTTGAAAGCCTGTCGAAGGGCGGTTCATGGTTCGACAAGCTCACCACGAACGGGGTTCACGGACGTCGGAAACACCCTCTCAGGGGGCAGGGCACTATCCCGCCCTAACTCCCCACTCTGTGGGAGTCGCCTCGTCCTGCTCGTCCTCACCCCCCCACAGCCCGCACGATCCTCTCAGCCACCCTGCCTATATCCCCGTCCGGTTCGTGAACGACCTTCCCGGCCAACTCGGCGGGCACCGTCTCCCCAACCCAGTACGGATGCCCCACCGCCAGGAGCATCGGCACGTCCCCCTTTGAATCGCCCACGGCTGCAACATCTTTCATCTCTACGCCCAGCTCACGCGCCAGTTCTGCGACCCACGTCGCCTTGTCCTCAGGCCAGAAGTGAGTTATCCGTCCGTCAGGTGAAAGCCCCGTGCCAATGCCATAGTCCGCACAGAATCTCTCCACACACCACTCCACCGCGAACTTCCACGTGAGCGATACAAGTGCTATCTGGAAACCGTGTTCATGAAGCAGCGCGAATCCCTCATCCACTCCGGGAGCAGCCTGCATTGACACGACCTGCTCGCGGAGCTCATCGATCGTGTAAGAGCAAAACCACTCCGCGAACTCCTCCCTTGCTGCGACTATGGCCTCCGTCTGGGTGAAGTCCAGCTGCTCAAACTCCCGCACCCGCTCCAGGCGGCCGATGCCTAGCCCGATGGCTTCCCACACGGATTCTCCCCAAAGCAGCGTCCCATCGAGGTCAAACGCGGCAAGCTTCAAGACATCACGCGGAAACTGGGAGACGCGAAAGGGTAGGGCAACAGCCGCGATTTCGCGGCGCAATGTGTCAATTCAAACTCGGGACTCGCGCCCCGGACCCTCACCGGGCGATGATCGGCGACTGTAGGAACTTGAAGATGTCCGAGTCCGCCGGAAGCACGACGGTCGTGTTCTCGCCAAGGAACTCGGCGTAGGCGTCCAGTGACCGCAGGAAGGTATAGAATTCGGGGTCTCGCTCCAATGCATCAGCGTAAATCGCGATGGCCTCCGCCTCGGCCTCACCCCTGATGATGTCGGCTTCCTTCTGCGCCGTCGACCGGATCTCAACGGCCTCGCGATCAACCTCCGCCCGCTTCTGCAGGTCGGCCTCCGCACCTTCAGCGCGCTCACGGTCTGCGATGCGCTTCCTTTCCGCCTTCATGCGCTCATAGACGCTGCCGGCGATCGACTGCGGGAAGTCCGCCCGCTTGATCCTCACGTCCACTATGTCGATCCCAAGCTCGCTGATGAGTGGACGGACGGCGTCGCGCACGTCGTTTTCGATCTGTTCGCGCTTGGTCTTGATGATTTCGAGCTGCAAATCGCTAGCGATCTCCCGGCGAAGTTCCGACGCCACGATGTCAATAACCCTCGATCGCGCCTGCGCAACGCTGCGAACGGTCTGGAAGAACAACAGCGGGTCGGTGACCCTGCCTCTCGCGTACACGTCGATGATCAACCGCTTCTTGTCGGAGGTCAGAAGCGACTCGGCCGGCGCGTCGAAGATGAGAAGCCGCTTCTCGAACTTCGTAACGCTGTCAACCAGCGGCGCCTTGACGTACAGACCCGCGGACCTGATCGATCGCTGTGGGTCGCCCAATCGCGTGATGATTGCGAGCTCCGTCTCGTCGACCACGACCAGCACCTGCGGCAATATGATTGCCGATAGTACCAACAGCGTTATGAGTAGCGTCGCGATGAATCTCATTGCGATGTTGACTCCGTCTGCTGGATCGTAGGTACCGGACCTACGGGCTGCGTCGGCGCCTGTGGCGCGGCAAACGGGGCCTGCTCCGCTTCATTCAGGTTGAGCAGTTGCAGAAGCCCGCCGCCCACTTCGCCGTCCACAATGAATATCTCCACTGCGGGCAGGATGTCCTCCATCCTCTCGAGGAACAGCCTCTGAACCGTCACGTCAGGGGCCTCGCGATACGCATTCAGGATAGACGTGAACCTTTGGGCCTGACCCGTCGCCTCGTTGACGCGCTGCGCCCTGAAGGCCTGCGCTTCCTGGAGCAATCGTTCCGCGTCACCTCTGGCCCTCGGAAGAATGTCCTCTCCGTAGGCGTCCGCCAGGTTTATGATGCGTTCCTTGTCCTCTCTTGCGCGCACGACGTCGTCGAACGCGTCCTGCACCTCCGCCGGCGGGTTCACGTTCAACAGCTTAACCTCAGCCACGCGGATGCCCGCCTCATACGTGTCGAGAAGCTGCTGCAGCAGGTCCTTCGTCTCGGCCTGCACGGCTTCCTTCTCCGTCGTGAGGACGTCGTCGATGTTGCGGCTGCCGACGACCTGCCTCAATGCTGATTCGGAGGCGTCCTTGATAGTCTTGCCCGCCGGGTCCACCGCGCGGAAGAGGAATTTCTCAATGTCCTTGATCTCGAACTGCACGAGAAGCTGCACGTCGACGATGTTCTCGTCGCCCGTGATCATCAGGGACTCTTCGAGGAAGGGGGTGTCGCCACGGATGCCGATCTCAAGTCGGCGGCGTTGCCGGACATCGACGATGGCGCGATTGCCAATGGGGTTCGGCCACCACCAGTGAAGGCCCGGACCAGCCGTATCTTCGAAGATGCCGAAACGGCGGAGCGCCGCAACCTCGGCGGGCTCGACCGTATAGAAACCCGTGCCCAGCCATCCAATGGCCCCAAGCACGATGATTCCAAGTATTCCGTATACGAGGCCGCCGCCTCCGCCCCCAAAGCCGAACCGGCCAAATACGCCCTTGATCCGAGACGTTATCTGCTCGAAGTTTACTTCCGGCTCGTCTTGCCTGTACATCCGGTCCCGATTGCGTCCGACACAAGTCTTGAATTCATAGTACCACACTCACGCTCCCAATCTTCCAACCCTTCCATCAAAACCCACCAGAATGCCACCGTCCGTCACCACGAAGACCCTTACCCCTCTCCGGTCGTGGGAAGGACAGAAGGACCCGTCCGTTCGCCCTGAGCCTGTCGAAGAGCAAGACCCACAAACCAATACGCCAACTGCCCAATACCCACCTGCCTCTCGGCACTGCCAAACCATCGTCATTCCGGCGAAGGCCGGAATCCAGAAATCTCCTTCCGCACTGAGCCACAACTTTCTATTTAATATGTTCTACGCAATACCCCCTACTTTCTCTCCCCCTCCAACTCCGCCAACCGCTCAAGGAACTGCTCGTAGCTCGATATCCCCCCCATCTCCCCGACGAACGTCCTAAGATCCGGCATCAGATCTCGAAACCTGTGCAGCTGCCCCGCGATCGGGCTCGACGATGCGGCATTCTCGGCATACGTCCCGTGAAACGCGAAGTACGCCTGGTTCAGCCTGCGAATCGGGTACCCGTTCTCAACGAACTCCAACCGCCTCTCCTCCATGTACGCCTCAGCCTCGTCCACCTTGCCCTCAGCCAGCAGCTCGTCCACCCTCAAGCGGGTCTCACGCATCTCCTCGCGATATCCGAAATGCTCGTCCCTGCCGTGAAGACCACTCTCAGGAGCGGGTTGGGGAGCCGCGTCACCCTCGGTCTCACCCCCTCTGGGGGAGAGATTCAGAGAGGGGGCCGAGAGAAGCTCTCTCGCCGCGTCACCGATCTCCCGCCCGACGATGTCCGCAAGCGTCTCGTTCAGCGTCACCATCTCGCTGGACGTGAACATCTTCTGCCCCAGCGGCCGGAACGCCATGTAGTGGTGCATCCACTCGTGGGCCGCCGCCCGAAACGTGTAATCCGGCGGAAGCGTGTCGAGCACCGACGCCGGATACGCCGCGAGTCCTCCAACCTGGAAGCTGATCGCTGCCACGTCCTCCTCTTCCATCAACCTGTCTTCGAGACGCTCCCGCACCACGAGGCTGACGTCCGGCTCCATCAATACTTCGTGCTGCCGCTCGATGCGGTCCCTCGGTGAGGTCAACAGCACTATCGGGGGCCCCGCCAACCGGATATCGACCGGAGGAAACACGAAACTCTCCCACCCGCTCAGTCCCACCTCCCGTATCACCGTGCTCAACGTGCTCTCAATCGTCTCCTCCACGCTGTCACGCAGCGCCGATCGCTCACCGGCAAGCCGCTCGACCTCCTCCTGGAGCGCCGTGACTTCCCCGCTACTCGGACCGGACATCGCGCGGTCCAGCGCATATTTCGCTCCCAAGAGGTCGCGACCCAGGTCAAAGTACCGCTCCAGTTCAGCCAGTCGCTCCGCCTCGGACTTCTCTCGCCCGAACAGCCTGGTCCAGAGCAAATGCACCCACTTATCAGGGAAATTACGCACCTCCCACTCGCTGATGCTGTACCGGTAAGGCAGTGCAACCCGCTGGACCGGATTCAAACCCAACGTATCCCTCGCCACGCCGAACACCAACACCACCGGAAGCAGAAAGAAAAACACCCACCTGAGTACCCGCCGCAGCCTACGAATAAGACCGTACCTCCAACACCCTGCTGCTCTCAATCATATCGCCCCCTCCCTCTCCCACGCACATCCAACACCAGTTCCACTACCGTCGCTCTCACACCCTCTTCCGTTCGCGTGAGAGGACTGGGGTGAGGGCATTGCCCACCCCAGCCACTAATCCCCTCCGTTCGTCCTGAGCCTGTCGAAGGGCGAGCCCCAACACCCAGACACCAACAACCAACTAACCTGCCCCCGTCATTCCCGCGAAAAACGTCACCCCGTACCACGATACGGGGCGGGATTCCATCTCCCCCTCTGTGCCTCACACCCACCGTGGCGAACCCCCTCAAGCCTGACCAGCACTTTACGCCTGGCCGACGAGGTCCGCCCGACTGGCGAAGTCCTTGACCCTTCGACCTCTTCGCCGTACCCTTCTCTCCCACACCCCACCGGAGGACCGCCATGAAAGCCGCCGTGCTCTACGAATCCGAGACCCCACTCGTAATCGAGGAGTTGGACATAGGCGAGCCCGGCCCCGGCCAAGTCATGGTCAAGATGATGGCCAGCGGCGTCTGCCACTCCGACTGGCACGTGGTCAAGGGCGAGTGGACGCATCTCCCCCTGCCGATCATCCTCGGCCATGAGGGTGCCGGCATCGTCGAGGCCACCGGCCCCGGCGTGATCAACGTCAAGCCCGGAGACCACGTCGTTCTGGCCTGGCGGTCGCAGTGCAGTCTCTGCGAGATGTGCCAGCTTGGTTGGCCTGCGCTCTGCTACGACAACCAGTACCCTAAGCAGAAGCCCACCCTCCGCTCATCCGGACAGGAGATCAACCAGATGGTCGGCGTCGGGAGCTTCGGTAGCTACCAGATCGTGAGCGAGGTGGCCGCCATCCCCATCGACAAGGACATCCCCTTCCCGCAGGCCTCCCTTATAGGCTGTGGAGTCACCACAGGCGTCGGAGCGGCGATCAACACCGCACAGGTCGAGCCGGGAACGACCGCCGCTGTCTTCGGTGCCGGTGGAGTCGGCCTGAACGTCATTCAGGGATGCCGCATCGCCGGAGCTACGACGATCATCGCCGTCGACCTCCTCGAAAACAAGCTCGACATGGCCCGCGAGTTCGGCGCCACTCATACCGTGAACGCCGGTGAGGAAGACGCCGTCGAGGCCATCAAGTCCCTGACGGGCGGCTACGGCGTCCACTACGCCTTCGAGGCAATCGGCCTCGTGGAGAAGCCTTTCATTCAGAGCATCCTTTGCACCCGCAACCGCGGCATGTCCATCTGGGTCGGCCACGCCCCGCACGGCACGCCTGTCACCATCGACGCGCGCGACCTGATGATGGAGAAGATCGTCATGGGCTCCCTCTACGGAAGCGGCCAGCCCATGATCACTTTCCCCCGTCTCCTCAACCTCTACAAGCAGGGGGAACTCATGCTCGACGAGCTCGTCTCCCGCACCTACCCCGTCGAACGGATCAACGACGCGTTCGAGGCCCTCGGCAAAGGCGAGGTCGCCCGAAGTACCCTCTCCTTCGACTAGAGATTCAACATCATTGCATTGAAGGGGAGCGAAACCATGGCCAAGTCAGGGCGGGTTTCAAACCCGCCCTGACGTTGTTGGACCCAAATCCAACCCTCTACACAAATGCCGATCTGCCCCCTCTCCCGTTCTCGGGAGAGGACTAGGGTGAGGGCGATCCTCCCACTAGGGAAGAGACACAACCAACCAAAATCTCTCCCCCGCCGGGGGAGAGATACAGAGAGGGGGCTTCCTCCCTCTTAGTCCACAGTCTGGCTCTTCGAGCGAATCGAAGACTCGAACGCCGACATCTTGTTCAGCGGCAGGCGAGGCCACGTTCTCTTCCACGGGTCGGTGACGTTCACCGTCAGCAGACCGAAGTCGCCGATCTCCTCCGTGATCACGTCGCCGTGCTGGATCGGACCAAGCCCCACGTGGTTCGTGCCTGTCGCGATCACGTCACCGGCCTTCATCGTCGTGATCCACGTGATGAACTCCACGGTCTCCTCGACCGTTCGACCCATGTCGCTCGTGTTGTGGTCCTGCCGTGGCTCGCCGTTGACCCACAGCTTAATATCGAGATTCTGCGGATCGTCGACCTCGTCGGCCGTGACGATCACCGGCCCCAGCGGGCAGAAGGTATCCCACGACTTGCCCCAGAAAAAGCTGCTGCCGCCATTGGGATTCACGCCCCGCGCCGACACGTCCATGAAATTCAGGTAGCCGAAGATGTGGCCGCCCGCCTTCTCCGCCGGCACATCGGTCGATGTCTTTCCGATAACCAGTCCAAGCTCGGCCTCGTGGTGGAAGTGGGGCACCGGCGCGTCTGGAAGCTCGACCGTGTCGCCGTCTCCGATCACCGCGCTCGGTGACTTCAGGAACGCTTCCCGGTCGGTCGGAAACGGCAGCTTGCCGTTCTCGAGGTAGTTGCCCGCCATGCAGGCGATGCGCGTCGGCTCCGGCAATGGCGCCCGCAGACGAACGTCCGCTATCGGCACTCCCTCCGAGTTGGCCGCCGCATCCTCCAGCTTCGCGCGATAGTCGTCAAACTTGTCGATCAGTCCCCGCATCAACGTCTGCGCGTCGATATGGGGGATGTCCCCGACAACCCCCGACACGTCCACCACGTTGTCACCCCTCAGCACACCCGGAGTGAAGTCATTGAATAGTACCAGCCTCATGCACCAATCTCCTTTTCGCTATATCTTTCAGCCGCGCGATTGTAGCACAGCCCTTTCGACACCGTCCAAGCAATGGGGCCTTCGTTGACATGCCGTCTTCATCGCAATAACGTACGTCCCAATAGCGAAAACACTCCCGACCACCCAGCAATAACCCTCTCCCTACATGATCCCCGACTGGCTCCCATATCTCCTCAACGGCCTCCTTCTCCTTGCCATTGCCTCAGTCATCTACTACGGCATCAGGCTCGGCATCACCCCCATGCCAAGCTCGCGGAAAGCCGTAGCAACCTTCATCGACCTGATCCCTGAGTCCACGGACGGAAAGATAGTCGACCTCGGATCGGGCTGGGGGACGCTCGCCTATCCCATTGCCAAGTGCTTCCCCCACGCCGAGGTCATCGGCTGCGAACTCTCGCCCATCCCGTGGCTCTACTCTCGCGCCAAAGGCGTCTTCGTCCGTCGCCCCAATCTTACCCTGCTCAGGCGGAGCGTCTTCGATATCGACCTGACCGATGTGGACGTGGTCGTGGTGTACCTCCATCCCGCCGCGATGCGCAAGCTCCGCGCCAAGTTCGAACGAGAGCTTCGCCCCGGTACTCTCGTCCTCTCCAACACATTCGTCGTCCCGACGTGGGAAGCCGTGCAGACGCACCACCTCGGCAAGTCATGGATTTCCACATCGAACGATATCTACGTCTACCGTGTTTGACGATTGTGATGTAGCATAGCTACCCTAGAACTTAGGAACCACAGGAGCGCTCTTCAGATGTACGAGACCATATCGACCGACGTACTCATCATTGGAGGCGGAGGCGCGGGCTTGAGGGCCGCCGTGGAGGCGCGAGATCACGGCGCCAGCGTGACCATGATCGTCAAGGGTAAGTACGGAAACAGCGGCTGCACCCTGAACGTCGGCACCAGCGCCGTAGTAGGTCTCAACGGGCAGAACGGCGACACAAACATGTCCTCGATGTATGACCTCGTCTCCTTCGGCGGATTCCTCGCCGATCAGAAGCTCGCAAAGATCCTTGTCGATGAGACCATGGAGCGCGTCCAGGAGCTCGTGGAGTGGGGCGTCGACTTCCAGCGCGAGGACGACGGGAACATCGCTCTGTACCGCTCCGCCGCGCACACTCACGTAAGGAACTTCACCCTGAAGCCGGGCGATAATGCGCGAGAGCACACCTATGGCGCTCCTCCCGGATGGGCCATGATGGACGCTCTAATGGACCAGGCCGAAGACCGCGGCGTCACCGTGATGGACGACGCCGTGCTCATCGACCTTCTGACGACCGACGGACGTGTCGTCGGGGCTACGGTGCTCGACTGCCGCCGCAACGAGACACTCGTCGTCCAGGCCAAGACGACCATCCTCGCGACAGGCACCTACAGCCACATCTTCGCTCCCACCACCGTCTCGCCATTCGAGACGGGCGACGGGCAATGCGCAGCCTACAGAGTGGGGGCAGACTTGACCGGCATGGAGGCCTCTCAGTTCGTCGCCACTTCCGTCGGCTTCCCGCCCGGCACGAGATTTCTCAACTCCGAAAACGAGGACTTCCTTCCAAAATACGGCATCGACGACCCGCGCAATTTCGCCAAGGAACCTCTGACCTACGCCGTCTGGAAGGAGATCAAGGAGGGCAGAGGATTCAAGGGCGATAAGGTCATGCTCGACATGAGCGCCGCCTTCGAGAGGGAGAATATGCCCTGGTGGTTCATGGACTTGGTTAAGGAGCAGACTGAAAAGCGCGGTATTGACCTTCGCCACGAGCCGGTAGCTTCCGAGCCGCGCGCGCATACGACGATTGGCGGCGTCGCCATCAATGAGAAGTGCGAGACAACCGTTCCCGGCCTCTACGCGTCCGGCGCGGTGGCCGGCGGCGTCTACGGTCACGCCAGGCCCGAGGGATACACCTCCATGATAACCGTCGTCTTCGGCCAGCGGGCAGGGCGCTATGCAGCCGAGGAGGCCAATGCCATTGGTCACGTCCTCGTGGACTCCGGGCAGGTGCGGGCAAGCCTCGCGGCCGCAGCGGACACAATCGCCAACGCCGCCACCGTGAAGCCCAGCGACATCAAGCGCAAGATCAAGGCCACGACGCGGCGCTATGCGTGGGTCATCAAGGATGAAGAGGGACTCACCAACGGCCTCGCCCGCATCAGGCGGATTCACGCTGAGACCGGAAAGCTGAGGGCCCGAAACGGCTACGACTGGGCTCGCGCACTCGAAGTCCGCAACCTGCTCCTGTCGGCAGAACTGCACTTCATCGGTTCATTGGAGCGCAAGGAGAGCAGGGGAGCCTTCTTCCGCGACGACTACCCCGAGACCGACAACGTCAACTGGCTGAAAAACATTCTCTACAGACAGGTCGATGGCGAATTGGCGCTTGATTACGAGGTGCCCGACCTTCTGTACTGCGACCCCGCCACACATAATGGGCGGCTCCAGTACCAGCCGATCTCGAACTACGGCACGAGCATGGCAGCCGTCTAGTCGACTTGCGCAGCCCTACTGATCGGTAGGTCGGCGGAAGCGGTTGATGTAGTCATCATCGCCGGTCGCTGGCTGTTCCGCATCCGCGCCCGCGTCATCCGACGATTCCTCGGCGCTTGCCGGTGCGTCATCCGTGGCGCTTGCACCTGCTCCATCCGAGCCGTCCTCCGAGGAAGGCCTGTCGCGGTAGCGGCTGGCCTGGATGTCCTCCAGCCGGCTTTGAAGATCTTCCCCTTCGAGATGGCCGACAATGCTGCCGTCGCGCATCTCGTTCACCTGGTCGGCCATCGCCAGCAGCGTCGAGTCGTGCGTGGCGGCGACCACCGTGATGCCGTGTGTCTCCACCATCTCGCGGAAGAGTCCAAAGATCGACTGTGCGTTCGTGGAGTCCAACTCACCCGTCGGCTCATCCGCCAGGATCAGCGGGGGCCTCGTGACGATCGCGCGAGCGATGGCGACCCTCTGCTGCTCACCGCCCGATAGCTCGTACGGACGGTGGTTCGCGCGCGGGACGAGGCCAACGATGCCCAGCGCCTCCCTCGTGCGTTCCTCCCGCTCTCGGACGCCGTATCCCGAAATCCTGAGCGGCAGTTCAACGTTCTCGAACGCTGACAGCAGCGGGAGCAGGCCGAAAGCCTGGAACACGAAGCCCACCTTGTGGCGGCGAATTTCCGTGAGTTCCTTTTCCCCCATCGCGGTCAGGTCCTCTCCTTCGAAGAGGATCTTGCCGGATGTCGGCTTGTCGAGCCCTGCCATGAGGTTCAGCAGCGTCGTCTTGCCCGAACCCGATCTGCCGACGAGCGCAATGAACTGGCCCGGCGGAATCTGCAGGGTCACGTCGTCGACGGCCGTGACCTGCTCTGCCCCCACGTCGTACACGCGGGAGAGGTTCTCAATGTCGATGATGACCTGTGAACTGCTCATCTTATTCCTCTCCGGAAACGATGGTGACCTTGCCGTCTTCCACCTTCACCCTTGCTCGATCGCGGATCCTGACCTCGTCCAGGTACTCGCGCGGAAGCTGCACTCGCCCGGCTCCGTCTACCAGCGTGTACTCTTCGAGCGGCGTCTCAATGTCCACTTCTCCAGTAATCTGCCGCTCGTAGGAATGCGCGCGCCTGACCTCCGTCGAGGTCTTCCCGTCTCGTATCATGACGACCCGCCCGACCTTGTAGGCAATGTCCCGGTCGTGCGTGACGATCACGATGGTCGTGCCAAGCTCGCTGTTCACCGAACCGAACAGGTCCAGGATCTCGCTTGCCGTCGCGTCATCCAACTCACCCGTCGGCTCGTCCGCCAGAAGCAGGGGAGGGTGGTTTGCCAGGGCGACCGCAATCGCGACCCGCTGCTGCTCGCCGCCGGACAAGCGCTCCGGCGTGTGGTCGAGCCGGTGCCCCAGGCCCACGAGGTTGAGCAGGTCTTCCGATCGTTCCTGCCGCTCCTTCGGGGAGAGACTCGTGAGCATCATGGGCAGCGCCACGTTCTCGACGGCGCTCAGGTACGGGAACAGGTTGCGGCTCGTCTGCTGCCACACAAACCCGACCTCATGACGACGATAGTCCTCCACCTCCCGACCTCCCATGCGAAGGAGATCACGGTCTCCGACTCGGACCTTCCCGGCCGAGGGACTGTCATATCCCGCGAGGATATTGAGCAGCGTGGTCTTCCCGCTTCCGCTCGCACCCACGACGGCAATGACCTCGCCTCGCGATACGACAAGGTCGAGACCTCGAAGCGCTACGACTTCCAGGTCGGCGATCTTGTATATCTTGAACAGGTCTTCGCAGACGATGTAGTCTTCCGCTCTCACTGCGTTCCTCCCAATCTCATTGCTTACGAAAATAACCGCCGACCAACTTGTCGTAGGGGCAACCCTTGTGGTTGCCCTTCCTCTGAGTCAACACATTCTAGTTCCCGGTTCGTGTAGGTGATGACCTTCATGAGATATTCTAACCAATTTCACCCAACCGCAAGACCCGCTGCAGCGAGATGCGGTTGACAAGCCATATCATTCCCAAGATTATCACGGCGAACACGAGGAACATAATCGCGTACGTCAGGATAAGCACGTTCCAATTGATCTGCATCGCGAACGGCGGCATCACCTGAGAGCCGAAGTCATCGTGTCCGAGGAACGGCATGATGACCGCGCCCAGTCTTCCGCCCATCCACGTTCCCAGTGCCAGTCCTGCGAGAATCACCAGCATCTGCTCCAGCCATACCATTGTGACGAGCTGCCGCATGGAGAATCCCACCGTTCGCAGCAGGGCGAACTGGAGCTGTCTGTTTCTGAAAGATATGTAGGCATGCACGAGGAACCCCAGACAGCTCAGTACCAGCACCGACGAGAACGCGATGAACAGAAGCGACCGCCATCCCGCCTTCACGAGCGGGTCGACCTTCGACTCGGCCAGCAGGGTGTCCCTGTCCTGGAATGAGTCGATCAGGAATCCGCCGTTGGTGTTCAGTTCCTGGATCAGCGCTTCACGTTCCGCCCCGGTGGACGTCGATGAAATCCAGAGCTCGTTGGGCAGGACCTCGCTGTTCAATGTTCCCATGCTTGCATACTTCACGAGGGAGCTCATGTCGGAAACGAGGAAGCTCTTCTCCCGCAGGCTCATCGTGGGGAAGAACTCCATCTCGTCGATGATTTGTACGGGTACGCGATGCCCCGAGACCGAAACGTCGAATTCCTCGCCGACCTTATGGCCGGTATTCTTGTTGAATCCCTTGCTCGCGAGCACCGGCAGCGGAGTGAACTGACCGGGGAAAATGCCACGCACAGAAGCCGCCGCGCCCTCGGCCCATGAGAAGAGGGCCGACCCCGACTCGTCTTCGAATCCGACGTCGGACGCCCGTAGCACGTCCGCGATCGCGGTCTCGGTAGTCCGCAGGAGACTCCAGCCTTCCACGTCATCGAACGTTTCGATGACGGTCGTCCCGCCTGCCTCTGGCGTCGCCCTGATCTCATCTATCAGGACGGATCCGGGTTGGAGTTGCCTGTCGCCGCGACGCTCCCGGATGGTGACCGAGGCGAGGGAAATCGGCTCCGATGGAGCGGTTGACGGCTGTCCCCTTCCTCCGACTGCCGTCAGATCGACGGTCAGTTCCGCCCAGTCGGCGAAGTTCAGCTCACCGATAACATAGGTGTAGTATCTGCCGCGCGAGTCTAAGATCCGCGCCGTCATGCGGACGGATGGATGTGGCCGGTCCGGCTTGATTCTCAATGTGAGGTGCTTCGATCCATTCGGAATGGGCAGCCCCTCCGGTCCGCCTTCGAGGGTCAGTGAAGAGATGAGTTCGTCCACGGGTCGCCCGGCGAAGTCTTCGCGGAACCAGGCAACATCCAGGAAGTCCTCCGGGTTGACCGCCACCATGTCATAGGTGCCGCCGAATAGCTTGGAAAGGTCGTGCCCCGAACTCCTGCGAACGAGACTGACCTTCTCAACTCCGGGGAGGTTCTCATATCGGTCTTTCAGCACACTCGTGGACTTGAACTGGTCGTCCGGCGATAGACCCCGCCGGAACCCTGAGGTGGGAACGTTTCCGTTGAGCCGCACGTCGCTGCCGGTGAAGAAGAGCACTCGCTCGACGAAGCTGCGGTCGAGCGTCGCACTGAAGCTCGCCGCGAAGATTCCCAGCCCTGCCGTCAGGATCAGCAACAGGGACAGCCGGGCGTAGTGCGCCGGGTTCCGCGCCATCTGCCAGACTCCCATCACCATACCCGCCGGCAGCCAGGCGGAAAGTAAGCGGCTTGCAAGGTTCATCACAACGGGGAACAGCCGCAAGAGCACCATCGCCGACGCGACCAGTATTATCCCCGGCACCGCCAGAAGCATCTGGTTCACCGCGATTTCACCGAACAGGTTCCTGGCCACCACCGAACCCTGCTCGGTCAACTGTCGGAACAGCAGGATTCCCACGATGAGCAGCAATACGTCGAGATAGTACCTCTGGACGAACGGCAAATCGGTCGGTCTGGCCGACCTCTGACGTTCTTGGGTCACACTCATTTGAGACGCTCTGAACGCCGGGAATATCAGGGCCACGAAGCTCAATACTCCGCCCAGCGCCGCCATCATGTAGGCGCCGCTTGAAAGGCTGACCGAAAGGAGACCGTCTGCCCCCAGATCGGAAAACGCCGGCGTCACGCCCAGCACGCTGATGGCCAACGCCGCCAGAATGGGACCGAATATCACGGACAACGCCGCGATCGTCAGTCCCTCCATGACGAATACCATGAGAATCTGCGTCGAGTTGGCCCCCCGGCTTCTCAGCAGGGCAACCTCGTTACGTCGGTCTTCCACTACCAGCGATGACAACGTTGCGACGTAATATAGGATCACGATCGCGATCAGCACCAGGACCACGAACATCGGCAGTTTGCTGAAGAACAGACGCCTGTCGTACTCATCGAGTGCGTTGTCCAGGGTCGTCGTCTGTCGGAAGCTCGATAGCGTGGAACTCAGAATCGAGTTCGTTCCCCTTATGTCCAGCAGCGTGTCGGTGCTGTTTCTGGCGTTGACACGGTCGGCATCGGTCATCAGGAGCCACGCATAGGTGGCTTCCATCCTCCGCAGTCGAGGTCCCAGGGTCTCAAGGAACGCCTCTTCGGAAATATGGAAGGGCATCGTCCTGAAGCTGGTGCCCGTAGCCGCTTCAAGGACTTCTCTCTCAAGCTGCCAGACCTCTGCCTCAGGGTCTTCGCGTTGGAAGATGGCGCTGATCACCACCTCTACGTGGGCGAGATCATCCGACCACGGCAGCACCGCGGACACCCGGTCTCCTATGCGTGCGCCGAACGTCTCCGCCGCCTCGACCGGAATCATCGCCTCTAAAGTGAACGTCTCTCCGGGCGCGTTTACCGGGCTGACTCTCGGTGCGACGCCCCCCCGGATAACGATGTGTTGCTCGATGTCGGGAACATAGGCGAAGTACGCCCTGGCGTTGTCGTCGCCCGCAACGGCCTCGTCGCCGGTTGCCGTGAGGAACATCGTGGGAGTCTTTGCCGCGCTGAGCCTGCCCTCAACGAGCCAACTGAGTCTGTCCTGAACGACTTGATTCACGACCCCCGAGACTCGATCGGCCTCTTCACGATTCACCGGGCCTCTCTGCCCCTGCATGATGATGTGCAGTTCGGCTTCGGAGTGCTGGTCCAGCGCGCTGCGCAGCGCTATCTCCCTGAGCGCGTCGAAATAGATCACCGTTCCGGACATGATTGACGACGCCAACAGCACGCCAAGGACGACCGAGGACAACAGTCGCCAGTGAGCCAGGCTGCGCTTCAGTACGAATTGCCAAGCGGAAATGAACCGCTGTACGGCTGAGACCATTCCATCTCCCTTATGTTGTGGGTTCGGCTAAGTCCTATCCCGACCGTTCGGATTGTAGCTGAATCGCCCCGGCGAGAAAAGTTTACTGCCTATTAGTACGTCCGTGACTCTCTAAAGTTACTATCCGTTCGAATCATGTCGGCGGTCTATGCCTCGCCACTGCGCGCCAGTTCAAACAGTTTCGTCTTGCCGATTGAGCGATAGAGGATGAACATTACCGTTACGAATATCGCCAGGATCATTCCGTATGTCGGAAGCATCAGCGTCCAGTCGGTAACGAGAATGAACGGCGGCACTATCGACTGCCCAATGTCCGACACAGCCAGCGGCGCGACCATGAGCCGGCTCATCTGGAAGCCTGCCCAAGTCCCAACCCCAAGACCCAGCGCCACAACGGTCAGGTGTTCAAAGCTGAGCAGTCCCAGGAGTTGGATCTTCGACAGGCCAAGCGACTGGAGGAATCCCATCTCGTGCTTGTTGCTCTCTCCCACCAGGAGCATGTAGGCCACATAGCCGAAAATGGCTGCCAGCAGCACTACTGCCAAAGCCATGAACACAAGCGCCCTCCACCCTGCGTTCTGCAGCGGGTCTCTGCGGATCTCCTCCCTCTGCTCCGTGGTGTCGTTCACCTTGAGGAGGATTCTCTCCATCTCCTGGGATATCTCCTCGACGATCTCCGGCGCCTCTCCCGTTTTCCTGAGATACAGTTCATTCGGCACGACGGATGAAAGCTGGCTCATCATGTTCATGTACTCCAGCAATGCGTTGATGTCGGCCAGCATGAATCCTGAGTTCGCCGTGTTGAGCGTTGGGAAGAGATCGATCACTCCCTTGATCTCGATGGGGACCAGCCAGCCCGAGACGCTCACTATCTGAGATACTCCAGGCCGCAAACCCGTCGCCTCGGAGACGTCACGGCTGATGACTGCGGGAATTACGCCTCTGTCCGCGGCCTCGTATATCCCGCGAACCGATCGGTTTCTGTCCGTTCCGAAAGTGAAGACGCCGGCTCGCCTTCCCTCGTAAGGGTCGTCCGCCGCAGTGTAGAGAACGTCGGAATCAAAGAAGTTCGTGGGTATCGGCGACCAGACATTGGTTCCCTCGAACCCCTCCAATATCACCTCCGAACCGTCCGCAAGGACCACGTAAACATTGTCGAACAGCACCGTTCCGGGCGTTCCGCCGCCCGAGGTCTGCGTTGTAGTTCCGGGCTCGTACAGCGATACCGCCATGAGATTTAGAGGCCTGACTAGGTCATCGGGCAGGACGGTGCTCGCGCTATGCCAGTCGAGACTGCCCACCTCTCCAAGGGATATGGTATTGACCTTGCCTTCCGCGTCTCGTATCACCACCCAAACGGACATCAGAGGCTGGGGCTCAAGCGGTTTGATCCACAGGCCGATGCTCTCCGAGTCCTCCGGGAGCGTTATTCCTCCCTGTTTGTCAGGCACAGCGATCAAGTCCATGATCTCTTCCAGATTCAGGTCCGCGAAGTCGTCGCGGAACCATGCGATCTCGGCGAACGCCTTGGGTTCCAGTGCCAGGAGCTGCATGCTCACACTGCCGAGTGACGCGCTTGACCGGTATCCGAGCGCTCCCCTGTCTATCGCCGGAGTCTCCACAAATTCCTCCAGCATGCCCGGAAGCCCCTTCTTCAGAAACAGCGGCGTGCCCTGGATTCGCATGTCGGTAGGAGTGCCGAACTGGATCTGCTCGTCCTGGCTGCGAGTCAGAGTGCCCCCCACCGTGGTCGCAAAAATACCAAGGCCCGTTACCAGCACAAGGAGGAGCACCAGCCACGTGTACTGCAGCGGATTTCGGGCCATGTGCCACAGGCTTATGGAAAGCCACGCCGGAGCCGAGCGGATAACAAGCGAGAGCAGTTGGTACAGCACCTGGGCCGGCACGATTGCCAGGAGTCCGACCTCCGCGACGAAGAGTGTGTTGGACGGTTGAATATCCCCAGTGAATACGTACCCCGCGATCGGGGCTGCCTGGACGGCCATGCCTGCCCACATCCACTTTCCACTGAGGTACCGCGAAGTTACGTAATAGCCCCCGCCGACCGCCAACGCCAGGGCCGCAGGCACGTATGCCTCGGAGAGCATCCCGTCCTGAAAATTCAGGAAGAGTGAGCCACCCGCCAGTGCCACAACGGAGAATCCCGCGATCAGATGAATGAGCCCGCGCGACTCACCGCCCATGTAGCGGACGAACAGGGGAAACAGCCGCATGAAGAACAAGGCAACCACGATGAGAAAGAGGATCGGGCCAAACAGAAGCGTCTCGTTGACCTGGAGCTCGGTGAAGAGACCGCTCGAAACGATCTGCTCCCTGCTCTGAAGCTCCCAGAAGACCAGCCCTCCAACGGCCACGAGCCCTACGTCGAAATAGTACCTGTGAAAGAACGACATGGTCGCTGGCCTTGCCGCCTTGACCCTTTGTACGAGCAGACCGCTCCTTGCGCCGGCGGCCCCGAAGGCCACGTACAGGAAAAGACACAGCAGCGCCACTCCCGCGCCGATAGCGAAGGAGAGCGGATCAGCCCTGACCAGGAGAAGCTCGCCCCCGGTAGTAGCGCGAAACGGAGGCACGAGCCCGACCAGGGCAATCGTCGCAAACGAAATCAGGGGTCCTAGGATGAATGCCAGCAGGCACATCACGACGCCCTCGATCGAGTAGAGTCGCAGAAGCTCGGAGATTCCAACCCCCCGCGTCCGCATTAGCGCCGAGTCCCGCTCCCTGCTCTTCGCAAGGTAGGAGACCATCATCGTCATGTAGAACAGCACCGTGACGACCATGATCGTAAGCAGGAAGAGTAGAGGAATCCTCGAGAAGAACACCCGCCTCCCGACGTTTGCGATCAGTCCGCGAACCGTTCCCGAGCTAACGGTCGCTCCGGCAATCGAATTGTAGATGTCGTCTTCAAGCAGGTCCAAGCGTTGAATGAATCCGGCTGCCGTCCAACTGCTCAGCTTTTCCTTATCGATCTTTCCAAAGACGATGGGATTGACCAGCGTCCTCTCGTATGCGGGCCCAATGGCGTCCGTCAAGACCTCGATGTGAACGAACAGGCCGATTGCCAGGTTCTGGTTTTCGTCCCACAACACGCCGTCGGGCGGCGGGAATCCTGATTCCTCGCCACCCTGCGCCGGCCTGGATTGGGAGGTGAGCACGAGCGCAGCCATCGACCAGAACTCGTCCGAGGGGTCGTCGGCTTGAAAGACCCCCACGATATCTACCGTGATCCTCGTTTCCACGAACGCGTCCACGGCCACGACGACCGAGTCCCCGACGCCAAGTTCCGAATCATCGGCCACCTGCTCCGATATCACCGCTTCGACCGTTATCCCGTCGGAAGTCTCCGCAACCTCCGTGCTTGGGACCCGACCATCTACGAAGACCGACCGGTTCTGGAAGTTGGTCAGGGTGTGAAAGAACCCGTCCAAGACCACGGGAAGGGACTCCTGGTCGCCTACGGCCGGCAGAGGCATTTCGTCCGTCCCCACGATGGACGCGGTGCCTCTGAGGTACATCTCCTGTCCCGCGTACAGGTCCTCGATGTGCTCCGTCGCTATCGAATGGACGAGTTGGTCCAGTTCGTCCACGGACTCGGCGGTGAGGGGAATGCGCTTGGCGAAGACGCTCAGGTTGAGCTGGGGCGCGGCAATCTGGTTGAGTGACACCCGAAATGCCAGCTGTTCAAGGGCGGTGAGGTATACCGTCGATCCCACACTGATCGTCACGGCGACAAGTATGCCGATGAACACGCTCGAAAGGAGCTTCCACTCGTCCAACAGTCGATTGGACACGAGTCGTGCGTTAGTTAGTTTGCGCATCTCTTACAGCGGGACGACAGCGTTCCGAATGCTCCGGAAAACGCCTGACAAGCGAGCACAGAAACGCCCCATACGGGTCTAGTCACTGATGTGCTCGGCGGAGGGATTCTGGACGATACTGTCTTCTCAGAAGCCTCATTTATTTAGGCGCCTATACATATAAGTACAAACGAGACGGTCAAGAGGTTGAGGTGCATTATACTCCATGCGTAATTTGGCTGGGTTCTCTGAAGGGCGATGCCCTCAGGCCTGTCGGCCACCTTGACCCTCCTCGGCAAGGAGCCGCGCCACCTCCTGTCTCATGAATTCCTGCACGGCCTCCACCAACTCATCCGACGTGTTGCCGATGACCCTCGACTCCAGGCCATGATCGCCGAACCCGAATTGCAGCTCGTGCCGAACGTGACGCTCCGGCCCGTCGTAATAGTATGGCTGGTTCCCTCGAAGGTTTTCATGGATGTCGGGATCGTCATCATCCGTGCGGTAGATGATCGGGTTCGCCATGACCACCTGCGGTACGTCCGACCCATACTCGACAGGGCGCGTCTTCACGCGAAAGTCTCCAAGCATCGTCTCGTCGGTAATCTCCGGCGCCCACATCGTCATCGAATACGTTTCGCCCGGTTCGACCCATGGGCGCAACTTTCTCTGCACCGCAACGAAGCCGAACCACAGCTTCAGCTCTGGGAAGTGGTTGGAAGCGTGGGGCATCTTGTCCTCGTACTTCGACACGTCGCCCTCAGCCCGTAGGTCGTTGAACGCGATGAACCAGTTTGCGTAGTCCCTTGCCCCTCGCGACATTCGCATCACCAACCTGTCCTTGCCCTGTCCCACGTTCCGCGCGTCCACGACGATCACGTGCGGCATCTCGCTGCTGAGGTACCGAATCGTCCCCCGGTCCGGACCGGCGCGGACTCCCGTATTTAAGATCATGTTCGGGACGGTAAGCCGGGTCGACCTATGAGACGGCACGCGGGGATACACGATGGTGAAATCGTCCTTGAGATGCTCCTCCAGCGGCTCGACTCCCCACTGCCGTCCGTACCGGTCGTTGCCGATGATGACGATTGGTCGTGTTGTCTCCTCGCGGAATTTCAAGAGGAATCTCAGTAGCGTGTACGCCTCGTACGCTACTCTCCTGGCCTCGACGAGGTTCTGCCCATCGAGAACGAAGTCCTCGTGAGTTTGGGGATCGAGCATGGGCAATTTGACAAACTCATCGTAGGGAGCGCTGGTATAAGGGTCGAAGTCGGGCTTGATCTCCTCGTGATAGGCCCAGTTGAACCGGTGGTATTCGAGATCGCGCTCGACCTCATTGCTGGGATCGAAGCGTCCCATTCGCGTGTTCTTCCGAAGCCGGTCGATCTCCGCCAGCTTGTCGTCGATTGACCCCGGCTGAACGAGATAGTCCTTCAATACCGGCGTAAGGGTCACGCCGTCGTGATTCTGCCGGTTGACCCATACATGCCACTCCGCCAATCGCTCCAAGTCATCGGTCGCCTCGTCGATCGAACCATCACTCAGGAAAGACTCTATCCACGCTTCATCGAATTCAAACCCGTACCGGCGAATGCTGCCGTTACTCTCTTCGTTCAAACGATCGACAACGGCTTGGATCTCGGCTATTTTGCTCATCTCGTCTCCACGCTCGAGGTGTTGGCGACAATACCCTATGCCATTCCGCTGCAGCTTTCTACCCTATCCGAACCGAATACGGCCCCGAACGTGTATGATTCACACCGAACCGGGCTCGAAATGGAGGACGCTCGTGACACTCTACTGGATATTCGTTGGGCTCTTCATATTCTCAATCGCCATTTTCATCTTCGCCGTGTTCACGGCGGATGTCACCCTGGGCGCACTCGGTGTAATCATAGTCTTTCTCCTCTACCTGTTCCGCCGCTGGTTCCTCCCCGAATCCCCGGATGACAACGATAGTGAGAGCCGGTAGGGCACGACAGGTCCGATGACTTGGCAGCAGCTCCAAAACCGGCTGCCGAGTAACTGTTCAGACTTCATGCGAGCGCTCGACACACACACCGCCCACCGTCATTCCCGCGTAGGCGGGAATCTAAATCCCCTCTCCCGTTACACTGCCCGAATTTTCATTGACGAAGCAACCTTGTGCGTGCTAGCCTTGTATTTGCGTAACATTCGAATACTTGAAGTATGCGTCGAAGGGGAGTAGTAGCGGAAAGCGCACGATAGAGAACGGGGTATTTTGGTGGAAGCCCCGGCGTGGCAGCGACCGCGAACTCGCCCCCGAGCATCCTGCTTGATACCGGACATCTCCTCAGGTGTGATTCCGGCGTAGGGTAGGGCGGTCAGGCCCCGTTACGGCCCGGCTCCACGGAGCCATGAGTGTCCTCCAAGCACCCGCCTACGATCTCTCCGCCGCCGGGGGAGAGAAATAGAGAGGAGCCGGAGGGAACGAGGGTGGTACCGCGGGAATTGTCTAATCAGCAGTCCCGTCCCTTTGGTGGGACGGGACTTTTTTTCTTGTAGCGAAGCGTGGTGAAAAGAAAACTCCGAAGACGGGAGGTGCGAAGATCATGGGAATCCGATTGAATGGATCACAGTTACTATGTGAGAGCCTGGTACGTGAGGGCGTCGTAGACTTCTTCGGTCTTCCTGGCGGAGCGATCCTCCCCCTCTACCAGACTTTGCCGGAGTATCCGCAGCTTCACCACATCCTCACCCGCCACGAGCAGGGAGCCGCCCACGCCGCCGACGGTTATGCCCGTGTGACCGGCAGGGTTGGCGTATGCTGGGCCACGTCCGGCCCCGGAGCGACCAACCTCATAACCGGCATCGCCACGGCCCAGATGGACTCCGTTCCCGTCGTCGCCGTTGTCGGACAGGTGGCGCGCGCCTCCATCGGCACCGACGCCTTCCAGGAGACCGACACCACCGGCATCACCCTCCCGATCACCAAGCACAATACGCTGGTGATGGACCCCGCGGAGATCCCACAGGTCGTTAAGGAGGCCTTCCACATCGCCAACACCGGCAGGCCCGGCCCTGTCGTCATCGACGTGCCCAAGGACGTGCAGACCGAGGAGGTCGAGCTTCCCTACGAGACATTCGACGAGTACTACGACGCTCTGGAGATCGACCTGCCAGGTTACAAGCCGAACCTGAAGGGCCACAACAGCCAGATCAAGAAGGCCGTCAAGTTGATTGACGAGGCCGAACGGCCCGTCATTCTCGCCGGTCACGGCATCACCTTTTCCGGCGCCTACGACGAGCTCCGGGAGCTTGCCGAGAAGGCCCAGATACCTGTCATCACCACCCTTCTTGGCATAAGCTCGTTCCCCGACGATCACATCCTGTGCGTCGGGATGCCGGGTATGCACGGCATGGCCTACGCCAGCATCGCCATCGAGGAGGCCGATCTGCTCATAGCCCTGGGGATGCGCTTCGACGACCGCATCACCGGCAAGCCGAGTGCGTTCGCCCGAAGGTCCAAGAAGATCCACATCGATATCGACCCATCCGAAATCGGCAAGAATGTCGAGGTCGACGTGCCTATCGTGGGAGACCTCAAACGTGTGCTGACGAAGCTCAACCCGCAGGTCAAGGAAAATACTCACACCGAATGGCTTCAGCGCATCGAGGAGCTCAAGGAGGAGCACCCTTCTCACAACATCCGCGACGCGAACCAACTCCTGCCTCAGCTCATCGTCAGGGAGCTGTCTGAGGTTACCGGCGGAGACGCCATCGTCGTGACCGGCGTCGGCCAGCACCAGATGTGGGCCGCCCAGCACTTTACCTACAAGTACCCCTGCACCTTCATCACGTCGGGAGGCTCCGGCGCGATGGGCTACGAGGTGCCCGGCGCCATGGGCGTGCAGGTCGGCGCGCCAGATAAGGCCGTCTGGTCGGTTGCCGGAGACGGCGGATTCCAGATGACCATGTGCGAGCTCGCCACCATCGTCGAGAACCGTCTGCCTGTTAAATTCGCCATCATCAACAACAACGTGCTCGGAATGGTCCACCAGTGGCAGGAGTTCTTCTACGACAAGAGCTACGTTGCCACGGCCTATACCGCGAACCCCGATTTCGTGAAGCTCGCCGATGCCTTCGGAATCAAGGCCATGCGCGTCACCGACAAGGTGCAGGTGCGGGGTGCCATCGAAGAGGCCATGGCCCACGACGGACCCGTAGTCATCGACTTCATCGTCGAGGAAGAGGAGCGCGTTTATCCCATGATCAAGGCGGGAGGCACCATCGAGGACCTCGTCGAAGAGCCCGACTTCGCGCCGTGGGAGGTGGCACGATGACCACGAACGGCACCACCGTCCAGAACCATACCATCACCGCCCTCGTGAGAGACAAGCCCGGCGTTCTCAACCGGGTGTCCAGCATGTTCCGGCGTCGCGGGTTCAACATCGTCAGCCTCGCCGTGGGCCACAGCGAAGAGCCCGACCTCTCGCGCATGACCTTCGTCGTCGAGGGCGACAAGCGCACCATCGAGCAGGTCAACAAGCACCTGCACAAGCTCATCGACGTCATCCGCGTCTCCGAGGTGTCCAGCGACAACGTCGTGTCTCGCGAGCTCGCCCTCATCAAGATCAGGGCTACCAGTGAGACCCGCTCCGAGATCATCCAGATCGTCGAGATATTCAACGCCAAGATAGCGGGAGTCTCACCTGACCACCTGATCGTCGAAGTCACCGGCGACCAGGACAAGATCGAGTCCCTACTGGGCCTAGTGAAGCGCTTCGGCATCATGGAGGTCATGCGTACCGGCACCATCGTCATGGAACGATGGATAGGCCACCTCCACGACCAGCAGGCCGGGGCCAAGCGCCGAAGCTGGGGCGAAGCCGCATCTGTGTGAGTTTTGGGTCCATCTCTCCAGACTGGGAGAGGGCCTTCGGAAAGCAAAACCAACTAAACGGAGTCTATACAAAAGATGCCAGCAGAGATGTTTTACGACAACGACGCCGACCTGTCCCTCTTGGAGGACAGGACCATCGGCATAATCGGCTACGGCAGCCAGGGTCACGCACACGCCCTCAACTGCCATGACAACGGCCTGAACGTGATGGTCGGACTGTACGAGGGCAGCAGGAGCCGGGAGAAGGCCGAGACAGACGGACTGCGCGTCGGAACCGTCGACGAGACGGCCGAAGAGTCCGACATCGTCATGGTGCTCATCCCCGACCACCTCCAGGCCGATGTCTACAATAACGAGATCGCGCCGCACATGGGCGCGGGCAAAACGCTCATGTTCGCGCACGGATTCAACATCCACTATGAGACGATCACTCCCTCGGAAAACATCGACGTCTCCATGGTCGCGCCCAAGGCCCCCGGCCACAGGATGCGTGAGGTATTCACGCGCGGCTCCGGCGTACCCGGCCTTCTGGCAATCCACCAGGATGCCTCCGGCTCGGCCCACGATATCGGCCTCGCATACGCCAGGGGGGTCGGATGCACCCGGGCCGGTGTCCTCACCACGACCTTCAAAGAGGAGACCGAGACCGACCTCTTCGGTGAGCAGACCATCCTCTGCGGCGGCGTAACGGCCCTCATCAAGGCGGGCTACGAGACTCTCGTCGAGGCCGGATACCAGCCTGAGTCGGCATACTTCGAGTGTATGCACGAGCTCAAGCTCATCGTCGACCTGCTCTACCAGGGCGGCATGGAATACATGCGCTACTCCGTCAGCGACACGGCAGAGTACGGCGACCTCACGCGAGGCCCGGTCGTCGTCGACGAGCATGTCAAGGAGAACATGAAGAAGGTCCTCGAGGCCGTTCAGGACGGCACCTTCGCCCGCGAATGGATCGCCGAGAACGACGAGGGGCGACACCGCTTCACCCAGCTTCGCAAGGAAGCCGCCGAGCACTCCATCGAAAAGGTAGGCGCGGAGCTTCGCGGCATGATGAGTTTCCTCAAGGACGCGGACTGATGAGCCCGGCGAGCGCGAGCATTTCCTACCTTGCCGACGTAGACACCCTGTTCGTCCACTTTGAGGCGAAGGAAGGCTACTACGACTCGATATCAGAAGATGATCGCGTACAGGTGAGGTATGACCAGGACGGCAGAGTCATAGGGTTCATGGTCGAAGGACTTAAGGATGTTGAAGGTTGGCTCGATGTCGAGTTGGCTGACGCCAAAGTGGAAGCTGTGACGTAGACATGCTAAAGGAGACCAACTAACAATGGGAGAAGGCATTCGAAATCCGGAGGTTTGCTGAAACCGACACAAGTGAGGTCGTCGGCCTGTGGACCAATGTCTTCGGCTACGGCGGACCACACAACGACCCTCTACTATCAATCAAGCAAAAGACCTCCCGCGACCCCGACCTCTTCCTGGTCGCAATCGCGGAAGGCCGGGTGATAGGCACCGTAATGGGCGGCTACGACGGACACCGGGGCTGGATCTACTCGCTGGCAGTCGATGACCATAGGCGACACAGAGGAATCGGAACGGCGTTGGTGGAGAAAATCGAGCAGTCCCTCAAGGCTCTCGGATGCCTGAAAGTGAATCTGCAGGTGGTAGGCTCGAATTCAGAGGTCGTCGACTTCTACGAAAAGCTAGGGTTCTCGGTCGAAGACCGCATAAGCATGGGCAAAAGACTGTATTGAGAAGGTGATTTACCACATAGCGACGAGAACTGAATGGGAGTCTCAGGCGGACGAGCCGACGTACGCTCCCGACAGATATCAGGAGGATGGGTTCATACACTGCTCGGAGCAGCACCAACTAGAGGCTGTTGCCTCACACCACTTTCGTGGTAGAGACGATCTGCTCATCCTGGTGCTAATGCCCACCAAGCTCGAACCGGAGACAAGATACGAGCAAGGCGGCGAGGAAAAGTTCCCACATGTATACGGCCCCATCAACAAGGATGCCGTCAGCAGGACAATTGAAATCCGATGCAACCTTGACGGTCTCTTTGAAGGAGTCTTCGACAACATCTAGCCAATCATGAGAATCTCCAAGCACACAACGGAGGAATCCCACGTAGTTCGCCGGCAATGGCGGGTCCTGGCAGGGCTCGGCATGGCGGACTGCGTTGCCCTTGGGCAGTCTATCGCCAGTCAGACTCGCCCATGTTTTCTTACTAAGGAGTACAAAAATGAGCCAGGCAGATGAGATCAGGCAGTACGCATACAAACACTACGTAGAACCGGCCCTGCGCGCGGGACAGCAGTCGCTGACCATCCGCGCTGGGGATGTACACGATGGCATGGGGTTGATCAGCCGTCAGCCCAATGTCTGTCAGGCCTTGGGCGGCGAAAAGTTCCTTCATTCTGCGAATCTGCAACTGCTGAAAGTAACTGGGCCTAATCCCGGTGCGACCACAACCTTCCACTACGAGATTCTGGATTCTGTTGCAACCAAAGACAACGTACTGATCTTCGACACCACGCTGCGAGACGGCGAGCAGTCCGCCGGGATAGGCCTGACCCTCGACGAAAAGATGGAGATCGCCAAGCAGCTCGAACGCCTAGGCGTGGACATCATCGAGGCGGGATTCGCCGCAAGCTCGCCCGGCGACTTCGAGGCCGTCTCCGCAATCGCCAAAGAGGTTCGCGCGCCCACCATCGCGTCGCTGGCACGCTGCGTCCCCGGCGACATCGACGCCGCGTGGGACGCCATCAAGGGTGCTGATAAGCCTCGCATCCACACGTTTATATCGAGCTCCGATAGCCATCTGATGGACCTCCTGCGAAAGAACCCCGAAGAGGTCCTCGATCAGGCCGTCTCATCAGTCGAACGTGCTCGAAACCTCTGCGACAACGTCGAGTTCTCGCCGATGGACGCCACTCGCACCGACATCGAATACCTCTACCGGATGCTCGAGGCCTGCATCGACGCCGGTGCGACCACGGTGAACATCCCGGACACCGTCGGCTACGCCCTCCCGTCCGAGTTCGCCGACCGCATCCGCCTCATCAAGGAGAACGTCCCGAATATCGATAAGGCCATCATCAGCGTCCACTGTCACAACGACCTCGGCAACGCCGCGCCGAACAGCATCGCGGCAGTGATTGAAGGCGCTCGACAGGTGGAAGGCTGCATCAACGGCCTCGGCGAGCGCGCGGGCAATGCCTCCCTCGAAGAGGTCATCATGACAATCGAGACCCGCGGCGACGCCCTCGGTGTTGCGACCAACATCGACACCCGGCAGATCTACCGCACGAGTCGCCTCGTCAGCGACATCACCGGATTCCCTGTCCAGCCTAACAAGGCCATCGTCGGCGCGAACGCCTTCCGCCACGCCTCCGGCATCCACCAGGACGGCGTCATCAAGTCCCGCACCACCTTCGAGATAATGGACCCGCACACCGTCGGCTGGCCGAGCAGCAGCCTCGTACTGGGCAAGCTGAGCGGACGTGCCGGTCTCCGTTCCCGTCTCGAGGAGCTGGGCTTCACGCTCGACCAGTCGCAGCTTGACCTGGCGTTCCAGGCCTTCAAGGAACTCGCCGACCGCAAGCGCGAGGTGACGGACGCCGACCTCATGTCGCTCATGTCCATGCAGCGTCGACGGCAGGATGTCGTGCAGGTCTACAAGATGGAGCGAGTGCAAGTCACCTGCGGCAATGGCGAGATCCCCACGGCCACCGTCCAGCTCGTCAACCCTGACGGCGAGACCGTCACCGACGCCGCCACCGGAGCCGGACCCGTCGACGCCGTCTACCAGGCCATCAACCGCATCGTCGGCGTCCCCAACACCCTGACCGAGTTCCGCGTGGACGCCGTCACCGAGGGCGTCGACGCGTTGGGCGACGTGACCATCCGCATCCGGCAGAACGGCAACACCTTCGTCGGACGCGGCTCCGACACCGACATCATCGTCGCCAGCGCCAGGGCCTACATGAACGCCCTCAACCGCGCCCTCGCCGAGATGGAAGAGCAAAAGCTCCCCATGGAGCCCGTCCCAACAAGCTAACTCTGCATTTGGCGCAATCGTCCGCAACCCGGGGCAGGTTTCAAACCTGCCCCTACTTCGTTTACCCGCCAGGGCAATCCCCTTCCCATTCGGAGCCAGGTGGTGCCTTAGATTGAAAAGTCGACTCTCACGAAGCAGGTTCCCAGAGTTCGATCGCGTTTCCTTCGGGGTCGTGGATGCGGGCGAAGCGGCCTATGCCCACCATCTCGCTTTCGAGGCTGACCTCGATATCGGCGGACTTCAGTTGTGCGATCATCGCGTCCAAATCGGCCACGCGGAAATTCAGCATGAAAGTCTTGTCCGCTGCGAAATAGTCCGTGTCAGCTTCGAAGGGCGAGAAAACCGTGACCCCGGACTCGGTCACCCATGGTTCCATCTCCATGTTCGTCGGGGCAGGATTGATGCCAAGGTGGTCCTGATACCATTTCGTAAGTGCTTCCGGGTTCTTTGCTCGAAAGAAGAACCCGCCGAATCCCAAGACCTTTTGCATGCTTCACCTTTCTTTGCGCTGAAGATCTAAGGGGTGAGGGTCTGTGCTGCCTACCTCTTCCCCGCAATCACCTTCATCGTGTCCGCCCGCGTCTCCGTGCCCTTCCGAAGCGTGTACGGCGACAGCTCGATGTGAGGAACCGTCGGCGCGCTCTCCTGCACGAACCCCTCGGCGTACGGCACCCCCGACGACATGCCTTGATGTCCCACCGATATCTCTACACGGCGCGCGCCGTACTCCTCGTCGTGACCCTGCGACTTGTACATCGCCTCGGCCTTCTTGCGCGCGTCAATCTGGTCGGTCACGTCAACCGCGAAGTCCCAGTACTCGCGCGCGAAATAGACACCGGGGAAGTACGTTGCCGGAACCGTATGCGGCGCCGTCCGTTGTCCGTAGCGCGGAAGCTGCGCCAGCAGCTTGGCCTCCATCGTGGCCATGCCCGTCTCCGTATGATCGTTCTTCGTGGCAGACGCCATGCCGTGATGCCTGTCGACGAACGGACTCTGCGCCAGTATCACGTGCGGCCTTATTTCGAGAATCAGCTCACGCATCACCTCGATGGAGTCCGGCTGTCGCTCTACCACGAACGGCTTGTCCGTGAACTCAAGGACTCGCACGTCCTTTACGCCGAACAGCGCTCCCACCTGCTCCAACTCCGCCGCCTTCTCCGCCGCGTAGCTCTCCGCCGACTGGTTCACGATGGCCGGGTCCTGCTCGCTTTCGGGCTTCATCAGCTCGTCAGCAAGCCGCTCGTTATGCGTCATCCTGCCCGATGTCATCGAGACCCAAATCACCTCGTCGCCCAGTCCCGAATGGACCCCGCAGGTGCCCGCCACATGCGTGAAATCATGCGGGTGCGCCATCACCACAAGAAACCGAAGCTGTTCACGCGCCATAGTCTGCTCCTTCTCGTAAGTCGTATCTCCTTCCCCACAATGCGGGAAGGACCTCAATCCCGATTTCTCATCCTTCCCCCGCCGGGGGATGACTTATGCCAAGAATCCCATCCTTCCCCCGCTGGGGGATGACTTATGCCAAGGATCCCATCCTTCCCCCGCCGGAGAAGGACTACTCTCAATATCCTTATCCATCCTCCGCCAGGGGAAGGACTAATCACAAATCACTATCCTTCCCCCGCCGGGGGAAGACTTGTGCCAAGGATCCCATCCTTCTCCCGTCGGGGATGACTTATGCCAAGGATCCCATCCTTCCCCCGCCGGAGAAGGACTACTCTCAATATCCTTATCCATCCTCCGCCGGAGAAGGACTACTCTCAATATCCTTATCCATCCTCCGCCAAGGGAAGGACTAATCACAAATCACTATCCTTCCCCCGCTGGGGGAAGGACTAAGGAAGGGGGGCTCCCCTCGCCGCTCAAGCGTCCCTCCCCAACCGCCGCCATATTACCCCATCTACATCCCTCTGTGCTCTCCGCGCCCTCTGCGGTGAATCTCATCCTACCTCATACTCCCTGCTATCCGACCCTGCACCTACCACAAGACCAACCAGCAGCGCGACCGGCCCCGCCAGCAGCAGCCACATCGCCGTGTCGAGTCCCCAACTATCAGACACCACTCCAAGCCCGAATGGAATCACCGAGGCCACAATCCCAAAGACGTTGCCCAGCGCCACGATGGTCCCGCTCCGTCCGGGCAGCGAGGAGTAGGCCCGTCCTTGGAGCACCGAGTACCAACCCGCGCACGCAAACCCCAGCAGCGCGACGATGACCAGCTTCAATTCGAACGAAGGTAACAGCAGAAACGCCGGATACAACCCCAGCACGGCGATCACGCTGTACCGCAGATACGTCAGTCCACGCACTCGTTCAAGCAATGGAATCAAGATCAGGTTGCCAACGAGGCCGGCTCCCACCCACACCGAGAGCGTCATTGCCGCCCTCGATTCGGATGTTCCGGCGATGTCGACCATGTACAGCGCCAGGAAACCGAGGAATATGTCGAGCATCAGGTCCGACGCCTGCAGCAACGCGAGCCACTTGACCACCCTGAACCGCTTGAGCGCGCTCAACGCGGTTCGTATCCCTTCTGCGAAGGATCGCGTACTTCGGTCGGTCTCGCCGCCGGTCGGCGCAAGAGACACCCGGGACACCGCTACAATCGCCGGGGCCGTGAGAACGGCCATCGCCATGAAAGCAATCCGCCATCCCAGACCGACCGCAACGGCCCCCGCGAGCACCAGGGGACCGAGCGCGACCGCTACCCACCCGGCGAATTCCCAGCGCACCATGTTCTGCTCGCGACGCGCCGGATCGAGGTCCATCAGCGACGCCTGAGACAGGCTTACGAATCCACCCGACGCGGGATAGAAGATCACCCACGCTGCCAGCAGCACGACGAATCCCTGGCTGACCGAAATGAGCCCGACCGCCGCCGCGAACACCACGCCGCCCCCCAGCACCAGCAGCCTGCGATAGCCCACGTCGCCCAGTATGCCGATGAACGGCTCGACGAAGCTGGAAACGATGCCAGGCACGCTCAACAGCAGCCCGATCTGCACGTACGTCAGATCGAGGTCGTCACGCACAACTGGCCATGCGGCATTCGCGACGCCCCCCACAAGCTCGTCCAGGAACACAATGGCAAGAAAGGCCAGTAACGTCGTGGACGGCAGCCGCAGGTGACGCATCGTATTCTGCAAAGCCGGGTTCTTCCGATTCCTATTCAATATATGGCAGCAAGATTGAGTGGCGCGTATCCCCTCTCCCGTCGTGGGAGAGGGCTAGAGCCTGCCCCGTTGCAGAACGGGGGTGAGGGTGATGCCCCTACGTAGGCGAGGGCAGTTACTTGAAAGCCTGTCGAAGGGCAGTTCTCCGCAAGCAATGGATATTGTGAACAAGGACAATATTCAATCACCTCCCAGCGAAGGGTAAAGGAAGATCCGTTCGCCCTGAGCCTGTCGAAGGGCAGTTCTCCGCGTGCCAAGGTGGATTCCAAATCTGGACTACCGCGGCGGCCCCTGCCGTACCCGCTCCCTGGTCCCCTTGATGGTGCCGTACCATGACCCGAAGCTGTAGATCGCCCACGTCAACCCCGCCTCCTCGAGGGCGGCGACGCGGTCTGCCACCTCCGAAGGATCGTCCATCGGGTTCCCGACTCCCGCGACCATGTCGAAGGACCTGTCGCTCGTTCGGTGCTCGCCGACGAAATCGCCAACGTCCCGGAGGATGTCCGGAGTGATCGGCGTGCTCCCGTTGTTGACGATCGGGAACGCGCCATCCCACCGTGCCGCCCTGCGGAAAGGCGCCCGATTCGGCCACTGACCACCCACCCAGATGGGAATGCGCGGCCGTTGCACAGGTTTTGGCAGGAACGTCACGTCGTCGATCTTGTACTCTTGTCCATCGTACGAAAATGGCTCGCCGCTCCAGAGTCCCGCCAACACGTCGAGGCCCTCGTCAAGCTTCCTGGCCCGTAACCTGTTGTCGGTTTCCTCTCCGAACGCTGCGAACTCGGTGTCGATCGGGCTCCCCAGCCCGACCCCGAAGATCAGCCTCCCGTTGGAGAGATGGTCGAGCGATACCGTCGCCCGCGCCACCTGCCAGGGCCTCCGCCGCGCCAGCGGCGTCACCATCGCCCCGATTCGGATGCGATCCGTCCGCATCGCAACAGCCGACAATGCCACCCACGGATCGACGAACGGCGCCTTCATTCCCAGCCAAACGTGGTCCCACGTGAACACCGCGTCCCATCCGGCCTGCTCCGCCTCATACGCCAACTCCGCCATGAACCGTGGGTCCGCAAACTCTTCAAACGGGGGAATATCTATACCGTGTTGCACCATCAACTCCTTGCATGGTCGTAATTGTTGACGCGGGCAGTTTACCTACTTTCAGCGCATCATTCCTGCATACACGCTTTCTGTCCTGGTGACTTGCTGCGCATTAGGGACACCGGGTCTTCGCCTATGTGCTAGGTCAAATGTCGCATCGACGGGTTCTGAACAGAGAAACTGAATCGGAAAACACATTTACCCTGAGCCTGTCGAAGGGCATGTAAGGGCGATTCGCGAATCGCCCTTGCCACTTTCATTCCAGGTGGCGCCGGTGGCAACCGGCATGAAAGATTAGGTAGAAACGGCGATACGCTGAATGTTTGCAATGCTAAGGACAGAGATCGCAATAGGTCACGAAACCTGGAAGAGAGAAGCTATGCGGAAAAGTGGGGGATGGGAGGAGAAGACGACGGGGTTCGACTCAGTTACGAGATGTCCAGATGGTGTGGTAGTTGTCGCCGAGGATGGCGGCGGTCATCTCGGTCTTTTCACATTGCCTGAGCTCTCTGAGCACGGAGGCGCAGGTGTCCTGTGATTCGCGCTGGTTCGAACCCGACCGGGAGAACCTCTCAACGAGCTTGGCCCAGATGCCGTTCTGAACGAGGGTATCTACGTAGCCGTGCCACGGAACGACCGTCAGGCTGGTCGCGCGTGGGAATCCGGGCCGGAGACGTCGGACGCTTCTGATTCGCTCGCGGGGAGAAGAGACCATTGGCATGATGCGGAGCATCGGCCCGTTGGACTCATTACTCCTCATGTCGAAGACGGCGGACCTATCGAATGTTGGGAAGGATATTGAAACAACTTCGGCGTTATCGATATCGTTGAAAAGCTCCTCAAGGTCGACAGCGAAATCGTCGCGATCCATGAATGGACATCCCTCCCGGAAGCTAGTGAATCGGCGCCAAAAGCCGGAACCGACTATCGACGACACGACACATCAATTTATAGCACGTTGTGGTCATGAAATTCAAGAGTCAACGAGGTCTCTGACGGTTTCCATGAAGGATGGTATAACAGCCTGCCAGTCTCCTACCACTCCATAAGAGGCGTCCTTGAAGATATTTGCCTCGCGGTCCTTGTTGATGGCGACGATATGCTTCGCCCCGGAGCATCCCGCCATGTGCTGGCTCGCGCCCGATATGCCGACGGAGATGTATACGTTCGGCGCTATCGTCCTGCCGGTCAGACCGACCTGGTACGAGTGATCGATCCATCCGGCGTCGCAGGCGGCGCGGGAGGCGCCCATGGCTCCTCCGAGCACGTCGGCGAGTTGCTGAAGAACCTCGAAGGGTTCGGGGCCGCCAAGTCCGCGCCCGCCCGACACGACGATGTTCGCGTCTTCGAGGCGGACGCCCTCGCTCGCCTGGGCCACCGTGCGAATGTTCCTCACCCGGCTTGGCGAGGTCGAGAGGTCGACTGATATCGGCACGATGTCGCCGGTTCGTGAGACATCCGGTTCGGGAGCCTCATAAGCCCTGCCGCGCATGACGACAACCTGCGCGCCTTCCCCGGGGAAGGTGACGGCTGCCATCGCGCTTCCGCCGTACACGGGTCTCGTTGCGACGACACGCCCGGTGTCTACATCGACTCCGACGCGAATGCAGTCCTGCGCCAGTCCTGCCCCGAGACGGAATGCCGCGCGCGGTCCGATCTCGCGACCGTCCTGCGTCTTGCCAATGAGAACGACCTCGGGCCCGACCTGATTGCACACTTCCGTGAGTGCCGTGACCTTGGGGTCGATTTCCGGCCCGGCGAGCGCGGGATCGTCGACGGTATATACCGCCGACGCGCCGAGGGAGACTACCTGTTCGGCAGGTCCTTCTATGCCAGAGCCCAACAGGGCAACGCCGACATCGTCCGATATCTGTCGCGCAGCCGCAATCAACTCACCCGTTACGGGATCTAGCGCGTTGCCGTCGTTCAGTTCGCCTAGTACGAGGACTTTGGTCATTGGGGTTAGAGTATTGTGAGTATTCGGTTCAGATGAGCTTGTCTTCACGGAGCTTGAGGGCCAGCTTGCGTCCTGCGTCGGCGTCATCCTCACCCTCGATTATCTCCACTGAGCGGTCGGTCTCAGGGACGTAGAGGTCGGAAATGACGACCTTCGGCGCGAGGGCAGACGCGTCCATGTCGAGATCTCCCGCGTTCCACACGGTGGGCGTCTTACGCCCCGCCGCCATGATGCCTCGCAACGTCGCGTAACGCGGCTCTCCGAGCTCGTTCGTTACCGTAACGAGGGCGGGAAGGTTTGCCTCCAGTTCCCGGTAGCCGTCGGGCACGACCTGCTGGACAGCTACGGTCCCGTCAGCCACGTCGACCTTCTGCGCAAAGGTGAGACAGGGAAGATCGAGCATCTCCGCCACTCCCAGTGGTACCTGGGCGTTGTCCCAGTCGGAGGCCTGTCGGCCGGCGAGGATGAGGTCAAAATCCCCGATCTTCCGGATGGCAGCCGACAACACGGTCGCGGTGGCGAAGGAGTCGAGATCATGGAAGGCCTCGTCTTCCAGGAGCACGAGGTCATCGGCTCCCATGGAGAGAGGCTTCTTCACCACGTCCATGACGAATGATCTGCCCATGGAGAGGGCGGTCACGTGCGCGCCGACGGCGTCCTTGATGCGAAGCGCGGCCTCGACCGCGTTCTCGTCGAAACCATTGAGGACAGGCGGCGTCCCCTGCGATTCGACCACTCGCTTGGTCTCGGGATCAACCTTGAACGCCGATGCAGGCATCTCCGGGTCGAGCACCTGCTTGACACACACGATAATGTTCACGGGTGGGGAACGGTCTCCGGTAAACGTTTATTGCAGCCACTACATGGTACGCCATAAGTCCGCCCTCAGCATAGGGAATTGAGGGTCATTTTGACGATATAGCGACGCCCTCATCAGGACGCATTCTCGCACCTGTCGAGGAACGACTTGGCGGACGGACCGACCCACTGCGTCCACTGCGTGCTCAGGAAGCGGATGTTGCGTTCGAGGTAGAAGTCGAGATTGTCGTCGCTCACGAGCGCGCCCGCGTGCTTCCCTGCGCCCAATATGGCTTCGTATCCCCGGTCGGCGGCGGCGAGAACGTCCGGGTGACGGTGCTGGCCGATGAGACCCATGCTCTGGGAGAGGTCGCCGTTGGCGATGAAGAACACGTCGATGCCGTCGACCTTGACGATTTCCTCGATATTCTCGATGGCGATGATGTCCTCGATCAGGACGATCATCAACGTCTCGTCGTTGGCCTTCTCGTAGTAATTGTCGACGCCGATGCCCTGGCGACTCGTGGCCATGCCGCGCTTGCCGATGGGATGGAACTTGCCGCCGTCCGCCACGTTCTGCGCCTCCTCCGCCGTGTTGACGTGTGGGACCACGACCGCCTGTGCGCCGAGGTCGAGCGTCCGGTAAATCATTCCCTGCATATTGAGATGAATCCGCACGACTGAGGTCATCCCCCACAGGTCGCAGGCACGCGACAGGTTTGGAATGTCCTGGAAGTCGAACGGGCCGTGCTCAGCTTCGATCCACATGCCGTCGAAGCCCAACGGCCCAAGGAATTCGATGATGTCGCCGCTCATGTTTCCCATGGCAATGGTGGCGACGCCGCCTGCCTCCAGGGTGTGTTTCGCTTTGTTCTTGCGCAGTTCCGTCATTGGTGGGTGTGTCTCCTTTGGTTCCTGCTTGAGGACGTGGCGATTATATGTGCCCCCGAAGAAGCGCGTCAAACGCTGATGAGGTCTCCCAAGACCTTTCTACGCTCCAGAACGTACCACGATGTCGTAACAGCCCGGCGAGTGCAAGCGAACATCATTCACGGTAACTGTTCAAACTTCGTGATATCCCTCGACGCATACGAAGTCACCGTCATACCCGCGAAAGCGGGTATCCATAGGGGTGGGGTATATTCACCCCATGAACTCTGCACACTCACGCTCTCCCCCTTCATTGACGAATGCGAAAGCATGGTGATACGTTCCCGAAACCGTACTTCGATGGAGGGCCGCTATGCCGTCAGTCGAGACCGCGACGGGTCCCGCCACGTGCGACTACAGACGGCAGTCTCGGCGAGTTCGGGAGTCAACATCATCGTGTCGACCGGCATGTGGCTCGACGCGCCGCACCTCAGGTCCCTAGGCGCGAGCGACGACGACATAAGGAAGCTGACGGTAGACAATCCGAGGCGGTACTTCGAAGGCAAGAATCCGTCCGTTCGCCCTGAGCAGCGTTATGCCACGTGCGCCCTTCGACAAGCTCAGGCCGAACGGGGCTGTGCCGGGGTGTCAGTAACTGCCGCCAAAATGGAGCAAATATGAGCAGTTACTTGAAAGCCTGTCGAAGCGTGAACCGGCGAGCCACTACGTAGTTAAGAGGAGACACAGTGGAGCACCACATAATCTACAAGCGCGACGGCGTCTATGCCGCGTTCCCGCAGCTCGACCGCCTTAAGGACGGTCGACTCGCCGCGAGCTTTTCGATGTCATACAAGCGCGACCACCATGTAATCGGCGATTGGACCGTCCTCGCCTCGGACGACGGGGGCAGGACCTGGTCGCCGTCGTCCGACATCGCGGTCCCGCACAACTGGCCTGCGCCGACGACACGCGAATACTCCGACAGGATCAACGTAGTCCTGGATGACGGGACGTATCTCTGCGCCGGCTCCACGGGCTGGGCGGTCTGGGACGAGGACCGACGTGGTGAGGCAGAGGCGGCGGGTATGCGAGTGTCGCCCCACCCGTGGCTGGAGGGGAAGATAGCGGTCAGAGAGATGAAGCTGTTCGTCCAGTATTCCGAAGACGAGGGTCGGACATGGGACCGAAGGGAGTGGAAACTGCCCGGGTTCCAACATGCTATGGCGTTCTCGCGAGGAACGATGCTGGAAGACGGCACTATCCTCGTGCCGGTTTACGGCGTGGACACCGACGGCAACGGGCGGAGCATGGTCTGGCGCTCCGGCCTCGACGGCAAGAGGGGCTGGCGGCTCCTCCCGCTGGGCAGCCACTCGAAGGACATGAACATCAACGAGTCGGCATTCGTGGAGGTCGAGCCGAGGCGGGTCCTTGCCCTCTCCCGCAACGCAAGCGGCTATTTCACCCAGATGTGGTCGGACGACGGAGGCCGGAACTGGTCGGTACCCTTGTTGACCGACATCTGGGGGCCGCACTCTCCTCCTCATCTCCTGAAGCTCCAGGATGGACGTGTCCTGTGCACCTACGGCTACCGACGCGCGCCGATGGGCATCCGCGCTGTCCTCAGCAGCGACGGCGGCGAGACGTGGGACACGGCAAACACCGTCATCCTGCGCGAGGACGGCGGCGCCCCGACGCAGTCCATGGCTATTACCGACCCACCCGACCTCGAATCGCTCCGCCTCTCCGGAGCCGAGTTCCGCAAACGTGTGGCCGCCGCTGTGATCCGGGGGCGCTATCCGTCCGAGAACGCGCGCCCGGACCTCGGCTACGCGATTTCAACGCAACTCGAAGACGGTACAATCCTGTCGGTCTACTACATCACCCTCGACGACGGCATCACCCACTGCGCCTGCACCCGCTGGCAGGCTTGAGGCGAGTAGGAGAGCCCGGGAAAACAAAATGAAAAAACAGGATAGGCTCAGAAAACTCAAGGACAAGGCGCGCGATGTCTCGGATGAGCTACGTGAGACGACGGCCCGTAGGGCAGGTCGTGTGACGGACACATCGAAGAAGGTCGGCGATGCTGCCGCCTCGAAAGTCGCAGAGGGGTCAAGGACGTACACGACGAAGATCGCCGACGCGGCCGCCTCCGTCAGAGGACCCGTACAGGACGCCTCAAAGAAGGCGTCCAACGCAGGGGCGGCAGCAGCGGAACGGCTGAAGGGCGGCTCCAGGAAGGGTGTCGATACAACAACCTCTGCGGTCAACCTGCTGCTCTCTACTACCCAGGCGATGCTGGCCAACAGCCTGAACACTGAAATAAACGGCATTGTGCAGAATATGGTCAGTGGCAGCGCGACCATCTATGACAAGGCGATGGATGCCGAGTTTATAGCCACTAACATAGGCGGCAGTCAGCACCGCCTGTTCGATGGCGGGCACACCATCATCGGAGCGTTCAGGGCAGGGCATTCGGCATCGCCCGATGACAACATCATTCAAGAAGCATTGGGGACGATTCAGGGCCTTCTTCGAGACGTGAGCACCCCGATGGGACTCCCGCTCGCGAACTGGGACTACGAGACCTACCAAAGGGTTGCCGACTCCCTCGAGTCTAACTTCCACATACCGAAGAGCTGGTTCTACGACCTCAATACCTACGACGCTGCCGACCTGCTGGGCGCCGCAATAGGCGCGGTCGCGCTGGTATTCAATTGGAATCGCGCGGACACGGAGACCTTTGCCAAGCTTGCCGGCGGCATGGGCCTATCCGCCGTATTCTCGGCGAACCCTCTACTCCTGATCCTGACCGTTGTGGCAATGGCAAGGGCCTTCCACCTGGCCCGTCAATCCGGAGAGTACACGGAATTCGTGGATGGTCAATTCAAGGGCGTCGTTGGAGCGGGAGCGACAATCGGGGCCGTCTCAGTCGTTGGAATTGCAGGAGGCCCGTGGGGATTAGCCCTCATAGTCGGTCTCGTCACAGGCATCCTCGTCAACGGGGCGATGAAGGACGTGAGCATAGTCCAAGTAAGCAAAGTCGTCGCCAATCAGGCGGTCGAGACCGCATCCGAAGCAAAGAGGTTGATGGACAACCGCTACAAGCCGGACCCCAGCTTCGGCAGCGTCACCATTACCTTTTGATCGTTTCGGCTGAGCACCGAGTTCGGGAATGTGAGTGGAGCGCTCAACCGAAATATGTCGTAGGATAGGCCCCGTAATAATAGGTAGCCCTTGGGTGCGTGTTGAGTATTAGTCCGTTCACCCTGAGCTTGTCGAAGGGTCGTTCATGGTTAGACAATCTCCCCACGAACGTATCAAGATATACACAAGACGTCCTCAGCTAACACAAAGGAGGCCCCACCATGTTGCGCATGAGTCCACCAATTGGAGACCTGCTCCGGCTTGGAGCCGATGGAGCCGACGGCAGGGCGCTGCTCCTCAAACGGGCGGCGGTGATGGATGTCGATACGGTTTCGGTGAAGGCGTTTCCTGATTGGAGCGACGACGAAGCTCGAGAGGCCAAGTCATGGCTGGACGACAACGGTATTCGTATCGGAGAGGTCATTCCGTTCTACCAGGGACGGCATCTGGGCTTTCACGATCCGGCCCTGCATAAGCTGGCCCTCGAGAGCTACTCCTTCCAGATCCACATCGCGGCGATACTCGACGCGCAGTGCGTCGGCTTCGGATGGGGCAAGGAGATCGGCTGGGCCTCACCGGACATCTGGTCGGAGGAGACGTGGAAGCAGCGCGTCGCCGGAGTTGCGGAATTGGCCGAGGTGGCCGAGCGCGAGGGCATGGACGTCGCGGCCCACCCGCTCTACTTCACGCCGCTCAAGTCGGTCGAGCGATGCAAGGACCTGCTTGACTCCGTCGGGTCGCCCCGGCTGAAGATTCTCCTCGACCTCGTCAACATGTGCGAGCCGTACATGTACTACCGCACGACCGATCTCGTGAACCATGCCTTCGACGTGATCGGAGAGGACATCGCGTCAGTCCACGCCAAGGACGTGAAGATCGCGGGTGGCGGCATCGGGGGAGGAGCGCAGGCTGAGAAGGGCAACCCCATCGTCCACATCGACGAGGCCGTGCCCGGCACGGGAGTCATGGACTACGAGACGATCATGAAGCGCCTCGGCGAGCTCCCGCAGGACATCACGATGCACGTCGAACACTTCGAGTACGAGGACACCATCGTCGGACAGCAGTACATCCGCTCCGTCGCCAAACGGGTCGGCGTCGAGGTGAACTAAATACCAATTGGCTTTGAATACACCGAGAATCCGTCATTCCCGCGAAAGCGGGAATCCATCGGAACCGCTAGCGAAATACGGCTTCATCACACCAAATTGGTATGATTCGCCGCGCGGCGGCAGTCGCAGATACTCTCCTCACCCTTCCAGCGCGCCTTCCAGGTACCGGCGAAAGTCCTCAGGCTCGTACATGATGTGCTGGAACTCCATCGACGGCAGGCGGTACGGATCCGTCTCCTCGGTGGCGTAGCGAGCCGCCATGGGCGGTCCGCCGTCGTCCTCGTCCTCACCGGGAACCCCGACAAGATCTGCATAGCGGATCGCCTTCCCGTCGGCCTTGTACTCCGACCCGATGATCCAGAGCCTCCCGAACCGGAAGCGTTTCTTGACCTCGGCCTCGGCAATGCTGCTCCAGCTGGTTCCCGTAAAGGCGAAGTCCTTCGGACGAAAGCCGAGATTCCGCTCGATGAACTCGATGCAGCGGTCCAGCTCCGTCCTCATGCGATCACCCTCCGGGTCCTCAAGGCTCAAATCGGACAGGTTCGGGTGGCTGACCGTGTGCGCCCCTATGGACCACCCAAGCTCGCGCAACTCACCCACCTCGTCCCAGCTCATGTGCTCGTCAGGCTCGTAGGGCCACGGCAGGTCGCGGTCGTAGTCGGGATCGTAGGGCTTGGTGTACATGAAGAGATTTCCTACGAATCCGTACTTGGCCAGGGTGTCGTGCGTCTCGTAGCGCATGTTCTTGATCGGGTGGTCGAAGTCGATCAGCACTGGCCGCTCCGGCAGCGTGCCGGTGCCGTACCGCCAGTCGGCGTACTGGTCGTAGGTGATGGACGTAAAGCCCATTTCGCTCGCCACGCGCATCAGCGCGTCGAGGCGCTCGACCGGCAGGGGATTCTCCCCGTCGTCCCGGATGCCGTGACACATGGTGATGGGAATTCTCATTCGCTGCCTCCTCGACGATGGGCGTGAATTGTCGGGGCAAGCATATCACGGCGAGGGGACTGGCAGTCATGACGAGACGCGCTGGTCCGAAGAGACCCGTTTCACTCCTGCTGGCGTGATGGCGGCAACGACACTACACAAAGACACTCCATTATGGTATAGTGAGTCATCCGTCGATGGATGAGCCGTGCGATCTTCTCCGGAAGGAATCCACTCGCACGGTCAGACGAAAGGAGGCACAGATGACAATTGAATATCGAGGGGTGACCCTCACCTAGGTACGGTGGAGACCCCGGCGCGGCAGCTCAACTGAGGTGTCGCACGGGGTCGAAGCCCTGAAAGGCAGTCGGATGTTCCGAGAGTCCCGGGACCGGCCAACCGGGACAGGAATGTCCGGCTGTCCTTTCTTTTGAGAATCCGAAAGTAGGCAACCACAGACCAACCCAACGCAGCCCGATGATTTCAGTCACCGCGTACCGTCATTCCCGCGAAGGCGGGAATCCATCCTCGACCCCTGCCATAAGCCGCTCAACCGTGGAAAGAACGTCCCCACTGACATACACGTCGGTGAGGGTGCCAATCTTACACCGCAGCAAATGATGGTCGGGTATTCCTCCAAGGCGGGGACCTTCCATCTCGGAACACGACCGGGTGACAACCCACCAACGTTCCTTTACCATCAGGCTCTCAAAACCAGATTCAACAGGGGTGATCACATGGAAGGCCCGCAGGCGTGCGAACGGGACGACTTCGAGGAGACGATGGCGCTCCTCAACAGCATCTTTCGGCCGGGCTCCGACCAGAAGCTGCAGACCGACTATCCTCTCATATTCACGCCGTCGAGATTCGAGTTCATGCGGATCATCAAGGAGGATGACAAGGTCGTCGCGCACGTGCCGGTCGCGCCCCGCGAGGTGATCGTCAACGACGACCGCATGACCGTGGGCATCATCAGTCCCACCGGCACGCACCCCGACTACCGTCACCGTGGGCACGGCACCCGGTGTCTCCGCGACTGCCTGCGAATCATGAACGAGAACGACTGGCCCGTGTCCGTCCTCTGGACGCGCGAGGCGACGTTCCCCTTCTACCAGCATTCAGGATACGAGGCAGTCGGGCCGCAGGCGCGGGGGTACCTGCTGAGTCCGAGCGACATCGACCTCTTCCGGCGGGGAACGTACGACATAGCGGTCTACAACCCGAACAATCCCAATCACCTTGACGCGATCTTCGAGATCCACGAGGCTGAGCCGCTCAGGATTGGCCGGACGCGGGAGGAGTACGCTCACCTCGTCAACCTGCACAGGATGAGCACGCTGCTGGCCGAGGACGACGGGCGTATCGTCGCCTACCTCGCGCTGACCCGCGCGACGAACAAGCCGGGCTTCGTGGAGGGAGGGGGCGAGGCCGCGGCCCTGGAGGCGCTGTTCCACCAGGCCCTCGCGCTGAGGGCCAAAGACGACTCCGCCCACGCGGTTGTGCCCCTTCAACCTACTGTGTTCGGCGACGTGTTGGAGGCCCGCAAGCCGGGCACGTCAGTGCTGGACACCGAGTCGGACATAGGATTCCAGATGATGCGCGTGAACTCCCTGGGGAGTCTTATGAGCAAGATCACGGGTCATCTGCGGGAGCGAAGCGCGTCCGGCGTGGAGGGCACGGTATGTTTGGTGTGTACGGATGACGACGATGCCGTGACGATCCGGCTCAGTGCGGGAGACGCTCAGGTATCTGCCGAAAGGACCGATGGTGCGGTCGAACTGACACGGAGGCAGCTAACGAAGCTCATCTTCGGGCCGCATCCTGCTGCCGACCCGATCACCGCGGACGGCGAAGCGGGCGAGGTTCTGAACGCGATTTTCCCGTTCTACTTCCCCGTATGGGAGCTGGACCACTCGTAGAGGTACGAGTAACTGTTCAGAGTCGGTGAGATCTGTCATTCTGAGGGACGCGGCGATGAAGAACCTACAATCTCTCCCCCGCCGGGGATACACGACCATCAATCTCTCCCCCGCCGGGCTGACAGGGGTAGGTAAAACGGATTTTAGCTACGATCCGGCACCATAACACTGTCATTCCGAGCGGAGCGAGGAATCTAAAATGCTAGGCCATCGCCATGGATGTTTCAGAGTGCAGGGCTTGGTTTGAAAGATGAACACTTTAGATTCCTCTCTCCGCTTCGCTACGATCGGAATGACAGTGATGGGGCTATGACTCGCAAGTATGGAATACCTAATACCTACCCCTGTCAGCCCCCGCCGGGGGAGAGATACAGAGAGGGGGGTCTTCGGTATCCAACTCACTAAGACTGAACAGTTACAGGTTCGGTCCCTCGCTGGTCTATCCCCGGATGGGAAGTGAACTGGCCGGGGCCTACCCGAACTGGTACTCCCGCGTGCCGGATATCAGCGCCAGGACTCTGCCCGTGACACGAGAGGCGTTGGCGAAGTCCTCGGGCGACTGCCAGGAAACTTCCCCGCCTTCTCCCTCGACATATTCCACGAGCTCCCTGCGCGTCTTGGCCTTGACGTCAATGGGGCCCATCAGGTCCAGGCAGTGGTCCACGAGGTCCTCGGCGTTCATGGCGACGCCGTTGGACGCCGCGACGCGCCGGATGATGTCCTGGACGCCCGGCAGGGACGTGTCGCTGAATTTGTCCGACATGAAATTCACGCGCTGGACGAGCGCCCCGCTGTTGATCCACTCGTGGCCGGTGTGCCAGCCCTCGACGCTGGGCGGATCGTGAAGGCTCTGGCCCATGAACGTCGGCTCGAGCGCCACCTCTTCCCAGTCGGGATGCGGCTCCGACAGTGCGCCCGTGATCCGGAGCGTGCCGGCAACCACCTCGGCGGGATTGAGGACCCTCTTGTACATGGATTCCTTGAAGAAGTCCGACATGAAGATGGTCTTCAGCACCGGCTTGATCTCGTAGTCGTTCTTGACGAGCGCTTCGCAGATCGTCCTGATCGCCTCGGGATTGCGCGGCGGGTCGATCGGCCACGCCGGTACCTGCGGCTCGTCCTCGACGAAGAAGTTGTAGAGGTGCCGCGCGATGAAGACGTGACATGCGGGCTGTTGGACGATGATGTCTATGACGTCGAATCCGTCGAACTTCCCGGTGTGTCCGAGATAGTCCTTCTCGGTGCCGTCGTGGTCTTCGGGATGGAACTCGTAGTTCCACAGGTGCGGCCCCCACAGGAGCCAGTGGATCTTCGTGTCGAACGCCCAGCCCGTGAAGGCGCGGGAGGCCTCGAACACGTCCTTCTCCGTGTAGTTGCCGATGCCCATCGAGAAGAGCTCCATGAGCTCGCGTCCCCAGTTCTCGTTGGGCGCCCGCTTGTGATTCTCCTGGTTGTCCAGCCAGTAGAGCATCGTCGGATTCTGCGCGAGACGGACGAGGAGGTCCCGGTAGTTGCCGAGGCCGTGCTCGCGGAACATCCCGATCTGCTCCTTGATCTCATACGCGCTCTCGACCTTGTTGTCTCCCGTGGCGAAGACCTGGTGCCAGAACAGGCCGATCTTCTCCTCGAGTGGCCGCTCGGTATTGACCATGCGGTAGAGCCAGTTGACCGAGGCGTGATTGACCTTCGATGGACGCTCGGAATCCGGGTGGTAGCGGTAGAGGAGGTACTCGTCGACCTCTGGCTGCTCATCGGGATTGAGGAGCCACTCTACCGTTTCGTCGTAGCCTACGTCTGCCCGGCGCTCGATCTCTTCGCGACCGGCGCCGAATCCCGCGCGTCGCAGCAGGTGTGCCATAAGGGCGATTTCTTGCTTTGTTGCCATTGAGTCCCAACCCTCCCCTGAGGTTGGATTTAGTGTAGTAGCGCACCTATGGCGTGTCAACCACAGCCACGATAGCAGTACGACCAAGCCGCCAAGTCCACACCATGACTGACCGGCTGCCTAAAGAGCACTCCGTTCACCCTGAGCCTGTCGAAGGGTGGTAAAGCTACCTACAATTCCACGACATACCTGCGTACGGTTTCCGCCATTGGTACCAAGGCAGACGCCGCACATCCCATACCGTCATTTCCACGGAGGGAGACCCTTGCACAACCCCCGTCATTCCCGCGAAAGCGGGAATCCATCCTCGGCTACTGTCGCAGACTGAGTGTTGCCAGTGAACGAATGCCACTCTCAACGCTGGTTGAGCGGGCTTGAGACTGATCCCGTCATTCCGGCGAAGAGCTTGCCCCGTACTCTGATACGGGGCCGGAATCCATGAGGCCCTACCAGCACCCAGCGCCAAACACCCAGAACCCAGCGCCCCCTACTCCAGCGTCAGCACCGCCGCCGGATTCCCAACGTAGATCGCGTGGATCTCGTCCTCCGAAACGCCCCGGTCCCGCAGGCGCGGAACGATGTGCTCGATGATGTGACCGTATCCCCATCCGCCGTACTTGACCAAGTGATGCTTGCCGCAGATGTCCTGGCCGATCACGACCTTGTCGGTGTACCCCTCCGCCATGAGCCGCTGGATATGGTCCATCCGCTGGGCGTCGCTGGGGAAGTCCATCACGCCGTACGAGAAATACGACGACTCCCACCCGAACTGGTCGTACTCCAGGTAGCATCCCGTCTTGGCAAGGTCCAGCACCCGCTCGATGTCCTTGTACGTCCGCCCGATGTGACCCATGACGACGCGCTCGACGTCTGCCCCGGCCCCCGCGAGAATGTCCAGCACCTCGAAGGGCGCCTCCTCGTCGCGTCCCGGATGGATGAGGATCGAGGCCCCCGTCTCCTGCTGGGCCACCGCCGCCGCGTGTAGCACCTTCCGCTCGTTCTCGTGGAGCGGCCAGCCGCATCCCAGCTCGCCGATCAGTCCCGCCTTGATACCCGTGTTCCCGACGCCGGACGTAATGTCCGCAGCCATCTCCGTCGCCAGGTCGTCGACCGTCACGTCGTTCATCCCGTCCGGGTGCGACGGCGCGATGTAGTACCCCGCGCCCATGACGATGTTCGCCCCGGTCGCCCGCGAGACTTTCGCAAGTCCCTCGGGGTCGCGCCCTATCCCAATCGTCGTAACGTCTACTATCGTGCCTCCGCCCACCCGCGTGAAGTGGGCCACCTCCTCGATGGCTTCATCCTCATCGAGCAGCAGCAGATTCGTGAAGCTGCCGAACGGGTTGTATCTGATTCGACCCAGGTTCTGCAGTGTCACCGGCTCATACGCCCTGGCCTTCGCCGTCGCCTCCACGGGCGGCTGGAAAACGACCGTGAAGTCGATGAAGAGGTGCTCATGAATCGAGGTCATCCCAATCTCGTTGGGCTCTATATCCCCCAGCACCGTCCTTACCTTGCCCTTCATGCCTATGGTGCTCCTCGTGTTGATGCCGGACCTTCCACGCGAGTCTATTTTGTGACATAGACCAAGTCAAGCTGGCGCCAAGCCGTACCTGAAAGCCTCACCCTTCAAATACCTGGACCTCCCGCGTTATCCCCCGAAGGCGGAACCCTTCCACCCCCTCTGTGCTCTCTGTGGTGGACTCTCTCCCACGCAGCAGAGAATCCACCCATAGACACGCCCCCGATCGCGGTATACTACTCCCCAATGATCACCATGCGCGCGCACGCCAAGATCAACCTCACCCTCGAAATCCTCGGCAAGCGGGACGACGGCTACCACGACATCGCCTCGATACTCCAGACCGTCAGCCTGCACGACACCCTTACGTTCGAGGAGTCCGACGGCATCACCCTCGACTGCGACCGTCCCGAACTTGGGACACCCGACAACCTCGTGCTCAGAGCCGCCCACCTCCTGCGGGATTACGCCGGTGTTTCAATAGGCGCAGCTATCAACCTGGACAAGAGAATACCGGTCGCCGCGGGACTTGGAGGAGGAAGCTCCGACGCGGCAGCGACCCTGCTGGCCCTCAACAGGCTCTGGGGCCTCGAACTCACCAACGCCGACCTGCAGCCTCTGGCCGCCCAGATCGGTTCCGACGTCCCGTTCTTCCTCTACGGCGGGACGGGTAGGGTGTTCGGAAGGGGAGAGCGAGTCGAACCCCTCCCTCCCGCCGACCTCCGGTGGGCCGTCATCCTCACGCCCCGGATCGACGTGCCTGATAAGACCGCCACGATGTTCTCCAGGATCGGCCCGATGAGTTACACCAACGGCGGCCTCACCCGGAAGCTGGCCGCGCGCCTGGGCAGCAAGGGCGACACTCCGCCCCAGTTCCTCTTCAACGCCTTCGACGACGTTGCCAGAGAGTCCCTTCCGGGGCTGGACGAATACTGGGACACATTCCACACTGTCGGCGCGCGCGAGATACACCTGTGCGGGGCAGGACCGTCCCTCTTCGCTCCCGTCTCCACCAGGCACCACGCCACCGCAATCCAGCTCCTCCTCCAGCACCGCCACGGCTGGGAGTCTCACCTCGTCTCCATGGTCGACCGCGAATTTTTTTCTCCCCGCACTGGCGAGTAGCAAATACTCCCCTCTCGACGACCCCGAAACCTGCCATTCCTACGAAATTACCCCCGCCAATCTCTGGTAGGGGCAACCCTTGTGGTTGCCCGTCCCCGATACCGCGCCACCACCCGTCATTCCCGCGTAGGCGGGAATCCATGCCCATTTGCTCCAACTAATTCGACGAAATGGGGTGTTTCGTAGCTGATTTGCCCATGTTCGACCACTGTGGCCGCCCTCGAATGGCACCAATACCCCTATAGACCGGGCCATTT
>DAOUKG010000079.1:0-110779 GCA_034421575.1 Dehalococcoidia bacterium
TACGGTACTTTTTGGTAGACATCATGCTTCCTCCTCGGTCCAACCATACGATCGGAACTCCCAAAGAACCATGACTGTCTAGGTCTTCATTTCAATAATGTTGGTCTACTAGGCTGTTCAGAAAACACAACAACCGTACCTACATCTGCAGCGGTCGTCGTTACCCCACAGAACACACCAATACCTACTCCAAACCTCCCCTCCGCTAGTGCGGACACTTTCGGAGAGACTCTGTCGGGCAACGCGCTCGAATGGTATAATTGGATGCCGGAATCGAACCGTAACGACATTGAGTTCTATGCGTCAGTATTCGGGTACGCATCCACCAGCAAATGGATACTCGAGGCACTACCAGAGCTGGGCAACTACGGTCTACCACCACCCCTAACCGCGCCACTCCCATCGCTAAGCACATTACCAGCAGAAGAACAGAACAAACTAGAGACGCTTGACCCGAGGATTCGCGCCGCGTTCGAAGAAGACTGGACGTTCGGAGTTATCATTCAGGCTCCAATACCCGAACCCGCAGACGCAGCAAAATACGTGAACGACCTCATGGAAGAACGCTCAGGACTGTTGCGAGAAAGGTTAATGAGTATACCCTCGATACTCCCTTCGGCGCGTGAAATTCTGCATGGCGATGCTCTCAAAGAATACGAAGTGATGCACCCCGAACTACAAGACCTATTCTGGCGGGAAGCAGCTAGGACATTCGCGACAGGACAAACTATCGGCAGAGGCGAGTTCCCGGCCCTGAATGAAACACAGATCAAGGATCTGTTCAGCCAGCACATCAATGCGATCAAGGCAACCCACGACTGTCAAGACCACACGAAGGCGTGTCTATAAGCACGCGCCAGAATTATGTTTTGACTCTAGGGGCAACACTCTCCGATCGTCTTTTCATTCTACCTCGACGTCCATCGAGCGAATGAGCGTGGACTACTACTTGGAAGAGCGCCTGCGCGGGCGTCCGGTCGGCGCCGTTTGCCAGGACTGCAAGGTTCTAGCGATGCCGCTGGCCGAAGACATCCTCGAAGACATGGCCGAGGACCTGGAGGAAGATGGCCTACCGGGTGACGCGGAGGACTGCCGCGAACTGCTCAAGAGGCTGGTGAGGGAGTCGGGGCCGGATCGCGGGCCGGACTAGGGAGCACCCATATATGGGCCTTTTTTGCGTTTCAGGCCCTATCCCCGTTATTGGTGAACAGGTGGCCTAGGGCCATGCTGTCGGCCAACTCGAGCAGGTCCCTCCTGTGGTGGTTGTTGGGCCGGGCAAGGCCCTCCTTCCAGCGCCAGACGTTGTTGCCATAGGTTTCGAGACGCCAAGCGATCTCCGACCACGACAGGCCGGACTCTTCTTGGAACCGCCTCAGCCGCTCCGGGAAGTCGTCGGGGAGACCAAGGGTGTCTCGTCTGTAATGAATCCTCTGTCCTGGCATGGCGCGGCTCTTCCTCGGAACTCATCGGCTGCCTCCATCGCCCGACCGTCCATCTGTGCGGCCTTCGGTTCCGTTTGCTTTCGGTGTACGGCATATCTGGGCTCAGGCGTGATAGACCTCAAAAGCAAACTGATCCCTTGAGCCGTTCTGGATTTGCGTCGGCGTGCCTCTTAACGGGATGCTTGAGCCGCCATCGCCGCCAGCGTTATCTCCTGCGCCCGCACGAGTTCGTCCTCCGTGTAGCAAGAGAATACCGCCTTGGTGCCCTCGGCAATAATGCGCAGAGCAGCGGGAGGCATCGCCTCCATGGCAGCAGGGTCGGAGGAGAGGAGGGGCAGGAACTCGGAGTGCTCCACGGCGTAGTTAGCTATACAGTTGGCGGACTCCGCAGTGAGTTCGCCGAGGACGCCCTCGATGGCTGCTACGTAGAGCGACGCGATGGTCGCGGGTGAGAGACAGTCCGCTGCGGTAGCGGCAGCCCTGACTCCGTCCAGCGGCTTGGCGGTGAGCAGAGTATTGATCTGCTGCTCGGAGAGAGACTCACGCATGCACGCTTCTTCGGCATGAGGAAGCACAGCGACAAGGTCTGCCCCCGTCAACGAGGAGGTGCTGTCGATGGCGGCGTACGCCTGTAGGCCGAGTCGGAAACTCTCGGCATCCGTCAGGCAGTCCCAGTAGGCAAGGATGAATTCGTGCCTCTTACTGGTGTTGGTTGTCTCTTCTCCCTTCCACTCAACTCCCATCTGGATGTAGGCGTTTTCAGGGTGTTGGAGCGAGAGGTCCGTGATGCACCTGCGAGTGTCCTCGGAGCGTCCACCAGCGAAGGCATCGTTGACCGCGACAACGAACAGCACGACGCTCTCCGATTCCATGCAGCCGACCAGGATGGCGGTGGCTTCGGAGCTGCCGCTCTGCAGGAGCGGTGCGGCGAGGAGTATCCCGTAGAGGGTTTCACCGAACGCGGCTCGGATGCAGTCCGTCTCCTCAGTGGAGAGCCGGTCCATCACGTCCTTGACGGTGGACGACTCGTCGATCACGAAGTCGCGCATCGATACTGTCGATTGCGCCATATCCGGCGTCGGGGACGGCGCAGGGGTAGGCTCCGGTGTCGGGCTCGGCGTGGCAGTGGGCGGAAGCGGCGTGGCGGTGGGCGGAAGCGGCGTGGCGGTGGGCGTAGGATCAGGTTCGCCCGCGCAGGCGGCGCTAACGGCAATCAGCGTGGCGAAAGCGACTACCAAGATAACGAGTCTCGGTTTGACTGCGTGGGTCATCGTTGTTTCCGTATTTCTGGCAAATAGTCGAAGCGACGGTGCCGTTTGCCTTTGGCGTATGGTCTTCCTAGAGTTGGATTGGCCGTACGCCGCAAGTAATCGGCGCCCGGCCTTCTTTGCGTTTCGGAGCGGCGCGTACCGCCCTATGACTCACTGCTGCCAGCCTCCCCCGCCTTGCTCAGAATCTGTGTCTTCAACTCGGTTGCCGCCGTCATGGTTCTACTCCTTTCCTTCACTAAGACTTACAGCCCTCCTGCGTGGTTGACCATCGCCTGTGCGGTCTCCGACCTGGAACCCGGGTGAGGCTGTAGAACCCCGGCGTCCCCTTACCAATTACCGGCATAATTGGACACCCCGCCGGAGACCTGTGCGAGATCGGCCTCCGTGAGCTGCGGCGCGGGCGGCAGCACCAGGTGCGCGGTGGTGGCGCTGTCCTCGTGCACCACGATGTCGAACCCGTCCGGTACGACCGTGCCGACCTCGGACGCTATCGCGGCCTTCGGGTCGGCGATGAGGCGGGCGCGGAAGTCGCCGTCCACCTCCGCCTTGCTCAGGATCCGCTCCCTCATCTCAGTTGCAGTGGTCATTCTTCTACTCCTTTCGCTTTGCTTGCCGACAGTCGCTCGCCCTGCATTCGCGTATCGAGCGAGGGACTGCTTCGTTCCCGTTGTTCGTCGGGCCGGGCATCATCTGTTGAGTGCCCTCCAAGAATTTTCGAAAGCGCGGGTCCCCGTGGAAGGGCGAAAACTTCCACATGCACCCAGCAAACCAGTTTAGGGAGTTGCAAATAAATTGTGAGTAAACTCACTCTCAAGTTTGATAAACTTACGGTAAATTATGGCCCAATCTGCTAGAATTGCCCCAACCAGGCCAGTTTCGGAGGAGGTGAAAGGTTGCGAATCCACGGACGACCGCCTCTCTCGCCTCAGCCGGGCCAGCCTGCGCATCAACGTGACCCTGAACGTGGTGGTTCAACAACATAGATTTGAGAGGAAACGAGGCAAGGACTGGGTAGAGGCAGGTTTGAAACCCGCCCTGTGGTTGTGGAACGAAATTCCAGCCCCCTATTGCTACCCGTTATTTCAATGACTTCAGTCCACTAGTCTCCGCGATTACGTCGCCATGCCCCGGCCTCTTTGTGATTGCCGTTGACGCACAACGCTCGTGCTCTCACAACCGGCAGGATGAGAACCGACGTGGGACTTGAAAGGCGTTGCACATGTAGTGCCCTTCGAGGCATTACCCAAAGGGGGTCTTCTGTGTTGTCATTACCGTGTACAGAGAATTCGGCAATTTTGTGAGAAGACGTAATGGGACGGGAACGCGGAGGCACAGGCGCGGAAGGGCGCTCCCTACAGGAAAAAGTGAACAGCCGGACTTTAGTCCCCGTTCAGGTCGGGGGTTACATCGGCCGTGGCTGAAAGGTGCATTTCGTACGCCCGGCGAAAAAGAGGAGGGTATATCGGGTGTGGCTGTAAAGGACTCTTGGCACCCCTGAAGGAACGGGCCGGAAAATCGAGAGGGAAATTGCCCATGAGAGCACAAATGTGGCGGATGTTCACCGCTTGCGGCGGGTTCTCTGCCTCGGACTGTGGCGGGATTAGCGAGTTCAGGGACCGCGGCAGCATCAACAGAGGCAGGCCAGTTTAGTTGAGCGCACCAATGTGTCGGAGCGCACGTGGGAGTTGAATTTAGGGATGATTTGCGAGTTCGTGGTGGCGGACCCCGGTGACATGCATGACACCTGTTATGACGCATGGGAATACGGGGGCGTTCGTGGTGTCAGGGGGCTGTACAGGAGATTAAGTTAGTTCCGAAAACGGAAGTGGGTAGTTGATGTGGTGGACGTAGCCTGATCTCCGGCGCGTCAGGATGCAGTCTCAGGCGACAGATCAGCGGTTATCTCCTCCAGTTGCTCCAGGGCGGCGCGGAGGTCTTCGACGATCTCTTCGGCGATCTGGTCGGGCGGCGGCAGGTTGGCGGTGTCCTCCATGCTCTCGTCGCGCAGCCAGAAGATGTCGAGATTCACTTTGTCCCGCTTCATCAGTTCTTCGTAGCTGAACCTGCGGAAGCGCTCGGTCTCCTGGCGCTCATGGCGAGCTTCCGGGTTGTAGCAGGACACGAAGTCGTCCAGGTCGGCGCGAGTGAGCGGGTTGGTCTTCAGGGTGAAGCGCCGGTTCGTGCGCAGGTCGTAGATCCACAGGTCGAGGGTCCAAGACGTCTCGCTGGCCGGTTTGCGGTCGAAGAACAGGACGTTGGCCTTGACTCCCTGGGCGTAGAATATGCCGGTGGGGAGACGCAGAAGCGTATGAACGTCGCACTCGTTCAGCAGGTGGCGCCGTACGGTCTCGCCCGCGCCTCCCTCGAACAGAACGTTGTCCGGCACCACGATGGCTGCCCGTCCGTGAATCTTCAGCAGGGACCGCACGTGCTGGAGGAAGTTCAACTGCTTGTTGCTGGAGGTGGCCCAGAAGTCGGGGCGCTCAACCACGAGGCTCTCCCGCTCGGCCTCACCGTCTGAGCCTACGAAGGTCAGGCTCGACTTCTTTCCGAAGGGCGGATTGGTGAGCACCACGTCGAAGTTTTTTCCCGGATGGGTGCGCAGGCTGTCATCGACGACGATGTTGGTCTCATCTCCGCCGATGCCGTGAAGATACAGGTTCATTACGCCAAGTCGGGCAGCTTTTGCCACATTGTCCCAACCGAAGAGCGCACTGTTCTTCAGGTGCTCCAACTGGCCTTGATTCATGCTTGGATTGCTGCGGACGATGTAGTCGTGAGCGGCCAGGAGGAAACCGCCGGTGCCACAGGCGGGGTCGCAGACGGTGGTGTCCGGCTCCGGGCGCATGGTGTCGACGATGGCCTGGATCAGCGGCCTTGGCGTGAAGTATTGCCCGGCCCCTGTCTTGACGTCTTGGGCGTTCCGCTCAAGGAGCGACTCGTAGGCGTCGCCCTTGACGTCCGCGCTGAGGGCCAGCCAGGTCTCGCTGTCGATGAGGTCCTTCACCAGGCGCGTCAGCATGGCCGGTTCCTGGATTTCGTTCCTGGCCCTGTTGAAGATGACCCCAAGCGTGCCGGGCTGTCGAGCCAAGGTCTCAAGAGTGCGGCGGTAGTGGGTCTCCAACTCATCGCCGTCGCGGGCGAGCAGGCTGGGCCAGTCGTAGCCTTCGGGGATGGGAGGCGGCCGGTAGTCGGGCAGCAGCGTATACGGCGGCCGGCTGCGCTCGTGCATCATCTTAAGGAACAAGAGGAAGGTGAGCTGCTCCAAGTAGTCGCCGTAGGACAGCCCCGCGTCACGGAGGACATTGCAGTAGTTCCAGAGCTTCTGGCCGATTGATGTTGAGGTTGTCATGCCCTCACCCCGGCCCTCTCCCTCAGGGAGAGGGAGAGAAGAGGGTAGTTGCATCGAAAAGCCATAGCGGTCATGTCCTCACCCTGGCCCTCTCTGAGGGAGAGGGGGATAAGAGGGTTGTTGCATCGAGAGAGGGGGATGGAAAGAGAGGGCGGCAACTTATGGCGGCCAGGCATTTGATGTTCTTCGTTTGGAATGGATAGCTTGGAGAATTTTGGTAAGGACTCCTTCCAAGTCTTGTTCAACCTCCTCGTTCTTGAAGGATATCAGATTCATTCCTAGCTGCTCGATTACTTCACGACGCACCGCGTCATACTCTCGTTGATCTTCTTGGCTGTGAATGCCTCCCTCGATTTCTACCACTAGACCTGCTTCATGGCAGTAGAAGTCGGCGATGTAGCGGCCCAGAGGATGTTGGCGACGAAATTTAACGCCGTCCAGCCGGCGATTCCTCAGACAGGACCATAGCGCATCCTCGTGCGTAGTCTGTCCTTTCCGAAGCTGACGCGCAAGTCCTACTATGTAGCTTGGGGCCCTCACCGCAGCTCTCTGCCAGAGAGAGTCATGCCCTCACCCCGGCCCTCTCTCGGGGGAGAGGGGGTTGGATGAATTTGTGGGTATGTTGGTTAGGCACTGGGCTCATCTCTCTCGGAATGGTTGGCGGGGTATGGGATCACCCTCACCCCGGCCCTCTCCCGGAGGGAGAGGGAGGTTGGACGAATTTGTGGGTATGTTGGTCAGACACTGGGGTCATCTCACTTGGGGGTATGGTCGCGCCCTCACCCCGGCCCTCTCCCGGGGGGAGAGGGGGATAAGAGGGTCGTCGAGTTCTCGCCCTTATCGGAGAGCGGTATAAAGCCTTAGTGGTCATATTACCTAGCACCCGGCTGCCTTTCACCCCTCTCCCTCTGGGAGAGGGGACGGGGGTGAGGGCGTCTTGCCCGTCGACGAGGCTTGACGGCCGCCTCTGCCGCCTCTCGCTCGGCTCGGATGCGTTTCAACAACTCCGAGGCTGGCTCGTCGTTGGGGTCTTGGGGAACAAGCTTACCTGAGAACGCCTGCTTCAGGATGCTCTGGCGCAGCCGCTCGGCTCGTGTGAGGTTGGCCTCGACGGTGGCCTCGGCCTGCTGGATGACCGAGAGTCTACGTTCTACATCTGCCACTATACGGTACTGTTCGGTAAGTGGAGGGAGGGGTATGCAGTATTCCCGAAGGTCAGCCAGTGATATTCGTTGATGCCCTGCCGACGACTTGGCTTTTGCTTCGAGCGACCTCCGCAGTGTCTTCTCTGCGAAGGCAAGTTGGATAAAGTTGGGTGATATGCCAGAGACACAGCGCCCACGAAATATCCTGTCCGGGAATTCGATCTTCCGTCCTCGTAGCTCTCCCACCACTGCGCAATTCCCCACGTACTCCAGAGTCCCGCTCAACCGTGTAAAGAGCAGATCCCCCATAGCAATATAAGGGTCGGCCCCCTGCTTCGCTCCATCCGGCAGATATCGGAAATCTTCATAATCAACTAACCCTTGTCTAACTGCGCTAGATCGCAGCACTGGTCTATTCGAGCGAGTGTTAGTGGCAGAAACAGCGGTGCCTCCCTCTAGCGTTGACACCACTTGATCAAACCTACTCCACACCCACCCTTCCGGCAGTTTCGGCAGGTCGGAAGTGTCGGGCGCGATAGGCTCCTTGTACTTGCCACGGCGGCTCTCCTGCGATTCCCAGCGGGCGCGGCGTTCGGCCAGGATGCGCTCCAAGAGGCGGTTGGCGGGTTCGTAGTCGCGGCCCTCGGCACGGGCAAGCTCTGCCTCGGTGGGGACCAGTTTGCCCTCGCAGGCGGCCTTGAGGACGCTGGCCCGGTAGCGCTTGAGGTTGGCTTGGACACGCTTGAGCGCGACAACGGAGGCGTCGAGGCGGGTGAACTGCTTCTCGATCTCCGCCACGATGCGGTGCTGTTCGGCGAGGGGTGGGAGGGGGAGGGTCACGTTGTCAATGAACGACCGAATGATTCCGCCTTGAGCGGAACCTCTCAGGCAGGCCCTAATCTGCGAATGCCCAACGTCGCTCCACAGGCAGTAGAACACCCAGCGGGAATCCATTAATGATGCAAATGGCCGACAGACAAACACATGCTCATTGGCGACAAGGGTCTCTCCTCGGAGGCTAATGTCCACATACGCGGCTTTGCCAGTGGTCGCCCCGTCCTTGACGACCAGTACATCCCCCGTTTGGAGATGACCTGCGGTCATGGTTTCATAGAACTCCCGGGGTACAAACCGCGGAATAGACGTATCTATGTTCCCCAACTCGTCCATGTGCTCAGAACTGATGCTGAGAACACCTGATGGGTCGTTAACCGCTCCGCCTCTGGGCCGTCTGCCAGTTTCGAGAGACGACAAGATAGTCCCCAAAGCAACTTTAGCCCACCCTTCGCGCAGTCCGGCGTCCTCGACTGCAACGGCATCTGTATGTTTGGATGGAGCAAGCACTAATCAACCTCTACCGGCCAATGACCCGCATGTACTCCGATTCAAACCCGGATGAAGTCTCCGCCGTCCTGGACCGTCACCGCATCTGTAGGCGGCCCCCAGGCGGGAGAGGCCGGGGTTGATCATATGGTCGCTTCAGCGGGGACTTCCCCGGTCGCGCCGGGAATGGGCGCGTCCACCTCGATGGCGGCGTAGATAGGTTGAGGGATAGATTCGCCGTGTTCGGCCATCATTTCGACATGGAACTTGGCCGCCTCGCGGATGAGGGCCGTGGTTTCCTCAAAGGTGTCGGCGGCTGCGATGCAGCCGGGCAAGTCCGGCAGGTGCGCCGAATAACCGTTACCGGTCTTGCCAATTATTGCCACGTACTTCATCGGTAATCCCTCCTATCCAGTCCTGCCTGTTCCAAGATGGTGTGCCAGGTCTTTATATCTAGTTCCTTCCCCGGATTCCCGGCAACGGTCACCGTGCCCGGTTTCTCCGGGTGATAGTAGTGGCGATGGCTGCCCCGTGTTCTAACATGGTACCAGCCATCCCTTTCGATTATACGGATTACTTCGCGCACTCTGGGCGGCATAGGACAATTCCGCTCAAAATAGCTTCATACTGCGACCCTGACTGTGCAAATCGTTTGGGGCGCTTCGCCGTCATCGAAGTGGCACAAGACCGCATCACGCAGCATGAACTTTAGATGCTCCCAGTCATCGGCCTCGGTGAAGATGCTCTGTCCCACATCGCGGGCCTCGTACCCGCCCTCCGGCGATTCCCACACATGGAAGACTATTTCTCCGTCAGGCATTTCAACTCTCCTTTCACCTTCGCTTCCAACGCTTCCTCAGCCAAGAAATCCAGCTTGCCGACCTTCTCGTACACCCAGTCGTGTATAGCTACGACCTCCTCATATAGTTGGGAAGCCGAGGTTCACGACTCGGCCAGCAATTCTGCCAAGCGCCGGTTGCGCTCCAAGCTGGCATAGAAGTGGGCCATCATTTCAGGTCGAACGTTCGGCCCCAGCTTGCTCATGAGGTGCTCCCGCATGGCGTCTTCGACCACGTCCTCGAATTGCCGTCCCTCCTTTCGGGCGATTGCGCGCATCGCGGCCAGTAGCTCAGGCGGGGCGTGGCTGGAGAATTTCTCTCGGGTCGCAACCATCGTGCGTCCTCCTCTCAGATTCGTTCCATTATCGAGGCTAGGCAGCCGGCTCGTCAAAAGACATCCTGATGGATGCGGGTGAACACTCGACGGCGGTCATGCCGCCAACTCCACGTTGAGCTCTTCGAGCAGGCCGCGCAACTCATCTCCAAAGAGCTCGTGCGCCTTGCCCAACCCACCCTGTTGGCTGAATGGGGCGTATTGGAAGTCGCCCATCTCCATGCTGACGCTGCCAGCGATGTGGTCGCGGATGTCTTCCAGCCACCGTATTTGCTCCTCGGTGAAAGCGCGGCCTGCTGTCTCTTGCATCGTCAGCCAGCCCTGGAAACGTTCGCGCACGCCTTCGGCGAAGGGAGCAAGCTGGTCCGCGCCGCCTATGGCGTAGCGCACCACGGACACGATGTCGGCCAAGGTCCGCTGGCCTGAACCGCGCACCTTTGACCTGTCGAGTTGGCGATAGGCCTCCCACAGCCGTTCGGTGGTCCACGAGCGCGGGGGAGATACCAGGGCGTCGGCCAGGGCCTTTATGTCGGCATAGCTCAACCGCTGCCTATAGGGGCGCTCATACAGCACCTGCAGGGCCGTGATCTCGTCCCGGTTCTCCTCAATGTATTCTTGGAAAGACTGCACGATCGTCATTGCCTGATCGTCGGAGAAACCGGCCTCTATGAGGCTGTCGGCGCTCACGTTGTCGATGGTCTGCTCGTGGGAGCGATGGATGTCCACCAACCGCTGGCGCAGGTCGGGGTTTGCGGCGAAGGGCTGTGCGGCACTCTCCAGTAGCTGCTTCCGAGCGTCGGCGACTGCCGATTCGGGAGGGGCATCCTGCCCTGTTGCGTGCTGGGCGGCCTCCAGAGCGGCGTCAGGTTCTGTGGCGTCGACCAGCCCGGACACCAAATCCCGAAGCGGCACGCCCTGAGAAGCGTCCTCGATCGCCTCGCGGTCCCTGGGTGTCAAGTGATGGTTCAGCCGTGCGAGGCGACCGGCGAGGGACGAGAGGACTTCCGGGTCACGGTCGCCCATGCTCACGAGATCGAGCAGCTTGTTGAAGGGGACAGTCGGCTTTCTGTCCAGCGTGTAGGAATCGGAAAGCTCGGTCTCGGTCACGCCTACCGCGTCGATAATCACGAAGCGGTCCTTGTTGCGGGCGTCCGGGGTGACCGCGTTGAAGTCGGTGGCGGAGATTGTGCGCACGCCACGCCCCTTCATCTGCTCGAAGAAGCTGCGGCTTCGCACGTTGCGCATGAAAAAGACCACCTCAACCGGCTTGATGTCGGTGCCGGTGGCGATCATATCCACTGTCACGACGATGCGGGGGTTGTAGCTGTTGCGGAAAGCGGTCAGCAGGTCTTCCGGCTTCTCCCCAGTGGTCTTGTAGGTGATCTTCCGGCAGAAATCGTTACCCTTGTCGAAAACCTGACGCACGGTGCGTACGATGTCGTCGGCGTGGCTGTCGTCCTTGGCGAAGATGATCGTCTTGGGCACGTCTCGGCGGGAGGGGAATATCTCCGTGAACAGTTTATCCCTGAAGGTCTGGATGACCGTCCGAATCTGGTCTTCCGCCACCACGTCGCGGTCAAGCTGGTTGGGAGCGTAGGTCAGGTCCTCTTCCAACTGCTCCCACCGGACATTCCGCGTCAGCCGGTCCCGCCGGTCAACGTAGTATCCGGCATCCACTGTTGATCCTTGGTCGGTGATCTGTGTGCGAATCCTGTAGGTGTCGAAATCGACGTTCACGTTGTCAGCCACTGCCTGCTCATGGGTGTACTCCATAACCAGATTCTGCTCAAAGAACCCGAAGGTCTGCTTTGAAGGGGTTGCGGTCAGTCCTATCAGGAAGGCATCAAAGTACTCCAGTACCTGCCGCCACAGGTTGTAGATGGAGCGGTGACACTCGTCGGTGATGATGACGTCGAAAGTCTCGATGGGAACGTCGGGGTTGTACTCGACGGGCGCAGGCTCGCGCTGGAAAGTGGCGGCGTCAAAACCGGACATCTCCTCCAATTCCGGATCGAGTTCCTCGCCCTTCAGGATGGAGTAGACCCGCTGGATGGTGGCGATACAGACCCGACTAACGGGATCGATGCGCGGAGACTGAAGGAGTTGGACGTTGTACAGCTCGGTGAACTTGCGTGCCTCGTCAGGAATGGTGAATCCCTGGAACTCGCGCAGGGTCTGGCGCCCCAAGTTGCTGCGGTCCACGAGGAATAACACTCGACGTGCCCCACCGTACTTGATCAGGCGGTACACCTGGTTGCAGGCCATGAACGTCTTGCCGCTTCCAGTCGCCATCTGCACCAGCGCCTTCGGCCGACCTGCGGCCAGGGACTCCTCTAAGTTCCGGATGGCCCGCTCCTGTACCGGCCACAGGCCCGATGTGTTCAGTGGTGGCATGGCTTTCAGTTTCTGACGTAAGTTGTCAGCCGCCAAATAGTTGCTTCTCTCCTCAGCGATTCGATGTCCGTTAGTACCTGACGCTTCCGGGGTGCCTAGCCAAGTGGCAAGTGTCTGGGGAGAATGGAATGCGAAGACCAGACGGCTTCGCGGATCCGGGTCCAGTCCGTTGGTGAACTGTGTCTCAGCGCCGGTGCTCTCGTACAGGAACGGGAGCGGGTTGTGGTGGGCAGGAAGGTTTTCGGGCAAGCCTGTGCTGTACTTCTCGGATTGGACTTCCACTCCGGTAAGTGTGGAACCTTCAGGTTTGGCCTCGACAACACCCGCCGCCTTCTGATTCACATAGAGCAGGTAGTCGGCAGTGCCGTGACCGGACTTCAAGGGGAACTCGCGCACCGCTACTCCCCTACCGGCGTACAGGTTGATGGAGTCGGCGTTCTGCACAGCCCATCCTGCCTGCTCAAGCTGCCGGTCTATATTTATGCGCGCCTGTTGCTCAGGTGTCATGGCGGCTTCAATCTTACCGCAGAGTCAACTACCTTTGTCCTATTGGGGAAGTATCATTGAATAATGGGAGTTTGGATAGGCGGAACAGATAGAGAAATCGGGGCTCCCTGACATAAAGCTAGGGATCGACACTGGACTCCGAATCTGACAAGTAACAATGACATCCTCTATCAGTGCGAGATAGAGTACAGTCTGGTTTAACTTGGCGACTGTACGAACCGATTTGAATACGTACTCTCGGGCGGAATCGCCCGATCTTGCGACAAACTTGCGACATTATTTGTGACACGGCCGCGGGGCGGCCTCGCTGGGCCGCGACAGGCGCTACCGCAGCGTCTCTATCTCCCCGGTCCCGCCGGTCTGCACTCACCGAATCTTAGCTCCTGTGGTTGGGGGTGACGGAGCCGTTTCCGGCCCCGGACGCATCCCCGGCCTTCACTGAATTACACACCGTTTTTCACAGAAGAAAGGGGTGAAAACCACGTGGATGCGATAGGTCGTCAGGTATAGTCCTTTAAACAGTAGCAGCTTTTACTATTCAAGGCATTAACCCTGTCCTAAAGGCACTGAGTAACGACATCTAGTCCCAAGACAGGTAAGTACGTTGAGAAACATGGCCCATTGAGATACTGGATTTCAGCTCTGATCGTTCTAACCATAGCCGCGTGTGGCGATGAGTTGGCACCTGACCCTATACCCACAAGCACACCTCCGCCGACCTTCACACCGGAACCAATACCCACGAGCACACCTCCGCCGACCTTCACGCCGGAACCAATACCCACGAGCGTACCTCCACCGACCTTAACGCCGGAACCAACGCCCACGAGCGTACCTCCACCGACCTTAACGCCGGAACCAACGCCTACGAGCACACCTCCGCCGGCCTTCGCGTCGGAACCAGCGCCCTCGAGCGCATCTCCGCCGACCTTAACGCCCGCCCCGGATGGAGCCGCTAAATCAGGTGGCCTATTCTCGGAGGTCAATGGTGTCGTGCCAGCCAGTACGGGCTTGGTGACTCTTGCCGGCCGCTTGGCAGGGGTCGACTTTGGACAACTCTCTCAGGCCATAGAGTCTTCGACCCCCCTTGTGCTGAACCTGTTCGACGGCGCGTTATTCACCGGAATAGTCGAGGAGGTTCAAGCGACTTCGGCGGGTCATGCGTTGTGGGGCAAGCTCGAGGGTGTGGAGTTGGGGACCTTTACCCTGGTGGCGAATGGCAGTGTGCTGTCCGGCGCGGTACGGACGCCCAACGCGGTGTTCACAATCAGGACTTTGGGTGACGGAAAGTATGTCATCCGGCAGGTCGACGAATCATCGCTGCCACCCTTGGGTGAGCCGCTCAGGACTTCCTGAACCCTTGTTGACACGTTCCGCAATTGATGGATAAGAGAGGTTAGGCAAATGCACGCTTCCCGTGTTGGACTTTCGCTCCTTGTCGCAGCTCTCTTACTGGTCTTTGCAAACAGTGCCCAGATCTCCGGTGCGGCCGAAACAGAGTCAGACGGTTTGTTCCACGAGGTGGACGGCGACCCGCCCCCAGTATTCGGAATCGACACTCTCGCCAGCCGCCTGGTGGGGATTGATCCCGGACAACTCGCTCAGGCTATAGCGTCTCCGGTTGGCCCCAAGGACGCCGTCACAGGCGACTTCCTGTCACCGAAGACTCTCGAACTGAACTTGTTTAGCGGTGTTGAATTCACAGGCAAAGTCGAGCACGTTGAACCCACCGCGTCGGGTTATGCGATGTGGGGTGGGCTGGCAGGCGTGGAGTTGGGGACTATGACCCTGGTCGTGAATGGGAGCGTGGTGGTCGGTACGGTTCGGACACCCGAAGCGGTGTACACGATCAGGACTGTTGGTGATGGGAGGTATGCCATCCGCCAGATCGACGAGTCGTCGCTGCCGCCGTTGGCCGAGCCGCTCGAGGACTCGGCTTCCCCAAGAGAGACCCCTCCCGCCCAGTCGGACGATGTCCCCTCGGACGACGGTTCTGTTATCGACGTGATGGTGGTGTATACGCCCCTAGCAAAGTCTAATGAAGGAGGTAGAGCCGCCATAGAGGCTCTGATTGACCTGTTCGTCGCGGAGACCAACCAGGCTTACGCGAACAGCGGGGTTATCCACCGGATTCATTTGGTGATGAGAGAGGAGGTGCAATATACCGAATACATCGAGGAAGTTGGCCCCGGCCTCGATCGTGATGGAGGGAGGTTTTCCGTCATCGACCTCCATAGACTCGGAAATGAATCGGATGGGTACATGGATCATATTCACGAGTTGAGGGACCTCTACGCCGCGGACCTCGTTCACTTAATTACCGGCCACGGCGATGTGGGAGGCATAGCATATTCAGATGCAGTGGGAGACGATTCGCAAGGATTTGCCGTCACCCTCGGTTATACCAACGGTCTAGTCTTCGCCCACGAACTGGGCCACAACATGGGGCTGAGACACGACAGATATCAGTTCATAAGAAACGAAAACGGTGGGAGTGACTTAGCAGGTTGGAATTTCGGCTACGTCAACCAGCGAGCGTTCGAGCCGGACGCTCCCGATTCCGCCTACTGGCGCACTATCATGGCCTACCCCATTCAGTGTTGGGATGAAGGAGAGCGCTGGTGCGAGCGGCTCCCGTATTTCTCAGACCCGCAGAAGACCTACAATGGTGATCCGATGGGTGTACCGGCCGACCATCCGTCTACGGGTGCAGACGGACCGGCCGACGCCGTGCGAGCCTTGAATGAAAACAGACACATCGTCGCGAACTATCGCCAGCGCGAAACCTCGCCGTCACCTAGGGCGCACCTGACGCTGTCCCCATACTGGCTGTCAGAGAAAGGAGGAGTCAGCACGGTGACGGCGACGTTGCACAAACCATCGAACGCGGACACCGTGCTAACGGTATCGGCCTCGCCGGCCGACGCCGTCGCCCTGAGCACAAATAGAATGCTGACCATTCCGGCGGGCCAGACAGTGAGCGTCGACAGTGTGACGATTACAGGGGTTGATAACGACGACCGGACGGGCGACGTGAGCGTGACGGTCTCGGCAACGGCGGGTAGCGAGGGCGTGATCGATCCCGAACCGGTTGCGTTGGCGGTCGCCGATGACGAAACGACACCAGCGGTGACGCTGTCGCTGTCGTCTCCTGAGATCGTCGAGGGCGAGGGTCGGATTTCCGTGACTGCGACTCTGGACAACAGGTCGAGTGTCGAGACTACGGTGGTCGTATCGGTCTCCCCGGCCGAATTCGTGAATGTTGGCGACGTTGTACTCCTGGTCATCCCGGCGGGCCAGACCACGAGCAGCGTTCGGCCTGTGGAGATCCGTGCGGTGGACGACGACGTGTTGACAGGAGCGGACAAGAGGGTGACGGTGTCCGGCGCTGCGACGAACCCTCAAGGTGTCGCTGGGCCCGAAGCGGTGACGCTCACCATCCTCGACGACGAGAGGCCGATTTTCTCGGAGGACAGTGTTTCGTACACCTTCACGGAGGGACTCGCCGCCAGCCGCTTCCTGCCGGAGGCGGCCCATGGCAATGGTACGCTAACCTACTCAATATCCCCTGATCCGGACAACGACGTCATCTTCATCCCCGGCCCTCCGGCCCGGATTGAGGTTCCAGCCACTCTCGTGGCTGCGGACGAGATGAGCTATACGGTGACCGCCACGGACGCCGACGGCGTCACCGACACCATGACGGTCACCGTCACGGTTCGCAGCCCTGTGTGCCCCGGCAGCACCGCGGCCTCCGGGGCTGCCACCGGGGGATTGGTGTCCGACTGCGAGGCGCTGCTGTCCGCGCGCGACGCCCTGGCGGGGGGCGCGTCGCTGAACTGGTCGGCGGACGTCCCCATCGCGGAGTGGGACGGCGTAGCTGCCGGCGGAGGGCGCGTCACCGTGATCGAGCTCTTCGAGAGCCGGCTGAACGGGCAGATACCGTCGGAGCTAGGGAGCCTGACCAAGCTGCAAAGGCTAGGGCTAGGCCGGAATCAACTGACCGGGGGAATACCGACGGAACTGGGCAACCTCTCAAACCTTCATGTTCTGATACTCAGAAGCAACCGGCTGACCGGGGAGATACCGGCGGAGCTAGGCAACCTCTCCAACCTGGAAATGCTGTCGCTGTGGGGGAACCGGTTGACCGGGGAAATACCGACGGAGTTGGAACAGCTTTCCAACCTGCGAACGCTGTGGCTTGCCGTAAACCAGTTGTCTGGGAAGATACCGGCGGCACTGGGCGACCTCTCAAACCTCCGTAGTCTGGAACTCAGCAACAACCGGCTGACCGGGGAGATACCGGCCTCGCTGGGCGACCTCGTCAACCTGCGATCGCTAAAGCTAATTCGGAATCAACTGACCGGTCCGATACCGGCCTCGCTGGGCGGACTGACCAACCTGGAAAAGCTGTACCTCAGAGGTAATCGGCTGACGGGATGCATCCCGGATGCTCTGCGCAACGTGGGCGATGACGATCCGGACAACGACCCTGACCACGACCTGGACCGGCTCGGACTACTGTTCTGCGGGGAACACGCCTGCGTCACCGGCGACGCGGTGACGGACGCGGGCAACCCAGAATTGGTGTCGGACTGCGACACGCTGCTGGCCGCGCGGGATACCCTGGCGGGGACCGCGACGCTTAACTGGTCGGTGGACACTCCCATTGCCGAGTGGGACGGTGTAAGCCTTGGTGGAACGCCGCTGCGCGTGACAGGGCTGAAACTCTCCGGGCACGGTTTGAGCGGTGAGATACCAGCCGAGTTGGGCAGCCTCACAGAACTGGGGGCGCTGTTGCTCCAAGACAACCAGCTAAGCGGTTTGATACCGGCCGAGTTGGGGAACCTATCAAATTTGGAGCGCCTGTACCTGGCAGGAAATCAATTGACCGGGTGCATTCCCGATGGACTGCGAAAGGTCAGGGAGAGTGACCTGAGTGACCTCGGCCTGTCGTTCTGCGGGGACCTCGCCTGCGTCGTCGACGGCGCGGTGGGAGACTCGACGAACGTGGGTCTGGCGTTGGACTGCGAGGCGCTGCTAACTGCGCGAGACGCCCTGGCGGGAGCAGCGTCGCTGAACTGGGCCGGGGGTACTCCCATCACCCAGTGGGACGGGGTCACCGTCGATGGGACGCCGCAGCGCGTCACGGAGCTAACCCTCTATGAATGGGGATTGACGGGTGAGATACCTGCGGAGTTGGGTAAACTCTCCAATCTGCGATGGTTGAAGCTTTCGTCAAACCAGTTGACGGGCGAGATACCGACCGAGTTGGGAGAATTGACCAACCTGCGATTGTTGAATCTTCAGTCAAACCAGTTGACGGGCGAGATACCGACCGAGTTGGGCAAGCTCTCCAACCTGACGGAGTTGTACCTGTTGTCAAACCAGTTGACGGGTGAGATACCGACCGAGTTGGGAGAATTGACCAACCTGATCGGGTTGGACCTCTTGTCAAACCAGTTGACGGGTGAGATACCGACCGAGTTGGGAGAATTGACCAATCTGCGATGGTTGTACCTTTCGTCAAACCAGTTGACGGGCGAGATACCGACCGAGTTGGGCAAGCTCTCCAACCTGACGGTGTTGTACCTTCGGTCAAACCAGTTGACGGGTGAGATACCGACCGAGTTGGGAGAATTGACCAACCTGACTGGGTTGTACCTTTCGTTTAACCAGTTGACGGGTGAGATACCTGCTGAGTTGGGCAAGCTCTCCAACCTGACGGTGTTGGCCCTTTCGTCAAATCGGTTGACGGGTGAGATACCTGCTGAGTTGGGCAAGTTCTCCAACCTGACGGATTTGTCGCTGTGGGGGAACCGGTTGACCGGGGAAATACCGACGGAGTTGGAATTGCTTTCCAACCTGCAAACGCTGTGGCTTGGAGGAAACCAGTTGACTGGGTGTATCCCCCTGGGACTGCGAGACGTGCCGACTAATGACCTGAACAATCTTGGCCTGTCATACTGTTCAGCGTCGTTGCCCGGAGCTCCAACCATAGGTACTGTAACGCCCGGAACGGACCTACTCGTCATATCTTGGGACGCCCCTTCGAGCAATGGAGGTTCAGCTATCTCCGCGTACGATCTGCGTCATATCGAGACCTCAGCCGACGGGACGGTCGACTCCAGTTGGACCGTGGTGGACGACGTGTGGAGCATGGACGGCGGGACGCTCCGGTACGTCCTTACGGGCCTCACCGGGGGTACACAGTACGACCTCCAGGTGCGGGCCGTGAACTCTGTGGGAGACGGGCCCTGGTCTGCGACCGCAACCGGGACGCCAACGACGGCCTCGACTTGCGTCGCCGGAGGCGCGGTGGCGGATGCGGCGAACACGGGGCTGGCGTCGGACTGTGAGGCGATGCTGGCCGCCAGAGACGCGCTGGCAGGAACCGGCTCGCTGAACTGGTCGGAGGATATCTCCATCGCGGAATGGGACGGCGTCAGGGTCGAAGGGACGCCGGGGCGCGTCACCGAGCTGCGTCTTGAGCACTGGTGGCTAAACGGGAGCGTATCGCCGCGATTGGGCGATCTGTCGTCGCTCAGGGAGTTGCGGCTGGGGAACAACCATCTGTCCGGGCCTATACCGACCGAGTTGGGCAAGCTGTCCGCCCTCACCCGCCTTGATTTGGAGAACAACGATCTGAGCGGTCGCATCCCGGAGGAGTTGGGCGGCATGTCCAATTTGACGGTCCTGCTCCTCGGCGACAACAACCTCAGCGGCGGCGTGCCAGCGGAATTGGGCGACCTCGGCAAACTGACATATCTGAGGATAAGGAACAACGACTTGACGGGGCAGATTCCACCGGAGTTGGGCAGACTGTCCAACCTGAAATACCTGTCCCTCAACGGCAACAACCTGAACGGCCCCATACCGGCGGAGTTGGGCAGCTTGGAAAACCTAGAGCAGCTTTATATGTACAGCAACGACTTGAGCGGCGTCATACCCGCTGAGCTTGGCGACTTGACCGGCTTGGAACGCCTGCACGTCGCTAACAACAATCTGACCGGAGAGATTCCATCGACATTGGGCAACATAGCCAACCTTACTCACTTGATTCTGTCCGAGAATGACCTTACCGGATCCATCCCGCCAAGTCTGGGCAATCTATCCAGCTTGCTCGTGCTGTATCTGCGAAACAACGAGTTATCCGGGCCGATACCTGCCGAGCTAGGCGATCTTTCCGAGTTGACCCATTTGTATTTGAGCAACAACAACCTTAGCGGATGTGTGCCCGAAGGCCTGACCGACGTGGAAAGCCATGACCTTGACGATCTTGGTCTGGATTTGTGCGCTAGCAGCTAAGACGGACTGCCTTCGGATGGAGTCCGTTGGCCTCTCGGTTGGGAAGCCTGCGTGAAGCCTGGCCTCTGTATGCCTCTCCAATTGCTCACGTAGTCACCCGCTGTGATCGAACAGTCGCAACGCTGTCTCCATACCACGATAAATAAGGGACCAACATAAGTGTCACTCGCCCTCTCGAGTTACAGCGCCAACCGGAATCGCACTTCGAAGGTCCTTGATTTTGTCAAGCGTGGCGGACCTCACCTGCCCCCAGGGACCGGTCCACCATTGGGAGGGTTACACGCCAATCAGCGTCTCGAAGATGGTACTGTCTACAGTCAACTTCACCCCACCAGAGGAATGCTTGCGAGCAAGGGAGAACAGCTCGCACACATGGGAAACGCACGTGAGGAGGTTGAAGCGTTCGTGTGTGTCATTTTGCAGCCGCTCTAGGCCCACACAGCAAGTAATGGGAGGGGTTGATGGGGGCGGGGCATTCCAACGGTATCTGCGGCGCTGCCGAAACGGTTGGGCAGCTTCCCTTTCTGGCGAGGGAAGGAGAGTTTCGTCCCCGTGTTGGAGGAGATCTATCGCCGGGCATCTCCTGCCGGATTGGATGTGTTTCTCGGCGAACGGCGTGATCAGAGCGATTGAGGGGGAGGTCAGTCAAGGGTTGGACGTGGGGGAAAACATTGTGGTGGCCCCAACGGAATTCGAATCCGTGTTTCCGGCTTGAAAGGCCAGCGTCCTAGTCCTCTAGACGATGGGGCCACGTCCTGGCCTGCGAGCGTGATCTCGAGGCCATTATCGGTCTTGAAACCGCGGTGAGACGTGGAAGTCCCAACGCCGACCAACAGTAGTATTGTACCAATTTATCCGGTTGACGCCACGTTTTTCACGTGACGATATTTGTCCAGAGTTGATGAAGCGGACTTCCCTTACCCCTGTGGATACCCGCCCCGTATCGTGGTACGGGGTGACGGTATGACGGTGGCTGTGTACGCGTCGATGGATCTCACGAAGTCTGAACAGTTACACGTGACGGGTCTGGGGAAATCATACGTGAGACGTCCTGTCGGGTGGAATTCGCGAAGGGCGCACGGGCACGGAGAGGTGCTGTGGGAGGCTAGGCCTCTTCCGGATCGTCGGGCGAGTCTTTCTCGCAGTGGATGGCGTCGCGGTCGCCGAGCGTAGTCTGGCGCTGTAGGTCGTCCTCTGCAACGTCGAAGCACTGGGACGGGTCCTTGTTTTCCTGCCGGGACAGCCACGGGAGGCAATACTTGGGAGGCAGGTTCTTGATGGTCGGCTGGCAGATCAGGAACTGGAAGAGTTTCCACTCTGGATGCTCGTAGACGTAGCTGAGCTTGAACGGGACGGGTTTCGGCTCCACCGGGTAGAAGCCTTGGAGGATCATGACGTCCTCGATGGTTGTGAAGTCTTCTTCGTCGACACCGAGGCCCACGTCCTCAAATGTGGGCAATTCGAGGTAGACCGGAGTGAGGGTCTCAATGCCTGTCAGGTCGACATCGGCGTCGATGTACGGCTGGTATGCGGTCTGGATACGTTCGAGGGTGATGCCGATGGTGAATGAGTCGGACATGTAGTTGTAGAACGCACCCATGCTGCCGGCCTCGATCGACTCGCGGAAGATCGCGATGGTCTCTCCAGTGAGCCGGTTGAGGTCATCGCGGAAGGGGATCTGCTTGAACCATGCGCCGGGCCCGACGTTGGCGCGGTCGTCGTCGACGAAGGCGTTGATCTTCCACACGCCCTCCTCGCGGACCACGTCGACGGTGAACTTGACGTCCTGGCCTCCAAGGTCGATGAGGGTGCCGCGGATTCGAGAGCGATTGCTGAGCTCGAGGGTACGGTCTCTCCAGACATCCAGTCGGTAGGTGAGGGGGAGTCCGACCAGTTCCATCATCTTATCGAAGTCTTCGGGGCTCTGAAGGGCGCGGAAGTGAGCGGTCGTGTTGGCGCTGTAGGCCTCGGCGGTGTTCCTCTCGTGAAGGAGATGGAGGAACTGCTCCGCGACACCGGCGGAGTCGTTGGTGTCGAGGGCGACCCAGGTGAACATCGTCGTCGAGCACGCGCCGACGGCCAAGATGAGCACGATCAACGCTCGGAGGATTATTTTCTTTTTTCTCAATGCGGTCCTTTGTGCGCAGTCTTCGTTTGGGAGACCCTTCGACAGGCTCAGGGCCCGCCCCGTACTTGATCCGGGGGAGAACGGATTCAGGCTATTTGTTTACACCTATCCGGCAATTTTATCAAGGATAGAGGGCGAGTTCCTCCAGTCCGAGTTGCTCCGGCATCCCGAACATGATGTTCATATTCTGGACCGCCTGTCCAGCCGCTCCCTTGACGAGATTGTCGATGCAGCCGACGGCGATGAGGCGTCCGGTGGTCTGATCGACGGTGGGGTAGATACGGCAGTCGTTGTTGCCGAGAGTCTGCTTGGTTGCGGGCGGTTCGTCGGCAATGTGGACGAAGGGGTGGTCGTCGTAGTAGTCGCGGTAGAGGTCCATGAGGCGGGCCTGGCCTTTGGGGCCGGAGAAGGACTCCCCTGCCCTGAGCCTGGCGTAGCAGCTTGCGAGGATGCCGCGTGTCATCGGTATGAGGTGCGGGAGGAATGTGACTTCAACAGGGCCGACGCCGTCGAGGCGACTCAGTTCCTGCCGGATTTCCGGCATGTGGCGATGTCCGCCGACCTTATATGCCTTGACGCTCTCGTTCACTTCGGAGAACAGGAAGCCAACGTCGACGCTTCTGCCGGCGCCAGAGACGCCGGACTTGGCGTCTACGATGATGTCGGACTCGATCAGTCCTGCGGCGGCGACGGGGGCGAGGCCGAGGATCGAAGGCGTCGGAAAGCAGCCCGGATTGGCCACGAGGCGCGCTCCGGCGACCTCGTCGCGGTGCAGCTCGGGGAGGCCGTAGACGGCATCCTCGACGTGAGAAGGGAATGGATGATTGCCGTACCAGTCCTCGTATTCGCCGAGGTCCTTGAGGCGGTAGTCGGCGCTGATGTCGATGGCCCTGACGCCGCTTTCGATGAAGGGCGCGAGTCGCTCCGCGCTGGCCTGGTGCGGCAGGGCTGAGAAGACGACATCGACGCTCTCGGTCACGTCCTCGGTGATGGTGAGGTCGACCGTCGAGAGGTGGGGAAAGACGTCGCCGAGCCTCTGGCCGACGGTGCTGCGACCGGTGACCGTGGTGATCTCGGCTTCGGGGTGTCGCGACAGGATACGCGCAAGCTCGATGCCTGAGTATCCCGTGACGTTGATTATCCCTACTTTCACCTGAAGCCCCCTGGGCGGTCGCGACCTTGGGGAAAGTATACCTGCCCTAGGGCGAGTCGCTCAAGGTAAAGGGGAGGGTATGGCGACCGAGAGCTACTTCCCCTCTCGAATGAAGTCCGAGACGCGTTCGGCGATGGCGAGGGTGGTGGCGTTGGTGTTGGCGCGGATGCAGTCGGGCATGATGGAGGCGTCTACGACGCGGAGGCCTTCGAGGCCATGTACGTGACCGTACTGGTCGACGACCGCCATGTTATCGGAGGCTGGGCCCATCTTGCAGGTGCCCGATACGTGATGACTGGTGTTGACGGTCCTTTTCATCCATGCGTCGAGGTTGTCGTCGGATTTCAGTTCGGCATCGGTCGGCTCAAGGCGCTCCGCAAGCAGTTCTCTATATTGGGTGTGCCTGGCGAGTTCGAGGGTGATGCGGACTCCCTCCCTCATTCGCGAGCGGTCGAAGGGTTCGTCCAAGAGGTTGTAGTCCAGCCTGGGCTGGATACGGTAGTCGTCGCACCGGAGCTCCAGACTGCCGGAACTGACGGCGAGATCGAGGCAGACGATCATGCTGACCCCGAGCTCCGTATGCTCGTCGATTACGGGCGGAACGGGAGGCACCACACTGAACGAAGAGGGGTGAATCAGCATGTCGTTGCGCAGATGCGACCCTGAGGCCGTATACCGGAGGGTGGTCTGGATGCTCGCCTGGGACGTGTCAGGCCGGTAGTCCTTTCGCGTTCGCCAGTCCACCGACACTTGGGGATGGTCGCGCAGATTGCGTCCTACCCCGGGCGTGTCCTGAACGACGTCGATTCCCATCTGGGCCAGGTGGTCGGCGGGGCCGACGCCTGACAGCAGGAGAAGGTGGGGCGAACCGATGGCTCCACCGGCGAGGATGATGTCGTCGGCGTGATATTCGGCGACTTGCCCGTCGGACTCGACCTCCACGCCGACTGCCCGACGCCCTTCAAAGAGGACTCGCCGTGACTGCGTGAGGGCGGCGATAGAGAGGTTGGGACGGTCGCGGACGGCGTCAAGGTAGCCCATCGCGGTGCTCCACCTGACGCCGTCCACATTGTTGAGCGGCGTGGGGCCTACCCCCGTGGAGTCGGGGTCGTTGTGGTCGGGGCAGTCGGGGAATCCATAATTGAGGCAGGCGATGTGGAAGGCGACCTGGTCCCGGTTCATCTCCGCCCTTGAGAAGCGTCGGACCGGTATTGGGCCGTCCGAGCCATGGAAGTCTCCGGCGAAGTCGAGGTCGGTCTCGAAGCGGCGGAAGTATGGCAGGAGCTTCTGGAAGCTCCATTCGTCGTTGCCCCATGCGGCCCAGTCGTCGTAGTCCTCCGGGACGCCGCGCAGGAGTATCTGGGCGTTGACGGCGCTGGAACCGCCGGTAACACGTCCACGCGGGACGAGGCGAGCCGGGGCTTCGTCCGTGTACCTTGCGACGAAGGCCTGTCTGTTTTCGGTGACGAAAGGCATGGGGAAGGGCCTTCGAGGGCCGTACCCGTACTTGACGTTGTCGGGCAGCGTTTCCGGGTCGGGGTAGTCCGGCCCCGCCTCGATCAGGAGGACGGAGCGGTCGGCGTCCTCCGTGAGACGGGCGGCGAGAATGGAGCCGGCGGATCCGGCCCCGACGATGATGGTGTCGTATGTGTTCACGGGAGCATTATGGCAGGTTAGTGGCCCGAAGTCCTTGAGGGGACGGGCGGTTAGAATTATGTTCTGCCACCACAGTACAGGTTTGAAACCCGCCCCCACCGGTTCCCTTCACTATTAGGACGTTGAACCACTAACCAAGGAGAATGTTAGCTCCAGACCCGCCCGATTCGGCGCAGGAGGTCCCAGTCCAGTTCCGCGCCCAAGCCGGGGGAGGAATCTAGGTGCAGGCGCCCTTCTACTACGCGCTCTGGGGGTGTGAGCAGGGTTGCTCGCCAGTCGGCTTCGTGGACGGCGTGTTCCAAGGGCATGGCGCCGGGGACTGATGCTGTGACGTGTCCGCCGATGAGCAGGGAGATGGGGCCTGATGGACTGTGGAGGGATGCTCCTCCTCCGGCATCGATGGCTGCCCTGCCTGACATGGCAGCCACGGCAGCGCCGCCGCAGAACATGACGTCGGGCATGATGACCGACACCGCGTCTGTGGCTATGAGGTTGGCAAACAGTTCTTCGCCGTATCCCATCTCACCGCCTGCCACCTTCATCGGCACGCGAGCGGCGATTCGGGCTGAGCTTTCGGGATCCGTGTTTGGCCGCACGGGCTCCTCAAACCAGGTTACGCCGAGGTCGGCCAGTTCTTCGGCTACGGTCACTGCCGAGTCGACGTCGAAACGACCGTGACAGTCGACCATGAGGGTGAGGTTGGGTCCGACGGCATCCCTGATGGCAGCGACGCGCTGGATGCCCGTCCGGGCATTTTGGACGGCTTCGGCGGAGTCACCGCCCGGCGTCACCTCGTCGAAGGGGGCGCACTTCACGGCGAGGAAACCCTCCCAGACGGCGCGTTCGGCGGCTTTTGAGAAATCGGCGGGTGTGCGGTCAGTCGCAAAGAGGCCCCGGTTGATGTTCGCGTAGAGAGGGACGCTGTCTGCCGGTTCTCCTCCGAGAGCCTCGGTGAGAGTTATACCATCCTCGACGGCCTGAATTATCGAGACTCCGGTACGCAGGGCGCTCACGGCGGTGGCCAGCGACAGGTCGTTTTTCAAACGGTGGTCGTCCAAGTTCAAGAGGCTGGGAACGTCGGCCTCGGAGTCTATGGACTTGCCGCTCAGGACTTTCATTTGTTCGGCAACGAGGGGGACGACGTTGTGTGGGCCGGTTATTTCAACATCGGCGTACACCCCACTCTCGGCCCGCAGGCGGGCGAACGTCCATTCCGTCCACGGCGTTGCCTCAACAGCCGCGAACTGGGCGCTTTCCAAGCGCACGGGCATGTCTAGGCCTGACCTCGCCTCAGCACCCTACCCGGCCTCGCGCCGGTGTGGACTCCCTCGTCGACGACGGGGACACCTTTGACAAGGACGTAGGGTATTCCTTCGGCGTACTGGTGTGGGTCTTCCCACGTGGACTTGTCGATGACCGTTTCGGGGTCGAAGACCACGAGGTCGGCGGTGAGGCCTTCCCTGACGAAGCCACGGTCCTTCAGGTGCAGGCGCTCTGCGGGGAAGCCGGTCATCTTGTAAATGGCGTCTTCCAGGGTCAGGACGGCGGGCTGCTCGCGGACGTATCGACCGAGGATGCGCGGGTAGGTGCCGTAGAACCGTGGATGCGGGAGGGCGTCCTTGTAGGGACCGTACGGCGAAACGGCACGTCCGTCGGAGCCGATCATGGCGAGCTCGTGGCCCATGAAGTAGCGGACGTCGTCCTCCACGCGGTTGTGGACTCGTGTCGGCACGGAGCCGTTCTCCTCGTGCAGCATTTGCAGGACGGCCTCGGCGGGCTCAACGCTTCGTTCTTCGGCGATCTCCAAGACGTTCATGCCTATGCAGTGACGATTGGCGTCCGACTCGATATAGGACACGTACCACGTCTCCCATTGGGGCGACAGGCCTCCGAGTCCGGCACGGACCTCGTCACGAATCTGCGTCCTCGTTGCGGGGTCGCTGAGACGGGCCATGAACTTTGCGATGCTGCCTTCCTGCGCCCAGAGGGGGACGAGTTGGTTGTAACCCGCACCCGCGGCGGTGTAGGGGTACATGTCGTAGGTGACGTCCAGCCCACCCTCGCTGGCCTTCTCAAAGGGCTCCGTGAGTGTCGGCCCCTGTCCGTAGACACGCCGGTCGGTAATGGCAAGGTGGGAGAACTGCACGGGAATATCGGCTCGCTGCCCGATCTCGATAGCCTCGTTGATGGCGGACATGTGGAGTCCGTTGCCGACTCTTGCGTGGGTGGCGTAGAAGGCGCCTTCGTAGTGACGGATAGAGGCGCAGAGCTCGACGATGTCGTCGGTCGTGCCGTACGCGGAAGGAGCGACGGAGAGTCCGGTCGAGAGCGAGAACGCGCCCATCTCCATCGCCTCCTGCGCGAGGCGTTTCATCTCTCGGAGCTCGTCCGGAGTTGCGGGACGGTCCTCGACTGCGCCGGAAGATATCTGGAGGCCGGAGTGTCCGAGCTGCGGCGCGACGTTGATGCTGATGCCGTTGGACTCCATCGCATTCGCCCAGTCGTCGAGGGTGTACCACTCCCACTTGACGTTGCCGATGAGCGTCCTGCCGAGGTTCTTCTGGAGGGCCTCGGGGCCGCCCTTCCCGGCAGGCCACGGCGTGTAGCTGCAGTTTCCGGTGACCTCGGTGGTGACTCCCTGGTGGGCCTTGCTCTCGCCGCCGGGGTCGTCGAGCAAGGTGATGTCGGAGTGCGAGTGCATATCGATGAAGCCGGGGGCGACGACATGTCCGGTGGCGTCGATGCGACGGGCCGCCTCGGCGTGGGCGAGGGAGCCGACGGCCTCGATGCGGCCGTTGATGATGCCAACGTCGGCATTTAAGCGGGGCTCGCCGGTGCCGTCCACGACGGCGCCGTTTTGGATGAGGGTGTCGAATGCCATCTTTAGCCTCCTGCGGTGTGGCTGTTCCTAGGATGCGCGGTGCCTTTGCCGTAAGGGCGGGTTTGAAACCCGCCCCTACCGACCTATTCGGCCTTCATTGCTTGAAGCGCGACCTAAAGTCATTTTCGTCTTTTCGACCGTAGCTATGCGAAGTTAGGAGGATATGGCTTCGCCCTCACCCCAGCCCTCTCCCGCGAACGGGAGAGGGGGTTAAGCGATGGTCTCCGCAGGTGGGGAAACCAGAACTCCAAGTCCGGCTACGCGAAGATACCCAGCGGGTTGAGGGAGCGCGGAACGTCGGTGACGTCCATCTCTTCCTTCTTCTTCATGTAGTTGACGACGGCGTAGGTGAGCGGCGTTGCAACGGTCTCGTAGAGGATCTTTGTGATCCACTGGGCGGTAGCCGCCTGGAGGAGTCCCTGCGCGCTCCAGTCGCTGCCTATGCCGAAGGCAATGTAGATGAAGATGTAAGAGTCCAAGCCCTGCCCGACCACGGTGGAGCCGATGGTGCGAACGAAGAGGAGGCGTCCCTGCATCTTGTACTTGAGAAAGGCCAGCACCGTGGAGTTGGAGAACTCTCCTATGAGGTAGGCGATGAATGAGGCCACGAGAATCCAGGGCACCTGGCCGAGGATGGTGTCGTAGGCTTCCTGATCTCCCCAGAAACCGGCGGCGGGAATGAGTCCGCCGAGCCAGAGGGCGATGACCACCAACAGGTTGGCCCCGAATCCGAGCCAGATGACGCCGCGGGCAATTCGGAAGCCGTATACCTCGGTAAGAATGTCTCCGACGATGTAGCTGATGGGGAAGATGATGATCGAGGCGGGAATGACCACCGAACTGCTGCCGATGAACTCGAAGGGCAGGTTAATCAACTCTATGGGCTTCACCGCAATGATGTTTGAAGTAATCAATACGGCGACAAACACTGTGACGACGATGATGAAGGTGCCGGTGAATCGCATATTTTTCCCCCTAAATCCTTTTTTTTCGAAAGTAGCCTGTACGCCACTCCCTACCCGTCATTCCGGCGAAGGCCGGAATCCAGAGTCCAGCACATACACATCCCGCAGGTTGCGGTACGCCCCGTTGTAGTCCATGCCGTAGCCAACGACGAACACGTCCGGCACTTCGAACCCGACGTACGTCGCCTCGACGTCGTGGGTCCGGCGGGAGGGCTTGTCAAGCAGCGCGCAGATGTTGACCGACTCCGCGCCGAGTTCCAGCAACCTCTTCTCCAACACCGCGCAGGTCTCACCGGTATCGACGATACCATCGACAACCAGGACTTCCCTGCCCTGGATCCGGTCTCGGAGAGGCAGCCAGCTAACGGTCACCTCGCCTCCGTGGGTCCCGTCATACCTCCGCATCCTCACCGTCGTCACATCCACCGGCTGCGTGAAGGCCCGCATCAGGTCCGACAGGAAGCAGACCGCCCCGTCCATCGCTCCAACCAGGATCAGCTTTGAGAGATTGTGGTTCTCGCTGACCTTGCCCGCGAGTCGTTCAACCGCGTGGGCGATCTCCCGTTCGGAGATCAGAACGTCGCCCAGATGCATAGTCCTCTCTCAGAGATTCGTGGGGATGTCGCGGAATTGTATAGGCAAGAATGGGGGACGACAAGGGCGGCTCCAGTACGAGGTTGGGACGTGTTTATGACATTGCCGTTGCGTCGCGCAACGCTGCGATGTATTAGGAGACTCGCTACCAAACACCTGCCGACGAAATCAGGCGACCTACCCCTACCCGCGCCGTCCAAACTCCTCTTCCAATCGCGCCTGGCTGAGGTGGATCATCGTGGGGCGGCCATGGGGGCAGGTGTGGGGCTGGCTGCACTGTTCGAGCTGGCGGACGAGTTCTTCGGTCTCGCGGCTCGTGAGCACCTTGCCGGCGCGGATGGCGCCATGACAGGCGAGCGAGTAGGCGGCGCGTTCCTCCCACGACTCGTATCCTCCTCCCTCGGCCATGAGGTCGAGGACGTCGCGCAGTGCGCTCGGCGGGTCCTCGGACACGAGGAGAGCGGGAACGCCCCGGAGGATGAACGTGGTACCGCCGAACTCCTCGAATTCGAAGCCGAGGCCGTTGACGCTGGAACGGTGCGCCTCGACGATCTCGACCTGCTCGGGCGTGAGATCGACGGTGGCGGGCTCCATGAGGCCCTGGACGGAGGGTGTGCCCGTGCTGGCCGCTTCTTTGATCGTCTCGAAGAGGACGCGTTCGTGGGCGGCGTGCTGGTCGATGAGGTACATGCCGTCGGGGCCTTCGGCGGCAATGTAGGTCGTCTTGATCTGCCCGATGACCCGCAGCGCCGGAAGCGCCCGATGAGGGATGAGAGGCTGCTGAGACGGCTGGGGCAGCTCGGTCTGCATCGGCAGTCCGGGCGTCGCACCATCCGGCGTCGCCCGGTCCTGTGGGAGAGGAATCGGCCAGTAGGAGCGAGGATCGGTCGGCGCGGTCCCGACGCTCGGCGTGGTCTGCCGGGTTGAAAGCTCCTTTACGGGCAGGTTGGCAACGAGGGTCTCCCGCACTGCTCGTTGAAGGGCGGCGAAGACGCGGCCCTCGTCCCTGATACGCACCTCCGTCTTGGACGGATGGACGTTCACGTCGACCTCGCCGTAGGGAATGTCGATGCTGACGACGGCGATGGGGAACCGGCGCTCCATGAGGAAGCCGCGGTACGCCTCGTGGAGGGCGTAGGTAAGGCTGCGGTTCTGCACCCAGCGACCGTTGATGTAGATCGTGACGTGGTTGCGGTTCGACCGCGCAATGGAGGGCCTTCCGATCAGGCCACCGACCTGTATCGGAGCGCCCTCTCGACCGGTCGTCTCGATGTCGAGCATCGCCTCGGCCACGTCGGCTCCGTACACGGCTGCCATGGCCTCGCGTAGGCTGCCGGATCCGCTCGTCATGAATTGTGATTTGTCCTGCACGGTGAGTCCGACACTAACGTCGGGTCGAGCGAGGGCGAACCGTCCCACCGCGGACTGTACTCTTGTCGCCTCGGAGGCTGCGGAGCGAAGGAACTTCCGTCTAGCGGGGAGGTTGTGAAAGAGTCCCCGGACGGTTACGGACGTTCCGGGGGCGGCGCCGACGCGCTGTTTGCGTACAAGGGCGCCGGCGTCCAGATCGACCTGGATGCCGGAGTCCTCACCCCTGGGGCGGGAGACCATGGTGACGCGCGAGACGGCGGCGATGCTGGGAAGGGCCTCGCCTCGGAAGCCGAATGTGCCCACCGATTCGAGGTCCTCGTCGGTGTCGAGCTTGCTGGTTGCGAATCGCTCGAACGCAACGGCGATCTCGTCCTCCGCAATGCCGATGCCGTTGTCGGTCACGCGGATGTACTCGATGCCTCCGCCTCGTATCTCGACGGTCAGTCTCGTGGCGCCGGCGTCAAGGGCGTTTTCGACGAGCTCCTTGACGACCGACATGGGCCGCTCGGTGACCTCGCCTGCGGCGATCTTGGAGGCGACTTGAGGGCTGAGGACTCTAATGGGCATGGCCCGTATAGAGTACCACTCCACTCCCTCGGCGGGCAGGGAAAGAGTCGAAAATGACCGCACTCTTGGCCCATGTTATGACTTCGGGGCTGTGTAATCCAACTTGACAATAACGAAGAAAATGGCGTCTGATGGCGCCTAATGGCGTAAATCTCAGGTTTTTTTTCGTTCGCGGCGCATCGGCGACACCCGACAGCAACAACCGTGAGGCCTCCCGTAGCCTCTCCACCATCGCGAGAGCAGTGCCGAGACCACCTTTCCCCTATGCCCCATACGAAAAATTGTCGTATGCTAGATTGTAGAAAATCGTAGGAGATTCATGTTGGCGGCATTTCCCACGCTTCTCGATGTGTACGAGGCCCGGAGGCGGATCGGGCCATATATCACCCGAACGCCATTGCACCACTATCCCCGGCTCGACCGGCTCATCGGGGCCGAGGTGTACGTCAAGCACGAGAACCACCAGTCGCTGGGGGCGTTCAAGATCCGGGGCGCGCTGAACGTGGTCTCGCAGTTGACTGATGAGGAGAAGGCGAACGGGGTGGTGTGCGCCTCCACCGGAAACTTCGGGCAGGGCATCGCCTACGCGGCGGGAGTGTTCGGGGTCCAGGCCACCGTCGTGGTGCCGGAAAACGCCAACCCTGAGAAGTGCGAGTCGATGCGCGTGCTGGGTGCCAACCTCATTCTCCACGGGGACAATTTCGACGACTGTCGCGCGCACTGCGAGCGGTTGTCGAAGGAAGAGGGTTACGTATACATCCACTCGGCGGACGAGCCGAGGCTGATACCGGGCGTCGGCACGTACTCGCTGGAAATCTTCGAGGACCTGCCGGACGTGGACGTGATCATCGTGCCCGTCGGCGGCGGGAGCGGAGCGTGCGGGGCCAGCATCGTCGCCAACGCCTTGAATCCCGATGTGCGCGTCATAGGTGTGCAGGCGGAGAGCGCGCCGGGCGCGTACCTGTCATGGAAAGAGGGCGAGATCATCGAGGCGAGAATGGAGACGATGGCCGAGGGACTCGCCACGACCGTGGGATTCGAGCTGACGCAGGGGATCATGCGCGAGTTGATGGACGACTTCGTGCTGGTCTCGGAAGAGGAGATGATAGAAGCCGTGGGCATCTACCTCGAGACGACGCACAATCTCGCCGAGCACGCCGGGGCGTCGCCGCTGGCCGCGGCCATCAAGATCAAGGACTCCCTGCAAGGAAAGAAGGTGGCCCTCGTCTTGAGTGGCGGCAATCTCTCTCAGACTCATCTGAAACAGGTGCTGGCCTAGTCCATGTGCAAAGAGGCCAGGGAGCATCGCTCACCGAGGAATTATTGACCTAATGCGAAGAATGTCGTTAAAGGTATATCCCGCTCGCCGAGCGCTCACTTCGGAGGTTGAAGGTATGGTTGGTGCGCGCCACCTGATTGCGCCATTTGCGTTGTTCCTATTGTTCGCGACTTCGTGCGGCCTCTTAGGGTCGGGCGAAGAGGAGATCGGGGAAACCCAGCGAATTCAGGCCCAGACTCACTACGAATCAGGGATCGAGTACGGTAACACGGGGAATCTCCAGGCGGCGGTCACGCAGCTTGACCAGGCGATCCTCCTGAATCCCGGCCTTACGGACGCATACATTGCGCGAGGCAGGGCGCGAGCCGATCTCGGCATGTACCCTCAGGCAATCGAAGACTACAACACGGCGCTGGAGCACAATCCTGAAAACGCGTCGCTTTACATTGATCGCGCGGTCGCCTACTCGCGGATATCGGAGTACAAGATAGCCCTCGGCGACTATGACCAGGCCGTTGAACTGGGTGACGACAGCTTCAGGCTTCATCTGAACCGTGGAACGACGCTGTCGCGTCTGGGCAAGCACTACGAAGCGCTGAAGAGCTACGACAATGCCGTCGAACTGGAACCGGAGAGTTCCCTTGCATGGACAAATCGCGGAACGGAATACGCGCTACTCGGTCAGCCCAAGCGGGCGATCCAGGAATTCGGCGAGGCGATCCGGCTCGATCCTGAGAACGCGGAGGCCTACTTCAATCGAGGGGCGGCGTACGCGGCCCTGGAGCTATACGAAGACGCCTTCATCCACCTCGAAAAGGCCGTACAGCTCGAACCCGATAACGAAAAGGTATTCCATGACCGGGGCACGATCTACGGCGAGATCGGGATACTCTACCAGTCGACGCAGAACCTGACCGAGTCAATCGCCCGCGACCCGGACAACGCGGAACTCTACGCGCAGAGGGCGGAGGTCTACAAGCGGATGCCGAACCACGAGAAGGCGATCCGCGATCTGAGCTCGGCCCTGCAGTTGATCCCGGACAACGCAGGGTGGCTCGTGGAGAGGGGCGATTCGTGGCTGGCGCTCGAGGACTTCCAGGCGGCCCTCAACGACTACAACACCGCACTGGAGATCCAGCCGACGAGCGGCCGCATTCTCGCCAGGCGGGGAACGCTCTGGAAGCAGACCGGGTACTACGATCGTGCTATCGTGGACTTCGAAGACGCTATCATCATGGACACGCGGAGTCCGGAAGCGTACGGGGGGCGAGGGGAGATATTCAGCCTGGTCGGCGACTTCAACCGCGCCATATCCGACTTCACGAGGGCGCTCGAACTCAACTCCGAAAGCGGGACGGCTGCGGAAGCCAAGCAGGAGGTCGAGTACTACAAGAGTCGCGCACTCGCCTACGGCAGCGTCGGCAATCATCAGCAGACGCTAGCCGACCTCAATCGCGCAATCGACATCCACGAGCAGATCGTCGAGCAGACCAACGATCCCAAGGACGACACACTCTGGTCGCTCCGGGCCATCGCAAAGGCGGAACTGTGCATGGAAGAGGAAGCGCTTGTGGACGCAAACATAGCCGAAGAGCTGGGGGCGGAGGTTGCAGACCTCAACCGCAGCCTCATGACCATCCGCCAGAAGCCGCAGTGTACGGGCAGGTAGTCTCAGCAAGCCCCGGTATCTCATATTCCGAATGAACTATCAACAGAGCCAATGAAGACACGCCTCATCAAGTTCGCGATCATAGCCTGCGCTGTCGTGCTGGTGCTCGGCATCGTAGCGGCGGGAGGCTACTGGGGATATCAGACTCTCAACAAAGACCGTGCGGAGGAGCACTACCGGCGCGCCGTGACGCTCCAAAACGATGGGGAGCTTGAGGCGGCGATCGATGAATACTCCAAGGTCCTGAACATCGACGATGAGTTCACGGAGGCGTACAGCAACCGTGGGGTCGCCTATATGGATCTGGGAAACTACGATAAGGCTGTCGAGAATTTCTCGAACGCCATTCTCCAGAACCCGTTCGTGCCCTACTTCTACTACAACCGGGGCCTCGCGTTCGAGCGAGCGGGGGCGCTGGACTTCGCGCTGCTGGACTACCTCGACGCCGTAGGCATCGATCCGGGCTACCGGGACGCGTTCTACGGGATAGGCACGGTCTACCTGGAATACGGCGACTACCAGAGGGCGATCTGGAACTTCGACAATGCCCTGCGCCTGGAGCCGGAGAACCCGGACGCGCACTTCGGTCGCGCGGAGGGGTACTTCGGCCTGGGGCGGTTTGAGCAGGCCATTTCCGACTACGACGCCGCGCTCCTGATTGAGCGGGAATTGCCGGAAGCGTACACGGGGCGAGGGGCGTCCTACATCGAGATGGGCGAGCCTGCGCGGGCCATCGAGGACTTCAACGAGGCGCTTAGGTGGCGACCCGACAGCGTTGCCGCGTACTACCACCGCGCCAGGGCCTACCAGCGATTGGGGCAGCTGGAACAAGCGATTGCGGACTACTCGGTGGTCATTGAGCGCGACCCTGAATTCCTGGGAGGTCACCACGGAAGGGGCCTGGCCTACGCCCAGGCGGGACTGGCGGAGGCGGCGTTGGTGGACCTGAACGAGGCAATTCGCATCGACGAGACGTACGGCCCAACGTTTGCGGCCCGGGCGGTAGCCCATACGCTACTGGGCAGAGACGACGAGGCGGAACAGGATGTCGACGAGGCTGTGTCCTTGGGACACGACCGTTCGATTATCGAAGCCGACATTGCGGCCATCAAGGAGCAGCGACAGTAGTCTTCGATCAGACCGCGAGGTCTCTCCGTTCGAAGAGGTAGCTAGCGGCTGCGATTAGTGCAGTTGTCATCCCAAGCAAGACGCCCACGTGCGTGGCATTCAGGCCGTTCGTCATGGGGTCACCACTGATGAAGTAGTAGATAGGTGAGACATACTGCACCCACTCCAGTCCATCCACTATCGGGCCAAACGTGTTGGCGACGTACGCGACGATGCCTACCGCCCCTCCAACCGCAATGGTGGTGCTCGGCTTTCCTGTGAGCGCTCCGACGAATAGCGCCAGGGCGCCGAACGATATACCCAGCTGTCCGAGACCGGCGAACGCCTGGAACGCGTTTAGCAGGCTCAAGTCCACATCGACCGCAATCGTTCCCGCTAGCGTCCCTACAAATACCACGACGACAAGGGCCGCCGTGCCCGTCACCATGGCCGCGAACTTCTGCAGCAAGACCGTTGAGCGACGCACCGGGTGGGACAGAAGGACCTCCAGCGAGCCACGGCGCTCCTCACCGGCGAGGCAGCTTGTTCCCTGCCAGAGGTTGAAGACGATGAAGAGCAGCGGGAAGGTGAACGACAGCATCTCGGCTGTCAGGAACCCCTCAGGTGAGGCAATGTCCTCTATGTCGCCGACAAATACCCGGAATATGGAATTCTCGTCACCCAGAATCCGGTTGAGCTCCGGAATGTCACTGACGCTCGGATAGAACAGGACGATCACGAAGGCGTACAAGAACAGCCCCAGCGACCACCAGACAATTGGACGGCGCAGGTCGTGAATCGACTTGAGCGCGACGTTACCGAGCATGGTGGTCCACCTCGTCTTCGCTGTAGAACGTCAGGAAGATGTCGTCGAGAGACGCCTCGTGGGTAGCAAGTTTCACGACCTCTCGTCGTGCGACAGCCTTGATCAGGGCATCGGGACTGCCGGTAAGGGAGACCGTGAGCGTTCGACCCTTGACCAAGACATCCGATGCCCCGGGGATGTTCTGAAAGTCCGACTCGGAGACATCGGAGGCGAACTCGATCTCGAATCGATGGAGGGTGGCGCGGTCGATGAGGGAATTCACGTCCTCGACGGCGACCAGACGCCCCTTGCGGATGATGCCCACGCGGTCGGACACGCGCTGGACTTCGGGCAGCACGTGAGAGGAGAAGAAGACGGTGTGTCCCTCCGCCTTCACCTCATCAAGAACCTCGTAGAACTCGTGTTGGATGAGAGGATCGAGGCCGCTCGTCGGTTCGTCTAGGATGACGAGCTTCGGCTTGTGCATGAGGGCCTGCAGGAGGCCGACCTTCTGCTTGTTGCCACGGGAGAGGTGAGCGAATCTACGGTCCAAGTCAGCGTCGAGGCGATTCGTGAGATCGTCCACATATTGCCAATCGACTCCGCCTCGCAGGTTGGCGAAGTAGTTGAGCATCGCGCGGCCGGTCATGTGGTCGTAGAGCGCGAACTCGCCGGGCAGGTAGCCGATGTTGCGCCTGATCTCCACGCTGTCACGACGCGCATCCATACCGAGGACCGTCGCGGTTCCCCGCGTGGGGCGGATGTGGTCGAGCAACATTCGAATGGTGGTGGACTTTCCTGCGCCATTCGGGCCGAGGTAGCCGAAGATCTCGCCGGGACGCACGTCGAGGTCAACGTCCACGACGGCCTCGATCTCGCCGAACGATTTTGAGAGGTCTTCAGTGTGGATGACGCTTTCCACGATTGGTCTCCGGAAAGTCTATTGGGTGACCCCCTGGGGTTAATCATACGTGGGTTGGCACCCTTGGGCGCATCACACGAATCTGTGATCTGGCGGGCTCCGGCCCGTCACGCCGCCACGGGGTCTTCCCGTGACATCACGGTGAGGATTTCCCTGTTTATCTCGCGGGCGACCGTGGGTCCGCGATAGACGAACGAGGTATAGAGTTGAACGGTATTGGCCCCGGCTCGAATGGCCGAGATCGCGTCTTCGCCGGTGAAGACGCCGCCGCAGGCGTTTATCGTCATGCCCTCGCCGACCTCGGAACGAACGTCGCGGACCATTTCGAGCATCCGGGAGAAGATGGGACGACCGCTCAAGCCACCGGCGCCGACGGAGAGTCGAGGGTCTTTGGTCGGCCTCGTATTGGCGACGGTGAGTCCGTTCACGCCGTTGTCTTTGCAGACGCGCGCCAGCGCCATGAGGGAGTCTCGCGATCTCGCGAAGTCATGTGCCAGGACGTTCTGCGCGGGATATGGAGGGAGTTTTACGATCAGGGGACGATGGCGCGCCTCATTGACGTCCTGCAGAAGTCCTTCGAGCGCATCGGGGGAATGGAACAGCCGGAGACCGGCAGTGTTGGGTGAACTGATGTTGATCTCCACGACGTCGGCCAGCGCCTCGAGACGTCGGTGACACTGGACTATCTCTTCGACAGTAACACCGGAGACGCTGACCACGAGGGGGACCGTGCTTCGTTCTGACCTGTAGGATTCGAGCCTTCTTGCAGCAGGCACGAGGCCCTTCGAGGGAAAGCCCATGGCATTGATGAGAGAGGAGTCGTCTTCGATGCGAAACAGCCGGGGCTTCGGATTTCCGGGACGGGGATGAACCGTTACCGTGCCGACGGTGAGGTATCCGAAACCGAGCGACGCAAGCGACGAGACCATTTCGCAGTCCTTGTCGAATCCGGCGGCAAGTCCCACGGGGTTTGAGAGGGGCAGTCCACACATCGTCGTCTTGAGCCTGCGGTCTCGGACCTGGAAGGCTGGGCGAAGCGTCTTCCAGAGAAGAGGATTGTGCAGGGACTTCTCAACGAACTTCTGGACCGGCTCCGCCGGAAACCTGAATAACAGGGGGCGGACCAGGTGCGTGTAGGCGTCGGTGTTGAGAATGAGCACGTATTGTTCCTGTTCCGCGAATGGCCCGCAAAGAGGATTATATCAGCGGGGAGTGAGTCGGCACCGGGACGACTTACGCGAAGCGGGGCATTAGCATATAATCGAACCAAGATGGTACCTTTGCGTTACTACACTCCCGCTGAGAGATTGTCCGCGAAAAGTCAACTCTCAGCTTTATAGCCTTCACTGGATTCCCGCCTTCGCGGGAATGACGGAGGTTATTCAAAGGTCTCCAAGGCGGGACAGTGAGAATGAGCGTCGAATATCACAGAGGCGATTGGGTAAGGCCGAAGGGCCATGCCTTCATATACCTTCGGAACTCGCTGGACAATGAGGAGGTATGGGCGACGTACGTGGTCGTTCTGCCAATCACCGTCGATTTATCAAAGTATGTTCCGCCATTCCTGATGAACCAGATCGGAGAGATGGACGAGAAGAACCTATCGGCATTCGCATTCCCGCCGGCGCCGGAGTTGGTCGGGAAGTACGAAGCAATCGAGCAGATGGCGGAGATGCGGGACGACGACATACTGTATATCGGGGCGCACAATCCCTCGGACGTAACGGGGGCGATGAGTCGCGTCAACGAAGCGGTGCAAACGTACACGGAAGAGTGCGCGCGAGTAACCGGCCCATCGACCGCCGGAGGCGACGCCGCCATCTCAGAATCGAGTGAAGAGGCGGAGGGGCTTCACGTTAATGACGTTCTCTACGGGCTGATGAGCGACAGCGACAAGCTCGGCGAGCTCAGCAAGCTCATAGGGAGACTTCGCTTCGCGCTGGACGGTTCGGACGACAGGCTCGTATCGGAGACCGAGACGGAGATCGCGCTTGTCGCCAATCATCTCCCGCAATCGCACAACATCCCCCAACTTGTCGAGGCGGTGAAGTCGAACGACAGTCGCTCAGCGGAGCTCGCCGACGTTTACCTCCAGCGCAGCTATCACCTCGTACACGAGGACTATGCCAAGCTGACAGCCATTGAGGGGCGAATCAGGGAGCTTGAGGGTAACTCCTCCGACACCGATTAGAGGTTAGCCGGGGCGTCTCGCCTCGCCCGACCCTAGCTCATGTGGTGGTAGCCGCCGCCCTCGCCCTCGAACTCGCGGGCGCGGAACGCGCCGAGGTCCCGTCCCTGGTGAACGTGGACGATAACATCCTGCCTGCTGCTGGCCACAGGGCCAATGAGGTCGGCGTCCACGGTGTCGATCAGGTCTTGGATGTCGTCGTTGGACAGTACGTCTGAGGCGTTGAGGGTCGAGTGGACCATCCCGTCGGCGAAGTGGATGTCCACCCTGCCGACGGTGTCCTCATCGCGCAGCACGGTATAGCACTCGGAGTATGGGGTACGGCACTCCCTCTCGAACTCGAATCTGCTCATGTGGCTCACCTCGTATGTTCAGGGAGTGCGTGATTTCTAGTTTCGGACCTGGCCGGAGCCGACCACGGTCCACTTGTAGGATGTCAGCTCTTTCAGTCCCACGGGACCCCGAGCGTGCATCTTATTCGTGCTGATGGCGACCTCGGCCCCGAGACCCAGCTGCCCGCCGTCGTTGAACCGCGAACTGGCATTGACGAGAACTACGCTCGAATCGACCTCATCCAAGAATCGCTTCGACGACGAGTCGTCCTGGGTCACGATCACATCGGTGTGACCGGAGCCGTGCACCTCGATATGGTTGAGGGCCTCGTCGATGGAGTCGACGACCTTGATTGCGGCGGTGAGCGAGAGAAACTCCGTGCCCCAGTCCTCGTCGGTCGCGGAGGCAACGTTCAAGCCATTGGAGTTTCCGATGATGCTCAGTGCGCGCCTGTCGCAGCGCATCTCAACGCCCGAATCGTCCAGCCGTTCAGCAACCCGGGGAAGGAAGTCCGGCGCGACGCCGGAGTGCACGATGAGCGTGTCCAGCGCGTTACAGACATGGGGGGAAGACGTCTTGGCGTTGAAGGCGATATCGACGGCCATGTCGACGTCCGCGGTCCTATCGACGAAGGTATGACACACGCCGACTCCGCCGGTAATCGCGGGCATCTGGGCCTCGCGTCCCACGCGATGAACGAGCTCGGCGCTTCCTCTTGGTACAACGAGGTCGATGTACTCGGTCATGCCGAGCATCTCGCCCACCAGCGAACGGTCGGTTGACTCGACGAACTGTACCGCGTCCTGCTCGATGCCGGCGGCTGCAACCGCTTCTCTCGTAATGCGCGCGAGAACGCCGTTGGAGCGGATGGCCTCCTTGCCGCCGCGCAGGATCACCACATTGCCGGACTTGAGGCAGAGCGATGAGATATCTATGGTCACATTGGGACGGCTCTCGTAGATGACGCCGATAACGCCAAGGGGAACGCGGCGCTTCTCAACCTTGAGGCCGTTTTCCAGCGTAGTCGCGTCGTAGAACTCCTCCGTCGGGTCGGGCAGCGAGGCGACCTTTCGCACGTCGCTTGCCATTCCCTCGAGCTTGCCACGGTCGAGCGACAGCCGACCGAGAACCGACTCGCTGAGACCGTCTCGACGTCCCGCGTCGATGTCTTCCGAGTTGGCCGCGAGTATCTCGTCGCACCGCGCTTCCAGCGCATCGGCCACGCCATGCAGTGCCCCGTTTTTCACCGAGGTGGAGGTCTTCGCAAGGGCGCGTGAGGCCGCACGAGCGCGCCTGCCCATCTGCTGCAAATCGGTCTTGGCGTCCACGTTGTTACCTGCCCTCGGAGACTGCCTATAACCTTATCATGTCTCGCCGGTGGACGACCTCATCGCTGTAACGGTCACCGAGGATTTCGGCCACGCGGTCCGAACGAACGCCCTTGATCAGGTCAAGCTCCTGCGAGCTATAGTTTGCAATACCCGCGGCAACCTGGATGCCTCTCGCGTTGCGAATCTGCACGGCCTCGCCGCGCTGGAATGTTCCCACTACCGACGTGACTCCGACGGGCAGGAGGCTTCGGTCCCTCTGCAGGAGCACGTCCGCCGCTCCGTCATCGACGACCACCCATCCGGACTTCGAGACGTTCATTCTCAGCCAGTTCTTGCGGCTCTCCTTCGCCTTAGGGCTCGCAGGGCAGAACGTTCCGACCCGTTCACCATTTGCAAGGCGGGTCACAACATCCGGCTCATCCCCACTGGCGATGACAACATCCACCCCACCCTCGGTGGCGAACTTCGCAGCCTCGAACTTCGTAGCCATGCCGCCGCGCCCCTTCTGATCGCGCGGCGCTCCGGCGCGGGCCCGCATCTTCCTATCGAACCGTGAGATGACCGAGATCAGTTCCGCATCCGAGTCGATGGTGGGGTCGGAGGTGTACAGTCCGTTGACTATTCCCAGCAGAATGAGCAGGTCGGCGTCCATCGCCCTGGCCACCCTCGCGGCGAGGTTGTCGTTATCGCCGAATCCCGCGCCCGCAAGCTCATCCACGGCTACGACATCGTTCTCGTTCACGATTGGGACGACGCCCAGGTCGAGAAGCGACGCGAGCGTGTTTCGAACGTTCAGGTCACGCAGCTTCTGCCCTCGCGTGCGTCGTTCGCCGACGTCGTTAAGGGTCAGGAGGACCTGGGCAACGGTGATGTCGGACTCGCTGAAGAGGTCCTGGTATATGTGCATCAGGTGACTCTGTCCCACTGCGGCGAGCGCCTGGCGGAACTGCACGCTCGTGTCGTCGGCGTCGGCAACGGCCCCGCGTCCCGCCGCTACCGCTCCCGATGAGACGAGGATGATTCTTGCGCCATCCCTGTGGAGACGCGCCAACTGCTCGACGAGACCCGTCATGACCTCATGATTGGGGCTGCCCGTGTCGTCTGTCAGTAAAGCCGTACCGGCCTTTACGACAATTCGACGATAGGAATCTTGCTGCTGCATTGGGGAAAAGCGACGTTGTGCGTTGAATGCCGGGAGCGTCGGCGCGTAGCTACAAATCTATGCTAACAGTCACGGTTCCCGTGTCAAGCAATTCGCATCCATGGTTTTCAGAGCTTTGGAACAGCCGCATGACTGAGGACTCCTTGAATGCCGCTTGGCACTACGGCTGAAGCATCGTCCGTAAAGCTCATCGTGATATAGTAGACCGAGAGCCGATTGGAGTTGGGATAAGAACGTTGAACGGCGGGAAGAGGGTCTGGATCGGGCTTTTGCTCAGCGCCATTTTCGTGGCGCTTTTTTTCGTCACGGTCGATTTCCGACGGCTCATGGATGCCCTTATGGGCGCGAATTACATCTACGTGATTCCGGGCATTGGACTGTACCTGATTGGCGTATGGTTCCGCACGGTGCGCTGGAGGCGCCTTCTCCTGCACATTCGGCCGATATCGAGCACCCGGCTATTCCCCGTCGTGGTGGTCGGGTACATGGCGAACAACTTGCTGCCGCTTCGACTCGGCGAACTGGTGAGAAGCTACTACGTCGGTGACCGCGAGAAGGTCAGCAAGACGGCAGCGCTGGTAACCATCTTTATCGAGCGGCTCCTCGATGCACTGATGCTGCTGCTCTTTATTCTTGTGATCGCGATATTCGTGCCACTGATCGGCGTGGCCGAGGGTTTCGAAGAACGATGGAGCTTGCCGTGGCCGCTATTGGCAGGAGCGATCAGCCTGCCCTTTATCGTGGCCTTCGGACTACTGGTTGTGGTGGCATACGCGCCGACGAGAGTCAGAGCACTCATCGCAATGTTGCTGCGCCTCCTTCCTTCAGCCCTTGAGAACCGTCTCATGCACATTGTCGACATGTTCATGGAAGGGCTGAAGTCTCTCAAGAGTCCCTCCACCATACTTGTCGTCTTCATACTGTCGGCTCCCATCTGGCTCTTTGAAGCGGGCCTGTTCGTCCTCGTTGGGTACTCGTTCGGGTTCCACGAGATATATGACAGCCTGCCCGAATTGATAGTCGCGATGGTGCTCGTCACGGCGATAGCAAACATCGGCGCTTCCATTCCCGCAGGACCGGGCGGGATCGGCCTGTTCGAGCTGATCGCGCGCGAAACGCTGGTTCTGCTGCCGCTCGCCGCCGTGGACCGGGCGGTAGCGGGCGGGTACGTGGCAGTGGTACACGCCTGTCTGCTCATACCGATGATCGTCCTCGGCCAATTCTTCCTCTGGCAGCAGCACGTTTCCCTGCGGAGCCTCACGAAGCTCGGCCAGGGCAACGATCAGGACGACCAGGAGCCGCCATCATGAGGGTCGGAATCATCGGGGCCGGAGCGACGGGACTGACGGCAGCATACGAGCTATGCAAGGACGGTCATGACGTGGTCGTCTACGAACGCGCGTCGTTCCTGGGAGGCCAGGCTTCCACGTTCAACGTTGGGGGCGCTCCGTTGGAACGAGGCTATCATCACCTGTTCACCGGCGACACCGACATCCTCGACCTAGTCGAGGAGATCGGCCTGGGCGAACAGATGCGGTGGTACGGATCGAAGGTTGGCACTCTCTACGACGGCAAGATCTACAACTTCGTCACTCCCATCGACCTGCTGAAGTTCAAGCCGCTCAGTCTTGTCAACCGGTTCCGGCTCGGCATCTCGACACTGCTGCTGCGGCGGATGAAAGAATGGCGGCAGTTGGAGGACACGCCTGCCGCGGACTGGCTGCGTCGATACGCGGGTGAGCAGGCGTACGAGGTGTTCTGGGGCCCGATGCTGCGCGGCAAGTTCGGCGAGGAATTCTACGACCGGATCGGGATGCCCTGGATTTGGGGGAAGATCAACACGCGGTTCGCGTCGCGCGGCAAGAGCATGTCGCGTGAGATGCTCGGCTATCCGATCGGGAGTTTCGGCGAGGTGTTTGACGTGCTCGGTGAACGGGTGCGTGAAATGGGCGGGGAGGTGCATACGAACGCCGAGGTGACGGCGATCGATGCCCAACCGAACACCAAGGTGATCCTTCAAGTCGAGTTTCTCGATCAGGATAGATCGAACGCCGTTCCCTTCGACGCGGTTATTTCCACCACGCAGTGCCACATATTCGCGCGGCTTCTGCCTGACCTCCCGGCAGAGTACATGAGTAAGCTGAAGGACACGCGGTATCTCTCGGCGCTTCTGCTGATTCTCGTGCTCGACCGGCCGCTATCGCACGTCTACTGGCTGAACGTTGCTGACCGCTCGATTCCCTTCGTCGGGGTGATCGAACAGACCAACATGGTCGAGTCCGAGCACTATGGCGGGCGGCACATCGTGTACCTTTCCAACTACCTTTCCCGTGACGACAGCCTGTACAAGCTCAGCCACGACGGACTCATGGACGAGTACCTGCCTCATCTGAGGAAGATCAATCCTGACTTCGACCCGTCGTGGATTGTCGAGAGTCACCGGCAGCACGTGGACGCCGCCCAGCCCATTATCGGCACCGGCTACTCGGAGAAGATGCCCGCGCATCGCACGCCGATCAGGGGTGTGTATCTCGCCAACACGGCGCAGGTCTACCCGGAAGACAGGGGCACGAACTACAGTGTCCGGATGGGCAGGATGATCGCCAAGATGGTGATGAAAGACCTAGCGTAAATTGACAGTATTTTCGTACGGTGAGTATAATCGATGATTGGTAGGAACCTATGAAACGAACATATCAACCAAAGAATCGCCGCCGGATGCGTGTGCACGGTTTCCGTTCGCGTATGCGGAGCAGGCAGGGCCGAAGGGTACTCAAGCGACGGATGTTCAAGGGCCGCGCCCGACTGACCGTGTAGCTGCGCGCAATGCAGCAGGAAAGCCGGTTGCGAAAGACGGCGGACTTTGCGGCAGTGTGGTCGGAGGGTCGGTCGAAGGTAGACAGGCTCTTCGTAGTCAGAGTACGTCCCAACGGCCTGAGAGTATCTCGAATCGGCTTTTCGGTAAGCAAGCGCATCGGGAATGCGGTCGTTCGCAATCGAGTGAAGCGCCGCCTTCGCGAGGTGACGCGGGCAACGGCAGTGGAGGCAGGATTCGATATCGTGATCGTCGCCCGAAACGGAGCCTCCGGTGTCGAATTCGGGAGAATCGAACGTTCAATTCGCAACCTGCTCAGGCGCTCCGGCGTACTTCGGCAAGCGGAGGACGGTGTGTCGATGAGCAGTCAAGTAGGCACTAACGGGGGTCACGATGCGTAGGGCGGCCCTGGGGGCAATAACGCTGTACCAGATGACGCTGTCCCAGGTATTTTTTCGAGGGGTCTGCAGGTACTATCCATCCTGCTCAGAGTACGCCTACGAGGCTATCCAGAGGTACGGAGTATTGAGTGGCACATGGCTCGGCATCAAGCGTCTCAGCCGTTGTCAACCGTTCGGCTCCAGCGGGTACGACCCCGTTCCATGAATGATCTTGATATGAGAAGTCGCGAGGCAGAAAGCGAAATACGGTCCCGACTTCTCGGACAATCTCCCAGCATTTGAAAACGACAATCGGAACGAACAGACTTCACTCGGGCCGTTCGGGCCTTCGCTGGCTGATTGTCGCCTCGGCGGCAATGGCCCTCATCATCACCGGCTGTGTGCGCGCGGCGACACCCCAGGGGTGGTCGGGCGTCGTCGTTGACGACGAGCGACTCTACGTGGGCACACAGGACCAGGACATTCGGGCCCTAGACTTCGAGACGGGCGAGACATTGTGGATCTCGCCGCTTCGTGGCGAAATCGAGGCGAACCGCGCGGTCTACGGCTCTCCCGCAATCTCAAACGGCGTTGCCTACGTCAGCAGCTATGACGGAACACTTTACGCCCTCAATCTAACCAACGGCGACGAGATTGACGATCCGACCGTTGGGGCCGGCGACCCGATTGTCGGCGGACCTGCAGTTGGAGGCGGTCGAGTCTTCGTGGGATCGAGCGACGGAAGGCTCTATGCCTACGACGCAGAGGATCTTTCATTCCAGTGGACATTCGAGACCGGCAATAGCGTCTGGGCAACACCCGCCGTGGCAAACGACATGGTCTATTTCGGGTCGATGGACCAGCACGTGTACGCGCTCGATCTGGACGGGCAGCCTGTCTGGCAGTTCGCGACCGGCGGGGCCGTGACTGCCGAGCCGTTGGTGCAGGACGGGCGGGTCTACGTCGGCTCGTTCAGCAGCGATTTCTACGCTCTCGACGCTGAGACGGGTCAGCTGATCTGGAAGTTCTCCGGAGCGACCGGCTGGTACTGGAGCGGGGCGGTTTCGAACGGCAGAACCCTGTTCGTCGGTTCCACCGACGGCTATCTCTACGCGCTTGACGCGGCTTCCGGACAGCTTCAGTGGGCGGCTTCGACCAACGGTTCCATAGTCGGCTCCCCTGCCCTCGTCGGAGACCGGGTCGCCTTCGCTTCCACTGACGGAAGGGTGAGGCTGGTCAGGCAGCAGGATGGTCAAGACGAAACTCAGTGCAATATCGGCGCTTCCATCAAAGCGCCGCTAACGGCTCAGGGAGACTTCCTTTTCTTCCGCGACGATGACCGGAGCATATACGCGCTGAAAATCAACCCCAACGGCAATCCCGACGAAGAATGGAGGCACCGGTCCAATCAGGACGATCCCGTGTCCCAAGACGAACCGAAGCATTGCTAGCCATGAACGCGTTTTCAAGACTCGACAACTCGAAATTCCGGACGGTCCTATCCCACGAACCTAGACCGGCAAAGGCGGACTCTTGGAGCTAATCGGCGACATCTGGGACCTGGTCATCAACAGGCCGATGATCAACAGCCTGGTATTCCTGTACTGGGTCTGTTTCAGCAACTTTGGCCTGAGCATCATCGTCTTCACGCTCGTAACCAGGCTGCTGATGGTGCCGCTCACCATGCGCCAGGTGAAGATGACGAGGGCCATGAGCGATCTCGCGCCCAAGGCCCAGGAGATCAGCGAGAAGTTCAAGGACGACCCACAACGCCGTTCCCAGGAGACGATGAAGTTGTACCGGGAGTCCGGCGTAAATCCCGTCGGATGCCTGGGGCCGCTCGTTCTGCAGATGCCGATCTTCATCGGCCTGTTCTGGGCCTTGCGGGCGACGCTTGCCTCGACGCCGGAAAGCCTCGCCGATCTCGCGACCAAGCTCTATCCGTGGCTCCCCGGCGTGGGCGAGTCCATACCAATCGACCCCTATTTCCTTGGGCTGAACCTGGGGGATCTCACCTCCGCGAGCGGGTACGGTCCTTTCCTCGCGTTGATCGTGGCCGGTTCGACGTGGCTCATGCAGAAGATGAGCACGTCCCGCGCGACCAGTCCACAGCAGGAGCAGACGAGCAAGATGCTCCTGTGGTTCATGCCCATCATGATCGGCGTGTTCTCCCTGCAGTTCGAGACGGGGCTTACCATTTACTGGACAGTCTCCAACATCGCGGGAATAATCGTGCAGGGATTCATAGGTGGATGGGGCCAGGTGAAGGAGGCGTTCTCATTCGGTTCGCTCGGCGCACTCTGGGGCAAGCCCCCGGCGGGAGATGAGAAGGCGGACTCCGATACATCAACCAACAAGAACGACGGAAAGGGCTCGGACGACGGAGACGGCTCCGAGACCGGACCACGTTCAGAGGAGGCAGGATCCGATGAACACCGTGGAAATGACGGGCAAAACACCCGAAGAGGCGATAGAGTTCGCTCTAAAGGAGCTAGACGCAGAACGCGGCGAGGTCGAAATCGACGTCGTTAATCGCGGCAAGTCGGGCATCCTCGGCATTGGAGGAGAGCCCGCAAGAGTCCGGGTGACGCTCATCGAGCAGCCCTCGGACCTCGCACGCACTGCAACGGAGGTATTGGAAGACCTCATCGAGCGCATGGACGTCGCGGCCTCCGTACACCTAAAGCAGGCGTACAACGAAGAGGTGGACGGTCCGATCATCGAGGTTGACGGCGAGGACTCCGGTCTGCTGATCGGCAGGCGGGGAGAGACGCTGCGGTCGCTCCAGTTCATTGTGAGCTTCATTTGCGCGAAGCGGATGGGAGAACGCGTTAACCTGTTCGTGGACGTGGCGGGCTACCAGGAGCGCCGGTATAATTCGCTGCGAAATCTGGCACGCAAGGTCGCCCAGCGGGTTACCGACGGCGGACGCCCGATCACCCTCGAACCCATGCCGCCCAATGAACGCCGGATCGTGCACCTTACGCTCGCGAATGACCCAAACGTCACGACCGCGAGCGTAGGTCATGGCGATCAGCGCCAGGTGGTGGTGGAACCCCAGGAGTAACCGACACTGGTAGTTGAGACACGGTTGGAGGGTGCATAGAGGGATCGTTCGCCCCGGTATCAGGTACGGTGCAAGCTCTGAGCCTGTCGAAGGGCGTTTCATGGTTCGACAAGCTCACCATGAACGGTTGCGGTTGACTACAAACGGAGGACACCGAGGTGATCGTCGGAGTACCGAAAGAGAGGGTTGAAGGCGAACGGAGGGTCGCACTGACCCCCAACTCGGTTTCTCGGCTTGCGAATAACGGCGCACAGATCGTCGTTGAATCGGGGGCCGGAGATGAGTCGTTCTTCTCGGATGAGGAGTACCTGCAGGCAGGGGCGACGATTGCGCCGTCGGTCTTCGAATCAGCCGATCTCATCGTAGGTGTACGCAAGCCGGTCGATGTGACGTCCATACCTTCGGGGACGGCGCTGGCCGCGATGATTCAACCCCTGGTCGATCATGATGCAGTCAAATCGCTTGCCGAGGCGGGTGTGACGACCTTCAGCCTGGATACCATTCCACGCATCGCGCGAGCGCAGAGCATGGACGTTCTGTCGTCTATGGCATCGTTGGCGGGGTACAAGGCCGCGATCATCGCCGCGGACGCGCTGGGGAAGCTCTTTCCGATGATGATGGCGGCATCCGGAACGACTCCACCCGCCAAGGGGCTGGTGCTCGGCGCCGGTGTGGCGGGACTCCAGGCCATCGCGACTGCGCGCAGGCTTGGAGCCGTGCTGTCCGGGTACGACGTGCGACCGGTAGTGCGTGAGCAGGTCGAGAGCCTAGGCGCGACCTTCCTCGAGATCGAACTTGACGAGCAGGCGGAAGACGCCGGGGGCTACGCCCGCGAGCTGTCGGACGAAGCGCGGCGCAAGGGACAGGAGCTTGTCCATTCCGCCGTTCAGGAGATGGACTTCGTCATTACGACGGCGGCGATTCCCGGACGGGCGGCGCCGAGGCTCATCGACGCGGACATGGTGCGCGACATGCGCCCCGGAGCGGTCATCGTAGACCTTGCCGCCGAGACGGGCGGGAACTGCGAACTGACGAGACCCGGCGAGACGGTGGTGGAGAACGGTGTAACGATCGTCGGCCCGCTGAACCTGCCGAGTGCGATGCCGACTCACGCGAGCCAGATGTACTCGCGCAATATGCTGAATTTCATCAACCACATCGCCAGGGACGGCGAGATCGTCATCGACACCGAGGACGAGATTACGAAGGGATGTTTGATTACGCGCGACGGCGAGATCGTCCACGAGGCGACCGCCGCCGCGATGAAGACGAACGAGGCGTAAGTAGAACAGGGAATATGGATTCCCGCCCCGTATCGTGGTACGGGGTGACGTTCTTTAGCGGGAATGACTGGGAGAAGGCGGGAATGACCTCGTTGGGATCGGAAGGACGATGAGAAGACTCTTAGGGAGCAAATCATGATCGAAAGCGAACTGCTCATCAAGATATTCATCTTCGTGCTTGCGGTGTTCGTGGGGTTCGACCTCATAACGAAGGTGCCCCCTACCCTGCACACGCCGCTGATGTCGGGGGCGAACGCGATCTCCGGCATTACGATACTGGGAGCGCTGCTGGTGGCCGGGCGTGGTGACACGACGCTTGCCGTAATCCTCGGGTTCCTCGCGGTGGTGCTGGCGACGATCAACGTGGTTGGAGGGTTCGCGGTAACTGACCGCATGCTGCAGATGTTCAGAAGGGGGCCGACGGAGGACCGCTGATGGACGATTTCGACTTCCCGATTCTCATCAACGCCTTCTACCTGCTGGCGGCAGTACTCATCTTCCTGGGGCTGAAGCGACTCGGCTCGCCGGCGACGGCGCGGGAGGGCAACCGCATCGCGGCGCTGGGAATGCTGATCGCGGTGGTCGTCACGCTGCTCGACCGGGAGATCGTCAGGTTCGAGATCATCGTGGCTGGGATAGTGGTCGGAGCGGCCATCGGAGGCGTGTTCGCCCGGGCGATTCGCATGACGGCCATGCCGCAGCTTGTGGCGCTGTTCAACGGATTCGGCGGGGCCGGATCGGCGGTCGTGGCTTCGGCGGAGTTCGTGCGGCTGGCGGACGGCGGCGGTGAAGTGCCCATCGACGTATCGGTGACGATCATGCTGGGAACGCTCGTTGGACTCGTGACCTTCTCCGGCAGCGTCATCGCATTCGGGAAACTCCAAGAGGTCATCGACGGCAAGCCCATCACCTACCCGCTTCAGAAGACGGTCAGCGCGGTGGTGTTCCTCGCCATCGTGGGGGTGCTCGTGTACCTCGTGGCGGGCGGCGATCCCGTCGCCTACTACGGACTGGTGGCCCTGTGCCTGATCTTGGGCCTGCTGCTGGTGATACCCATAGGCGGGGCGGACATGCCGGTGGTGATATCGCTGTTGAACTCGTACTCCGGCATTGCGGCGGCGATGGCTGGGTTCGCGCTCGGCAACGTGATGCTCATCATCGCGGGGGCGCTCGTCGGAGCGGCGGGGCTGATACTCACGCAGATCATGATAAAGGCGATGAACCGCTCGCTGGCGAACGTGCTGTTCGGCGCGTTCGGCGCGGAGGCGTCAGGTGGCGCTGCGGAGAGCGACGGGGACAAGGTCGTCCGGGAGGCTACGGCCGAAGACGCCGCAGTTGCGATGGCCTACTCAGGGTCGGCGATCCTGGTACCCGGATACGGGCTGGCTGTTGCCAGAGCGCAGCACCAGCTCAAGGAGGTTGGCGAGCTCCTCGAAGCGCGGGGCGTGGACGTGCGGTACGCGATCCACCCGGTTGCGGGAAGGATGCCCGGTCACATGAACGTCCTACTTGCGGAGGCAGACGTCCCGTACGACAAGCTCTATGACCTCGACGAGATCAACGACCGGTTCCCCGACACCGACTTCGTGCTTGTCATCGGTGCGAACGACGTGGTCAATCCGGCGGCGCGCGACGAGCAGGGCAGTCCCATCTACGGGATGCCGATCCTGGAAGTCGACAAGTCGCGGCAGGTGCTGGTGCTCAAGCGGAGCCTGAATCCGGGGTTCGCCGGACTGGACAACGAGCTGTTCTACAAAGAGAACACGATGATGCTCTTCGGCGACGCGCAGGACTCGCTGACGCGGGTGATCTCGGAGATCAAGGAACTGTAGGGGGCAACCGTTCGTGGTGAGCTTGTCGAACCATGAACGCCAGATTGACCCTTCGACAGACTCAGAGCTTGCACCGTACCTGATACGGGGGCGAACGGGTTTCTTAAGCCCCCTCTCTGTGTCTCTCCCCCGGCGGGGAGAGAGATTGGGAATCACCCTCACCCTAGCCCTCTCCCACGACGGGAGAGGGGACAAGATCGCTCCTCTTACTCGACGGGAGAGGAGGAATCACTCCTGGCGGGAGAAGGACCAGACGCCGGCGAGGAGGAATATGGAGCCGATTGCACCGACGAGTATAGCGTCTTCGAGAATGCCCATGCGGTGGCCGAAGAGGGTGACGCCGAGCGCGAAGCCGTCAGCAGATTCGGCGAGAGGGTTGACCACCTGGGGGCCGAGGAATACCTGGCGGATGGCGTCGACTCCGTAGCTGAGCGGGTTGACCTTGGCTATTACCTGGAGCCACGTCGGGACCCCGTCGATGGGGAAGAAGACGCCGGAGAGGAAGATGAGGGGGAAGATCATCAGCTGGACGACGAACTGAAAGCCCTGCTGGGAGCGCATCCGTGTCGCCACGAGGATGCCGAGGCCAGACAGGGACAGGGATAGGATGAGGACGAGCGGTATGAGCTTGAGGATGACCAGAGGTGTGAGGGAGATACCCACAATTGGAGCTATGACGAGCATGACGGCGCCCTGCACCATGGCGGTGAAGGAGCCTCCAGCGGCTTTGCCTATGACGATGCCGACTCTGCTCAGGGGGGCGACGAGGACTTCCTTGAGGAAGCCGAACTCACGGTCCCAGACGACGGACATCCCGGCGAAGAGGGATGACATGACGACGGTCATGGCCATGATGCCGGGGTACATGAACTGTACGAAGCTCACATCTCCGCCACCAAGGTCTCCGATGATCCGGCTGAAGCCCGCGCCGAAGACTACGAGGAACGTGAGGGGGAAGGCGAAGGAGGAGAACAGGCGGGAGCGGTCGGCTATGAAGCGCAGTATCTCACGGTAGGCGACGACCCATATCGCGCGGTAGACCTCCGTCATAGGACGTCTGCTACCTTCACCGGCGCTCCGGTACGCACCGATTCGTAGGAGGCGAGAACGACGGCGAGGTCGTCGAGGGCTTCCTGTCCGTTCATAGTGGGCTCGTGACCCCCTTGGACTGCTCCAATGAAGTCGCGGACCATACGCTTCATGCCTCGAATCTCAGGCTCGACGGGATGGGTGCTGACGCCGTCCGTGGTCTCTACGGTCACATCGTTGCCGAATACCTCGTAGCGGACTCGCCCCTTGGTGCCGGTCAGGCGCACGTCACGCCTTGAATCGTGGGGAGTCCAGCCCGCGTATCGGAGGAATCCGGTCACGCCGCCGGCGAAGGAGGCGGTAAGGGCCATGCTGTCCTCTCCCTCGAGGCCGGGAATCATCTTGTGTTCGGGAGCCAGCGCATAGACGGTCTCAGGACTGCCCGCGAGGTTTCGCAGTATGTCTACGTAGTGGATGCCGCCGTCGATCATGCGTCCGCCCCCGCATCGCTCAAGGCTCAAGCGCCATCCCACGCAGCCGTCGTCGAGGTTCTCGGACTGAATGTCGATAAGGCTGAGGTTGCCGATGGCGCCTTGCGCAATCAGCTCCTTGGCCTTCTCGGTTGCAGGATCGAACCGGAAGTTCTCGCCGACCATGAGGGTTATGCCTGCGCGTTGGGTGACGTCGATGAGCTTGCGGGCCTCGTCGACCGTGCGCGCGATGGGCTTTTCCATGAGAACGTGCTTACCGTGCTTCGCGGCGAGCTCGGCGTTTTCAAGATGGAGATCATGGGGCGTGATGAAGTACAGGGCGTCAACACGGGGATCGCTCGCGGCATCCTCGTAGGTGCCATAGTAGGCGGAGCCACTATACTGCTCGCAGTAGGCCCTGGCCTTTTCGATGTCGCGGCTGGCGAACGAGATATCGACCTCGTCGGTCATGTCGCCGATGTACTCCATGACCACGTGGGCGTACATGCCGCATCCGACGATGCACAGGGAGAGTTTATCGCTCATCGATGCCTCCATGGATTCGAGTGCATACGATAGCAGACGGGCGAGGATGGCGCACGGGGGACCTCGCCGGTCGGGCGTGAGTGGATTCACCGCAGAGAGCACAGAGGACACAGAGCGGGGAGTAGAGAGTAGTAAGGATGGGATCCGTGCTGAGGGGGATTCCTGGATTCCGGCCTCCGCCGGAATGATGGTATGGGTTGGGCGTGGAGGCGGTATGGTATGGTAAGCGGCGCGGCTGGATATGGTCGGTGAAATACAGGCCGCGGGGGTATGTAATGACTACGGAGAAGACGTATCGGGTTGGTTTGATTGGCACGGGGCGGAAGGGCAATGGACACGCGAGGGGGTATGTGGCGAATCCTCGGACGGAGCTTGTTGCGGCGGCGGACCCCGATCCGGCGAACCTGGCGATATTCCTCGAGCGGTTCACGGTTGCATCGTATGACGATTACCACGAGATGCTGAGCGTCGAGGACCTCGACATCGCAGCGCCGATATTGCCGGTCAAGCCCAATCCCGGCGTGGTGATCGACTGCGCCCGTGCGGGTGTGAAGGCGATCTACTGCGAGAAGCCCATGGCGGCGAGTCTCGCCGAGGCCGACCGGATGGTGGAGGAGACGTCGTCGCGGGGCATTGCGTTCGCGTCGGGGGACGCCTACCGCAATATGCCGCAGCACTGGAAGGTGAAGGCGCTGATCGACTCCGGGGAGCTTGGGCCGGTGCAGAGCATCAACCTGTACCAGCCGACAAACGAGATTTCGGGCGGCGGGTGTCAGGGACTGAGCGTATTGAGGCTGTTCGCTGACGACGCGGATGTGGAGTGGGTGACGGGATGGTGCGCGGACGACCCATGGAGCGACGACGACCAGAATATGGGCGGTTACATCAGGTTCGCCAACGGCACCGACGCCTACGTTCACACGAAGCCCTCGCCGAGGGACGGGATCGAGGTCGTCTGCGAGAAGGGCATCTATCATACAGGCTGGTACGGCGGCCACCTGTGGAGGGGAGAGGCGCGGGGAGGAGAGTTGGTGGAGGACGCCACCTTCTTCGACGAGTTCGGCGGCACGGACTACGGGTGGGTGACGCCGAGTGGACGGAGGCAGCGCGCGGGAATCCAGTCGATTGTCGAGTCGCTGGACAAGGGCATCGAGCCGAGGTGCAGCGGCGACAACATGCGGAAGGTCCTCGAAATCGCCATCGGGTTCCGTGAGTCGCACCGCAACGGGTATTCGGCGGTCAGGTTTCCTATAGAGGACAGGAGCCTGAAGATCGTCCCGAAGCAGGGGCGGTGGCTGAACAAGAAGGAGGTCTACGGCGAGGAGGCGTATGCGGGGATGATCTCGGATGCGTCGGTGAAGCCTATAGCCGGTGCGGCGTTGGACTAGGGGGTTATTCACCCTCACCCCAACCCTCTCCCGCGAACGGGAGAGGGGGTATTATCGCGGAGAGCGAGGTGGGTAAGTTTGGGAGGGAGGAACCCTTCGACGGGCTCAGGGTGAACGGGACTCTTGCTGATGTGGTCTGGTCTCGTAGTTATGGATTTTAGATTCCTCGCTGCGCTCGGAATGACAGGTGGGGCTCGGAATGGCTGGTGGCGCTTGGATACACTTCAACCCTTCGACAAGCTCAGGGTGAACGGAGTTCTTTCTCCAACCGCTCAGGGTGAGCGGAATTCTTGAATTCATAAGTTTGTGAAGTGTGGGAGAAGGAGACTGGAAGGATGGCGTTGAACGGTAAGGGGAATATCGCGAACTGCTCTTGGGGCGACCACCTGGTGTTTGGGGAGGGCGACGGGCTGCTGAGGACGGTCGAGTCGCTGGAGCGGCGGATGGATGTTTGGCGTGAGGAGCTTGAGGCGGACACCGTTCACTGGCGGCAGGGGCGGACGGGGCATGACGACGTTTACAAGGCGGCGCGGGGGTACGGCGGCAAGAAGCGGCAGTTGTATCCGCCGATCACGTGGGACGATTTCGAGGTGGTGCCGAGGCTGTCACACGAGCGCGGAATGAAGGCCTATGCGTATGTCTCGCTGCTCGACCAGGGGCGCCCGCTTGCTCCGAAGGCCGAGCGCGAGGTGAGTCATCACAACCCGTACCACGGCAAGAACTTTGCCCGCATGAGCCGGCTCATCAAGGAGCATCCAGAGTACAACCTGCAGGACCGCGAGGGGAACAACCACTGGGGCGTCGTGTGTCTCGCGTACCCGGAAGTGCGGGAGTACATGATCGATCGGTACCTGAGCGTGGTCGAAGGATATGAGTGGGACGGAGTGTTCGTGTGCCTGCGGACGCAGTCACGTCCGGCAGACTACGCGGACCAGTACGGCTTCAATGAGCCGATTCGCCGGGAGTTCGAGCGGCTGTACGGTCGGGATATTATGTATGAAGAGTTCGACCTGCAGGGTTGGCGGGACCTGCAGGGGACGTATCTGACGACGTTCTTCAGGGAGTTGCGCGAGGCGTTGCGGACGAATGGGATGAGCCTGGCGGTGGGGTGCGCGAGAGGCGACGTTATCGGGCCGCCCATCGGCAATACGACGCTGGAGTGGCGGAAGTGGCTGAGCGAGGGAATCGTCGATGAATTGGTGATAGACCAAAGTTCGGTACAGTGTCCGTCGCTGTGGATACAGCTCTGGCCGATGCACAGGGGTCACGGCTACCTGCAGAACTACGTGGACGCTTGGAATCTTTTGTCCTTGGAAGACGATCTTTCGTGCAATTATGGGCCGGTTGTGGATGACAGCGATGCCGGTTTGTATGTGGCGTGGCAGTGGAAGGAGCGGGAGGCGGAGTATGAGTCTGCGGTGGCGTCGCATCCGGAGGTCAGAGGGCTGACGTACAGTACTTTTCGGCATGACAATCCGGGGCCGGTTGCTCGCGGGAACTGGTGGGTGTAGGGGGAGCGGAGAGTTCACCACAGAGGGCACGGAGAGGACAGAGATAAGGAGGGTGTTGAATCTGGGTTGGGGCCAATGTAGGGTATTGGACACTATGTGACGGAGGTGCGTGATATGGGTGGTTCTCAGGGAGAGATCGTTGGTCTGCGGGTGAAGCTGGGACGGCGGCAGCCCATGCGGCAGGTGGAGCCGATGGTGTTCGTGGCGGGCAATGGCATCGAGGGTGACATGCACTTCTCGGACAAGCCACACCAGCAGGGATACCAGGTGCTGCTCATGCAGGAGGAGAACCTCGAAGCGCTGGGACTCGACCACGGGGTGGTGCGTGAGAACGTCACGACGGCAGGCATCGACCTGCAGTCGCTTGAGCCGGAAACGCGAGTGAGGCTTGGTGACGACGTGGTGCTGAGACTGTCGAAGGAGTGCGTCCCGTGCGGTCTGATGAACGACATTCGTTCGGGACTTCAGAAAGAGCTGATGGGACGGCGGGGTATGCTGGCCGCGGTGGAAGAGGGAGGAACGGTGTCGGTTGGGGACGTGGTCCGGGTGCTGACCTAAAGGGATTCCGGCTGTCGCAGGAATGACGGTGAGATTGCGACGACCACGCAAGGGTATGAATATACGTTGGCGCCGGGGAAGGGCAACCACAAGAGTTGCCCCTACGGGAACATTGGCGATGGGTTGTTTTCGTAGTGATTGAAATTTGAGGTGAAATCGTTGGCAAAATCGCAGCTTTCCGGGCTTGCTCAGACGGTGTTGGGGCCGGTAGACCCCTCGACGCTGGGGATGACGTCGACGCACGAGCACATCTTCATCGACTTCGTGTGCATGTACACACCGCCTACCGAGGCGACTTCCAAGCACCTGGGCGAGGAACAGGTGACGATGGAGAACCTTGGGTGGGTGCGATACGACCCGTTCCGCAATATCGACAATCTCGAACTGCTCGACGAGGACATGGCGATCTACGAGATCGCGCTGTTCGGCCGGGCGGGCGGCGGCACGATCGTGGACGCGACTACCATCGGGATCGGCAGGGACCCGCTTGGACTGGCGCGAGTCGCCCGGGCGACCGGCGTGAACATCGTGATGGGGGCCGGGTACTACGTGGACATCGTGCATCCGGACGAGATGGACGGCCTGTCGGAGGACGCGATCACGCAGCAGATAATCGACGAACTAACGGTGGGGGTTGGGACGACGGGCATGAAGGCCGGTATCATCGGGGAGTTGGGTTGCTCGTGGCCTCTCACGGACAACGAGCGGAAGGTGCTGAAGGCGGGGGCGCGGGCGCAGCAGGAGACCGGAGCCGGGATTCTAATACACCCCGGACGGAACCCTCGGGCGCCGTTCGAGATCCTGGACGTTCTGGAAGGCGCGGGGGCGGACGCCGGTCGCGTCATCATGGGGCACCTCGACCGGACGATACACGACCGGGACACGCTGTTGGAGTACGCCAAACGAGGCTCCATGCTGGAGTATGATCTGTTCGGCTGGGAGACGTCGCACTACTCGCTGGGCGCGATCGACATGCTGCACGACGGCCAGCGGCTCGACTACGTTCAGCTACTGATAGATCACGGTCATGTGGACAAGATCGTGCTGGCGCAGGACGTGTTCTGCAAGTCACGTACCTTCTCCTACGGTGGGTACGGGTACGGGCATCTGATAGAGAACATCGTGCCGAGGATGCGGGACCGGGGAATTCCGGAAGATCAGATCAACCAGATCATGGTGGAGAATCCGGCGAGGATTCTTACTTTCGAGTAATGGGTGGAGAACAACACATGACGACAGAGGACAGACTAAAAGAACTTGGCATTGAGCTGCCATCGCCACAGTCTCCAGCGGCGAACTACGTTCCGGCAGTACGAACGGGCAACCTTCTGTATCTGGCGGGTGTTGGGCCGGCAAAGCGGCCTGACGGGACGACGCCAAGCGGCAAGGTCGGGGCGGAACTGACGAAGGAAGAGGGATATGAGGCCGCGAGGCTGGTGTGCCTGAACATCATTTCGCGGATGAGAGCGGAGCTTGGAGACCTTGACCGCGTGGTGCGGGTCGTAAAGCTGCTGGGGATGGTGAACGCGACGGAGGACTTCACAGAGCACCCTGCCGTGATCAATGGGTGCTCCGACATGCTGGTCGAGGTATTCGGCGAGCGGGGGAAGCACGCGCGGTCGGCGGTGGGAATGCAGAGTCTGCCATTTGGGATTCCTGTGGAGATCGAGGCGATCATCGAAGTCGTGGACTAGGGGCCGCTAGTAGACCAAGTACGCTCCTCGGTTAGTCCTGCCACAGACCTTCGGCTTATGGACGGAGGTCTGGATTCGGGCATCCACATCGAGTACCAGACACACTCTCTCACGCGCCGGAAGAGGGGGTTGTCGGTATACCCTTCGACAGGCTTCTGAGCAACTGCTCAGGACGTGGGGGAATTCACCACAGAGGACAAAGAGTGAGGAGAAAGGGCACCTCTCCGGCAGTTACCGACACCCCTGCATGGCGCCGGGCGCGGGGCATAACGCTGCAAAGGGTGAACAGAGGGATGTTACTGAGCTTGTTCGAGGGCGAATTTGCATGAGATTAAGGTTTGACAAGTGACGGATATCTTCCTATAATTCGGCGCATGAGAAGGAAACAGGGCACACTACTGCCAATTGAAATATCGATTCTGGAGGCTGGGCTGCAGCTTCATGCCCAACAGGTGCGCGAGTTCTATGGATTCCTGATTGCGAAGGAGCTCACGGAGCGGGAAGGCGCGCGGAAGCTCACAGCATATGGGACGCTGTATAAGGCGCTTTCGAGGATGGAAGCCCAGGGACTCCTCACGAGTCGTTGGGAAGACCATGAGAACGCTGCTGCGAGCGGCCGGCCGAGGCGCAGACTGTACCAGGTAACGGCGACCGGACAGGACGCATTGCTTGCAGTCCGTTCGCAAGCCGGTCAGGTGGCCGCCACGGGACGGCAGGAACTAGTGACCTCCTAACATGAAGCCATCAAGGCTACCCTTCGCCGCTCGCTTTGTTCGCTGGTGGACACGGGTCTATACCCTTGGCCTTCCGTCGCGAGACCGTGACGCCCGCGTTGCGGAGATCGAGTCGGACACCTGGGAGCAGTACGAATTCGCACGTTCCTCGGGCAATTCAAACCATCTGGTAGCTCTGCACGTGGTTGTCAGGCTGCTGCTTGGAATTCCGATGGACCTGTCATGGCGGCTATCGCAGATCGGAGCGGAGCGGTACGCCATAGAGAGCGGGGCGAGTTCCGCGATTCAAAAGGGGAGCAGGGCGCTTCGTCCGATACTGAGGAGCAGGCTTGGCGTAGGCACGCTCGCGGTCGGCGCTGCTTTGTTGCTGACGGCAGCATCCTGGACGGCGATTCGAGACCAGGGAATCCTTGGCGACCGGGTGGACACTTCCCTTGTGGGCATCGGACTTTCGGAACTCGATTCACTTCTGTACGACACCGACCTGCCGCGAATCCAGTTGTCCGCCCACGTACCGCATATGGCGGTCAAGGCAAGGGCGCAACGCGGCGATACGGTGACCACGCTCGCAGACGGCAGGATACTGGTCGTCGGAGACCTGTCCAGCCCCGGCAATTGGAACGGCGCGCGCATTTACAGTCCCGTCAAGGGCGTCTGGCAATCGACAGCCTACCTGGCAGACAAGCGGCTCTGGCACACTTCGACACTGCTGGGGGACGGAAGAGTGCTCGTTACGGGTGGCCGAAAGGTGTCCGGTGAGGTGCTGCACACGGTGGAACTGTTCGATCCGGAGGACGACTCGTGGATATCGACGAGCGTCATGCACCGGGGACGGGTCTTCCACGCCTCCGCCCTACTCAATGACGGCCGGGTACTGGTCCTCGGCGGATTCGACAATGGTCTGCGGACCCTGTCATCGACGGAGGTCTACGATCCGGCAACTCAGGAATGGAGTTTGACCGCGGACATGCTTGAGGCGCGTTCGTTCCCCACGGCCTCTGTGCTTCAAGATGGCCGAGTGCTGGTCATCGGAGGGAGCCACACCGGCGCGGGACCGGCGGCAATGCGAAAGACTGCGGAGATCTACGATCCCGGAACGGACACATGGGCGCCGGCTGGCCGGATAGAGATCAGCCGTGCCGGTCACTCCGCAACGGTATTGAGGGACGGTCGCGTCCTGGTGGTAGGAGGCGCTGGTCCGGCCTCTACCATTGCGCAAGCGGAGATATACTACCCTGAGCAGAATATGTGGTCGAGGGCCGGCAGCCTGACGCTGGCGAGGACCGACCACTCCGCCCAGATGATGTCGGACGGGCGAGTGATAGTAGCGGGAGGATGGGGAAATGATGGCAGTGCCGGGCACGTAGTGGAGATATTCGATCCGCGTGTCGGCACATGGCTGACGATGGCCGTCTCGCCTTAAACCGATTAGTGTCTCGCACATACGGCAAGCTGGAAAACGGCGAGGCGCGTTCCACGCAATTGCACATACTCCGTCCTTTGCCCAATAATGGTAGAGGGACGGCAACTCACGATAAGAAATCGAAACTTCTCAACGGCGCCGGTTCAATGGAGGAGAAATGGCAAGCATGAAGACGGTTGCAGACGTTAGGGATGTCGCGACAGGCATCCGAGAGAACGTACAGAAGATCATTGTAGGAAAAGACGACGCGATAAACCTCGCGCTGGTCGCGCTTCTCTGTAAGGGACACGCCCTGCTCGAGGACGTGCCCGGCACGGGGAAGACGACGATGGCCAAGGCACTGGCACAGTCACTCGGATGCGATTTTCATCGGATCCAGTGCACGCCCGACCTGATGCCCTCCGACGTTCTCGGAGTCAACTTCTACAACCAGAAGATGGGGGAGTTCGAGTTTCGTGAAGGGCCTGTGTTCAGCCAGATCATCCTGACGGACGAGATCAACCGTGCGACGCCGCGAACTCAGTCGTCACTCCTCGAGGCGATGCAGGAGCGGCAAGCAACCATAGACGGAGAGAGCATGTCGCTTCCGGAGCCGTTCATGGTAATGGCTACGCAGAACCCGGTGGAAATGGAGGGCACGTTCCCGTTGCCTGAGGCGCAGCTTGACCGATTCATGGTCCGCATCGTCATCGGGTACCCCACGCCGGAAGAAGAGGGGATGATCTACAAGCGGTTCGAGGACGATCCCGTGCCTCCGGCCGTGAGCGCGGTGACCACATCGGCGGACCTGGAAGCGCTGCAGGGGGTCCCGCCGAGGGTGCGGGTGGACGACACCGTTCGCACCTATATCGTTGATCTGATAACGAGCACACGCGACAACGCGGGTCTTTCGCTCGGAGCGAGTCCTCGCGCGGGCCTGGCCCTGTACAAGACGTCACAGGCATGGGCGGCACTGGAGGGACGAGACTTCGTAACTCCGGACGACGTGAAGCTGCTGGCGCGCTCGGTACTGCCGCATCGACTCATTCTGAGCTCCGCGGCGCGACTGCGTGGGAACAGTCCCGACCAGATTATCGACGACGTACTGGACACGGTCGCGGTCCCAATAGAAAGGCAATAGTGTGGCGACGACTCAGGTCGAGCCGCAAGACCCGATCGTAACGGTCTCAAGCGACCGTACTTGGCAGACGCTGTGGACGACCTTCTTCGGGGTCTTGCTGGTGGCAAGCATCATATTCGGTCATGCCCTGGGCATCGCCTTTGGGCTGATGGGTCTCGTCGCAATCGGGACAGCCCGCTTCTGGAATCGCGTGGCGCTTCAGAAGCTCAGCTATGAGCGGAGGTTCCCGCAGGAGAGGGCATTCTTCGGCGATGACATCTACATGGACCTGGTGCTGACGAACCGCAAGCCGATCCCTCTGGCGTGGCTGAACGTCGACGACGAGCTGCCGACGGGGATTACCCCGGCAAGCGCGTCGCTCCGGCGAAACCTGACGTCGGGCATCGACAGCCTGAGTCATGCCACGGCTATGGCGTGGTACGAGCGGATTCGATGGCGGTACCGAGTGGACGTTGTTGGCAGAGGCGAGTACCACATCGGCCCGGCGAGGATGGAGAGCGGCGACCCATTCGGGTTCTTCAGGAGCCGCAAGATCGTCACCCGCAGGGACACGCTCGTCGTCTACCCCAAGGTGTATCCGCTGGAAGATCTCGGCATTCCGCCCGCGCGACCGCTGGGCGACATTCGCGGCGGCCTTGAGATATTCCCCGATCCGTCGAGACCGGCGGGAATCAGGGAATACGTCAGGGGCGACCCTCTCAAGACCATCGACTGGAAGTCCACAGCCAAACAGCAGCGATTGATGGTGAGGACGTTCGAGCCTAGCTCGAGTCACACGGTGATAATCGCCGCGGCGGTGGACACCATGGAACCGTACTGGCTCTCCCTGAGCCCGGAAGACCTGGAGCGGGTGATTTCGGTCGCGGCGTCGATGGCGCTGTACATATCGAACCGGCAATACAGCATGGGACTATTCTCCAATGACATGCCGGTGCTCAGCGAACGGTCGATGACGGTGCCTCCCAGCTCGGAGCCTGAGCACCTGCACACGATATTGACTGCGCTGGCCTTGACGAGGCCGTTCGCACCCAACGCGATGTCGAGCGCCCTGCTTGAACAGTCACGCAAGTTCCCCTTCGGTTCCACCATAGTGCTGTGTACCAACATCATTACCGATAGCCTTCTGCTTGCGATCTCCGAACTCAAGCAGCGGGGGTTCCGATTTACCGTGTTGTACACAGGTTCGGAAGAGGTGGAGAACCCGCCTCCGGACGTTATCTACTACGAAATTCGTGAGCACATCGACCGGATCGAGGAGGAAGAGCGCGAGCGAAAGGAACGGGCCGCATCGGCAGAAGAAGGTGAGGAAACGGAAGAGGCCGACCAGACCGTGTGGGACAGGTTGAAGGAAACGGTAGTAGGCACGGGAGACGAAGAGGGATGACCCTGACGCGGGAGAGGCTGACCTACATCACGCTCGTGGTCTCGGAGGCCGCGTGGCTGTTTGCGTTCATATCCATTTTGGGCGTGGCCGCGGGAGCGAAGGGCAGCCCCATCAGCTTCTTCGCCATTCTGGGCCTTCTGGGCCTTTCGACCTTTCTCTACACCTACATCCGTCGAAGGCAGTTCCAGGCGTTCGAGCTCTTCTACTTTGGAGCCACGGCACTTGGAATAGTGCTCGCCTACCTGGTCGTTGCGGCGGCATATCTTGATAGCGAACCCTTCACGTTCAACTGGATATTCAAGCTCACCGACTCGACAATCAAGCCGCAGGGGCAAACGTTCCAAGGAGTGGCGGGCGGCATCCTGGCCGCCGGCATGTGGTTCCGCGGGATACGATTGGCGATGGTGCCCTACCCCGAGAAGAGCCTCACCATAAGCTTCCGGCTGGGGCTGTTCTTCATCGGCTTCGCGGCCGTCATGGACATTCTCGTCGAGCAGGAGCTGAATGTCTTTGCGATGGTGCTCATATTCTTCGGCGCGGGGCTTGCGGGGCTGAACATCGGGCACCTGGTCCCGGAGACGGCGACATCGGCCGAAACGAAGACGTGGCCAAAGGTGATCGGCCTGGCGGTGGTAGGCGTGGTCATAGTCGGCGCGATGTTCGGCTTCCTTCAGCAGAGCTTCCTCGAATGGGTCACCTCGCCGATCAAATTCGTGTTCGACAGGATCGTGGAGGGAGTACTGCTCATCATCGGGGTGCCGATTGTGGTGGGTCTGGAGCTCATCAACACCGCCATGGCAGCGTTCTTCTCACAAGAAGGGCCGACGGACATCTTGCCGGAGGCAACCGTCACACCGACGCCGACGCCGGGGTCCCGAGTAGTATTCGATCCTGCGGGCAGCGGCGGCGATATCCAGGTGCCGAAAGTCCTGGAGAACTTTACCCAGGTCGTACGATACGGACTGGTAGTCGCCGCATTGGTGGTGGCCGGTCTCTTCCTGTACGTCCTCATGAGAAAGATAGGACGGAAGCTCAGGAAGAAAGAGGATGCGGAGCGTGAGTCGATACTCGATGAGATGAACTTCGCGTCGGATATCGGGGACCTGTTCTCCGATCTTCTGTCGAACGTCACGGACCTCTTCAAGGGCGCGGCGCGGAAGGTGTTCCGCCTGCCGGACGGACCTCCCGGCGTGGTGGAAGCCCTGCGGCTGTACTACCAGATGCTGACGACTGCTGAGCAGAATGAGGTCGCCAGGCCGGAGCACTACACGCCCAACGAGTTTCGCAGGGGCCTGAGAAGCGTATTCCCCAACGAGTTGGTGGATCCGGCGACGGATGCGTTCAACCGGGCGCAATATGGCGACATACCCGCCACGAACGAGGAGATAGCGAAGATGCGTGCCTCGTTCCGGGTCGAAAGGCAGGTGGAGGCCGGTCCGCAGACCCAGACTGGAACGCGAATACCCAAAGTGGGGAGCGGCGCACTGGGCCGGGAAGCCCGGTTCGAGACCATCACCTCCGAGATTACCGACGACCCGCTGGCGCGCCAACGGGCGAGGTTCGACAGTCCGTCGCTCACGGAGAGGAACTGGTTTACGGGGATGATGGGCGTGTTGGTGGCCTGTGGCGCGATTATCCTGTTTGCCATCGTCGCGGCGGTGGTGTTTGGGGTGGTGGTCTTCATCGGCGGAGCGTAGCTCGACCAATGAAGAGCCAGCTGAAGAAGCACAGGGACTACGATAGCCTATACCATGAAGACGAGAGTTTTGCCGGTCGCTTCAAGTACGCGGCTATGGGATGCGGCGGGGCTCTCCTTATCGTCGCGCTCGCCATCGTCGGACTGTTCTTCATAGTCATAATTTTCGGGTTGGGCGGTACACGTTGACGGACACCCGCAGTTTAGTTCGACCATGACGCTTGACGATAGGACCTGTCTCATAACGGGAGCCGGCAGCGGCATCGGAAGGGCCACGGCCCTTCGTTTCGCCTCCGAGGGCGCGGACGTCCGGCTTGTTGGAAGAACTCCGGCAAAGGTTGAGGCGGTGTCCGCCGAGATTATCGAGGCTGGCGGCAAGGCTGCGGCTTACGGCGTGGACGTGGCGGACCGCGAGGGCGTGCTCGACGTCGTTGCCGAGATCGAGCGTGAACGCGGCGCGGTCGACGTGCTGGTGAACAACGCTGGGCATAGCTCACCGCATCGCAGGCTATTATCGACCCCTCCTGACGAGATCGCGTCAGTGATCAACTCGAACCTCATCGGCAGCATCTACTGCACACAGGCGGTGATGCCAGCGATGCTGGAACGCGACAGCGGGACGATAGTCAACGTCTCCTCCATTGCAGGGTTGTCGCCGGGCCTACTCGGCGGGATGATCTACTCGGCAGTGAAGGCGGCGGTCATTAACTTTACGGGGCATCTCAACGAGGAGTTCAAGGATACGAATGTCCGGGCGAGCGTTGTGATTCCGGGCGAGATCGCGACTCCCCTGCTGGACAAGCGGCCCGTTCCACCAAGCGCCGAAGCGCGGTCTACGATGGTCGGCGCGGAGGACGTGGCGGCGGCCATTGCCCTCATTGCCGGGCTGCCGCATAACAGCTCCATCCCGGAGCTTGTAATCCGTCCGACGCGGCATCGCGACTTCTCCGACGAATTGACGGAGGCGTGGGGATAGTTCAACGCCCGCACGTTGTCATTCACATAAAGCTGGGGTAGACTTCAACTCAATAGACCCCAAACCAGATGAGGAGTACTCCCTCAAATGCAAAAGACCGCAAACTTGTCCGGATTGCGCCTGACCCCGTGGGCCGTTCTCGCAGTGTCCGTCACCATCGGATTCATTGCAGCTATCTTGATGGCTAGAGAAATCGCCGCGCAATCCGACCAACTCATCCTCAAGATCGCGAAGGAGTACGACGTAGCCATCGCCGGAGCCACGCAGGAAGATCGGTGGGGGGCGACCGTATCCGTGGGGGACATCAACTCCGATGGACAGGACGACCTCCTGATCGGCGCGCCGGGATCCGGACTGGACAGTCTGTTCAGAGCCGGCGCGGCGCTCGCGTTCTTTGGCCCCATAGACAGTACGGTAACCGAATCGGCACAGGCTTCAATAAAGCTCAAGGGGTTTGACTTCACGGCAGGAGTCGGCTCTGCGGTACTCGTTACCGATATTGATGAGGACGGAGTCAACGACCTGATAATCAGTTCAGAAAAGATGGCCATGGACGACACTCGACACGAGTCGGGCGTGATCCATACCGTTCTGGGCCCTGTGGGCGAGACAGGTGCGAGTGCAGTCGACCTCTCGACGCAGACCGCCTTTCGCATTTTCGGAGCTCACAGGAATTACCACAGCGGAAAGGGCCTTGCGTCAGGGGACCTGAATAACGACGGCGTGCTTGATCTCGCGATCGGTTCACCTGGGGGATACGAACTGCGCAAGGGCGGCGTGGAGATCGTCTTCGGGCCATTCGACGGCTCAGACATAGACTTGCGGACGGACACCGACGGAGTACTCTTGGGTGCTACCGGCGATATCGCGAGCACCAGGAAGGGCGACGGCGCGGGAGCGTCGGTCGCCATCGGCGATGTCACCGGAGACGGCATCGACGACCTGATCGTAAACTCGCGGAGCGCTGAGGTTGGCGACATTGAAAATGCCGGAGAGACGTATATTTTCTTCGGCCCTCTGGACACATTGGAGGGTGAATTGAAGAGCCTTGCCGATGTGACGCTGCAGGGCGACGCGGAGAAGGACACGGGCGCGGAGAGCGCTTTGGCCGTAGGCGACGTAAACGGGGACGGCACCAATGACCTCGTCATCGGCTCGATGCAGTCCGACGTGTCAGGGACAACCGGAGCGGGCAAGGTGCTGATCCTGCAGGGACCCATTTTGGCCGGCACCTACGACGTGGAATCGGCCGCAAAAGTAATTGTCGAAGGTGAGAATGCCATCGACAACTTCGGTTCCGCCGTGGGCGTGGGCGACTTCAATGGAGACGGAGTTGCCGACCTTGTGGCAGCCGCAAGTTTTGGCGACCCGGATGACGCCAGGACAAACGCCGGGATCACCTACATCATGTACGGCAACATCTTCGAACGGGAGCCCACTCCTGAGGAGTCGAACCTGCCTATAATCCTGATCGGCGTGGGTGTAGGCGTCGTGGTCATCGTTGTCGGCGTACTGGGAATATGGTACCTCCGCCGGATACGTCGCGGGTCGATTCCCATGGAAGTCTGAGGACCCTTCCACATCCAGCCAATTTGCTGAATGAACAGGAGATCAAGGAGTACTGAATGAACCGGGAAGAACTGAAGACGATGATCGGCGGGTGCATAGCCACGCTGCCGACGCCGATGGACGACGATTTCAACCTCGATCTCGCGAGGACGGCCGAGATAACGCAGTGGTGGGTCGAGCAGGGGCTCGGCACCGGCACGTCCCCGCTGAAGACCTCGGCGGCGATGGGTGAAGGGCCCGACCTGGCCGACGACGAGTGGCCGCACCTGCTGCGTACGGTCGTGCGGGCCGCAAACCCCGACACCAAGGTGATCTGCGCCCTCAAGCCGAAGAACACGCTTCACACGATCGAGGACGCGAAAAAGGCCCAGGACCTCGGGGCGATAGGTCTTCAGATCGACCTGCCGTTCATGCACCACAGCAACCAGGACGACCTCGTCCGCTTCTACTCGGATATATCCGATGGCATCGAAATCGGCATCATGATCTACAACACGCACTGGTTCACGTCGGACCCGTCGGTGGAGGCCATGCGCGCCGAGACGATGCTGCGGTTGAAGGAGGCAGAGCAGGTGGTGGCGCTCAAGTGGAGCGCACCTGACGGTACGGACATCGACTACGACGACATGACCCAGTTTGCCGACACCTTCAACGTGATCGACAACTCCGGCCAACCTGTACGCTGCCACAAGAACGGGGGGAGGGGCTACATCAGCCCGTGGGTGGCGGCTTACCCCGCGCATGACCTTGCCGTTTGGGATCTTCTCGAGGCGGGCAAGTACGACGAGGCACAGGCTGAAAAGGACCGCGTGGGCTCCATCATCGGCCCGTGGGGCGCGAAGACGGGCGCCAAGTCCGGTGGATACCGCCAGATGAAGGGCATCATGGCGGCGATGGACAACCCCGTCGGCCCGCCGCGACCCCCTACCCTGCCCTGCTCCGAGGACGAGATCGCAGCGGCGCGGGACGTCGTGGCAGAGCTGGGCTGGAGCGTTGGCTAACGTGGCCGGTTCTGCGGCTACCTTCAGCCGCCTGACTCCGATTCTTGTGACCGAGGACATGGAGAAGACGATCTCCTTCTACCGTGACATCCTTGGCTTTAGGGTCACGGCCCAGATCCCGGACGAGAATCCGACCTGGTGCTTCCTCTTGCGGGACGACGCGGCCATCATGTTCACGACTCCAGAAGAACATGACCACGAGCACGGCGAGGACGAAGATCACTCACACGACCACGAACATGATCACGAGCATCAGGACTCATTGGGATCAAACCGCTTGTGGACGATGTACATCTACTCGGAAGACGTAGAGGCGCTCTGGGAGGAACTCAAGGACGAGGACAAGGTCGCGTATCCCTTGTACGACACGCATTACGGAATGCGTGAGTTTGGGCTACGTGACCGTGACGGCTACATGCTGAGCTTCGGCAAGGATATCTAACGCAGATGACCGAAGTCACCATTCGCGGCCCCGTTCCCGTTCTCTTCACCAACGATATGCAGCAGGCGATTGCATACTACCGTGACACGCTCGGGTTCACGCTGGCAGCCGCGATGCCCGATGACGATCCCTCTTGGTGCTTCCTGAGACGGGACAAAGCAGCGATCATGCTGTTGGGTTCACATGAACACGACGATGATGAGGGCCACGAGGACGATCACGAGCACCCAGCAGCACCTGGGGTGAACTCGCTCTATTTCTACCCTGACAATGTAGACGCTCTATGGAACCAGCTAAAGGTTGAGGTTGAGGTCCCGTTGCAGGACATGGACTACGGAATGCGGGAGTTTACGATCCGCGACCCCAACGGATATGCGCTGAACTTCGGCAGTTCCACCGGCGCGTAATATCAAAAGCAAGTCAAAACGAAACGAAGAAGGGAAATCATGGACAGAAACGAACTGAGGAAACTGATACAGGGCACGGTGGTGACGACACCGACGCCGATGGACAAGGACATGAAGGTCGATTACGCTCGGATCACCGATGTCACGCGCTGGTGGGTCGAGCAGGGCCTGGGAACGAACGTGGCGCCGCTCAAGGTGTGCGCGGCGGGTGGCGAGGGGCCCAGCCTCACCGACTCCGAGTGGGAGCAGGTCATCAGGACGACGGTGAACGCCGCCGGGCCGGATGCCGTGATCATGTGCGCGCTCAAGTCGAAGAGCACGTACCACACCATCGAGGACGCCAAGAAGGCGCAGGACCTCGGAATAGTGGGACTGCAGATCGACCTGCCGTTCTTCGGTCATCCGAACCAGGACGACTATGTGCGGTTCTTCACGGACATTTCGGATGCGATTGACATCGGCATCATGATCTACAACACCTTCTGGTGGGGCTGTCCCGGCGTCACGCCGGAGACGATGAACCGCCTTCGAGACGCGGAGAAGGTTGTCGCGCTGAAGTACAGCTCGCCGCCTGATCGGGACTACGACGAGATGCGAGAGTACTCCGACCACTTCAACGTCATCAACAACGGCGGCAAGCCCGTGCGCTGCCACCAGCTTGGCGGGCGTGGCTACATCACGTCGACCGCCACCGCGTACGCTCCGTTCGACCTCAACTTCTGGTCGCTGCTGGAGGCCAGGAAGTACGATGAAGCGCAGGAGGCAATGGACAGCGTTGACTCGAAATTTAAGGAATGGCGAGTCAAGAACAAGGACCATTCCGGGGGCTACCAGCATCTCAAGGCCTACATGAAGGTCGTGGGCATGGACTGTGGCGAGACCCGCGAGCCTTCGCACTGGCTCTCCGATGAACTGATGGATGACCTGAGAGACATATTCCGTGAGATTGGCTGGCCTGTTAAGGGGTAAGCGGCTGTCGGGAATACTCCGCCATCCAACCGAAAAGGCACCCCGATCCACGGCGGTAGGAACCCTCCGATCAACTCCGAATCATCCCTGATAACTTTGGCGGCCCATTCAATGCAAGATGGTATAATGAGCCAACGGTTTAGGTTGACGGAGACCTCACGAGGATCGGCATATGACGACGAGAGCGGCGAGTTTGCTGACAGCAGACGATCTCCTCCGCCTGTATGGAGAGGGGGTTCGCGGCGAGCTGATCCGAGGAGAGCTTTCAGAAACCATGCCAACGGGACAAGAGCATGGCGAGGTGGTTATGAATCTCGGCATGTTGTTGGGGAATTTCATCAAGCCGCAAGGATTGGGGCGGCTCATGGGCTCCGATACCGGTGTCCTGTTGGAGCGAGATCCCGACACGGTGCGGGAGCCTGACGTAGCGTTCATTTCCGCCGAAGCACTTCCGAAGGGCATTCGGATCCGGGGCTATTCCGAAGTGGTTCCCGACTTGGTAGCTGAAGTGGTCTCTCCGGGCGACGGTCGGGGAGAAGTGTACGACAAAGCACGGATGTGGATCAGCCACGGTGTGCGGTTGGTGTGGGTGGCAGATCCGGAGACTCGCACCGTGGAGGTGCATGAGCCGAACGCTCCGCTATCCACCCTTGCTGAGAGTGACACTCTGCGCGGCGGCGACGTGTTACCCGGCTTCAGCTGCCCTGTGCGAGACGTTTTCGACCTCTAGCCCACTCCCATTCACATTACTCATTTGGAGAACAACATGAATCGCGAAGAACTCAAGCAGATTATAAGAGGCGTATCGGTTGCGGTGCCGACGCCGTTCGACAGTGACTACCGGCTCGATCTGGCCGCAGCGACCGACCTGACCCAGTGGTGGGTCAGCGAGGGACTCGGCACGAGCACGTCCATGATCAAGCTGTGCTCTGCCTGGGGGCAGGGGCCTGACATTTCCGACGACGAGTGGCCTCATCTCGTGCGGACGGTGGTCAATGCCGGAGGGCCGGGCGTCAACGTGATGTGCGGGCTCAAATCGAAGGACACGCTGCGCACCATCGAGGACGCAAAGATCGCCCAGGACATGGGCGCGAACAGCCTGCAGATCGAGCTTCCCTACAACCACGCGCCCAACCAGGACCAGTACGTCAAGCACTTCACCATGATCTCGGACGCCATCGACATCGGGATCATGATCTACAACACGTACTGGTTTGGCGTCGCGCCAATCGAGCCTGAGACGATGCACCGCCTCGAGGACGCCGAGCACGTGGCGGCCGTCAAGTGGAACTACCCCGACCCCGACGGGTACGACAAGATGCGGGAGTTCTCGGACACCTTCAATGTCATCGACAACTCCGGCCAGCACGCTCGCTGCTTCAAGAACGGAGGCGCGGGCATCGTGAGCGCCTTCGCCCCGGCCTACCCCGCCCACGACCTCAAGGTCGCTGAACTCTTGGCCGATGGCAGGTACGACGAGGCCGAAGCCATGGTCGAAGCGGAAGACGAGGCCCTTGGACCCGTGCGCGCAATGATCTCCGCGAACGGCGGCGGCTACCGCATGGCCAAGGGGATGATGGACATAGTAGGCCATCCCTCAGGGCCTCCCCGCCTACCGACGGAACCGCTCAACGACGAGGAGAGCGCGGCGCTGCGTGCGGCGATGGAGAAGCTCGGCTGGGTGTAGCAGGTCGCATACCTTCCATTCATTTCTCACATTGCGGGACTCACCCCTTGCGAAATAGTTCCGAGAATGGTACTATTATGCCGGACTCACTGACGTGAGGCGGTTTCGGGACTATCGCGGCGTCGAGATACTGCTGAGCGACGTGGTTCTGTTCGATCACATCATGACGGACCACCCGGAGTCGGTCGACTATGTCCGTGAGATTGGCAAAGCATTGGCAAATCCGGTGGTACCGGCATTTCCCGATCCGCGAAGGGCGAATGGTCTGAGGTACTACGGGTGGGTCGAGGAGTTTGGAAAGTACATTCGAGTGGCCGTCAAGGTGCTGGATGATGAGGCGTGGGTCTCAACAGCGTTTCTGACGGATAAGCTTGTGTGAGGCGGAACAATGGAGAACCGAAGAATCAACGCTTGGTATGACGAAGACAACGATACGCTCCACATCCGTTGGAAGGATGGCGTGGGCTACTACTCGCCGACGAGTGACGACCGTGTGCTGGAGCGCGTCTCCGAGGACGGCATCGAGTCGCTCGGTTTCATGATCGAGGACGTTCACTCCCTGACGCGGGGCGACAAGGCCGAGTTCGAAATCGGCGTCGGCGCGACGGGCGATGTACAGAATCTGAGTGTGGAGATGGCCGCGGAAAGACTGGGGGTGACCCCGCGGTACATCCGTCGTCTGTGCAAAGAAGGCAGAGTGCGTGGGGCTAAGCGTCTCGGGCACAGCTGGGTTATTCCCACGCCGCTTGACATCGCCGAAGGGAGTCGAGGCAGGCCAGGCGTCGCCGCGATGGTCCACGCATTGAACGAACCGCGCGGAGAATATAAGGCCTAAAGGCCGTCGGCAAGCGCCCTGAGCGACTCCGCCCGCCGCGACCGTTTCGATGCAATTCGGTCGAACGCGCGGGGGACGTCGGCGAGCAGATCGCGCGATGACTCTGCGGCGGCGCGGTAGAAGGCAGTGACCGTTTCCTCGTTGGCGGCCAGGACGGCGGCGATTTCATCAGGTGCTCCGGGCAGGTCGGTGGCTAGTTCATAGTCGTCGGTGTCGATGCCCTCGAAGGCAAACTGGGTGTCGAGAGCGTCGCTTACGACCCCGATGTACGCGCGGTCGATGCTCCCGACGTTGCGCTTGTTTTCGCGGATGAATGGAGCCAGGACCGACTGCCATTCGGGATATCGCTCCGAGGCGCGCTCGTAGAGGTCTCGCGAATCATCCTCGAGCTGCTTGGCGAACCTGACGGCTGCCGAGGCGGTGTTTAGCTTCACCTAGAGCCACCTCTGAACGACGACCTTGCCCTCGGTGAAGAAGCGGACGGCGTCGGGACCCTGGCCATGGAGGGTGCCGAAGAACGAGTCCTTCATTCCGCCGAACGGGAAGAATGCCATGGGCGCTGCAATGCCTATGTTGACGCCGATGTTGCCGGCCTGCGTGTTGTACTGGAACTCGCGGGCGTTCCTGCCGCTCGTGGTGAAGATGCAGGCCGAGTTGCCGTAGGGGTTCGTGTGAATGGTGTCGATGGCCTCCTGGAGCGTCCCCGCCCGGAGGACGGACATGACGGGGCCGAATATCTCCTCACGTCCGATAGCCATGTCGGGCTCCACGTCCTCGAAGATCGTCGGGTTGAGGAAGCACGTTTCGGGGTACTCGCCTACCAGATCAAGTGAGCGACCGTCGAGTCGAAGTTGAGCGCCGTCGTCGACTCCCTGCTCGATGTAGCTCAGGACGCGGTCCTTGCCATCGGGCGACTGCATGGGCCCCATCTGGACGGACTCGTTGAGGCCGTAGCCGACGCGGATGCGGGCGGAAGCCTCCGAAAGCTCATCCATGAATGAATCGTGGAACGAGTCGTCGCCGACGATGAGGAGGTTGGCCCCCGAAAGGCAGCGCTGTCCGGCGTTGCCGTAGAACGAGGTCAACAGCGCGGGGATGGTCGCGCGGGTGTTGGCGTCGGGCATGACGACGACGTAGTTCTTCGCGCCGCCCTGCGCGATGGCGCGCTTGCCTGCAGCGCCTGCCCGCTTGTAGACCTCTCGTGCGACCGGCGTCGAGCCGACGAAGGCGACTCCTTCTACGTCCGGGTGGTCGATGAGGGTGTTTGCGGCCTCGGTGCCTCCGTTGACGACCTGCCAGACGCCGGGTGGGAAGTCGGCCTCATCGACGAGTTCCGCTATCTTGGTCTGGCTGATTGGGTCTCTTGGCGACGGTTTGACGATGACGCAGTTGCCCGTCGCTACCGCGTACGGTGCGAACCACAGGGGCACCATGAATGGGAAGTTGAACGGCGCGATCACGCCGAATGTTCCGAGCGGCTGACGGATGACGTACTCGTCGATGCCGCTGGCGATGTCTTCGAGGTTGTACCCCATCATCAGCGACGGGATGCCGGAGGCCACCTCCACCTGCTCGATGCCGCGTCTCGTCTCCCCGCGCGACTCGTCGATGGTCTTGCCGTGCTCCATCGTCTGGATGCGGCTGAGCTCCTCGAAGTTTTCCTCCATGAGCTCACGCAGGCGGTGCAGGTAGCGAGCGCGAGTTACGGGAGGAGTCGAGCGCCATTCGGGGAATACGTCGTTGGCTTCCTGTATGGCCTCGTTCACCTCATCCGCAGTAGACGTTGGCGCGTGGGCGATGACGCGCTGCCTTGCAGGGTCCATGATGTCGTGGTATTCCCCGTCGGACCTGAGCCACTCCCCGCCGACGTAGTTCCGGACGACGATTGGATCGGTAATCGGCTCTTGCAGGATGGTCATTGGGCCTCCGGGCGTGTTCGGGATCGGGGGTCATTGTACTGGTTTTAGGGGCAAGGTGGACAGAGCGGCTACCCTCTACCGCCCGACATGTAGTGGCAGGTTTCAAACCTGCCCCTACCAACCCTGCCGCAGAGAGAGATATACGGAGGGCGGAAAGACGCAAGGCCGCCTGTAAGCCGAGTTCTGTATCCCGCGCGCCATTGGTTTACGCCCGTGAGGGCTTCCTCCCGATGGAGCGCGAGGCGGCGACCATCTATCTAGCCCTCCCGTTGCCGAGAGGGTCGAGCGGCCAACCCGGGGACAGGCTGGGCGCCTTGAGTCCCTCTATTAGGCCTTGCACCGGATGGGGTTTACCGTGCCCTCGATGTCACCACCGAGGCGGTGAGCTCTTACCTCGCCTTTTCACCCTTATCCCCCAGTGAATGAGGGACGGTATGTTTTCTGCGGCACTTTCCGTCGGGTTGCCCCGCCCCGCCGTTAGCGGGCATCCTGCCCAGTGGTGCTCGGACTTTCCTCCCCGACGAATCGGGGCGGCCGCCCGGCGACCTTGCGTCTCACCTTAAGTGTAACTCTTGAGCGTAATGTGCGTATTGCGCGCTCGCCTCAGACCCTGATTCGCTGTGAGGTTGCATTGTATTGATTGACCTGGCGTGTGGATTCCCGCCCCGTATCGGGGTACGGGGTGACGTTCTTTCGCGGGAATCACGGATAGGACGTGTCTCGGGAGGAGAGTATCCGAGAGTTACAGGGTAACTCTCGCGAAGTCACGCTAGACTTCGACCTCGATCTTGTCGTCCTGGACGATGATTCGTCCGACGTGTTCCCAGAGGAAGTCCTTGCGGCGTTCCATGTCGAGGGTGCCCCAGTGGTCGAGCACGTTGATGACGTCGGACGGCTCCACGCTGCGAGATTCACTCTTCCTTGCCAGGTCGAGGGCGGCGAGGTACTCCCCCACTTCCCTTGTGCCTATCTCGTTCTTGGCCGCGCGTCTCATGGCGCGCTTGAAGAGGCGCTCGGCATTCTGCACGCGCTCGCGCCGGAGGGCTGCGACGTCGCGCATTCGCTCGGCCTCGCCCTCGTCATTCAGGACTCCGGCGGCCTTGGCCAGCACGGTGTACTTGACCTGTGTGAGGGCCTCGCGTTCGAGCTGGTCTTCCTTCCATGTGTGGTAGTCGCAGGTGCTCTGGTTGTTCTTGGACTGGCACTGGTAGTAGCGATACACGCCGGTGACCCTCTTCTTGTCGGTCTTGCGGCGCCAGGACTGGCGGCGGGTGACGCCCATCATCTTGTTGCCGCAGTAGCCACAGTAGACGAAACCGGAGAGGAGGAACGGCTCCGGCTGGATGATCCTGCCGGTCGGACGGCGGGACTTGAGCCGCTCGGCAGCCTCATTGAAGACTTCCCGGGGGATGATGGCCTCGTGCATGCCGGGCCTGCGGATGCCGAAGCGCTCGTAGGTGCCTATGTAGGACCGGTTGCGGATGATGTCGCGAATGCTGACGACGTTCCAACTCCCACCGCGACGGGTCTTGATGCCGCGCTCGTTCAGTTCCTGCGCGATCAGGCGGAACCCCATCTCTTCCTGCGTGTAGAGGCGAAAGATGAGCTCGACCACCTTGGCCTCTTCCGGCACGATCTCAAGGTTGCCGTTCTCTCCGGCGCGGTAACCGTAGAGGACACGTCCGAGGACATTACCCTCCAGCGCGCGGGCCTCCATGGCCTCCTTGATACGGCGCGCCCTCGTGACGGAGACTCCGGCAATGCCGGGAGTGTTGAAGACGTTTTGAAACGGGTCGGGATACTCGTCGTCCCAGCACCTGATCTCCGCATCGTGTCGATTGAGTTCAATGATCGACCTGGCGACCGATTCCAGGTCGGTTCCCAGGTGAGTGGCGTCAGGCACCGTAACGAGAAACTCGCTGTCGGACGACTCGAGAAATGACACCAATCGCTGAAATGCGTCATCCGGAACGCCGACCTCAGGTCCCTCCGTGAAAAAGACCTGGTACGTCTGGTGCATGTTGTACGTGCAGAAACGCTTGAAGTCACGCTGCATGGTATCCAGCGCGTCGGGCGTTGGGTCGGGCAGCTTGAAATATGCGATGGCTCTCAATGGACCATCCTCAGGCGAGATAGAGGATGCGGTGACACGAACCGCACTGCATGGGCGTGTCAGTCGACCGGATGCGCTGTTGTTCAGACGTGCTGAGGGCCATGCGGCATGTCGAGCACAGCCCCCGTTCGACCTTGGCAATGGCGGCACCGCCCCTGTTCGCACGCAGGGTATCGTACCGATGAAGGGAGGGCGCGGGAATGGAGTCCCTCATATCCTCGCGGCGGGGCGTCAACTCATCGAGCGATGACCTCAGTTCTTCGGCCTTCTTCGAGAGGGTCTCGACGGTCGCCGCACGCTGTTCTTCCAAGCGGCGGACGACCTCTCGACCCTTTTCAAGGGTTCCGTCCACTTCGTCCACCGAGACCATGACCTCCAGCAGGCGGTCCTCGTTCTCGGCAATGGCCTGCTCCGTGGAGGCGCGTTCCTCTTCTGCCGCCTCCATCTCCTTTACGCTGGTGATAGCGCCGCTATACATCCGCTCCTGGGTGCGACCCAGTCGTGTCTGTAGGTCCTCAATGGTGCGGTCTAGCGACCTGCGGTTGGCGGCAAGCCGCTCGGCGTGGGTCTCCAGAGCGACGACTCGCCTTCGCGCCTCTGCCGCCACGGAATCATCCGCCAGTTCCGCCTCAGTGGCGGCAAGCGACTCCTTCAACTCATCGATCTGAATGTCGAGTTCCTGGAGTTCGTAGAGTTGTTGAAGCTCGGACATGGGCTCACACATTCCGACGGAGACAGGCCAAAGGATGAGGACCAGCCTTCAGCATTCGTGATTGTAGTATATCGCGCACCGTGGCAATTGCATATCGGAGAATACGTGACACATTTGCAGAGGCCCGCAATCGTTAACAATCCGTTAGAATAGCACCGCCGCATTCACGTAGTTCTTGGGCGATAATCAATATGGTGAAGGCCGACGAGTGATAATTCACACGAGAACCAAGACCAAGATCGTCTGCACCCTTGGGCCTTCCACGTCCTCGGCCAGGAGGATTCGCAGCCTCGTGGAGGAGGGCATGAGCGTTGCCCGCCTGAACATGTCGCACGGCACCCCGGAGGAGCACGCCGAGAGAATCGGGTTGGTGCGCGAGGCGGCCATCGAGACCGGAATTCCCACCGCGGTGATGATCGACGTGCCGGGGCCGAAGTATCGGACCGGCCCGATGGAAAGTGAAACGCTGCGGCTGGAATCGGGGCAGGACTTCACGCTGACCAGCCGGGACGTCGTCGGCGACAGGCACATCGTTTCGGTCTCACCACCTGGGATACATCGTGACGCAAAGCTCGATGCGCCCCTGCTGCTCGATGACGGGATGATGGAGCTGGCCGTGCATGGGGTTGACGGCATGGACGTTCACTGCAGGGTCGTTCGGGGCGGCCAGCTGACGGAGAAGCGCGGGGTGACCGTGCCCGGCAGGGACCCCACGCAGGAATTCCCCGGGGAGCAGGCGAAGGTGGCACTGAAGTTCGCCGCGGAGCAGAAGGCTGATTTCGTTGCGCTCTCAATGGTGTCCTCCGCAGATGCGGTCCGGACCGCACGAGAATTGCTCGGCGAATACGGCCACGATCCCTTCGTCGTCTCCAAGATCGAACTGGCAGGGGCGGTCAGGAACTTTTCGGATATCCTCGACGCGAGCGATGGGATCATGGTGGCGCGGGGCGATATGGGCGTGGAGCTGCCGCTCGCCGAGGTGCCCATGATCCAGAAACGGCTGATCCGCGAGTGCAACGAACGAGGGAAGCCCGTCATCACGGCGACCCAGATGCTGGAGTCGATGGTCACGTCGCCGGTGCCCACCCGCGCAGAGGTGACGGACATCGCCAACGCTATATTCGACGGCACCGACGCGATCATGCTCTCCGGAGAGACTGCAACCGGCGATCATCCCGTCGAGGCTGTCCGCTTCATGGCGGAGGCGGCGATGTTCGCCGAGGCATACCTCCCGTATGACCGGCTGCTCGAGGAACGCAGTGGTCATGCGGAGAATAAGGTGGACGACGCTATCGCCTACAACGCCTGTCACACCGCGCAGCAGCTCAGTTCCAAGCTCATCGTCGCCTTTACGGAGTCGGGATCGACGGCCGGAAGGGTCTCCAAGTACCGTCCGCAGGCCCACATCATTGCCCTGACGTCGACCGAACGAGTGCAGAGAAGGCTCCTCTTGACGTGGGGAACGACTCCGTACGTTGTGCCGTCATTCGACCAGGTTGACGGCTTCTTCGATTTGGCCGAGCAGTACGCGAAGGAGGCGGCGGGGCTCAGGAAGGGGCAGCCTGTCGTGCTGGTGGCGGGACTGCCGATAGGCGTCTCGGGCGGTACGAACCTTCTCCGGGTACTTACGGTGAATTAGGCTCTCTTGGCTTTCTTGAATTTCTTCCCGAAATTCCCGGTCAAGTCGTCATTCCCACGAAAGCGGGAATCTATTCCACACAGAGAGCATGCGTGCCCACCAATGGATTCCCGCTTTCGCGGGAATGACGGGAAATGTCCACACAGACTAGAGGTCTCTCCGCGTTTCTAGCTGCGGCGTACGACCACGTAGTCGACGAGGGCCTCTAATGATTCGCGGGAGCGATTCTTCGGCAGGTCGCTGATGGCATTGAGGGCGGAGCGGCAGTAGTCCTCGGCAACGGCGTAGGAGTCGGCGATGACCTTGTCGTCGCCGATCACTTCGATGGCGGACTCCAACAGGGCTCCATCGCCCGGTTCGGCAAAGTAGTCTCGAATGGCGGTGGAGTCAGGCCACCTCTCAAGGGCAAGGATCATTGGAAGGGTCAGCACTCCGTGCCGCAGGTCGTTGCCGACAGGCTTGCCGATCTCGTCGGTCGACCCCTCGACATCGAGAATGTCGTCGACGATCTGGAATGCCATGCCGAGTGAGTAACCGTAGTCCCGCAGCTTATTGGCCGTCGATTCCGGCGCGTCGCTGAGGACGGCTCCGGACTCGGTCGCCGTGGTGAACAGCGAAGCGGTCTTCTCGTAGATGCGGGTCAAATACTGCTCGCGCGACTGGGAGGCATCGTACCTGACGACCATCTCGTCCATCTCGCCGCTGGAGAGTTCCTTGATGGTCTCGGCAAACCGTCGAATGACGCGGATATTACCGGTATCGCAAACGTAGGTAGCCGACGTGGCGAACAGGTAGTCGCCCAGCACGACGGCGGCATTGCCTCCCCATATCTTGCTGACGGTGGCTCGACCGCGCCGGACCTCGGACTGGTCGACGGTGTCGTCGTGGATCAGGGAGGCGATGTGCAGAAGCTCAACTGCCGTCGCCATCGTCTCAGCACGCTCGCCGTCATTGGGGTGAAATCCGGCAGAGAGCAGAGTTAAGGTCGGTCGGATGCGCTTTCCCTTGGTCTCGAGCGCATGGTCGAGGAGCTGCGCCAGGAAAGGGGACTTGTGGTTGACCATGTCGCGCAGGGACGACTTGACACGTTCGAGTCCGTCGACTACGGGAGCATGGATGTATGCGAGCGCGTCGCTCGGCGATTCGAATCCGTTCACGCCTGGCATTCCGCTCCTCGCAACGTTTGGGACTGATCTAAGTGCCCGGTTGTTACCATGACCCCTGACATTGCCGGACCCGGACAATGTGCCAAGAGACGGTGAAGGAAAGAAGGACCCGCTGGGACAGACAGGGCGTTCACCTCTGTTGGCCCAGACGTTCGGTCTCCTGCTCCGCGATGGACTCGTCGAGCTTTTGGAACAGGGGAGCCGGCTTCTCCAGGCGCCGGCCGGATTCGAGGTCGGTGGGAGACCAGTCCCAGCCCTCATCGACCACCGATCCGGAGAATCCCAACATGGTATGCAGCTTCTCACAGCTGAACGGCAGGAAGGGATAGAGCGCCTTCTTCAGGCAGTTGATGACGGTCATGGCAATCCACAGCGTGGTGGCGGTCGTGATCCTGTCGGTCTTGGCCGTCTGCCACGGGGCCTTCCGGTCGAGGTAGCGATTTGCCGACTGGGCCAGCGCCATTGCGCCATCGGTGAGTGCGGCCCGGAACTTGCACAGGGCGATGTTCTCCCCCACCTCTGAGAAGCGACGCTCGGCCTCCTCCAGGAGGGCGCGGGAATCGTCGTCGAGCTGTCCCGGCGTCGGGACGGCGCCGTCGAAGTTGCGGTAGGACATGGTGAGGACGCGATGCACGAGGTTGCCGAAGGTGGCGACCAGTTCATCGTTGTTGCGCCTGACGTACTCGGCCCATGAGAAGTCGGAGTCGCTCGTCTCCGGCATCCCGGCGGCGATGACGTACCGCAGCGGATCCGGGTCGTAGCGGTCGAGGTAGTCCGGCAGCCAGATGGCCCACGAGCGGCTGGTCGAGAGCTTCATGCCCTCGAGGTTCATGTACTCGTTGGCGGGAACGTCGTAGGGAAGGTTCAGCCCGCCGTAGCCCAGGAGCATGGAGGGCCAAATGACCGTATGGAAGGGGATGTTGTCCTTGCCCATGAAGTAGTAGGAACGGGCCTCGTCGGCCTGCCAGAAGTCCTTCCAGCGGTCGGGTTCGCCGCGCAGCGCGGCCCATTCTTTGGAGGCGGAGAGGTAGCCGATCACCGCCTCGAACCACACGTAGATGCGCTTGCTTTCGTAGCCGTCCAGGGGAACGGGAATGCCCCACTCGATGTCACGGGTGATGGGCCGGTCCTGAAGGCCTCCCTCGAGGTAGCCGATGGAGAAGTTCTTGACGCTGGGACGCCAGTGCTCCTGCGGGCGTATCCAGTCGAGCAACTCGTCCTCGAACGCGGTGAGCTTGAGGAAGAAGTGCTCGGTCTCCTTGAATATCGGAGTGTCTCCGCTAAGGCGGCTGCGGATGTCGATGAGTTCCTGCGCGTCGAGGGTGCGACCGCAGTTGTCACACTGGTCGCCGCGCGCGCCGTCGAAATCGCAGTGCGGGCAGGTGCCCTCGACGTAGCGGTCGGCGAGGAAGCGTCCATCGACCTCGCTGTACGGCTGGAGCATCGTCTCGATGTAGAGATTGCCGTTCTCGTAGAGGCGCGTGAAGATATCCTGCGAGACCTCGGTGTGGTTGTCGGTGTGCGTGGAAGTGAACAGATCGAAGCTGATGCCGAGCCTGTCCCAGCAGTCGAGGAACTCTGCGTGGTACTGGCTGAATACCTCCTCCGGCGTGATGCCGCGCTTTTCGGCCTCGAGCGTCACGGGCGTGCCGTGCGAGTCGCTGCCGGAGACCATGAGGACGTCGTTGTCCTTCAGGCGGTGATACCGGGCGAAGATGTCGGCAGGGACGTATGCGCCTGCCGCATGGCCTATATGGATGGAGCCGTTGGCGTACGGCCATGCAACGGCGACGAGGATGCGTTCGGACATTGATAGCTCAGCAAGAATGACTGCATCAATGGTACCACAACCACCCTGCCCGCTCCCCCATTCCACGCACCTCGCGGCGAGTAGTCATGCACCGGTCGAAGAGCCGCCCTCCCTGGCTTCAAGCCATAGTCGATAGAGGTCGTTCTTGGATATCCCGGTTATGGATGCCGCCGCAATGGCGTCCCTGGACTTGCTTCCGCGATTGCGTTCGTCGGTGAGAATCTCGCGGGCACGTTCGATTGCCGTTTCATCTGTGTCATGGACATCATCCGCCGGTTGTACAATCAGGGTGAACTCGCCCCTCGGGTTGGAGAATCGTTCCAGGGCGGCTGTGACCGTGCCCCGGAATACCTCTTCATGTAATTTCGTGAGTTCCCGGCATACGACGACTTTTCTATCGCCGAGAACTGCGTGAATATCGTTGAGGGTGTCTAAGAGGCGGTGCGGGGCCTCGAAGGTGATCCATGCTCGCGGTTCATCGACGAGGGACTGCAGTAACTGGCGTCTCTGTCCTCCGCGTCGTGGAAGGAAACCGAGGTAGAGGAACTGGTCGATCTCCAATCCGGCCACGCTCAGGGCGGCGGTCAGGGCGGACGGGCCGGGAAGTGGGACGACAGTGTGGCCCGCTTCTTCGACGGCGGCGGCAAGCTCAGCGCCGGGATCGTTGATCGCGGGAGTTCCGGCGTCGGACACGAGGGCGACGTCGCCCTCCGCAAGGGCGTCCAGGATGGCGGGCAGCTTGGATAGCCGGTTGTGGTCGTGGTAGCTGGTGATTGGTGTGTCGATATCGTAGTGGGAGAGGAGCTTTCTCGTGGTGCGGGTGTCCTCTGCTGCTATTAGCGAGACCTCGCCGAGCACGCGGAGGGCGCGCAGGGTGATGTCCTCCAGGTTGCCGATGGGTGTCGCTACGATGTAGAGCGTTGACACGATGCCGTCCTACCGCTTACCGTTCCCACACTTCGTCCGTACCTTCGGGAGCATAGCATGACCGACCTGACACTCGACCACGTCCTCATTGCCGTTCGAGACCTCGATGCCGCTAAGGATACCTTCGAGAGGCTGGGATTCAAAGTGACGCCGGAGGGACGGCACCCCGGGCGGGGAACGAGCAACCGTCTCGTGGTGTTTGGCGGAGAGTATCTCGAACTCATCTCGGTGCACGACCCGGATGGAGACCTGTTTCGCCCGAACCTTCCCTCATTCCTGGACGAACGAGAGGGGCTGTTCATCTTCGCGATGGGGACGTCGGACGTGAATGAGCGGACGCGAAGCGTCAGGGCGGCGGGAGTGCTGATAACCGATCCGGTGAAAGGCTCTCGCCAGGCGGCAGACGGATCAACAGCCTATTCGTGGACGCAAGCGGAGATCGATCCGGACGCGATGCCGGGCTCCCAGACTTTTTTCATCCAGCACGACCACACCATCGAGGAGCGCTACAACGACCCGCCCGACCCTACGAATCATCCAAACGGCGTGATCGGTGTAGCATCGTTGTCGCTGGCGGTTGCTGACGCGAACGCGGCGGCACAGCGCTGGAAGGACATCTTCGGGATGGAAGGGACACCGGATGGTGGCTCCAGCTACGCTACGTGTGTCCGGTTGGGATTCGACAACTGCTCACTGGACTTCTGCCAAGGTGGCGACGGCGACGGGATCGCAGGGTTTGTCGAGAGGTGGGGTGAAGGGCCATACCAGATCGTGTTCTCCAGCAAGGACCTGGACGCCACCGAATCACTGCTCAAAGGGAACGGGGTTGAGGGCGTTGAACGCTGCGGCGACAGCCTGACCTTGCCGCCGGAGTCGGCACAGGGTGTGAGGATGTCGTTCTCTCAGGCGTAGCAGGCCGCTACTTCCGCGAGATGGTATTCCCGTCACGCCGCCAGTTCTTGGCAAGCTGAGGCATGGCGTCCAGCAGACCTTGGAGGTTCTTGTACTCCGACACGCTCAACTTGGAAGCCCCAATTACCTTAGCAGCATCGCCAGCGGCTATGGGGCCGAGCATGGATTTTCCTTGTGAGGGCGCACGCTTCAGCCATTCCGCATCGATCCTCGAAGCGAGCGGTTTTTTCTTGCGACCGCCACCGCCCTGCTTACTTCGGGGAAGTTCGATAACAACGTCCCCTGGTCCCGTAGGACGGGTTACTTCCACCTCATCTGATGATTCAAGAAAGGCCGAGAAACTCTTGAATCCCTGTGTCCTAAAGTCGAAACTGGGATCAAGTCGCTGCATCGTGTCATGCAATCGGCTTCCCATTACCTTGCCTTCATTATCCATACTTGCTTGAACCGCACGGACGATTAGGCTGCTCTTTGATCGTTTCTTGGGCTGTGGCTCTGTTACCTCATCCTTTTCTTCCTGCTGGTCGAGGTAGTAGTAGCGGTCGCAGGCCTTGACGAGCGTGGCCGACGTGGACTTCTGACGACCCGCGCCGATGACCATCTTACCGGAGGAGCGGAGCTTGTTGACCAAGGGGAGGAAATCAGCGTCGCCGGAGACGATGACGAAGGTATCTACAGGCGACGAGTAGAGCAGGTCAATAGCGTCAATGGCCAGCCGAATATCGCTGGCGTTCTTGCCCGAACTGGACGCTTGGAAGACGTGCACCGGCTCGATGCCGAACTCCAGCAGTTGGTCGCGCACATTGCCGCCCTTCGACCAGTCGGAGTAGGCACGACGTATGAGTATTCGCCCCAGATTCGATATCCGGTCGAACAGCCACTCGACCGATCCCACGCTGACGTTTTCGTCATCGATCAGCACGGCGACCTGGCGATCACCGGATGACTGGCTCATTACCATGGCTATCTCACTCCCTGCTCTGCCGGTATCTTCTGGCCGGACAGCACTTCATTCTCAGGCAGTTTCATCTTGAGCTTGTTGCGGAGCTTCAGGGTGGCGGGATGCACGAGATCGCCACGCTCCACGCGGCGTATGATGTTCCGGTTGAGGAATTCCAGCAATGCCATGTCGATATCGACGTACGTGAGCTGGAGGACCTCGGCGAGGTCGGGTCTGCGCATCACCTTGTACGGTTCCAGCTTGTCCGCGAGGAAGACGACCTTCGACACCTTGCTCATCTTGGCTTTTCCGGTCGTGTGGCAGCGCACCGATTCTATAACCTTCGAGTTGAAGATTTCTCCGTCGCGCTCAAGCCACCTCGCCGCGACCAGCCCATGGAGCATGATGGGAACCCGTTGCTCGATGGGGCCGATAGGGATATCGAGGCGTTCGGCTTCCTTGAGGAGCGCCTTGGGTCTCATGTGACGGGCGAGATCGTGGCACGCGGCGCCGAGTTCACATGAGTCGGGGTTGACCCCGTGACGTTCAGCCAATTCGCGGGCCAGCCTCCGCGTTCGCAGAAGATGGTCGGCAAGCCCTTTCGGGAGCGCGGCGGTACGTTTGGCGACTCTGGGCGGGAGTGATATCACGGAGCCCCCTACCCCATTCCCATAGTACGGAGGTGTGTGCCGCCGAGGGTGTGCATGTGGAGGTGTGGGACCTCCTGTCCGCCCTCTTCGCCCTGGTTGATTATCAGCCGATAGCCGCTCTCGGCTATCCCTTCGCTCCGGACGGCTTCCTTTACCGCCGAGAACATCGCCGCTACTATCGAGAGGTCCTCGGGGCCAAGTTCCGTGATCTTTTCGACGTGGCGTGTTGGGATGACGAGCAGGTGCACGGGAGCGCGCGGCGCGATGTCGCGGATAACAAAGGTTTCGTCGTCGCGGTAGACGAAGTCTCCCGGTATGTCCCCAGCGTTGATCTTGCAGAAGATGCAATTATCCATAATTCACCCTCTCTCGCAGTCCCGGATCATCGCCCGACAAAGTGTATGAACGGTTCCAACACGATCATCGGCAGCAGTGCAATCGCGATGAGAACCGTCACTCGATTGTACGACATCCTACCGAACGCAATGTGTGTTGAGAGCGTCATGGCGGCGAACATCCAACCGGTGGACAGGAACAGGACGAGCCACCACAGGGGACTCGGCAGTGTTATCAGTTCGGGCGCGAGGAAGATCTGAAATATGCGTGGGGCCATGGCGAAGCCGATTCCCCGCGCGAGAGGGGCATAAGCGGCCGGGGCTGAGTCCTTTGTGCTGAGCAGCGTCGTTCCGAGCCAGTAAATGACGAACGCCGCAACGATCCACCAAATGACGTACCCAAAGGGTATGAGGAAGGTGGTCGGCAGTCCGCCCGGAGCGCGGTTGGCCACAGCGAGCGAGGAAACAAAGACGACTATGGCGGCCTGATAGTTTGCCCCTTGCTCGGCATGTATCTCGGCGACGGTCTGAGGGTTGAGCCTCATTACGCCGACGACACGCCAATAGAAGGTCTTTAGCTTGTTCCACATCTCAGGCCGCCGCGAACGCAGTCCGCCGGTCTGTGTTGAGGGGATTGGCGGCTATCGCCACTTAAGCAACTCGATGCGAGAGCCCTCGGGGGCCTTGATGAAGGCAATAATGGGGCCTCCTGGCACGTCGACCGGGCCTTCCATGAGCTCAGCGCCCAACCCTCGCAGCCTCTCCACCTCAGCCGCAACGTCGTCCACCGCAATTCCGAAGTGCTCCAGTCCATAGTGGGCGCTCGGGTCGCTCGGCCCCATCTTCTCTTCGTTTCGAGCGCTGGAGATGTTCACGACGACGCCGTCCTCCGTCTCGCAGCGGATAAACCTGTCACCCCACGGTCGGATCGCGTCGCTCGTGATCTTGAAGTTGAATGCCTTGACGTACCAGTCGGCAGCCACCCCAGGATCGGACGACTTGAGATGCACGTGGTCAAACTTATAGCCCATAGCTAAGGAATCCCCTTTGATGGCTACACTGATTTTTGCGTTCAGCCTATGGGATAGGCCCTTGGGTGTCAAGCAAGGGGCGCTTCGCTCGCACGCGAAGGTGTATGACACGTGGCCCGAACTGATTGGCTTGATATAATCCCGCACACCTTTCGCGATACTCCATATCTTTTACGCAACGGAGGCCTCGGCCATGAGACGACAACGCACCATCTACTTCAACGACGCGCGGCACTTCTACCTGTTCGTGTTCGAGCCGCCAATGCGGATGGAAGACCTGTGGCGGCCTGTGGACGAGGTGGCGGGCACAGGCGTGGACACCCTCGTGTACGGGGTTGCACGGGCCGACGGGCTGTTCTATCCGTCGAAGGCGGGCAAGTCGTTCCGCAGCGACATGGACGAGATCGACAGCGCGATCTACTGGAAGGTGCGACACAACATCCTCTCGCTGCAGGAGCGCGGCGTGGACATTCTGCAGGCCCTTGCCGACCGCGCTCATGAGCGGGGCATGGAATTCTTCGTCAGCTTCCGGATGGGCACCTACGAAGGAGTTAGCAGCCCAGAGGCCGACCCGGCAGAGGGAGGAAGGGGTCTGGCCGACGAGGGCGCGCGGGAGAACCAGCTTCGCGTCTTCGAGGAGATCGTCACGCAATACGACCTGGAGGGCCTCGAGCTCGACTTCGGGGCGAGTCCCGGGGGGATGCCTCCCGTGCTGCTGGACGAGGACGTCGCTGAGTACACGCCGGTCCTGACTGAGCACGTGCGGCGCATCTCGGAGATGACACGGGACGCGGGGATGCAGTTGGGGATGCGAGTTCCCTGCATCGAGAAGGTGTGTGAAGACCAGGGATTCGACGTGCGGACATGGCTCAAGGAAGGGCTTGTCGATTACCTCACGCCGATGATGTACGCCAACCTGCGGCTTGATATGCAGATGCCGATGGAATGGGCGATCGAGGCGGCGCACGAGGTGGATGTTTCGGTGTACGGGATGCTTCAGCCGTTCGTCGAAGTCGGCTATCCCGGTCACGGCTACGATGAGCACTACACCCCGGAGATAATGCGCGCCGCCGTGTCCAACTACCTCGCGAAGGGGACCGACGGCGTGTACGGGTGGTTCCTCGACTGGCCGCTGGGAGCGACCGAGCGGGACATACTCACGGAGATGGCCAACTCCGACCTGATGTCTGAGGCCGACAAGCAATATCGCCTGTCGCGCCGCACGGAACCGGCTGCAGGGCTTGGCTACGATACGACGCTGCCGCTGGAAATACCGAAAGTTGAGCCGGGTCGCAGATACCCCATACCGGTCTTCATAGCGGACGATATCGAAGGCAAGGCCGACCGCATCAAGCGCCTGACGCTGCGGATGCGGGTCAACAATACGGTGACGGCGGACAGGATATCGGTCTGGCTGAACGGCGAGTCGCTTGAGAAGGAAACGTTGAGCAGAGAACCGGGAGCGTACGTCCGCATCCCCGTGTCGCCGCACCGTATCGAGCACTACAGCGCTCAGTGGATCGAGATCGAGCTGTCGTCAGTCCGCCCGAAGCAGGGCGACAACGTTGTGGAGGTGTCGCTGGACGGGAGACCGCCTGGGTTGGGCGGCGGGATAACGATCGACGATCTGGAGATCAATGTAGAGTACGGCGTGTACAGTGTTGGATGAGATAAGATAGAGACAGTTGGTCGACTGGAGAATCGTCATGGTGACAGATCGTATAGAAGTCAATCCGAACGTGATGTTGGGAAAGCCTGTGGTGAGGGGAACCCGCATTCCCGTCGAGCTTATTCTGCGAAAGCTGGGAGAAGGGGCACCCGTAGACGATCTACTCGACGCTTATCCTCGCCTAACGGTCGAGGATATTCAAGCCTGCATCGGTTACGCGGCCGACACGGTCGCTCATGAAGAAACCGTACTTACTGAACCCGTGTAGCCTTTTGCGATCGGGATTGCGATAGTGAGGTTTCTTGCAGACGAGAGTTGTGACTACAGCGCTGTACGTACACTCACTAGCTTAGGGCATGAGGTCCTGTCAGTAGCCGAATTGTCCTTAGGGGCGGATGACGAGTCAGTTGTCGGTCTTGCGTTAGAAGAGAGATGCGTGCTCCTGACCGAGGACAAAGACTTCGGTCAGTTGGTTTACGCCAGTGGAATGCAATCTGTAGGTATCATCCTTCTGCGTTTCCCGGCGGGTGTTCGCTCGAAACTTGGCGAAGCGGTAGCCGATTTGGTAAGTCGAGAGGGAGAAAGGTTGATAGGACGATTCGTCGTTGTGCAGCCGGGGAGGGTTCGAATCAGTTCTTCGCTGATCCCTGATTCGTAACATCATTGGATGAGGCAAGCTATACGTAAGCTCACCTTCATGACCCCATAAAGAGATGCTCCGAACAGGAGAGGCTATGTCGGTACTCAGTAATGAAATAGCCGCATATGAAGAGATGCATGATGTCCTAGAAGTCGACCATTTCGGCGAGTGGGTTGTCATTCATGACAAACAACTGGTTGGGACGTATGTCGACTTCCAAGCCGCAGCCGAGGAGGCAGTGCGGCGATTTGGACGGGGGCCTTATCTCATTCGGCAGGTAGGAGCTTCCCCTATGAAGCTTCCTGCTTCTGCCCCCGTGTGAATCTCGCGATTTCCTTGGCGTAGGCCTCGCGGCCAAGCACCTCTTTCTTGTTGTACATGCGGCTGGGGTTGGGAATGAGTCGCAGGCTGCGGTCATCGAGGGGCAACCTTACGGGGGCGTGCCCTCTACGGTGCGACTCGCGGATGGCGATGGCCATTTCGAGGACCTTGCGCCCGTTGTCGCCGTTGCCCCGGGGTTCAATGTCGTGGTCTAGAGCGTCGATCATGGACTGCACGGTTGCCCGCTGGCGGTTGCCGGGGTCCTCCCAACCCTCATCGTCGATCTGGCCGAAGTTGGCGTGGATGCCCTCGTCGTCTGAGAAGGGTTGCTCCACTTCTTTGGCGTTTATGAGCGTTGGGCGCGACTCCTCCGGGTCGTGAGTGTACATGCGCACGGTCATGTTGTCGCTGGTGAATCGACCTCGGTCACAGAGCACCTCGAATCCGAAGCGGCCCGTGTTGCGGCGGTGGATGAACGCCTCGACACCGTTGGTGAACCTGATATAGCCTGCACCGCCCTGGTCGTACTCGGTCCACGGGTCGGTGGCGACCCATCCCGTAATCCAGTCTACGTCGGTATCGTCGGCGAAGAGGCGGATGAGCCCGAAAATCTGGCAGCCGCCTCCCGATAGCTGCGTCCCGCTCCCCTGGTAGAAGTCGATGCTTCGCACCGCTCCGACTTCTCCCGCCGCTATCCTGTCCTTCGCCTCCCAGTAGTAGTGGTGGTTACGTTCGAGATCGCCGCAGCCGAACTTGATGCCACGCTCCCTGCAGGCGGCAACCATCTCGTCAGCATCGGAGAGCCGCGCTGCCAGGGGCTTTTCGGTGCAGATGGCAGGCACGTTGTGGCGTACCGCATCAAGCACGACCTCGCGATTGGAGATGACGGGCAGGACGGCCAGCACGATGTCGACATTCTCCTTGCGGAGCATCTCGTTGTAGTCGGCATAGGTGGGCACACCGAAGCGTTGGCCGAAGAGGGCGAGGTTCTCAGGATCGGGATCGGAAGCCGCGACGACGACACTTCGGGGGTTGAGGTTGTAGGCGCGGGCGTGCTCTGTTCCCTTCCTTCCGCACCCGATGGCCGCGACGCGATAGACCTTGTCCGTCATGGGTCTGCCTCCTGCGGGCACAGTCTACGTCACATCGGCGAAAAGCGCATCACGAGAGGGCGGGCGAGACGAGCGAAGTTGTGCCAGAACCACCTTCTCGCTGAGCGGACTCTCTGGATTCCGGCCTTCGCCGGAATGACGGTGGGGGTTGTAACGCTGTAGGTGTAGTCTGAATTTGTAGACGCTTCCGCTATATGAAAATCCGGTCGTCGGGCGAAGTCTTCAGCAGGCCGTCATTGATAAGGGCATCCAGGACATCCTGAGGGGTGTACGGGTGATCCCCTGTTGCCAGTCGCTGCGTGAGAAAGTCCTTAAGGTCGGCAAGTGGCAAGGACGTGCTCTCTTGGGCGAGGACATGACGGAGCGCCTGCGTGCGGAAGGAGCGGAACGAACCATCGAAGGTACTCTGGCGAGAGTAGTGCCTGCTGCGACGGTTGATTGTGCGGTCGCGGAGCTCGACTGCGCCGTAGTCGAAGAGCGCGTATCCCCACTCGCGGGGATCGTCGAGCCAAACGGCCCTCCGGGCGATCTCCATGATGCGGTTGTCGGGTACGTCTTCCTCGCCGGGGAAGAAGAAGAATAGGTAGACGCGCCGGATGTTGGTGTCGAGGAACGGCTCGGCGCTCCCGAACGCGAAGCAGGCGACCGCCCCTGCCGTGTAGGGCCCCACGCCGGGCAGGGTGCGGAGCGTAGCCGGGTCCTGCGGGAACACTCCGCCAAACTCGTTTACGATCATACGGGCGGCGGCGCGGAGTCTGGTGGCCCGGTTCCAGTAGCCGAGGCCCTGCCAGACCCGGAGCAGTCGAGCTTGCGAGGCATCGGCGAGGGCGTCGAGATCGGGAAACTCATGGAGGAACTCTTCGTATTTTGGAAGGACGCGGGAGACCTGCGTCTGCTGGAGCATAACCTCGGAGACGAGGATATTGTAGGGATCGCGTGTGTTACGCCATGGCATATCCCGGCGGTGGTGGCGGCCCCAGTCGAGGATCAGGCGCTGGAATTGGGGGATGTCCATGGTGGTTACACCCTAAAGGCTAGGCCGGAGTGGTTGCAATGCCCCTATTGGCCAGTTTGAAACACCCCTTGACTCTCGTACCTCTGGAGACCGGCCTTCGCCGGTATGACGACTCGGGGTAGCATATATTCAGAGCATCAGAAAACGCCTGATTGGAGAGCTTGCCAACAATCGTTGCTAAATGCGGCGTATAATCCGAACAGTCATCACGTAAGCAGGATTACATGACAGACCGATTCGCACACCCGGACACGCCTTTCCCCATTGGCGTCGAGTACTATCGCGGTGGAGCTCCGAAGCCGGAGTGCTGGGACGAGGATTTTGCCAACATCCGTGCGGCGGGATTCAGGATCGTACGCAGTGCTTCGTACTGGAATTGGATGGAGCCGGCGCGGGACGACTACCACCTCGACGACTACGACGTAATGTTCGACCTTGCGGCGAAGCACGGCCTGTCGATGTGGCTGGACGTGATGCTGGCGACGCACGGGGCCGCGCCGGAGTGGATGACGCGCGACTATCCCGACTTCCGGGTGGTGAACCACTGGGGACACACGTACTACTCCAACTCGCATCCGGCGTACCCGCAGGGAGGGATGATCCACTGCTACGACCATCCCGTATGGCGTGAGCGTGGAGGCAAGCTACTCAGGCACGTCGTAGAGCGGTACAAGGACCATCCGGCCACCTTCGTCTGGGGCATCTGGGACGGCATCGCGCTGTCGTCTGCGTGGGTCGATCAAGACGACGGGTACCCGTGTTACTGCGAGCACTCCATCGCCCGGTACATGGCATGGCTCAAGGAGAACTTCACGCTGGAGGAGTTCAACGCGCGGACGCTCAGGCGATACCGGAGTTGGGAGGATGTCGAGCCTCCGCGCTCCGACAACAACGTGCTGGAGATGCTGCTATTCAAGCGGTTCAACTACGAGAACCTCGCGGGGCATCTTCGGTGGATGGTCGGTGAGGTACGCAAAATCGACACAGTACACGAGACGCGAACGCACGGCGCATGGATGCCCCGTCCATGGGACGAGACGTGCGCCCGCTACGCCGACTCGTGGGGGATGTCCATGCCCTCGAACAACCTGCTCACGGGCGAGGACCCTTACAAGATCGCCGAGCGGGCCTTCGCGTTCGACTGGTCGCGGTCGATTGGCAAAGGCGGGCGCTGGTGGAACGAGGAGATATATTCGGGCATGGCGCGTGGAGGAGTCACGTGGAAAAAGCAGACCGACCCGCGCGAGCTGACGACCCTGCTCTGGATGACGTTGGCTCACGGCGCCGCTGGGGCCATGTTCTGGCAATACCGGTCGGACCACGTGGCGTTCGAGTCGCCGGGTTACAACCTCGCGGCCCTAGACGGAAGACCGACGCCGAGATTAGAGGCCGTCTCGGAGGCGATCTCACAGATCGAGGGTCTCACGGAGCACCTGCCCCTGTGCGTGCCGAAGGCCAGGATCGCCATCGTTAATCACCAGGCATCGCATGACCTCTTCAGCATGAACGGCGAGAACGACCGGTTTCTCGCCGACCTGCACGGGACGTACCGGACGCTGTGGTCTAACGGCATCCCAGTGGACATCGTGACACCCTCGCAGGACTGGTCGGGTTACGATCTCGTGTTTCTGACCAACGTTGCATTGATGACAGACGAGGTACGAGACCGGATTGTCAAGACACTGGCCGACAGTTCGACGGTGAGACTCGTTGCCGAGGGCAGCTTCGGCATGTACTCCGACAACGGCCTATCCAGCTACAGTCCACCGGAGGGACTGGGGGCGACATTCGGTGTGCGCGTGGCGGATTTTTCGCAAGTAACCGACCGTGATATCGCCTATGGACAGGTGGCGGTGGAGACTCTCTACGGCACCCTGTCCTTCGAGTCGGAGACGGGATACGCCGTTCTCGAACCGCTGTCGGGGGCGGAGGCCATCGCGTCGATAGAAGGACAGACGGTCGCCACGCGGACGGCGGACGGTAGGCTGACGTGGTACGGGTTCAGCCTGTCTGCAGGGTTCGGCGACATTGGAAGCCCCGACATCCTCTACGGCATCCTGCGCGACTGCGGCATTCAGGCCCCCGTCGCTATGGACGGCGACTATGTGATTCCCGTAGTGCGTGATTCTGCGCAGGGCAGGCCACTGCTCTTCCTGTTCAACATCGAGCATCAGGACGCGAATGTGTACTTCTCGCCCCGTTGGGACAGCACCACCGCTCATGACCTATTGGCGGGAAAACTCCTACCCAAGGACGGTGAGTATTTTCATATAGTCGTTCCACAGTGGGGAGTCGGTGTTATCGCCTTTGAATAGATGTCCACCACTGACAACCATACAAAGCTCTCGACGCGCGAAAGGGTCTTCCTCACAGCCGACTGGCGCGATCTCGCCCTCGTGAACTACGAGTGCGACCCTGAACTGCTAGCGCCGCATGTCCCCGTGGGTGCCGAAATCGGCCTTTGGCAGGGCAGATGCTATATCAGCGTTGTCGGGCTGCGGTTCCTCAAGACCAAGCTACTGGGGGTTCCGATACCTTTCCACCGCGACTTCCCGGAGGTGAACCTGCGGTTCTACGTGCAGCGCGAGGTCCATGGAGAGTTGCGGCGAGGAGTCGTGTTCATCAAGGAGATCGTGCCCCGTCATGCGGTGACGTGGGTGGCGCGAAGCGTGTACAACGAGAACTACGTCACTCTGCCCATGCGGGAGGAGATCACGTCTGACTCCTACCTCTACGAATGGCAGACCAACAGCACTTGGAACAGACTGTCGGTCAAGACTGACGGAGACTGGAGCGTTCCAGACCTCGACTCCGAGGCGTCATTCGTCGCCGAGCACTACTGGGGCTACGCCACTCAGCGGGACGGCTCGACGCTGGAATACAAGGTCGAGCACCCACGATGGCGCATCGCGCAGGCCGACGAGGTGGAGTACGAGTGCGACGTTGCCGCGCTTTACGGCGAGGAGTTCGTGGACGTGCTGAGCCAGGATCCCGTGTCGACGTTTATGGCAGAGGGGTCGGGGGTCGTCGTGCGTCGCGGGGTGCGGTTGTAGGAGAAGAGCCTTCCGCGACTTCTCCGGTGGCTGGAATCGGTCTCGCCGAATCGAACGAGTGTGCTTGCCACAACACGGCATAATTTAGACACTCTAAATACAACAAGTGTACAAATTGAAAGTACTACTTGCAATTTGTACACATCGTTGGTATCTTAGTGTCCATGATTGCACGCGAAATCACGGACCGGCTGACCAAGCTGTTTACGCAGTATCCCTTCGTGACCGTAACAGGCCCACGCCAGTCCGGCAAGACGACGCTCTGCCGCTCGGCCTTCCCGAATTTAGAGTACGTCAACCTGGAAGCGCCCGACCAACGAGACTTCGCCGAGTCCGATCCCCGGGGCTTTCTCTCGCAGCTTGGCGAGAGGGCAATCATTGACGAGGTACAGCATGTTCCCGCCCTACTGTCCTACCTCCAGGTTCTGGCCGACGAACGAGGGCGCAACGGCCTGTTCGTACTCACGGGTAGCGAGCAGTTCAGGCTCTCGGACGCCATCAGTCAGTCTCTCGCGGGGAGGACGGCGCTGCTGCGCCTGCTGCCGTTCTCTCTGACGGAACGGCGGCGCATCGGCGCAAGCGGTGCGATAGACGACATCATCTACTCGGGGTTCTATCCCCGAATTCTCGATCAGGGACTCGACCCGCGCCAGGCGCTCGGCGACTACGTGGAGACTTACGTCGAGCGCGACGTCCGGCGGCTAGGGGAGATACGCAACCTTTCGAGCTTCAGGCGTTTCGTGCGCCTGTGCGCGGGGCGTGTTGGACAGTTGGTAAATCTCAGTTCGCTGAGTTCGGATGCCGGCGTGTCACACACCACCGTGCGAGAGTGGCTTACGGTGTTGGAGGCGAGCTACATCGTTTTCCAGTTGCGACCGTATCACGCCAATATCAGAAAGCGCCTGGTCAAGTCACCCAAGCTGTACTTCTACGACGTGGGACTGGCCAGCTATCTCATCGGTATCGAAACCGCACAGCAGGTGACGACACACCCCTTGCGCGGAGGGCTGTTCGAGAACATGGTCGTCGTCGAGGCGCTCAAGCACCGCTTCAACCGGGGCCGCGAGGCAAACCTCTCCTTCTTCCGAGACTCGAGAGGCCTGGAGTGCGACCTTTTCTATGAGACCGGTCACGGAATCCACGCGATCGAGATCAAGTCCGGCGCTACTATTGCCTCCGACTACTTCACGTCGCTCAACCGGGTTGCCGAGTTGATCCCAGGCATCTCCGCCAAGACCGTCGTATACGGCGGAACGACACGCCAGTCACGGACCAACGGCGAAGCCCTGCCAGCGGCTAAACTGAGCGCAGTTCTCGAACGATTTGAGGTCGAATAAAATGTTGCTAAGTATTTTCTAACGCAAGGAGACCAACCACATGACGCTCGAAGACAAGACCGCCCACAACGTGACCCTGCGGACGAACAATGTGCTTGCCAAGATGCGAAAGGGAGAGATTGCGTTTGGGTGCCAGTTCAACTCGCCGTCGTCGGAGCAGGTGGAGTTGCTGGGGATCGCGGGGTTCGACTTCGTGATCTTCGACGGGGAGCATGGGAGCTTCACGCTGAGCGACCTCGAGGAGCAGAGCCGGGTGGCGCAGATGTGCGGCCTGACGCCGGCCGGTATGGTGCCGGACGTGGAGTTGCCGACGATTCACTCGTTCCTGGAGCGGGGCATCATGGGGATTCACGCGCCGAACATCACTACCGAGGAAGACGCGCGGAAGCTGGCGGAAGGGTGCCGCTACGCACCCGAAGGACGGCGGAGTCTCTCGTTCTCGCGGGCGACACACTTCGGGTTCGGTCCTGCAAGGCCGGAGTACATGGCTCACGCGAACTCGCAGATCTTCGTGACGGCGCTTATCGAGCACGTCGACGCGCTCGACAACATTGACGGCATACTCTCTGTGGAGGGCATCGACTTCTACGGCATCGGCCCGAAGGACCTTGCCCAGTCGATGGGCCTGCCGGGCCAGATGGAGCACCCGCGAGTGAAGGAGTTCACCCGTCAGGTGACGGAGGCGGTACACGCCAAAGGGAAGAAGATGTCACATGAGGTCGTGGCGGCGCACCGCGCGTCGAGGTTCTTCTTGGAGGCGGCGGTGGCATTCAGGGAGTCGCGGCTGGCGTAGGATTGAGGCATGAGGAGGGCGCAAGCTCCCTTCGTTCCGCAATGACATTAACGTCGGGCGACTGCTACGGATCGCATCTCTGGCAGGCATCGACGGGACGGCCCGTCGTGTGTGCCCAAGCGATGGCCTTTGCTTTTGTCATGAAGGGGCCAGGCCATTCGTACTGCACCCAAATGCACTGTGACCGGTGAATTGTGGCTTTCGGGGCCGCATTCTTGCCCATGCTGATGGGGCTGACTCGATAGCTCATGATGTCCTCTTCCCTGCCTCCGCTTCTTCGTCTCATTCTTTATAGCAAGAATGGCCAAGGAACTACCAACTGGAAAAAGGTCGCATTTTGCAGGAATCGGGTTGGGTTCGTGATACAAAGATCGGGCGGGTTTGAAACCCGCCCCTACCAAACTAATGTATCGTCACCCTCAAATGCCAAAGTGTTGAATCACTAGGTTCATCCGGATGATTGGTATTGTGGAATCCCGCATTAGGAGACCTGTAAGGAGTCAATTGGGCGGAGTGCCTGAAGCGAGGAAACTTGCGGAGGTGGGCCTTTTACCCTCACCCCAGCCCTCTCCCGCGAACGGGAGAGGGGGTTAGACAAGGTTCTCCTTTCGCGGGAATGATGGAGGGTCTGAATCAGGTTAGTCTTGGGGGTGCCACTCGATGAGCGCGGAACGGAGGAGGCCGATGGTGTACATCCCCGTGCGCTGGCGGTCGGGCGCGCCCCGACCGGCGGAATTGATGACGCGCGACTTTGAGCGCTGCCCGTCGGTGACGGTTATGTAGGTGGTCCCCTTCGCGAGATTCAGTGACATGTCCCCGGGCTCGGGCACGCCGTGAACGGCAAGTCCGATATCCGCGCGTGAGCGTGTGCGGACTGCTTCGGCCAGCTTCTCGGTCGTGGCCGCCTGATCGGTCATGTAGTCATCAGCGTCGGATATCCCGACGTGCGAGAGCAGACGCCGGACCGATCCGAGGTTGTTGCCGATGGTGCCCTCAACGAAGTGGTCGGCGCTGGCCTCGTGGAGCTTGGTGGCGACGATGCCGCTTGTGAGGTCCTCGTAGACCGCGATTGTGGAGTTCGCACGTTCCAGCAGTCTGCCCACGGAGTCTTCAAGGGTCTCCTCGTCTACGGCGAAGACGTGGTGCCCGAGCAGTTCGCGTACCTGCGCCTCTATGGGGTCGATTAGCCTGTTGGCCTCCTCGATGCTCGACGCCTTGGCGGCAATGCGCACGTCCACCTGTCCTGGGTGGGCAAGGACGCCAACGGTAGGATTGCGCGAGTTCGCGATCAGGTGGCCGATGCGGTCATCAACGTTGCTCTCTCCGAGGTCGCCGACCTTGAGTACGCGATAGGTCAGGGTCTCTGATAGCTGGAACTTCCCGCGAAGGTAGGGGATTACCTCGTTGTCGAAGAGCCACTTGAGCTCGTGCGGAACGCCGGGCAGGGCGATGACGACTCCACGGGGGTCTTCGACGATGAAGGAGGGCGCAGTGCCGTTGGGATTGTGGACGGCGATGGCGTCCTCGGGGATATCGGCCTGTCGCTCGTTGTTGGGAGTCATGATGAAGCCGCGCCTGCGAAAGCGCTGCTCGATGTCCTCCAGCAGTGCCGGGTCGCGGACGAGCTTACGCCCGGTGGCGTCGGCGATGGTCTGGCGGGTGAGGTCGTCCTGTGTGGGGCCGAGACCGCCGCCCGTTATGACGATGTCTGAGCGGCCCAGCGCGCGGTCGATGACCGACCTCATGCGGTCGGGGTTGTCGCCGACGATGGTCTTGTAGTAGAGGTCGACGCCGATGTCGGTGAGACGGCGCGCCATCCATGCCGAGTTCGTATCGACTATCTGGCCGAGCAGGAGCTCGGAGCCTATGGAGACTATTTCGGCGTTCGGCATGTGCTATTTCCTCCGGTCAGCCGCGATTGTTGTTGTTGTAAATCTCACGTGGACTGTCGACTTGTGCTTCGACAGGCTCAGCACGAACGGACTTGTACACCAGCCAAATTTACCCTGTGCTTCGACAGGACCGGCACGAACGGAGCTATACACCAGTCACGTTCGCCTCGATCTTATGCAAGGGCGAAGTCCACAACCCCCGTTCGCCCTGAGCCTGTCGAAGGGCAAATGTCCTCACGTCGAGTTAGTTTGTATCAGACTCAATTGGGCGCCTTTCCTTCCAGTATCGCCAGGAGACCCTCGGGGACGAGGCGTCCCCTGCCCTTCCTGAAATCCTCGATCGGCATCCAGACCGCCTTTATGATTCCGCCATCATCTTCCTGGCCCCATATGGGGTTGCGTTGGTACAGCGCTTCGTCAACGAAGTCGGCTTCGTAGAGCATGACGATCTCGTGGCCCGTCTCGCCGTGGACGGTGAAGATGTTCTCCAGAACGCCGAGCCAGCGAACGTTCCGTACCTCCGTGTTCAACTCTTCGGACATCTCCCTTACGGCGGCCTCGGCGCTTGTTTCGCCGAACTCGATGGTTCCGCCGAGGGGCCTGTAGAAGTGGTCTTTCTTCGCGTTGTCGTAGCCCTCGAACACGAGGGTCTTCCCCTCATGTCTGACCACGCAGAGCGCGACGGGCCTGACGGAACCGCTAACCATGGGACTCGCCTCGGCAGGTCGTCAAGGTGATCGTCAGCCCCCATACTTTTCGCGAAGCAGACTTGCTCCCCGACTGAGGGCGCTGAGCTTGAGGTAGGCCTCGTCGAAGTCCATGGGGTTGACGCTGGAGGGAGAGAATCCACAGTCGGGGTTGAGGGTGAGTCGCTCCTTTGGGACGTACTCCATCGCCGCCTCCGCACGGGAGGCGACCTCCTCAGGCGCCTCGATGTGCGGGTCGGTGTGATCGATCACGCCGAGGCCGAGGGTCTTGTTCTCGGGAAAGTCCTTCAGAACGCCGATTCCTCCCGCGTCGGGAGTGGCGAACTCCATGGCGAAGCGGTCGACGTTCATCTCACCAAGGGCATTGATGATGAGGTCGTAGGGGCCTTTGGTGCCGTGCTGGCGATTGAAGTGCGCGTGGCAGAAGTGGACGCTGAGGGGTACCGATTCGAGTCCTTCGACGGCGCGATTCATCGAGTGGACGGTCAACTCGATCTCGTGATCGATATCGGTGATGCCTTCCTTCTCCCTGTAGTCGGGGTCGACGAGAAGTCCGAGCCACGGGTCATCGATCTGGATCATGTCCACACCGAGAGCGGCCAGACGGAGCAACTCCTCGTTGATGATGGGAATGCAGTCTTCGACGAACTCCTCGCGGGTCGGGTACGCTCCCGTCGAGTGGTCGGGACTCCACATGCGTCGTCCGACCGTGTAGGGCGAGGGAATGGCGACCAGGATCTTCGATTCGGTGTGCTTCCTTATGAACTCGACTTCGCCACCCGCCATCGACCGGCGAGGGGAAATCTCGGAGGTCACGGCGGGGTACATCAGGTGAGTGAATGACGACGTGCCGCCGGACGAAACGAGGTCGTTGGTGAAGCCGTTCACCGCCTCGGTGAAGACTTTGACGTAGCTCTCTCGTCTCCACTCGCCGTCGGAGATGTAGTCGACACCCGCGCGCTCCTGCATCCGGATGGCGGACGGGACGGCTGAGTCGAGCAGCGCGTCGGCCTCCTCCTCACTGATGAGGCCTGCCTTGCGGTCCTCAATGAGGTCGCGGACCCACTGGGGTCGCGGAAGACTTCCGACGACGAAAGTCGGGAAGAGTGGGGCGGCAGGATTCATGGCGAAAAGGCCTCACCTCGCGGAGTTGGGCTCATTGTAGCTTGGGACGTTGGGGTGTCAAGGCATTCCCACCGCGACGCCCCTGCCCTAGATGACCTTGTTTAGGGGGTACTCGATGATGTCCTCGGCTCCGGCCTTGAGGAGCTTCGGCGCGAGGTCGCGGACAACGGCGGGGCTGACGACCGTCTCAACCGAAAACCAGTCGGTGTTGTAGAGCCTGGCCACCGTGGGAGCCTTCATGCTGGGGACGACCTTGACGAGTTCCTCGATGCGCTCTTCGGAAACGTTCATCTTGAGGCCCACGAGCTTTTCGCCCTGAAGTGCGCCGTTGAGGAGGAGTCCGATCTGTTCGATCTTGGCCCGCTTTACGGGGTCCTTCCACGCGGTGTGGTTGGCGATAAGCTGCGGGACCGTTTCCATCAGGTTATGGATGATCGTCAGGCCGTGCGCCCGGATCGTGCTGCCGGTCTCGGTCACCTCGACGATGGCGTCGGCGAGCCCGGAAACGACCTTGGCCTCCGTCGCGCCCCACGAAAACTCGACCTCGACGTTAATGTTGCGCTCGGCGAAATAGCGTCTGGTGAACATGACCAGCTCGGTCGCGATGATCTTGCCTTCGAGGTCTTCCAGGCGCTTGATGTCGGAGTCGTATGGCACCGCAAGCACCCACCGTGCCGGTCGAGCGCTGACCTTCGAGTAGACGAGTTCGGTGACGACATGGACGTCGGAGGCATTCTCCGCTATCCAGTCCTTGCCGGTAATGCCGGCCTCGAGGGGGCCGTGTTCCACGTACCGCGCCATCTCCTGGGCGCGGGCGATGGAGCACTCGATTTCGTCGTCGTCGATCTGCGGAAAATAGCTCCGCGAGTTGATGTCGATCTGCCATCCCGCCCGATGGAAAAGGGCAACGGTGGCGTCCTGCAGACTTCCCTTCGGAATGCCGAGCTTCAATGGTCCTGACACGCTGACGACGACTCCTCGATCATATTGGGCGGCGGTTGTGACGCCGCTGAACTCAACCAACAAGTCTACCAGATTCGGGAAAGGCTGAAGGAGTTAGAAGGGCGATTCGCGAATCGCCCCTACGGGAGGTTGGCCAGAGGTTATTTTTTGAAGAATCATCATTCTGGGCGATGCCTGTAAACCGAGGTATGAAAATGCGTTGACGCAGAGGAAGGGCAACCACGAGGGTTGCCCCTACGGGAGGTTGGCCGGGGCTGTTTTCTTGGCAGTGAGAGGGAACGAGGGAGGCCCTATCCCTACCCTCTGGATACCGGCCTTTGCCGGTATGACGATTGCACCTGGAGGTTGCTCAGGCTGGAACCGGAGCAGGGACGCGGAAGAGGGAGCCGACTCCCGGTAATTCGGCGGGCGCTCCCGCCAGGCGCAGGGTGCCCCAGATGGTCGCCTGCATGGCGGAAACGACGGGCTTGCCAGTGGTCTCTTCGAGGCGAGCGAGGATGTCCGATGTCCTCATGCCGGTGCAACTGATGAAGATGCCGTCAGCCTCCGGGCGGTCTACCAGTTGGACTATGAGTTCATAGATCTCGTCTTGCGGAATGTCCTCGATGCCTCGGAGCTTGTTCAGACCTCGCAGGTGAACGACTTCAAGACCGTGGTCTTCGAGGAACTCCCGGAGACGTTCGTTTAGCTCGTCGACGTGCGGTGAGAGCACGGCGACGCGGGTGACGCCCAGGAGTCTCAGGGACTCGACGGCCATCGTCGACGTGGTGGTGGACGGGAGGCCGGTCATGCCGGTGATGCGATTGCATATGTCGATGTCTCCTCCGACTCCACGTACGTAGCTGGCGGACGTGCAACCGTAGCCGACGGCCTCGACGCCGAGTGCGGGGAGCGTCGCGGCAGTGGCCTCGATGTTGGGATTCTCGGCCATGGCGAACAGCCGCTCGCGTGTGATGGCCGGGGGAGCGTCGTCCTCATATTCACGAGGCGTGCCGGCGATGTGCCAGTCAACACCTTCGGGAACGAAGCGGGAGACCTCCTCAGCGTCACCCGGCACGGCAGGTCCGGGCCACACGAAACCGATGGTGTGAGTTGGAGCCATGATCGACCTCCTTTTGAAGGGGACTCGGTGTGAGCCTCAGCAGTTGGATTATACCAATTTGCCCCGACGTTTCCCCAATACCAGCTAATGCAATCCTCTTTTCCTCCTTCGCGCGAAAGGAGTCCTTTGCGTAATGTGCATTCCGGGGGAAAGCCTGAAGCGAGAGAGCTTGCGGAAGGGGGCCTTATTCCCTCACCCCAGCCCCGTCCGCGATCGGGAGAGGGGGGTTTGCAAAGGTCTCCGTTTGTGGGAATGATGGGTGGCGGTACCACGCTGGGCGTTTTCGTAGCGACCGTCTATGCCGGTTGCCACCGGCACCACCTATCATGAATATGGCAGCAGGGGCGATTCGCGAATCGCCCCTACCAGAGGTTGGCCGGGGCATGGATTCCCGCCTACGCGGGAATGACGGGTAGCGGGGCGGTATCGGGGACGGGCAACCACAAGGGTTGCCCCTACGACGGGTTGGCCGGGGGTTATTTTCAAAGGATTTTTGAAAATTTGTTGCATGGTGTTGCATTCTGTTGCATTTTTCTCGTTATCGTAAAGTTCGCGGCTTCGCCCGGGGCACCTGGCACAGGGCAAGTTGGAGAAGCGGCATGGTTTTCTTTTGTTGTATTCGCGCCATATCGCGCCATTTTGCGCCATTTCCTCGTTGTCGTGAGAGTGGGCGGCTGGCAGCCGCTTATGGATAGTGTGGGACATATGTTCTTATTTGTCAAATTTGGGAAGGGCGTGGAGGGAACGGCGATTTCCTGTTTCTCCATTGAGCAGCGGGGAAGGGCAACCACATGGGTTGCCTCTACGACGGGTTGGCCGGGGCATGGATTCCCGTCTACGCGGGAATGATGGGTGGTGGGGCGGTATTGGGGACGGGCAACCACAAGGGCATTTGCTCCAACTAATTCGGCGAAATGGGGTGTTTCGTAGCTGATTTGCCCATGTTCGACCACTGTGGCCGCTCTCGAATGGCACCAATGCCCCAATAGACCGGGCCATTTGCCAGCATGTTTGTATTTGAGCGACTCGAATCAGGACTACAACGGCAGGACTCAACCTGGCCCTAGGACGCTTTTCCGTAGCTAAAATGGCAATTAGTTGGAACAATTGCCACAAGGGTTGCCCCTACGACGGGTTGGCCGGGACATGGATTCCCGCCTACGCGGGAATGACGGGTGGCAGGGGGTGCTGGGAGAAGGGCCCGTCCAGCCGAGGATTTTTTGAAAATTTGTTGCATGGTGTTGCATTCTGTTGCATTTTTCTCGTTATCGTAAAGTTCGCGACTTCGCCCGGGGCACTTGACACAGGACAAGTTTGGGAAGCAAGGGCATGGTTTTCTTTTGTTGTATTTGCGCCATATCGCGCCATTTTGCGCCATTTCCTCGTTGTCGTGAGAGTGGGCGGCTAGCAGCCGCTTATGGATAGTGTGGGACATGTGTTCTTGTTTGTCAAATTGGGGAAGAGCGTGGATGGAGCGGCGATTTCCTGTCTTCCCATTGAGTATCGGGGAAGGGCAACCACAAGGGTTGCCCCTACGACGGGTTGGCCGAGGCATGGATTCCCGCCTACGCGGGAATGACGGGTGGTGGGGCGGTATCGGGGAAGGGCAACCACAAGGGTTGTCCCTACGATGGGTTGGCCGGGGGTTATTTTCAGAGGAAGGCTGCCGCCTTGCTTACATGGCAGTAAGGGCGATTCGCGAATCGCCCCTACGGGAGGTTGGCCGGGGCATGGATTCCCGCCTACGCGGTAATGACGGGTGGCAGGGCGGTATTGGGGACGGGCAATCACATGGGGTGCCCCTACGATGGGTTGGCCGGGGGGTATTTTCAGGGTAAGGACAAGGGCACTTGACTCGAAATGACCGGCATTTTGTCGGGTTCCAGAACAGTCCCGCATTGCGCCGATTCCTGGAGCCAAGTCGAGGGCGTTTGAGATTCCTTGCATAACCTGTACCATAGGAGACTGCGAAGTCAGGCCGTTGCAGATGACAAAGCCTACTTCAAGGAGGCAAGCTTGTCGCGTGTGCTGGTAACGGGCGGGGCAGGATTCGTCGGGTCTCACGTCGTGGACGGCCTGCTTGCGCGGGGGCACGACGTGCTGGTCATCGATGATCTGTCGTCGGGCACGCGTTCGAACCTGTCCCTTGATGCACAGTTCGTCGACCTTGACGTTGCTGACGAAGCGCTCGTGGGAGTCGCCAAGGCGTTCCGGCCCGACGTGATATCGCACCTGGCAGCGCAGGCCTCCGTTCCCGTGTCCATGTCCAACCCGGTGCTGGATGCCCGCGCGAATATCATGGGCGGCCTGAACGTCCTTCGCGCTGCGATGGAGACCGACTGCGAACAGGTTGTGTATTTCAACACCGGGGGGGCACTGTACGGTGAGCCGGAGTACCTGCCGTGCGATGAGGACCATCCTATCCGCCCCATCAGCGCATACGGGCTCAGCAAGTGGACTTCGGAATGTTACTTCCGGGCCATGCTCCCGGACGCCATTCCACTGAAGGTGCTTCGACCTGCAAACATCTACGGACCGAAGCAGGACCCCCACGGAGAGTCGGGGGTCATCGCGATCTTTGCACGGCGCATGTTGAAGGTCGAGCAGGTTACCATCAACGGCGACGGCGAGCATACGAGAGACTATGTGTACGTCGGCGACGTCGTCGAGGCGCACGATTCAGCCATGAGGCACGACGAGTCATTCGTCGCAAACATCGGGACGGGAGTTGGGACCTCAGTGAACGAGGTGTTTCGACACCTGCAGAAGGCGACTGGAAACGACGCGCCCCCTGAGTACGGGCCGCCACGTCCCGGTGACGTCAGGCATATCGCCCTCGAATCATCAAGGGCCAAACTGCTGTTGGGCTGGGAACCGAAGGTGGGGTTGATCGAGGGCTTGGAAAAGACTGTCGCCTTCATGAGGAACGCCGATGATTAAGTTCGTCGCTCGGTATGGCATGACTGTGCGCGGACGACTTGCAGGTGCAACCGGACTCACCGGAGCATGACCGCCATGGAAGCACGACTAATCACCGCAATCCGCATCGTCCTTGCCCTGGTCATGATCGCGCCGCTGATCGTGATGACCGACCCCTTGCCGCACGCCCTGTTCCCTTATGTCGTGGGCAAGGCACTGTGGAGCCGGACGTTGATCGAGATCGCGTTCGGGCTATGGATCGTCCTCGTGCTGCGAGACTCGTCGTACCGCTTCCCGACGTCGTGGACTCTGGCTGTGCTCGGCGTTTACGTGGCAATCGCGCTCCTGGCTACGGTCTTCTCAGTCAGTCCAACGCGGAGCATGTGGTCGACCTTCGAGCGGATGCAGGGGTGGGTGGACCTTGCCCACTGGTTCACGTTTGTTGTCGTCCTCGTCTCGACGCACAGGACATGGGCACACTGGCGAACACTGCTCAATTTCAGCCTAGGCGTGAGCATCGTCATCGGGCTGCTGGGACTCACGCAGTTCTTCGACATACAGCTCTTCGACTACCTGCAGTACAAGGACAGACTGGACATCACCCTCGGCAACCCGACCTACGTCGGCGGATACATGCTGGTGAGCTTCTTCATCGCCGCGGCATTCCTGGTGGAGTCGCTCCTCGACAGGTCGGCTGCAGAGACGAGAGGACGGGCCGTAGATCGACGAAGGAGACGCCGCGCCCAGCAGAGCGGAGGGCCGTCAGCGATTCCCGAAGGGCATCTTTGGAGGACATTCTGGATTGCCGCTATCGTGCTCAGCCTTGTCATGGTCTTCCTGAGCGGCACCCGGAGCGCCGCGATCGCCCTGACAGCGGGGGTACTCGCTTTCGGCATAGGATACGCCATTTGGGGTAGATCGTTACCTCTCCGTAAGGCGACGATAGGAGTCACCATCGTGATGGCGGCGCTGGCGTCGGTGGTCGTGGTGATCGTCCTCGTTCGCGCCGGGACCGACGCCGAGAGGATCGACGCGCCCGGCGCTATGATCGAACGCCTGTTGAACACCGGCGTGCGGGACAGGTCGGTCGAAGGGCGGATTGCTGCCGCCCAGGTTGGAGTCGATGCCTTTCTTGATCGTCCTGTGCTCGGATGGGGACCTGAGAACTACTCCGTCGGCTACGACCGCAACGTCGGGCCGGAGACGTTCGCCAGGGGGACTATTTCGTTTGATCAGGCGCACAACAAGCTCATCGAAGAGCTTACGACGAAGGGACTGCTGGGGCTGCTGGGCTACCTTGCCGTCTGGGTGTCGATGGCGGCGGTCTTCTTCCGAAAGGCACGGCACTTGTCGCCTAGCAAGCAGGCATTCGCATTTCTCCTGGGGGCGGCGCTGATCGTCTACTTCACCCAGAATTTCTTCCTGTTCGACACACCGAGCACGGTGGTGCATCTCTATGTGCTTCTGGGATTCGTGATTTTCCTCGAAGGAATGTTCCTGACAAGAAGCGGTTCGGGGGCGGTGGAAGTGTCCGTTCCGACGGAGCCGACGGACCGCAGACCCCTATTCCCTGCCATGTCGCAAGATGTGGCGCTCGGTTCAGTAACGCTCGTAGTGGCAATTGGGACTATCGCGTCAGTATTTCTGCTGAACGCAAGACCGCTTGCGGCATCTTCTCAGGGCGTGGACGCACTCAACGATGGGCTGGGCTGGGAACAGCGATTTGAGGCTTTCGAAGACTCCGTCGGAGCCTTTCCTTCACAGTCAAACTACCTTCGCACGACCATGTTCACGGTATTCGCAACCCAGTGGATAACCCTGAGTGACAACCAGAAGGATGCCGCCATTCAGCTTGTGTCGGAACATGGAGCCTCGGCTCGGAACATGGAGCCCAACGAGTGGCGGCTGTTGAACGCCATGGCTGCCGTGTATCAGAGGGCCAGCGACATGGATGAAACGTATCTCGTTCAGGCGCGTGAGCTCATTGAGAGGGCAGTCGAGCTTGCTCCGTCGCGGATCGAGGTCCGGCTGCTCCTGATTGTCCAAAGTCTCTTTGAGGACGATAATCAAGAAGCCCTTCGCCTCATGGACCACTACATTGCAGAGGCTCCGGAGACGGCGCACCATTACGAGGACCTACGCGGACGGGTGGTGAAGGAAATCGAAAGCCAGGAGAGTGAGCAATAAAGCGATGGATGGATTGAGAGGGGACGATTTGACTGTCTATCCCATCATTCTCGCGGGGGGCTCGGGGACGCGCCTCTGGCCGCTGTCGCGAGAGTACTACCCGAAGCAGTTCCTGCCGCTGATCAACGCCGGTTCCAGCATGTTGCAGGAGACGCTGACACGCCTGGCCATGATCGAGGAGGCGGCGTCTCCCATCGTGGTGTGCAGTGAGTTGCATCGGTTCATTGTTGCCGATCAGCTGCGCGAGGCCGGAGTCGAAGCGACGAGCGTCATCGTCGAGCCGGCGGGCAGGAATACGGCGCCCGCCCTGACGCTTGGCGCGCTAAGGGCGTTGGACGTGTCGGGCGACGGTGAGGACCCGATTCTCCTCGTCACACACTCCGATCATCTCATCACCGAGCCAAGGCGATTCCTCGATGCCTTCAAAGTAGGGCTGGCACTGGCGTCCGAGGGAAGCCTGGTGACGTTCGGAGTTCCGCCGACCGGGCCTGAAACGGGGTACGGGTATATCGAACAGGGTGGTCCACTCTCATCCGTAGAGGGGCAGGCGTACGCCATTCAGTCGTTCGTGGAGAAGCCCGACCGGCAGACCGCGACGCAATTCTGCGAGTCGGGCAATTATCTGTGGAACAGCGGCCTGTACATGATGCGGGCGTCGGCGTGGCTGGAGCGGATCGAAAGGCACCGTCCGGACATCGCCGATGCCGTCCGTGTTGCGTATGAGAGGGGCAGCGACTTCTACGAGTACTTCAAGCCCGACGAGGATGCGTTCCTCAAGTGTCCAAGCGACTCTATAGACTACGCGGTAATGGAGGGCGCGGGGTCATCCGCGGAGGAGGACAAGGACGGAACGACGGGATATGCCGTAGTGCCGATTGACGTGGGATGGTCGGATATCGGTTCATGGTCGACGCTGTGGGAGCAGCGCGAGCAGGATGACATGGGCAATGTCCTGCAGGGCGACGTGTACACCGAGTCGACGAAGAACTCGCTCATACTCGGTGGGCACAGGCTCATCGCGGCAATCGGCCTGGAAGACGTCGTGGTGATCGAGACTCCGGATGCCGTGTTGGTGGCACACAAGGACAGGGTGCAGGACATCAAGGGGGTCGTCGAGCAACTGAGGGAAGACGGTCGGTCGGAGGCGGACATACACCGGAGGGTGCACCGTCCCTGGGGGACCTACGACGTGCTGGACGCGGGCGAGGGGTTCCAGGTCAAGCGCCTGACGATTTCACCCGGTGCGTCGGTGTCCTTTCAATTCCATCGCCATCGAGCGGAGCATTGGATCGTCGTGCGCGGGACGGCCAAAGTCACCAAGGATGGCGATGTCTTTCTGCTCGAGGAGAACGAGTCGGTCTCCATTCCTCAAGGGATGAAGCACCGGTTGGAGAACCCGGGAACGACGCCCTTGGAAGTAGTCGAGGCCCAGATGGGCGAATATCTTGGGGAAGACGACATCATCAGGCTTGAAGACGTCTATGACCGTGAGGTTGATTCAGGAGAGGACTCTCAGTAGGCAATCATCGAGGCAGGAACGGCACTCCGCAAGAGAAGGAGAACACAACATGAAGGCAATGGTGTACCACGGGAATCGAGACCTTCGACTGGAGAGCGTTCCTGATCCAAGTCCTGCCGAGGGCGAGGCACTGCTGAAGGTCGACTACTGCGGAATCTGCGCTACCGACATCGAGGAATACGTGTACGGCCCGAAGTTCATCGCCGAGGGCAAGATGCCCATCATAACGGGCCACGAGGTAACCGCGACGGTCGTTGAGCCTCCCGCCGGGAGCGACGGGTTGAGTCCGGGAACCCGCGTGGCGCTGAACACGGTGTTGACCTGCGGTACGTGCTTCTGGTGCAACAAGGGCGACACGCCGCAGTGCGAGCAGTTCACGGTCGTGGGGTTCGACCGGGACGGCGGACTGGCTGAGTACCTCGCATGGCCGGCCGAGGAACTGATTCCCCTACCCGACAGCGTGTCGAGCGAGTCGGCGGCGCTCATCGAGCCGTCCTCGGTGGCGCACCACTGTGTGCAGCGAGGCAATATCCAACCCGGCGAGACGGTGGCCGTCGTGGGGGCAGGCACTGTCGGAACGCTCGCGATGCAGATCGCCAAGGCCCAAGGGGCGCGGGTCTTCGTGGTGGACGTCAAGCAGATGAGCCTCGATCTCGCCAGCGAGCTTGGGGCCGAGGTCGCGATCAACGCGGCGGAAGAGGACGCGGACGGCGTACTCAAGAGCCTCACCGAGGGCCGCGGCCCGGATGTGGTGATAGACGCCGCCGGAGCGCCGAATACTCCCGCCGACTGCCTGCGGTACGTTCGGAGAGGCGGACGTGTGGTGCTGGTGGCGATCTACACGTCCACGCCGGAATTCGACTTCAACACGATCGTGGCGAATGAGAACACCGTCATAGGGACGATTGCCTATGGACGCCCAGACGTACAGGCATCCGTTGACCTCATCGCGTCGGGGAAGCTAAAGACGACTCCGCTGATAACCGACCAAATAGGTATCGACGAGGTCATCGACGTTGGCTTCCCTCGGATGTTGGCGCCGACGAAGGACGTGTTCAGGATCCTGGTGAAGCCCTAGAGGGTGTCCAACAGGGCACCGGAAACCGTTCATGGTGAACCCTTCGACTGGCTCAGGACAGGCTTGTCGAACCAGAATCGGCCCCTCGACCCTTCGACCCTTCGACAGACTTTCAAGTAACTGCCTGCGCTTACGTCGGGGCATCACCCTCACCCCCGTATCGAGTACGGGGCAGGCTCTAGCCCTCTCCCACGACGGGCTGACAGGGGTAGGTAAAATCGGATTGCAAGTACAACTTAGTAGCTGTCATGCCCCCCGAGTGCCTGTCATTCCGACCGTAGGGAGGAATCTAAAATGCTACGCCATCGCCATGGATGTTTCAGAGTGCAGGGCTTGGTTTGAAGGATGAAC
>DAOUKG010000080.1:0-14475 GCA_034421575.1 Dehalococcoidia bacterium
TTACGTGCCAGCCTGTCACTGCTACGAAAATAGCCCCCATCAGCCTGTCGTAGGGGCAACCCTTGTGGTTGCCCGTCCCCGATACCGCCCCACCATCCGTCATTCCGGCGAAGGCCGGAATCCAGAGACGTGGGGACGTTCACCTCACCTACTCCGAACACTTACCCCCAAGGGTAACTGTTCAGACCCGGTGAGAACCCCTCGCTGAACAAACCACCGTCATTCCGGCGAAAGAACGTCACCCCGTACCACGATACGGGGCGGGAATCTAATCCCCTCTCCCGTTCGCGGGAGAGGGCTAGAGCCTGCCCCGCACTCGATGCGGGGGTGAGGGCGATGCCCCGACGTAGGCGAGAGCAGTTACTTGAAAACCTGTCGAAGGGTCTGGGCGCTGTTCATGGTTCGACAAGCTCACCACGAACGGGTTCCGACGACTTATTGCCCACCGATAAGCCAATTCACCGCCGTCCCAGCCCCCTCACCCACTCCCGTGCCTCCTTCGGCGACCGCAGATGCACCAACTCCAGGTGACCGTACTCCGGCCGCGCCAACTCTGTAGGAATCTGCCGCCGACGCAGCCAGTGAGTCTGCAACGCCCAGAGAAACAGCGACTGGCGACTGAAGAAATGCCACCACAGCTTTTCCCTGTTCCCGTGCCATAGCGCCGTGCGAAAGACCCCACGACCCACCGTCCGCCAGAACAGCCTCCACATCACCACGTAGAACGGGTAGTCCAGCCACACCAGCATCGTCGCCCTCGTCCAGATCACGTCCCGCGCGATACCATAGTTCCCGTCCGCCACCCACCTGTCGCCCCGAAGCGCCTCCCTCAAACTCTCCCTGAACTCGTCCTTCGGCGCCTCAACCCAGTTAGGGCGAAACCGGTAATAGTCCAACTCGAAGTGCGGCACCCCAAGCGCCTCGGCAACCTCCCTCGCAAGCGTCGTCTTCCCAGCCCCCGTCGTCCCCACCACAACGACGCGGCCCATATTCCGCGGAAGGAATTCGGTATTTATTCGCTCACAATCAGCCATGAACTAACACTCGCAGTTCAATCTCATACCAAGTCTCACCCGTCATTCCGGCGAAGAGCTTGCCCCGTACTCCGATACGGGGCCGGAATCCAGAAAGCCCGGTCAGTCGAGAATACGACCTAATCACACCCCATTGGTATAACAGTAGCCCCCCCTCTCCCCCTCCGCGCTCTCCGCGCCCTCTGCGGTGAATCCCCCTCGTCCTGAGCAGTCGCCCATCGAACGTCCCACCACAAATACCCCACTCCCCATAATATGGTATCGTTCCGCCACACCTAACTATTCGAGCTAATCGGCGTTATAATGGCAACTCATTGGCACATTCTTCGTGAAAGTATCTTCACGGGAGGTATCGGCTCGTCCTAAGGAGGCTCCATTGCAGACCATCGACCAGGCGCACCAGGTGGCGCAGAGCATCGTCGATAACATCAAGAAGATCATCATTGGCAAGGACAGCGCAGTCGAGTTGGCTGTCGTAACCCTCCTCTGCCGGGGCCATGCGCTCATCGAGGACGTCCCCGGTGTCGGCAAGACCATGCTCGCGCGGAGCCTTTCTCGCTCCACAGGTTGCACCTTCCGAAGGATACAGTTCACGCCCGACCTCTTGCCCAGCGACATCACGGGGGTGTCCATCTACAACCAGCAGACCGGCGCTTTCGAGTTCAAGCCCGGCCCGATCCTCTCGCAGTTGGTGCTGGCCGACGAGATCAACCGCGCAACCCCGAAGACGCAGTCCGCCCTGCTCGAATCAATGGATGAACAGCAGGTAACCGTGGAAGGGATAACGCACCTGCTTCCCGCGCCATTCACCGTCATGGCGACACAGAACCCCATCGAGTATGAGGGCACCTTCCCTCTCCCGGAGGCCCAGCTCGACCGCTTCCTCACCACCATCAGGCTCGGCTACCCCTCCATCGAGCAGGAGTTGGCCATCGTAAGCAGCCAGGAGCAGGCCCACCCGATCGACAGCCTTGAGGAGGTCGTCTCCGCCGACCAGATTCTCGATGTCCAGGAGAGCGTCAAGAGCGTGTACGTCGACGACCTGATCCGCGAGTACATCGTCACCCTCGTCGACCGCTCCCGGACTCACCCCGACGCCGCCCTTGGAAGTTCACCTCGCGGGTCTCTCGCCCTGTTCAGGGGCGCGCAGGCACTCGCCCTCATCAGGGGTCGCGATTTCGCTCTGCCCGATGACGTGAAGGAGCTTGCCGAGCCTATGCTCAGCCACCGCATCATCGTCTCGCCCGCGGGCAGGATGCGGGGCGTTCAGAGTTTCGATGTCGTGGCTTCGCTGGTCGAGGATGTCCCCGTTCCGGGCGCGCAGCCCGCAGGATGGTTCAAGAGGTGAGGCGTCGTCTGGCCCGTTTCAGCGTAAGGCCGTCAATCAGGTTTGCCTTCGTCGCGATCCTGCTCATCATCTCGGTCTTCACGGGGATGGCCACGGGTTTTGACCTCTTCTATCGACTCTCATACGTCCTCGTCGCCACCCTCGTCGCCAGCTACGTTTGGGTCTTGCTCATGCACCGGGCCGTCCTCGTTGAGGTGTCGGGCAGGCCGCGACAGGCCCGCGTCGGGGACGAGATTCTCGAAACGATCACCCTCGACAACCGGTCCGCGCTGCCAAAGTTCGCGCTGGAGGTCTCCGATCTCGCCGACATTCCGGGTCACCGGGGGGGCGTGGCCGTCAGCATCGCGTCGGGTGACTACGCTTCATGGACGATGCACATAAAGACCCGCACGCGCGGCATGTACCACCTCGGTCCGATCAGGATCGTGGCCCGCGACCTGTTCAACATATTCAGGAAGTCCAGCGAATTCGGTGACCGGGACGCGATTACCGTCCTGCCCCGGGTGCTCGATCTCCCCGGCTTCGAAGTGCCGGCCGCCCAGCTGCACGGCGATTCCTCGACCCGCCAGCGCTCTCAGAGCGTGACGCCCCACGCCTCGTCCGTGAGAGACTACGCCCCCGGCGACGCGCTCAGTCGCGTCCACTGGAACAGCACCGCCCGCATGGGCAAGCTCATGTCGAAAGAGTTCGACCTTGGCAGGGCGAGCGAGGTCTGGGTCCTCGTCGACCTGGAGCGGAATGTTCAGGCGGGCGAGTTGGAGGAGAGCACCGACGAGTACGCCGTCACCATCGCCGCCTCCTTGGTGAAGCGACACATAGACGCAGAGCTTCCCGTCGGCCTGGTTGCCTTCGGCGACGAACGGTACTTCCTGCCCGCCGAGACCGGCGCCGGTCAGTCCGACCGGATCATGCAGTACCTCGCCCTGGCCAGGCCCGAGGGCGACACTCCACTCAACGAGGCCCTCGCCGACTATGAACCCCTCTGGGGTCACAACGCCACTCTGATGGTCATTACGTCCTCTCCCCGTTCGGACTGGGTTGTCGGCGTCAGCGAGCTTATGAGGCGGGGCGTGCGAATCGTCGTAATCCAGTTGGACCTGGAGTCCTTCGGCGGCGTCGGCGACATAACCGAATCGCAGGAGGAGATGTTCGCGCGGGGCATTCCGCAATTTCACATCCTCCAGGGCGACGACATCCCCACCAAGCTCTCCTCACGCGGGAGCGCAAACGGCGTCCCCATGGACGAATCCGATCAGCAGGTATTGGCGGGCGTATGACGAGCACAAAAGTCACCCTCTCCCGACCAACTGACGTCGATCTCAGTCCCCCGGACTGGCTGGAGCAGGTCGGCAACCTGCTCCGAAGGTTCTCTCCCAGCGAGGGATGGGACACCTTCCTGCTGATGTACTTGGCCGTCGGAATCTCCGCGTGGGTCGTGCGAGAGGCCGACTTCGTCTCCACGCCCGGACTCATGGTGGTCATCTTGCTGGCCAGCCTCACCGGAATGCTCATGGCCAAGGTAAAGGGACTCATCTGGCCGGTCCCGTACATTGCCGGACTGCTCATCGGCGTAGTCGTCGCCACCTATCAGACGGCCACCCTCCTGGAAGACCAGGTCGCGCTCACCGGCATGATCACCGTCTGGGACAGGGTGCGTGAGTGGTACAACGTGGCCGTCACCGGCGGCATAAGCCGCGACCTGCTCCCCTCGACGCTGTATCTCCTGCTCCTGGCGTGGCTGCTCGGCTATATCAGCGCATGGTTCCTGTTCAAGTGGACCAACGTCTGGATCGGCCTTCTTCTCAGCGGGGTGGCTCTGCTCACGACCTTGAGCTTCCTGCCCGACGAGTTCGACTCGCGCTTCTTCATATTCGTGTTCATTGCAATGCTCCTTGTGGCGCGCGTGAGCCTTGTTCAGCGGGAGGCCCTGTGGTCGAAGCTGAACATCGGCTCGATCACCTCGATACGGTACCGGCTGCTCAGCGCTCCCATCATCTTGTCCGTGACGGCCATCATACTCATCGCCTCAATTGGCGCCCCCCTCCGCGTCTACGTGGTCCGCGCGGCCATCGACGTGTGGAACTGGGGACGCGACCCGCTAACGGTCTTCGAGGATGATTTCGCCCGTCTATTCTCCGGCATCACGTCGAAGAACGATGTCACGGGCCGGTTCTTCGGCAATACGCTTCCCTTCCAAGGGAAAATCTCCTTCGGCGGCGAAGTCGTGATGGTGGCCAACTCGAAGTCCGCCACCTACTGGCTCTCCCGCACCTACAGCCACTACACGTCCAAGGGCTGGATAGCGGGCAAGACGATAAAGCTCAACGTCGGCCCTGAGGGACTCCCGCCGCCTCCGCATGAGTCCGACAACAGGGAGCTGGCCTTCCAGCGCGTTCAACTCACCTTCGACAGCGATGAGCTGTTCGTCGGAGGCAACGTCGACTGGATCAGCCACGCTGCCGTAGTTGAGACGCTCGAACCGAGGGTCTTCCACATCGATCTGAAGAGCTCCACCTTTGACAGCGAGCTCCCATCGGACATTCAAGAACTCGCTGCGGAACTGCGCAACCTCTTGAACCCTCCCCCCAATCGGTTCATAGAGTCGCTGATCTCAGAGGTCCTGCCGGAAGACCTCGTCGTCCTCGACGTGATTCCGGGAAGCGAGTCCGACCGGTGGCGAGATCAGCGCGTGGTCACGCTTCGGCGCAAGGACCCGGAGATCCCTGAAGTGGTGAACTGGGAGTTCAAGCAGACGCTCCCGCAGGACCAGCCCTATACCCTCTATTCGTTCGTTTCCCAGGCCACGAACAACGACCTGCAGTTGGCCGGAGATGAATACCCGACGTTCATCACCGACCACTACCTCCAGCTTCCTTCCACTCTCCCTGACAGGGTCAGAGACCTGGCGGCGCGGATAACTGAAGACGCGGAAACTCCGCTCGATAAAGCGCTGGCAATCGAAAACTACCTGCGCAACGAGGGTGGCTTCGAATACTCGCAGGACATCGAGTCTCCTCCAACCAGCGTGGACGGTGTTGACTGGTTCCTCTTCGATACGAAGACGGGCTACAGCGACTACTTCGGGTCATCCATGACCGTGATGCTCAGGTCTGTTGGAGTGCCTGCCCGAATGGCGGCCGGTTACGCCCCCGGAGAGGTTGACATAACCGGGCGCTGGGCCGTCCGTGACAGGGATAGCCACGGTTGGACTCAGGTGTACTTCCCCGGACACGGATGGATTGACTTCGAGCCGACAACCGCTTGGCCCCAGGTTGACCGCGGCGAACTCACCGCTGTGGTGGATTCTCCTGATGAGGAGGCTGCGGCCGAGGCCGTGGACGATCTGCTGGACAGCATAACCCCCGGCGACTCCCTTTCTCTCGAAGAGGAATGTGAGCTCCTGGAGCAGGCTGACCCCGAAGAAGCGGAAGCTCTCGGCTGCGACGAGTTGATGGAGCCGGCAAGCTCCGCGTCCGGTGTGGTCCAGCCCGGCTGGAATCCCTCCGGATGGGCCGTACCCGCCGCTATTGCGTTTGCGGCCGCGGCCTTGGTCTGGATGTTGTTCTGGTTTGTGTGGAACATCGGTCTCGGCAAGGCCGGTGCGGCCGAACGCTACTACATCAAGATGAGCAGATTGGGGACCCTGGCCGGCATCAGGCGCAGGCCCTATCACACGCCGCTCGACTACGCCTACGCCATTGGAGACGCCGTGCCTGTGGCGTCCTCCGGCGCGCAGGCCGTTGCATGGAGCTTCGCGCTGGGTCGCTATGCAAAGATTGAGGAGTCCGACGACGACGCCATTTCCGTCCTGCACGACCACTGGAAGCGAATTCGCGGCGGCCTCCTGTCGAGAACGCTGAAGCGGCTCCTCCCCGTTGGACGTTTTCGAGTATGACCGAACTGAGCTTCGACATCTTTGAGACCCCCCAGGGATGGGTCGGTGTGCTCGCCTCCGAGCGCGGAATCCGCCGGACAACCCTGCCGGAGTCGACCATCGAGGCGACACGAGACAAGCTCGGCAGCGAGGTGGAGGGAGCGGAGCAGACCCCAGAGAGGTTCATCGACCTCCGTCGCAGGATCGAACGGTTCCTGGACGGGCGCGACGTGGACTTCAGCGACGTGCCCATCGACGTGGACGACGCTTCCCCGTTTCATCAGGCCGCATGGCAGGCATGCCGGACGATTCCCTCAGGGGAGACCCGGCCCTACAAGTGGCTCGCGTCGGAGGCCGGACGGCCAGGCGCTCCACGCGCCGCCGGACAGGCCATGGCGAGGAACCGCCTCCCGTTCCTCATTCCATGCCACAGGGTTATCGCGAGCGATGGGTCGCTTGGGGGCTACGGAAGCGGCCGGACCCGCCTCGACCTCAAAAGACGTCTCCTCGACATGGAGGCTCGTGGTTCAGCATCCTAATATTGAAGGGTAACGGACTGTGAGCTGGTAGGGGCGGGTTTGAAACCTGCCCTGTGTTTACAGAACATGAACCAACCCCCAATTACTACCCATCATTTCAAAATTTCGGTCTTCCTGCTACAAACCGCTACGCAGCCGGCGCCGCCTTCTCCCGGACGCTCACCTCGCCGGACTCGCCGACGTACTCCTTAAGGGCGCCCTGCAGATCGTCGCTGATCTTCACTTTCAGCATCGGCCAGTCCATCGTGATCAGCCGGCCCTCGACCGCTATCTCCAGCTTGATTTCCTCTTCGCCCTGATGCTCGACCAGGGCATTCTTGATGTCGTCGAGAAGCTCCCTGTCTCTACCGGCGTCGTCCCCCTCTCGAAGGCGAATGACGAGCTGCTTCGAGGAGGACGGCGCAGATGTTACGCTCGTCCCATTCGCCGCAGCGCTCTTCGGCGCTTCGTAGCTGGCCGCGGGCTCTCGCACCACGCCGCCGTTCGAATCGCTCCTCCCTCCATTGGGGGAGGGTGATCGGAGCGTCAGGTCGGGAGTGGGCAGGGAAGCCGGCTCCCTGGATTCAGGGCTGGTTGTCGTCAATTCTTCGTCCTCCGATTCTCGTTCATCCGGTCGCTCGTACGCCCGCGCGCTCTGGCATGAGAGGCTGATTCGATCGTCGTCTCGGACACGCACTGACACCACGAGCGAGACCAGTGTGCCCGGCTCCCATAACGCGCCCGACTCTTCCAGGATGTTGTCCCACACGAACACATCCGCGCTTCCGCCCAGCAGCGCGACCTTGACGATGAGAAACCTCTTGCCCGCCTTCGTAAAACGCTCTTCCGAAGAGGAGACCTGGCCGTTTACGACCACCCCTCTCTTCCCTGCCAGTTCCGCCGTGACGTCGCTGACCGAGATGATGGCGCTGCCGTCACTGTCGGCGACCATCGCGTCGAACTCTTCGCTGCCGGAGATCGCGAAACCAAGCAGCTCCTCTTCCCACTGGCTCATTTCCGACGTCGGCGTCTGGACGTTCGGAAGCTCGATGCTCGTCAGGGGAGTCGGGACTGATGCTCCAAACATGTCGAACATCGAGGTCTGGTCGGAATGTCTCAGCCGCGCCTCGCTCTCGGCCACCGACAGTATCCTGTCTATCGAGTCCAGAATTGCTCCCCGGTCCCCAAACCTGTCGAACGCTCCGGCCATGATGAGGCTCTCCAGGGTCTTCTTGTTCAACCCGCTGGCGTCCACCGCCCTGCAGAACTGCTCGATGCTCTCGACCGGACCGTCCAGCGACGCCCTGGACTCTACGAACTCTTCGACGGCCCCCGTGCCGACGTTCTTGACCGACGCGAGACCCGCCCGGATGCACGGCTCGCCGTCCTCTCCGGTCTCGATGGAATAGTAGGGTTCGCTTCTCAGGATATCCGGGGCAAGCACCGGAATCCTGAGTCGCTTGCACTCGCTGACGATTGCCGCGGCCTTGTCCGAGTTCTCGGCGAAGGCGTTCAGCAGGCACGCCATGTACTCAGGCGGGTAGTTCGCCTTGAAGTAGGCCGTCCAGTAGGAGATCAGGGCGTAGCAAACGGCGTGAGCCTTGTTGAACGCGTATCCGGCGAACGGCTCTATGAGCGAAAAGACCCGCTCCGCCAACTCTTGCTGATACCCCTGCGCCAGCGCGCCGGTGATGAACTTCTCCCGCTCCTGCGCCATGACGGCGGGGATCTTCTTCCCCATGGCCCTGCGAACGCTGTCCGCCTCCCCCAGGGTGTACCCCGCGATCTTCTGCGTTATCAGAAGCACCTGCTCCTGGAAGACGATGATGCCGTAGCTCTCTTCGAGAATGTCCCTCAAGTCTTCGTGCAGGTACCGGACCGGAGCCCGCCCGTGCTTGGCGTCGATGTACGACCCTATGTGGTCCATCGGCCCCGGCCGGTACAGCGCGATCATCGAAGCGATCTCGCCGAACTGCGTGGGCCTCAGTTCCTTGATGTACCTTGTCATCCCGGAGCCTTCCAGCTGGAACACGCCCCCCGTCTCACCTCGCGACAGCAGCTTATACGTCTCCGGATCGTCCAGCGACAGCGCGCGATGGTCGATGTCGATTCCTCGAGTCTCCCTGATCAGCTCGCGCGCCTTCGCAAGAATCGTCAGGTTGCTGAGTCCCAGTACGTCCAGCTTGAGCAGTCCGAGCTCGTCCACCGGGTTCATGGCATACTGCGTCGTCGGCAGCGAGCTGCCGTCGTCCTCTCCGCCACGGCCTGACGCCTGCATCGGCACGATCTCGTCCAGGCGCTCGCCCGACATCACGACCCCCGCCGCGTGAGTGCTGGAGTGGCGTACGATGCCCTCCAGGCCCCTTGCCTTGTCGACAAGGTCGGCAATGGACGGGTCGGCCTCGTAGATCTCCCGGAGTTCATCGCTCGTCTCCAGGGCCTCCTTGAGGGTGATCTTCAGCCGGTTCGGGATCAGCCTCGCCACCCTGTCGACCTCGACATACGACATATTCAGCGCCCTGCCCACGTCCCGCACTGAAGCCTTGGCCCCCATCGTCCCGAACGTGATGATCTGCGCGACGTGGTCCGAGCCGTACTTCTCGACCAGGTACCTCAGCACTTCGTCCCGCCGGTCGTCCTGGAAGTCCATGTCGACGTCCGGCATCTGCTTTCGCTCGACGTTGAGGAACCGCTCGAACACGAGCGAGTACGTCAGCGGGTTCACGTCCGTCACCCCGACGAGGTACAGCACGAGGCTCGCGGCCGCGCTGCCTCGTACGGCAAGCTCGATATCGTTTCGCCTGACGAACTGCGCGATATCCCATACGACCAGGAAGTACGTCGCGTACTTGGTCTTGTAGATCACGTCCAGCTCGTAGTCCAGTCGCTGTCGCTCCCGTTCGCCCGCGTCGGGAATCTTCTCTCGCAGGCTGTCTTCGCAGATCTTCCTGAGATACTCGTCCGCCGTCATGCCCGACTCGATCTCGAAATGCGGCAGATGGAGCTGCGAGAAGTCGATCCGAAGATCACACATATCCGCGATCTTCTGCGTGTTGGACGTTGCGTCGGGAATGTCCGCGAACAGCCGCTGCATCTCCTGCGGAGTCCGCAGGTAGTACGTATGGTCATCGAAGCGCATTCGCCGGTCGTCTTCGATATTCGTGTTCGTCTGGATGCACAGCAGAATGTCGTGCAGTTCGTGCTCGCCGGGGTTCGTGTAGTGCGAGTCGTTCGTCGCGACGAGCGGCGTGCCGGTCTCGCGGTGCAGGTCCATGAGCCCCGCGTTGATCATCGGCAGTTCCGGCACCCCGTCGTGCTGCATCAACTCGAGGTAGTAGTCGGGGAAGCGTTCGCGGTACCACGCGATGGCCCCCTTCGCCTCGTCCATTCTCCCCTGCGCGATGTACGTGGGGATCTCTCCGCTGGGGCACCCCGACAGGAGAATGAGGCCCTCGCTGTGCTGCTCTAGGAGGTCCCGGTCAACCCGGGGCTTGTAGTAGTAGCCCTCGAGGTTCGCCTTCGTGACCAGCTTGATGAGGTTCCGGTACCCCGCCTCGTTCTTGGCGAGGGCCGTCAGGTGGTACCGCTCCTTGTCGTCCGGTGTTCGGTCGAACCGGCTCCGCAGCGCCACGTACAGTTCGGACCCGATGATCGGCTTGATGCCGGCCGCCGTCGCCGTCTGGTAGAAGTCGATTGCTCCGTACAACCCGCCGTGATCGGTGATCGCGAGGCTGTCCATCCCAAGCTCCACGCACCGGTCAACAAGCGATTCAATACGGCTGAGGCCGTCCAGCATGCTGTATTCGGTATGCGTGTGCAGATGCGTGAACACGTTCGATGCAAGCCCTCGGATCGGTCGGCGCAGCGCGGACAAGGCCGGGTGGTGAGGGGCATTATAGCAACAGCCATCCCTTGCCCCGTCAAGACCCGAACCATAGGTGAAGCCCCACCCAATCCATCACAAAAAAACGGGACGGTCGATCCAACCGCCCCGCCGAAAATCCGCTATGCCTTCCCCCTCTCCCGTTCGCGGGAGATATCTGGCGTAAGCGTCAAATGCACACACCGTCATTCCCGCGAAAGCGGGAATCCACAGGCACACTTCCCCGCTCTGCAGCTCAGCAAATGCGAGTCAAATCAGATCGTCCACCGTAACATTCAGCGCTTTGGCGAGAGCGGCCAGAGTCTTCGTCGATCCGGAGCGTTTCCCTGTCTCTATCTGAGATAGGTAAACGGGGTTGATCCCGGCAATTGACGCCAACTCCTGTTGAGTCATGCCACGATAGCTGCGATACACGCTGATGGGTCCCTCGCCCGCAACGATTCGGTCAACCACCTCAACGGGAAACGACTCGCCTCCCTCGCTCTTCGCGAGATCATACAGTTCCTCGTCACTGAGCAGATCGATGGTGGCCACTACTAACCCCCTCTCCCGTTCGCGGGAGAGGGTTGGGGTGAGGGTGAATCCTCACACCGCCATTCCCGCGAAAGCGGGAATCCATAGGCCCACTCCGCGATCTCCGCGCCCTCTGCGGTGAATCCCCAGCACCCAGCCCCTAGTCGTAATAGTCCGGCATGGGAGGCTGACCGGGCAGAGGCTTCTCGATGATGTCCGTAATCAGCGACTCGGTCGTCAGCACCATCGCCGCGAGGCTCGCCGCGTTCTCGACTGCCGACCGCGTGACCTTCGCGGGGTCGGCGATGCCAAGCTCCAGCAGGTCGCCGTACTCGCCCGTCTCGGCGTCGTAGCCCCAACTCCCTTCGTGCTTGAGCGTCTCCGACAGGACCACCTCGCCGGATACTCCGGTATTCTCGGATATCAGCTTCAGCGGAGCGCGAAGCGCGGTCTGGAGAATGCGTATACCCGTCCGCTCGTCCGTGGTCTCCAGGTCGAGGGTATCGAGCGACTCGGCCGCGCGGACGAGCGTCACCCCGCCGCCGGGAACGATGCCTTCCTCCACTGCAGCCCTCGTAGCGCCGAGGGCATCCTCGATGCGCTGCTTCTTCTCCTTGAGCTCCACCTCGGTCGCCGCCCCGACCTTGAGTATCGCGACGCCGCCTGACAGCTTGGCCAATCGCTCTTCCAGCTTCTCCCGGTCGTAGTCGGACGTCGTGTCATCGGCCTGCGCTCGGATCTGGGCCATCCGGCCCGTGACCGCGTCCGGCGACCCGCCGCCGTCCACTATCGTCGTCTCGTCCTTGGTGGAAACGACGCGTCGCGCCCTGCCCAGGTCTTCGATGGTGATCGAGTCGAGGTTCCGCCCGACGTTCTCGCTGATGACCGTAGCCCCGGTCAGTACCGCCATGTCGTCGAGCATCGCTGCCCTTCGGTCGCCAAAGGCTGGCGCCTTCACTGCCAGAACGTTGAACGCGCCGCGAAGCCTGTTGACCACGAGCGTCGCCAGCGCCTCGCCATCGATGTCCTCCGCGATGATGACGACGTTCTTGCTGATCTGGACGACCTTCTCCAGGGCCGGAACCAGCTCCGACACGGCAGAGATCTTCTTGTCCGTGATCAGAATGTACGGGTCGTCGATCTCCGCGATCATCCGCTCCTGGTTCGTCGCGAAGTAGGGCGATATGTAGCCCTTGTCGAACTCCATGCCCTCCACGTACTCTTGCTCGTACGCGAGTCCCCTCGACTCCTCGACCGTGATCACGCCGTCCTTGCCGACCTTCTCGATGACGTCGGCGATGATCTGGCCCATTTCTTCATCGTGGGCGGCAAGAGCAGCCACCTGGCCGATCTGTCTGCGACCTGATACCGGCTGCGACATCTCCTTGATCGAATCGCGCATGACGCCGACGCCCTGGTCGATGCCCTTCTTCAAGAGCATGGGGTTCGCGCCCGCGGCGATGTTTCGGAAACCCTCGTGAATTATCGCCTGGGCCAGAACGGTCGCCGTCGTCGTGCCGTCTCCCGCGTTGTCATTCGTCTGGCTGGCAGCCTCTTTGAGAAGCTGCGCGCCCATGTTCTCGTACGGGTCTTCGAGCACGATCTCCTTTGCGATCGTCACCCCGTCGCTCGACACCTTCGGCCCGGCGAAGTCGTCGTCGATCACGACGTTCCTGCCGCGCGGTCCCAATGTCGCCCCTACCGTCTGGGCCATCAGGTCGATCCCACGCTTCAACGCCGCTCGCGCTTCGTCGCTATGTTCCATCTGCTTTGGCAATGTCCCATCCTCCCTGTCCTTGTTTGGCGACCCCTTCGGATCGTGTCCCCTACGCGCGCATGCCTTCCGGCCCTACGCAATTCTCAATACTTTCTTCTTTCTCTGTATCCTACTTCACGACCAGTATGTCGTCCTCGCCGATGACGAGGTACTCCACCCCGTCCTCCTTGTACTCCGTCCCGACGTACTGTGGATAGATAACCGTGTCTCCAACCGCCAGATCGACGGGAATCCGCTCTCCGGAATCAGTCGTCCTGCCCGGCCCGACCGCTATGACCTCACCCTCCTGGGGCTTCTCCTTCGCCGTATCCGGGATGAATATGCCTCCGGCGCTCATCTCCGCCGCCGCCTCCGACGGCTTGACGACGACACGGTTCCCAAGCGGCGCGTACGTGATCTCTCCCATTCTCCATCTCCTCCAAGCGTACTATGCGTACTCTCAATAACGTGATTAGCAGCCGCCCAAAGCGACTGCTAACGTAAATCCTAGATTAGCCCGTTTCAAGTGTCAATAAATCGCCTAGGCCGTAATTGTTCAGAGTTGATGAGAGGAACACTCTCCTCCCTGTGGATACCCGCTTTCGCGGGTATGACGGTGGTTGTGTATGTCGGGCGCTCTCACGAAGTCTGAACAGTTACCCGAGGCCGCCCCTACCGTCATTCCCGCGAAAGCCGGAATCTATTCCTCCCCCTCTGTGCTCTCCGTGATCTCTGTGGTGAATCCTCCCACCCGTCATTCCCCCGAACGCGGGAATCCACCTCCCCCTCCGCGCTCTTTGCGCCCTCTGTGGTGAATCCCCCTCGCCCCAAGAGCACAACCCGTTCGCCCTGAGCCTTTCGAAGGGCAATTCCCGCAGCACCCACACCCCGCCATTCCCGCGAACGCGGGAATCCATGCCCTGGCCAACCTCCCGTAGGGGCGATTCGCGAATCGCCCCTACAATTCTCATGTTTCGTGGTGTCGGTGGCAGCCGACATGAGAGATTCCTCTGAAAATACCCCCCGGCCAACCCATCGTAGGGGCAACCCTTGTGGTTGCCCGTCCCCGATACCCGCACCCCCACCACCCGTCATACCGGCGAAGGCCGGTATCCAGAATCCCTCCGCGCTCTCCGCGCCCTCTGCGGTGAATCCCCCTCGCCCCAAGAGCACAACCCGTTCGCCCTGAGCCTGTCGAAGGGCCTCTTATCCCCTCTCCCGTTCGCGGGAGAGGGCTAGGGTGAGGGTGAAACCATCTGCTCCAACTAATTCACTTTTCCGACGTTTGGGTGCGTGTGTGACATTTGCGATTAGCATATCGAGGGGTGCGAGTGAGCACCAGTCCGGGTGGTGCAGGCAGTATTGCCTCGTCGGGTATGTTTGGGGCGTGGATTCGCGTTCTACGGGAAGGTCGAATGAAGCCCAGTTCACGCCCTCGCTCCACGAATATCTTCACCGGGTCCCTGCCTTCATAGGCATACTGGGGCGCATACTCGACCAGTAGGCCAATAGACACCTCGAACGGGTCCACCCCTGCTTTGTGAGCTAT
>DAOUKG010000081.1:0-16679 GCA_034421575.1 Dehalococcoidia bacterium
CCGCCCGAACTGGTGCTCACTCGCACCCCTCGATATGCTAATCGCAAATGTCACACACGCACCCAAACGTCGGAAAAGTGAATTAGTTGGAGCAGATGGTTTCAAACCCGCCCTGTGGTTGTAGAATGCGAATCCAACTCCCTATTACTACCCGTCATTTCAAAGATCTCGGCCCACCGGTTCCCTGCCGCGCTCGGAATGACAGGCTTTTGGGATGTGTTACGCAAAGCTCTCCACAAGCCGGGATCCCACAAGGGCGGTACACCCCCCAAAACGAAGATCGCACAGCCAAGAGCATCAGCCTAACTGCCCCGCCGTCGTCGGGGACCGCACTCCCTTACGCCCTCACCTGGAATTCTGCGCTTCTTGGGTGGTCGCATTGGGTGTAGGCGTAGCCATTTGCTGCGAAATAGTCTCCTCTACTGCGGCGAGCCTGCTCTCAATACTACTCAACCTAGCCTCAATTGCCGACAGTCTTTCGCTGAACTGAGTTGGGAGCGGCGTAGCAGTCGGCAGCGGTGTGGGTGTCGGCGTTGCTGTCGAAACCGGCGTTGCTGTCGGAATAGGCGTACCGCCTGCGCAGGCAGGCAGATTGAGGCTTGCAGCGTCTCCGTCCGCCACATTGAGCAGATTCGCCGGTATACATCCGGTGAAGTCGTTTCCGCTTAGCCTCAAATAGTTCAGCTTTGATAGCCCGTTCAGAGTCTCAGGTATCTGCCCGCTCAAGCTGTTTGAGGAGAGTTCCAGCGACTCCAAGTTGGACAGATTCCCGAGGCTGGAAGGGAGCGCGCCGGTCAGGCTGTTGGAGCTCAGGTCGAGCGTCGTCAACGCCGACAGATCACCCAACCGAGCCGGGACAATGCCGTCGAGACTCCTATTTGAGAGGGAGACCTCATCCACCCGCCCGCCTTGAACGCTAACGCCGTCCCATTGCGCCATCGAACGACCCGCCCACCAGTTTAGCGGAGCCGTGCCGCGAAGATCCGGCTTTATGCTCAGAAGAGTGTCACAATCGGCGATGAGGCTGGGAGTGCTCGTTGCTGCGGCGGAGCCCGTGGCGCACACGGAGTCCGACTGACCGCTGACAAGACTGACCGTCACAGCCGAGACGGATATGAGGATGACTATCGATATTACGCTAATGGCGACGGCTCTCATGAGATGTGCCCCCCTTGCGGCAAGAACTTACTCATCTACCACAAGCCGCCGGTTCCACGACGTTACCCCAAGGAGGCCGGAAGACCGCCCCTGACGTAAACACGCCTGCATGCCGATGCGACTCCGTGATAGAAAGCAGAGTTAAGCTACTACTCGCCTATACTTGAGTCAAACGGGACCATCTCACCGTCAGCGCGTCGGCGCAATGTCGAAGAATCCGCTTCCTGAGAAACCCTCCCCGCTCAGACTCTCGGCGCTGATGTCACTCGCGTCTGCGATTGCGACAAGCCGAGCGTCGATGCGCTGGGATATTTCGACGACGCCGTCAACGGAAGGCGGACGCCTGTCGGTATATTCAGGGCCGTAGCTCGATTCACTTACCACGACGACTAAAGCTCCCCTTCGCAGCAGGGAAACGGTCTTCCCACCTATAGGATTGGCGTCGAGGTCATTCTCTTGTATCCAACGGTCGCCGTCCACGTCGGCGTTCCCGAGTTGGATGTGCATTGCCATGAAACGATGCCCAATCTCAGGCAGTTGCGAAGCCTTGCTCTGCCCCAGTACGTCAAGATTCCCTTCCACCAAGCGCCTCATCCTGTCATAGGAAACGTCCAGAACCGCGCTGGATACGTTGTCGTAGAGGACGGTCAAGCAGTAGACGTACTTGTCGGAATCATCGTCGTTGACCCATTCGGATTTCGCGAACGCGTACAGTCCCCATCCGTTTACGTCGTACTTTACAAACGGCGCGAAATCCGTGCGCGTGTACGTCCCGCCCAGGGCCTGGGAAAGGTCCGCCTGGGTGCAATGGCCCTCGGCGAGTAAGGCCGTCAGGTCATCATCGTCCGTCGGCGTCGGTGTCGGCGTTGGTGTCGGAGATGGCGACCCCTCACACGTGGGCAGGTTCAGGCTCGCCGCGTCGCCGTCCGGGACATTGAGCAGATTGGCCGGCATACATCCCGTGAAATCGTTGCCCTTCAGCCAAAGCCTGCTGAGTGATAGATTATTCAACGTTTGAGGAATCTGACCGCTCAGGTTGTTGTTGCTGAGCATCAGGGTCTCAAGTTCGGAAAGGTTGCCCAACTCGGCAGGAAGAGGTCCTGTTAATTCGTTGGTGTAGAGCCATAGGTCCTGGAGCTTTTCCAAGCTTCCTATCCCGGATGGGATGCTGCCAGTTAGGTTTTGTTTCTGAAGTTTGACAATAGTTACTCTCTGAGGCGTACCCCCAAGTCTAACGCCCGTCCACCCCGTTATCGGGAGAGAAGCCGACCAGTTGAGGGACGCGCTGCCTCGCAGGGTGTCCTTCATGCCCAGCAGGTACTCGCAGTCTGCCACCAGCGCGGTGTTGGACGTGTCGGTCACCGCCGACCCGCAGTCCACTCGCGGCGCCGGGGCCGATGGCGTCGGCGTCGGTGTTGGAGTAGGCGCAGGCGTGGAGTCGGAAGCCTGTGCCGGTGTGTACGTATCCGGAGGATCGATCCCGTAGAAGATGGACTTTTCGAGGATCACCATGGCGTTGTCGTCTTCACACGGATTGTCTAACGAGTCGGCGACCGAGCAGCCCCACACGAGTAGCGTGTAGACCCCGCTCCCGTGCTCGGTAAGAACCTGCTCGATATCATGGGAGAGGGTGAACGAAGACTCGGTTATCGTTTCCTCTCCGGTTATGTATGGCACGGCAACGAGTTTTATACTCCGCGGACAGATCTTTGCGGAGTTATACAGCTTTGTCGCCTCGGAGAGTGACGAGGGAGCAGGCAAAGTTGGGTCGACGTCGTAAGGAGTGCATCCGCTGTAGCGTGTGACAAACGTCTCGTCAATCGGCCAGTAGTACCCCGGTCCCGCCTGCTCTCTCAGCTGCGCTACCTCATCTCCGTAGTGGTAGCCATAGCTCCGAGCGATTTGTCCCCTTGTCAATGTATGGGGAGGAGGGTCGTAGTAAATTTTCTGGACGTAGTACTTGGACGGGAACACCTCACTCACCGTGCAGCTTACCCGCAGCGTCGTCCCCTCTATCGCAGGTGGAACGCTGCAGTCTGTGTAGTCTCCTTCGAAAGTGCTGCACGCTCCACATCTGATGGGTATCCCACGCAAGCCCCAGGTTCACCTTCCGGTGCCATGGGTACAGGATGCTGTCTTTATGTCCGGGACTCGCCAGGTATCCGTCCATATGTTTGCGCAGTGCGCCTTGGATACTCTGTATAGGACGATAGGAAGGTCTTTCTTCGTCTGTTAGGCAATAATTGTATCCCGAAGCATTTTCGCTATTCGACTGGTAACCTACGGTGAGGGAGTGCCTCATCGGTGGCCCCAGCCCGTCTGTGCCCCAGTGGCCCGAAACGCAATCCCTGATTGCGTTTTCGGCGTGTATCTGCGCCGCGTTGTTGTCGCCCAAAGAGACTTCCGGTACCCCCGCCTTCCTTCGCTCTTCGTTGATGAGGTCAAGCATGTATTGCTTCGCGTCGGGGAATCTCGCGGACGGTTGATCCACGCTTGTGCTCCTCAGTGAGGAAGCGACGATGGGTCCGGCCCCTTCCGTCGCGGAGGAGGAGATTCCCCTCTCCAGCGGTATCAAGAGAGGCCCGGACCCGCCGACGGGATCGGGAGGAATCGCCGGGTTTTCGAGGGGTATGGGCGTGTCAGGGGGAACGGAAGCGGCTGCCGGATCTGAACACCCGAAGGCGACTGTGGATGCCAATGCGATTATGAGAACGTACGCTACTGCAACAATCTTTTTCACGGGGTTGCCCCCTTGCGGCAAGGATTGGCTTCTCTAGCACAAGTCGCCTTTCCACAGACATGCACATCAAGGGGGCCCGAGGGCCGACCTTGGCCAATGTGCATGTGCGTAAGTAGACACGACTCTGTGCTAGAGAGTACCGTCACGATACTACCGGACTATCTTTAAGTCAAAGGAGTAATCCGGCACACGATCGTCATGCAACTCCCTACGCAATACTTTCTACTTTCTATCCCCCCGCTTCTCCCCCAACCGCCTCAGAAACTCCCCGTACGACGAAACGCCGTTCAACGCCCTGACGAAGTCGCCCGTCGTGTCGTAGTACGTGCGAAACTCTGCCACCTCGTCGCCTATCGGGCTGACTGAGGTCACGCTCTCCCCGTAAATGCCGTGCATGGCGAAGTAGGCCTGGTTGAGCTTGCGTAGTCCATACCCGCCGAGGCGCATCTGCCACCAGCGATCCTTCATATACTCCTCGGCCTCTTCTATCTTGCCCTCGGAAAGAAGCTCTTCGGTGCGCTGACGGGTCTCGCGCATCATCCGGGTGAATCGGGGATCGCGGTCCTCCTGCGGCAGGTAGCGCCTGGCGTTGTCGTCGAGGTCCCCGCCCATGCGGACGAACGTATCGTCACCCATCTCGCGTCCCGCGATATCTGCCGCCGTCTCGTTGAGGGTCGCCATCTCCTCCGATATCCAGAATGCCTGTCCGAACGGCCGGAAGAACCAGTAGACGTGCAGCCATTCGTGCGCCGCCGTGCGCAATACGGAACGCAGCGAGGCGGTGTCGGTTACCAGCGTCGGATACGTCGACAGTCCGGCCAGATTGCCCACGATGGCCGAGAGATCGTATTTCTCAAGTAGCTCGTCTTCCAGCCTGCCGCGCTCGATGTACTCCAATTCGGGACGGAGCAGCAGCCGTTCGAGCCGCGCGATCTTGTCCCGGCGCGAGGTCACGATGATGGTCGGCAGGTGGCCGAACCTGATGTCCACGGGAGGGAAGATCACCTCTCCCCACAGTCCGAATCCTTGATCGTGCAGGACGGCGCTGAGTTCAGACTCGACCGCCTCCTCCGCCTTGGGACGCAGCGAGCGTTGAAGGCCAAGCAGCTCGTCCAGGTACTCACGGGAGATGACTGCACCCTTCGCGCTGCTTGCCCCGCCGGCCCGCGCAATGCGACCCTCGATCAGTCGCTCCTCCTTCTCCGCCAGCAGCGAGGTCTGCAGGTACTCGTCCACGATCTCGATACGTTCCTGACGAGTGGGCCTCTGCCCGGGAATGGTCTCCCGAATCAGATGTCCCCACTTGCCGAAGAAATGCGTGATATGCCACTGCACCAGCGAGAAGACGTGGTCGGACGCCACCTCCCGCGCAGGAGTGATGTGCAGCCGGTCCACGCTTGGCAGCACCAACAACACGGAGAGGATGGCATAAGCCAGCCACCGACGGATATGCAGCTTTCGGCGAGGTCGATCCATTACACGCACCATCGACGCTCCCTCGTCATTCCCGCACTCCCCCTGTCATTCCCGCGTAGGCGGGAATCTATCGCACATTGGGATCATGTACGGCACTCGATCTGGATTCCGCCTCCGGAGGCCTTTGCTTAACCCCCTCTCCCGTTCGCGGGAGAGGGTTGGGGTGAGGGTAAAAAGCCCGATCCTGCAACGTGTCCGGCCTCCGGCTTTCGTACGGATGACACGATATGCAAAGGTCTCCCTTCGCGAGAGTGACGAAAAAGGGGGTTGTCATATACCTTCATACCAACGAGACTGAGTCGAGAAAGGAAAAATTTAAGAAAACCCACCACGACGTAGCGTATCACGCCCTGGGCGCTCACAAATTCCAACGTTTCGACAGCGAATCAGGTCATGCCAACACAGTTCAGGACCGCAAGAAGGTAACCCCCAAAAGACCCCGTTCGGCCTGAGCCTGTCGAAGGCCCTCTTATCCCCTCTCCGTCGTGGAAGAGAGCTTGCCCCGTGCCCCGACACGGGGGCTAGTGCCTGCCCCGCACTCGATACGGGGGTGAGGGTAAAGGCGAGGACGAGTCCTCCGCCCCCTACGCAATACTTTCTACTTTCTTCCGCCCCCCACGTCCCCCGCCCACAACCGCCGCATCTCATCGGAGGTAGCAAGCAGATCGTCGAGCTTCCCCTCGGCATCCACTCGCCCGTCCTTGAGCACAATGATGTGGTCGGCCCGACGGAGCGCCGCCCGCCGATGAGAGACCGCGAGCACCGTGCTGTCCGAGCGGTCGGACAGCCGCTCCCAGAGGGTCTGCTCAGTCTCCACGTCGAGACCGCTCGACAGGTCGTCAAAGACGAGAAGCTCCGGCTCCCGGACGAACATCCGCGCCGCCGCGGCCCTCCTCTGCTGACCGCCGGACAGCTTCACGCCGCGCGGCCCCACGATCGTGTCCAGCCCGTCTTCGAGATCGTCGATATCTTGTTCCAGCACGGCCGACCTGACGGCTCCCTCTAGGTTCACCCTGCCTTCGGGAAGCCCCAGCAGAATGTTCCCCCGAAGCTCCTCGCTGAACAGGCGCGGCACCTGGGACGTGTAGGCGACGCGCGGCGGCACTAACACCTCACTCGCATCTTCAACGGACGTGTCGTTCCAGCGAATCTCCCCGGCGTGCAGCGGCAGCGACCCCAGCAGGACGCGCAGCAGCGTACTCTTGCCGGAGCCGACCCTTCCTGTTATGACCGTGAACGACCCCTTCCGCAGCGACAGGTCTGCGTCACGCACGCCCCGCTCCGAGTCCGGGTACAAATATGTCACCCCGCTGGCCTCCAGGCTTTCCAGCCGGTCGGCATCGGTCTTTTCGATATGCACGGGATCGGGCGCTTTCCGAAACAGGTGCGTCGGGTTGGGCTCCACAAGCTTTTCGGGCGACGCGCCCGGCATCAGCTCATCGAGCCGTCCGAGCCCGACCCCGAGCTGCCGGTACTCCGTCATCACCCGACCAAGGCCGCTCCAAAGCCACGCGAACCCCTCGAGGTAAAAGACGAACAGCACGAGGTCACCCACCGTTAACTCCCCACTCAGCAAAGCGTGACCTGCGACTATCATAATTGCGCCGACGCCGATACTTTCCATATTGCGGAATATGGCGTTTAGCGATTGAGTAAGAAGTGTGTCGCGCAGGGTTGCTCGTTTGCGTGTTGCATTAACACGTTCAAACTCGTTGAGCACGTGAGCCTCTGCTCCTGCCACCTTGATGGCCTCAGCGGAGCCGAACATCTCTCCGAGAAAACCTGTCACGTCCCCTGCCGCCTCCCTGCTCTGCTTTCTCGTACGTTCGATACGGGTCCGGGCAAAGTGGACGATCAGGTACACCAAAACGAGGGGCAACAACCCAACGAGCGTAACAAAGGGAGAGATGCTCACCATGATTGCGATGGCGACTATCGACACCAACAGCTGTGTGGCAATGAACTTGGGCCAAATGTAGAACCTGCCAACACCCGAAGCGTCTCCGCGGAACCGCGTCACCGCCTCTCCGGGCGAAGCAGGAAGTCCTCTCGTACCGCTCAAGTCCATGATGTGGGCGAGTACGTTCCTCCGCAGCAAAGCCCCGATCATGAACTGGTTGGCGAACTGCAGTGTGATCGATCCAATGTACAAGACCATCTGAAAGGCCACCATGCCGGCCAGCACCGCGCAGAGCGTCCACACACCCAGGGAAGTCCTGGCATCCCCGGTCAGGGTGTCGAATATCTCTCGAATGGTGAGCACGAATGCGTGTTCAAGAGCGGCTATCAGAACTACTTGGACGAAGAAATCCAGCGACAGCGTCCACTTAAACGTCCACGCGAGAGACCTGAGATATCTCCATGTGCTCACGTCAACACCTCCTCCAGCCCGCTCCGTAGGAGGCTATGGAACCTTGTGCTGGGATCGGCCGCAAGTGCCATCCGTTCTCCCGCCTCCACTACCCGTCCATCTTCGAGGATTACGATATCGTCGCACCTCTGGATGGTCGCAAGGTGGTGGGCGACTATGAGCACTGTCCTCCCCTCAACCAGCCTGTCGACCGCCCGCTCGATGGCCGCCTCGGTGCTCCGGTCCAGCCGCGACGTGGCCTCGTCTAGGATGACAAGCCCGGGGTCTTTCAAAAACACTCTCGCGAATGCGAGCATCTGAGCTTCACCGGATGAGAGACCACCCCCTTCCGGCTCAAGCGTCGTATCGAGACCGTCCGGAAGCGAGTCATACCATCGCTTCAAGCCCAGGTCATGCAGGACTTCGAGCAACCGCTCGTCGGGCGCGCTTCGGTCGAAGAACGTCAGGTTGTCCCGCACTGTCCCATGGAACAACCTCACGTCCTGTGTGACCAACCCCACCCTGTTCCGAAGCTCCGCGATTCGCGATTCGCGGATGTCCTCACCGCCGATCAATACCCTGCCCATATCGGGATCGTAGAGGCGGAAGAGGAGCCTTGTGATCGTCGTCTTCCCGCTTCCCGTTCTGCCAAGAAGACCAAGAACTCTACCGGACTGAATGTCCAAAGTGACATCCCGCAGGACAGGCTCTCCGCTGTTGTAACCAAAGGAAACGGCATCGAGTCGTACCCCAACCGGCCCATCGGGGAAACGAATGCCCCGTCCGTCCGCCACCTCCCGGCGAGTGCGGAGGAGATCACTGATCCTGATGACACTCGCACCCGCCTGTTGGAGGGCCTCGATCTCGTGGGACATCTGATAAATCGGCGCGATGATGAGCCGGCTGTACCCGTAGATGAGAAAGACCGTTCCGATGGTGATCCAGCCCTCGTAGAACAGGTACGCCCCTACCGCCAGTGCCACCGCCAAGCCGACGCCATAGATCGATTCTGTGGTGCCAGTGACGACGTTGGCGACGAACGCCGCCTTGACCCGAACGCGGAACCACCTCCACATGTGGTCGAAGTAGCCCTTCATTACGTACGACTGCGCCCCGCTCGTCCGAACATCCTCGCGCCCTGCCAGGCGCTCCTCGATGAACCCGTACGTCGCCGTGCTCTCCTCGCGGTTGGCCCTCCAGTTCGTTACGGAGACGTTACGCATCCGAATGATGACCGCCAGCGCAATCAGGGCAAACGCCGTAAGCGCCGCACCCGCCAGCCAGTTCTCGCGGAACAGGAGCGCGAGGACGGCCACCAACATGATGACGTTTCCGACGATATGAACGGCGAACGTGGAGAAGAACCCCCCTAGCGTCTGAGCGTCGCCGTCGATGCGCTCGATCATCGCCCCAGGAGCGTTGCTGTTGTGGAAGGGCATGTCGAGCGACAGCGCGTGACGCGCGAGATCCGAGCGCAGCGCATTCGTGGCGTTCCATCCGACCTGCCCGCTGGTATACGTCGCGACCACCCCGACGACCTGCTGCACCAGCGCCACGGCGATGAACACCACCGCGGCACCCACGAGCGTACCGAGCGTACTGCCCGCCACCGCCTCGTCAATGAAGTACCGCATGATCTGCGGGTTGACGAGCCTCAGTCCGATATTCGTGAGGATCAGCGCCGAGGCGAGCGCAACCAGCCCCTTCTGCCGACGGAGGTACTTGAGCAGCAACGCGCCGTATTCCCGCACCGGTACCTTGGTGCGCGGGCCTGTGAAACGCTGGATGATTTCAGATACCAACTATTCCTCTTTCAGCTTTACCGACCAATAGCAGGACTTCGCGATGCCACCGAAACGGGATGTCATAAGACATCCGGCGCTGGCGATCACCCATACATTCGGTCAGCCATTCTCAGCTTGTCAATGCCAGGAAAGAAGACCTCAGCCCAGGCGACAGCCACACCGTCATTCCCTCGTAAGGAGACCTTTGCATAACCTCCGTCATTCCCGCGAAGGCGGGAATCCATCCCCCGTCGTCAGCGCCGTAACGACAAAGAGAAGAACCCCCAATTCATACCAGGCGGTGAAGGTGGCAACGCTAATACTAAAGACTCCGTTCGCCCTGAGCCTGTCGAAGGGTGAATGCGTAGTTCATGGTCCTCGCTTCCCAAAACTCGCAGTGACAGACTCAACCATCACAAAGGGAAACGGAAAGCAAGGACACGTGCGGCGGGGTGACACCCGCCATTTTCACACCATTAACGACGAATTGTCAACCCTAGACGGGAACAGTACGTCCCTCTACGCCGACAGCGGAGACACTCGCTCCACATCGAACCCTTGAGGACGCTCCATGTCCTTGTAGCGCATGAGCACCTCGACGCCGTTGATGCTCCGCGTAAACCCCGCGCGAGGCTCGAACTTGAACATCTCGACCTCGACGAGGTTGTCGCCCCGCTTGACCAAGTCTATCGGCAGCGAGAACCGGAACCAGTGGGCCGACATGCCCATGGGCGCTTGGAGGTCCATCCCACCGCGCAATATCGTCCGCATCTCAAGCCCGCGCTCGTCGGTGATCTCAGCCTGGTCCAGCGGAAGGGCCTCGCCGTTGAACCTGATCTCGTACTCGTCCTCAATGCAGAAGTACGAGAACCTGATCGTCAGTATCGGCTTGCGCATCTCGCCGTCCGCCTTCGCACTCTCGATGTCGTCCTCGATGCGGATGGTCACCGATGACGTCTCGCCCTCCGTAAGCTCTGCCGGCAACTCGCGGTGCGGCGTCTTGGTCGGCTCGCCCTCCACGCCCTCACGCGGCTGGGCGATGTAGCGCTTGTGGCTGCGGACGTGTACTTCCGGGTGGGCCAGCTCGCGGAGGATCTGGTACTCGCGGTGTGCGAACGGCCACAGAAGGTATCCGTGGTACTGTCCCGCCCATCCGTCGGATGCCAGCGTCTGGTTCAGCGCGCGATACATCTCAATGCTCGGCAGACCCACACGCTCGTCGTACACGCGCCTCGGCGGCCGGTAGTACGCGCCGGCCCCGTTGGCATTGGCGGCGTCCGGCATCCACGACTGTCGCACTCCCGTCTCCGAGACGACGAAGGGGTCCTGCCCCACGATGTAGTCGAGCGACCCGTCCCGGAGCCACTGCTCCGTGTCGAGCGCCTCCGACAGGTTCGTGTCTCGCAAAAGGTCGACGCGAGCCATGACGCCAACTTCCCTGCCCTGCTTCTGGCCGACCTGAGTGGCGAGCTCGCGAACTTCCATCACGAAGGCGTTCATCGTCTTGATGCCCTCGTCCACGGCGTCGCTCTTGAAATACTGCCCGCCGAACTTGTAATCAAGCTCGATGCCGTCGGCCTCATAGTCCTCTAGCACCTCACGAATGACGGCGAGGCTTTCGTCGCGGACCTCCTTGAGCGCGTAGTCGTAGGCCCATTCGTTGCGACCGGGCTCGCCTATGCAGACCTCGCTGCCCCGCTCCCACTTGAGCCGTCCGCACCGTTCACTGTAGCGAGCGTTGGTGGACTGCAATTTGAAGCTGGGATAAACGGATATGCCCGTCTCTCGGCCCCTCCGGATCACTTCACGAAGCTGGTCGGTCCCCTTCTCTGCGGCCTCTTCGACCATCCGCATGATCCGCCAGTCGATGTAGTTCTCCCAGACCTCTTTCTGCTGGCCAACGACACGGCCCACCTTGCTCTGGTGAAAGTAGACGTCGCCATAGCCAAGACCCAGCACGAGTAGGTCTACCCCCGTGCCCGCGACCTCGTTGACCGGCCACTCCAGCATGTGGATGCTCGCGGGCGGTTCCATACGCTTGGCGTGAAAGTGGTGCGCGTCGTTGTAGTAGATCAGGCGTGGTCGTTTCATGTCATTCCTCCCGTGCGTTTGCATCGTCCGAGAGCCCGCTGCGTTGCCGCCCAAAGGATACCATAACGACCACGGCCTAATTTCTACGAAAAAACACGACGATTTCTTTCGTTCACGCGTATAATTCTGCGCGTTCGACTATCACGGTGAACGGTCAGGAGGAATAGGATCATGCCCACATACCCCCGCCCCATCGAGGGTGGCAACACCGGAGACGGATCACCTCTGGTACTCGGCGACGACAACGTCATCGGCGACCTTCACGCGCCTTGCGACCCCACGTCGACCGTACACATCCTCGACTGGGACGGCGACGGCGAACCGGAGCTCGTAACGTCCGGCAACGACATCTTCGCCCACAAGTTCGTGGACACCCTCGCGGACGGAACGCCGGTCGTCGACCGGGGGCGGCGATGGGGGACGATTTCCCGGTCGGCCCAGCGCGACGAGAACGACGAGGGCCTCACCGGCTTCCTGCTCACGGCCGCCGACTTCAACGGCGATGGCGCGGACGAGGTGATCATCGGGCTGAGATACTACTCGCAAAGGCCGGTCGTCGCCCTTTCGCTGGCGGGAGGCGTCGCGACGGACCGTGAAGCCGGGACCCCGGTTGAGGTGATTGGCACCGACCTGGACGCCAAGTCATGGGCAAAGGGATCCACGGCGGCAATCGACTGGAACGGCGACGGCAGACCCGACCTCGTGGTCGTCAGCGGAGGCGAACGCAGCGGGTACCACATCGACCCGAAAACGGGGATTTCTCCCGAAGACCAGGCCAACCGCTACCATCAAGACGGTCGCTGGATTGGCCAGGTTCCCACGCCGACCCTTCACCTCTTCAAGAACACGGGCCACATATCTCCGTCATTCCCACGGAAGCGGGAATCCACGCTCGAAGTTAACGGCGGCATCCAATTCACCTACGCGGGCCAGACGAGCATCGATCTGCCGCGTCACACCATGTGGGTATCGCCGGTCGACCCGACCAACCCCGTCGCGGGACTTCTCCTCTGCACCTACTACGGCAGGGTCTACCACCTGCCTCTCGTCGTGAACGGTGAAACACCCCTGTGGGGCGACATCACCGAGCTATTCACCCTGCACAACGAACCGTTCAACCGCTCCACGAACTTCGACATCAACATCGGCGTGTCCGACGTGTTGGAACCCGGTCGATTCGACATCTTCGCGGGCGACCGGTCACAGTCCCCGTCATGGTCGCGCTTCCGGGACAGTGATGCCAATGGCCGTCCCGTCTACGACACGCCCAAGAGGATCAAGCAGCGCAACCCGCACGTCGGCAACAGCTTCTTCAGCGTCCCCACCGTCGGCGACTGGCGAGGAACGGGCACACCCGACCTCGTGGTCGGCGGCGTGGAGGGCTACGTCCTCTGGTACAAGACCCTATCGACCAATCCGCTCCGCTTCGCCCTTCCCGAAAGGGTGCGTTACGGCACGACCGAGATTCGCCGCCTCGCCGCACCCGACCCTGCGGGAGGTCACCACTGGGGCGGATCCCAGGGACCCTACGACGGTGACACCGGCGGCTACAGCAACCCCGTCCTCGTGGACTGGAACGGCAACGGCCTCCTGGACCTGCTCATAAGCGACATGATCGGCCTCTACGACTGGTATCCGAATTGGGGTACGAAGACCGAACCGGAGCTCGGCCCCCCACAACGCCTGCACGTCACCGACGGTGAACCGCTGCGTGGCCCATGGAGACAGCAGGCGGGTGTCGGGGACTTCTCCGGCAGCGGCCTTCCCGACATCGTCATCCAGGATAAAGACCTGGATCTTGCCATCTTCCGAAGAGTCGGTCCCGACGAACCGTCCCTGCTGCACCCTGGACAAAAACTCCGATACGAGGACGGCGAGACAATAAAGACCCACGGGGTCTACACCGAAGGTGGAGGCGATGGTCGCGGAAGGACGAAAATCAACGTGGTCGACTGGGACGGCGACGGCGTGCTCGACTTGCTCCTCGGCATCGGCCCTCAGCACGGAAGCCCGTATCGCGGCAGCTACGTCCTCTTCGCCAAGAACGTCGGAACGAACGAGAATCCTCTGTTTAGACGGCCTGAGGTAGTCCTGTGGGACAAGGACGGTCTGCCGCTGGAGTTCTGGCGTCACGGCGTGCATCCTGCTCCCGTCGACTGGGACGGAGACGGTAAGTTCGAACTCGTTGCCGGAGCCGATCAGGGTCGCGTCTGGTACTGGAAACCGGAGCACTTTGGCGAGAGCGCGACAGGCGATCCGACGGCGCCTCGACGTCCTGAGGGAGAGCAGGGTCTGGGCCGGGACGACTGAAGCTGCACGTCCCGCAGTTTGACGGATTTGAGGTCGAATTCATGCTTTGAACTGGGACTGTAAACGGTGTTACTATGATAGCTAGGGGATACCAGTCCCCCTTACCGTTCCATCGGAACAATTGGCGAGAAGTCCTCTGGAGGGGCAATGAACTCCCGTTTCATGCGCAATGGCTTTATCTACCTGCTGATCGTCGTGGCCGTAATCGCGATCTTCTTCACGCTGTTTTCGGACGTGCCCGGCGGCAATAAAGACCTGAGCATATCCGAAGTCGTAGCGATGGCCAAGCGCGGCGAGATCGAGACCATTGAGGTGAGCGGCGACCGGCTGACCATCATCACCCCGCTGCAGGAGACCTTCTCGTCGCGGATCGAGCAGAATGCCAGCATCGTCGACATCCTCGTCGACGCGGGAATCGACCCGTACAAGGGCGGCAACCCCAACGTCGTGGTCGTCGGGTCTAGCGGTCTCGGCAGTCTCTTCGGGATCCTCATAAACTTCCTGCCGCTGATCTTCTTCGGCGCAGTGCTCCTGTTCATGATGCGTCAGGCGCAGGGGAGCACCAACCAGACCTTCAGCTTCGGGCGCAGCCGCGCCAGGATGCTCGTCGGCAACCAGCCCAGCGTCACGTTCGAGGACGTTGCGGGCGCCGACGAAGCGAAAGAAGAGTTGGAGGAAGTCGTGGACTTCCTGAAATACCCCGAACGCTTCGAGACCTTGGGCGCGCGCGTCCCTCGCGGCGTCCTTCTCGTAGGCCCTCCCGGCACCGGCAAGACGTTGCTCGCCAGGGCCGTTGCGGGCGAGGCAGGGGTGCCCTTCTTCTCCATCAGCGGGTCGGAATTCGTAGAGATGTTCGTCGGCGTCGGCGCGTCCCGCGTGCGCGACCTCTTCGAGCAGGCGAAACGCAACGCGCCCTGCATCGTATTCATCGACGAGATCGACGCCGTGGGCCGACACCGCGGAGCAGGTCTCGGCGGCGGACACGACGAACGCGAACAGACCCTGAACCAGATACTCGTCGAAATGGACGGCTTCGACACGAGCGTAAACGTCATCGTTCTCTCTTCTACCAACCGTCCCGACATCCTTGACCCCGCCCTCCTCAGGCCCGGCCGCTTCGACCGCCAGGTGACCCTCGACAACCCGGACGTGCGTGGACGCGAGGCCATCCTCAAGGTCCACATGAAGGGCAAGCCCATCGACGAGACCATCGATGTCGAGAGCGTCGCCAAGCAGACGCCGGGATTCAGCGGCGCCGATCTCGCAAACCTCGTCAACGAGTCCGCCATCTTGGCCGCGCGCAACAACCGGACGACCGTGCTCTACGAGGACTTCGCCGAGTCCATCGACCGGGTCATAGCCGGACCCGCCCGCAAGTCGCGGGTCATCAGCGCGCGCGACAAAGAGGTAACAGCCTACCACGAGGCCGGTCACACCATCGTCGGCCACCTGCTTGACGACGCGGATCCCGTCGCCAAAGTGACCATCGTCTCGCGCGGCCATGCCGGGGGCTACACCAAGTCGATCCCCGACGAAGAGAGCTACTACATGACCCTGAAGCAGGTGAAGGCTCGTCTCGCCACGCTCATGGGCGGTCGCGCCGCTGAGGAGGAGGTCTTCGGTGCGGAGCAGATTACCACCGGCGCGAGCAACGATATCGAGCAGGCAACCAATCTCGCTCGTCAGATGGTCATGCGATACGGTATGAGCAACAAGCTGGGCCCACGCACCTTCGGCAAGCGCGAGGAACTGGTCTTCCTCGGCAGGGAGATCTCGGAGCAGGCCGACTACAGCGAGCGCATCGCCGATACGATCGACGAAGAGGTGCATAGCCTCATCCAAGGCGCATACCACACGGCCAAGAACCTCATCGTCACCCACAAGGACAAGCTTACCGAGGTGTCGAATTACCTCATCGAGCACGAGACCCTTGAGGGCAAGGCGCTCACTGACTTGCTCAACGCCCCTCCCCCACCGCTCCCCGAGCCCAGCGGCGGCGATTAGTTTCAATTTGGTAACTGGCTAATTCTCGGGCCACGACCCGACGGGTTGAATTCCACCCTAGTTTCAAGTGACTTTCTGACTGTTCATCTTCGTCCGGAACGTCCGTCCAAGAGGGTGTCTAAAAGGGACCCCGTTCACCCTGAGCAGCGTTATGCCCCGCGTTTTGGGCCATGCAGGGGTGTCAGTGACTGCCGTGTGGCTGCGCGGAAGCACGTTCGACCTGAGTTTGTCGAAGGCCCTCTCCCGCCGGGGGCTGACAGGGGTAGGCAAAACGGAATTGCAGCTATGGCCCGCCCCCTTTCTCTCTATCATTCCACCTCAACTCTGTCATTCCGAGCGTAGGGAGGAATCCAAAATCCATAACCGCAAGACCGGACAGCCAGTGCCACGCTTCTCATCATCACCAACAGTCAAACCAGGTGAGAATTTTCCGTGTCAGCTTTACGTCGTGACAGACGCTTTAGATTCTTCGACTCCGCTCCGCTCAGAATGACAGCCGTGGGGCTGCTTGCTGGTTCATGGAGAGTGGCTGAAAGTCAAATACATACCCCTCTCCCGTTCGCGGGAGAGGGCTGGGGTGAGGGTAAATGCCTACCCCTGTCAGCCCACCGGCGCAGAGATACAGACAACCATAATCTCTCCCCCGCCGGGGACTGACAGGGGTAGGTATTAGGTATTCCATACTTGCGAGTCATAGCCCCATCACTGTCATTCCGATCGTAGCGAAGCGGAGAGAGGAATCTAAAGTGTTCATCCTTCAAACCAA
>DAOUKG010000082.1:0-61130 GCA_034421575.1 Dehalococcoidia bacterium
CCTTCGACAAGCTCAGAGCTTGCCCCGTACCTGATACGGGGGTGAACGGGATAATCAAAATACGTTCGTGGTGAGCTTGTCGAACCACGAAGAGCAGGTCTAACGAGACAACCGATTAATACGATGAACTTGCGAAGCAGGACACTAGGGCTGAAGGGTCCTACACCGTGGTTTCGTAGAGGTGGGTTTCAAACCCGCCCCACGTTGCGCAATCCCGTTCACGCCTCCATGCGCGAGATCGTCTGGAGATCTATCCGTCGCGTAGCACGCAGCAGCGTCACGAACGAAACGGCGACGATCGCGATGATCCCGACGTAGATCGGCACGAGGAAGCCCCAATCGGTGACGGAGGCGTATGGCGGCAGGACATCGTCGGAAGTGACGATCACCACGGACGATACCGCCAGGTGGCTCATCTGAAACCCCGCCCAGGTGCCGAGCAGAACTCCAATGAGCAGTATCGCAATGTGCTCGAACGCCAGCAGACCGAGAAGCTGACCGTTCGAGAGTCCCAGCGAGCGGAGGAAACCCGTCTCTCCCTTGCTCTGGTCGAGGAACGCCAGCAGATACGTCGCATAGCCGATGGCTATGGTGACGAGGATGATGGCCACCGCGACGAACACCATCGACGTCCACCCCGCTGTGGTGAGCGGATCGAGCCGCGCGGTCTCGACCTGAGAGAGCCGGTCGTAGATCGTCCCGGGCGAGAGTGACAGGGAGTTGACTCGCTCGATTACCAGCTCATGTGCGGCCGGCGATACCGAGAGAAAGAACTCGTTCGGCGTCAGCCTGTTGATTGGACTAATGATGTTGGCGTGCATCAGCAGGGCATTCAGGTCGGCGAGAATGAACCCACGTTCTCCGGGACGCATCGTCGGGAAGTGGTCGACGAAAGATCGGACGACAGCGGGAACGGCCCTACCTCCGGCGTTCATCAGAATGAGGTCCCCAACTTCTATGCCGACGGACTCCTTGAAACCGGTGCTCACCACGACCGGGAGCTCGCCACCCGTCGGGCTGAGATATATGCCCCGCACGCCGCGCTGCCCCTCCTGGCCGAAGCGGAACATGGCGGAACGGTCGCCGTCTCTCGCATCTCCCCCATAGGAATAGAGACGGTCCGGTGCAAACCCCGACGCGACGATGGGGGTCCAACGGAACAGCCCCTCAAAGTCCTCCAAAGCGACCTGTTGTGCGGAATTTGCCGTCTGGACGTGGATGTTGTCTATGAGCAACGAGCCGGGCGTGAGTGTGCCGACACGGGCCTCGTAGAGCTGGACCGATACGAGGCTCAGCGGGCGCTGCAGCCTCACGGGAATCTGCCTGCTGAGGAGCCTCCACTGGGGTTCGGGAGGGTCGTCCGGTATCACGATGGTGGTATCGTCGGAGTCCGTAGACCGGTCCGGCGGAGCTTCCCATAGCTCGCCGAGCGAAAGGGTCGTCAGGTCTCCGTCCTCCTCCTGGAGAATCACCTGCAGCCAGAGCTGGTCGATGGGGCGCTCAAGTTTCGTCCAGATGCCGATGGTCGTAGCGTCCTCGGGCAGGAGGATGCTCTCCGGCGGCGGATGCGCGTTGAGAGACCGCATGATTTCACCGAAGGGCTGTTCCGAGAAGTCCTCCCGGTACCATGCCAGGAAGGGAAACTCGCGAGAATCTACGGCAAACAGCTCCACGCCGTCCGACCTGCTGAAACGCGGCTCGCGGTACGCCGGGGAGACCGTCCGAACTCCCGGTATGTCCCGGTACCGTTGGAGCAGAGTTTCCGTGGGAAACTGGGAAAGAAACACGTCGTCCCGCAGGGAGACTCGCACGTCCGCGCCCGCGTCGTACTGGGCCTGGTCGGTCTGGCTTCGCTCCAGCGTTCCTCCGACGGTTGTGGCCAGAACGCCGACCCCCATCGTCATCACGAGCAGCAGTATGAGCCACGAGTACTGGAGCGGATTGCGTGAAACGTACCTCAAACCGATCGAGACTGAAGCCGGAGTGATGCGCGCCGCGACCCTGAAGAAGATGAACGCGAGCTGCGTTGGAACGATGGCCACCAGCAGAACGGTCGGAGCCGTCAGGACGTCGGCGTTTCGCAAGGGTTCCTCCACGAGGAACCAGTAGATCAGCCCGCCCTGGACAAGGTATCCGGCGATGCGGTATCGAAGAAGCTCCGACCTCGCCGTGAAAAGGTATGCTCCCACCACCAGGACCAGTATGACTATGGGGCCTATCCAGTCTGTACCAAGCGGATCAGCCCGAATCTCTCTGTACATAATTCCCACGGCCAGAGGAATGACCGAAAGAGCGAGAATCAGGTGAGACAACGCCGGAGACTCGCCTGCAACGAATCGCAACAGGACCGGGAATACTCTGAGGAAGAGCAGCGCCACAACCAGCAGGAAGATCACCGGCGCCAGGAGCAATACTTCGTTCACGTCGACGTTCCGGAAGAGGCCGCCGGAGAGAATCTTGCCCCTGTTATACAGTTCCCAGAATATGATGCCTCCGATGACGAGGAAGCCGATGTCGAGATAGTATCGATGGACGAAAGGCAGTGCGGCGGGCCTCGCCGAACGCAGCTTGAGCAGCAGTACGCCGCCCCGTGTCTCCACCGCCGAAGGTATGGCGTAGACGACGAGACAGGCAAGACCCGTAAGGGCCGCCACGATGAACGGCATGGGGCCTACCACCAGGGGGAGAAGCGCGCCATCCGTCATCTCACGGAAGAAGGGCAGGGCGCCCGCCAGGGCCACGCCCGCAATGGCCAGGAAGGGAGCGATGATCACGGCAAGAATCGCCATAGCCAGCCCTTCAAGGGCGTAGATGCGGAATATCCTCGACGCAGTCACCCCTCGCGCCCGCAGCAGCGCGGTATCCGCCTGCCTGCTGCGCACAAGATAGGAGACCATCATGACGAGGAAGAAGAGCACCGACGCCACCATCAGCGTTTGCAGCAGGAGCAGCGGCACTCGTGAGAAGAAACTCCTCGTATCGAACCGCGCCAATAGCCGGAGAATGCCGGAAGACGCCTCTCCCGCTCCGGGTATCCGAAGGGTGAACTGCGTCTCGAAGTTGCGGAAGCTCGTCCGTATCCGGTCGGGCGTCAGCGCCTTTATCGCCTCCTTGTCGAAGTTGATCGTCCAGATGCTGATGCTCAAGGTACCGGGGAAAGCAGCGTCCACCCTCTCGACGAGCGTCCCCATGTCGGCGAATAGCGGCACCGGGGGAATCTGGGGATCATAGACTCCGTCGCCCTCGTCGTCGGGATCAGGCACCTCCGGAATGAAGTAGAGGGCCGGTGTCGGGAGCCAGTAGTCGCCTTCGGGGTCGGTCGGCTCCACGAGTCCCACGATGTGAAGGTCGATGGCCCTAGGCGCGTTCAGGTCGGGCGTGATGCGGATAACGTCGCCAACGTCCAGCCGGAACTGCGAGGCCGCCGTTTCGCCGAGCACCGTCTCAAGGATGGGTATGCCGGGATCGACGGTGACTCGTTCCAGAGGAAGGCGCCCCTCTACGACCGTCACGTGCTCTCGGAAGTCGGACAGGCTCCGAAGGTTCACCCTGGCGGCGGACCCGTTCGGACCGTTGGCGGGAGGGAGAGGGACCAGGGGAAGGTCGGCGTAGAACTGGAGACCCGTCACGAACCGCCGGTGTCCCGTGTACATCTCGCCCAGGTGATCTTCGACAAGGTCGTCAAACGTTTCGTCGGTCTCCGCCAGTTGCCGCTCGGTCAGGGGGATGTAGTAGGCGAACGCCAGCAGCTTGGATTGAAATCGTCCGAGCCGGTCGATCTCGATGTTGAGCGCCAATCGCTCGAGGGAGGTCAGGTAAATCGGCACCGCCGCGGCGAGAGTCGTCGCAAACAGGATACCCAGGAAGATGCTCGCCAGGAGCAGCCTGGCGTCCTTGATACGTCTCAGGACGAGCTTGGAGGTTGAGAGTGAGCTCATTGGTGCAAGTCCGCCCCGACGTGGTGGCGGGTACTATACACAAAACGCCGGTTTCCCGCATAAGTTGGCAAGGCACCTATGCAGTAAGCCGATACGACCGTCGTGTGCGTATAATGGTCGCGCTCAACAACCCCGCAAGAGGAGGCCGCCAACATGCCTCGTGTGATAGTTCTCGGTTCCGGTACGCCCGCTCCCAGCCCCCTGAGGTGGGGATCGTCATTCTTGGTGCAGGTCGGCGGAGAATGGATGATGTTCGACTGCGGGTTCGCCGCAACGTACAAGATGTACCGGGCCGGCTTCAAGGCCACGGACGTCGACCACCTCTTCTTCACGCACCACCACTCAGACCACGATGCCGACTATCCCGCCTTTCTACTCACCCGGTTCGACATGTCCATCGGAAAAGAAAAAGAGATCCAGGTGTATGGCCCTACCCTGACCGAGCAGCTCACTGAGCGCATACTAGGCGAGGGCGTGGGCGCATACTGGCACGACATCGTCGCGCGCACCAATCACCCTCTCAGCCTCGGCGCGTACACGGGACGTGGCGGAGTCCTTCCACGCAGACCGCCCGTAATTCACGCAAAGGACATCGGCCCGGGTAAGGTTGCAACAGGAAAGGACTGGGAGATTACGGCGGCGCGCGTTGAGCACGTCCAGCCATATCTTGACTCCCTCGCCTACCGCATCGACAGCGACGAGGGTTCCATCGTCTTTTCCGGAGACACCAGGCCCTGCGACTCCCTGACCGCGTTGGCCAAGGACGTTGACCTCCTGATCATGGAGTGCATACGCCTGAAGGACGACCCAGACCACAAGGTGGCGGGCGACTATGAGACGAGCACAGTCGGCGCGGGCCAGACGGCCACCGATGCGGGCGCCAAGAAGATGCTCCTCGTACACCAGAGCCTGACCCTGGAGGACCCCCTGGCCCACACCCAAGCGATAGGCGAGGTAAAGAGCGCTTACGATGGCCCCATCATCTGGGCCGAGGAAATGACCGAAGTCCCCTGGGGCTGAAAACCGGCTTTCAAGCGCTCGCGGCAAGGAAGTGGGCAGCCAACGTTCGCCCCCGTATCCAGTACGGGGCGGGCTCTGAACAGCGTCATACCCCGCGCGCCCTTCGACAAGCTCAGGCCGAACGGGGCCGTGCGGGGGTGTCAGTAACTGCATTCAGCAACCCACGATCTCTCCCCCGCCGGGGGAGAGATACGAGAGGGGGTTCCTGAGTAGTTACTTGAAAGGCCTGTCGAAGGGCATTGGTCTGGTGCTCCCACGCCCAACCGCAACACATCCTAGTGGAAAAACTCAAGGTACGGTGCCGCCCACTCGAACGCCTTGGATGCCAGAAACATGAGTGTCGCAGTCATTATGACCTTGCCTATCGCGAGGTAGACAAGGAACCTCACGATGGGGTAGCGAACGGCCCCCGCGATGAGCCCTGCCGCGTCAACAGGTATTAGGGGTATCAGAGCCGAAACGAAGATAATGAGTCCTCCGAATCTATTCATTCCCCTCTGGAACCACTCGTGGGACTTGTGCCCCTCCAGTGTCTCGGCCCCTTGCGTTCCAACGTAGTATGCCGTCATTTCCCCCAGCGCTCCCCCAAGGCCCGCCGCGATGCCCAGAAGGAGCCAGTTCAGGTCTTTGGTCATCACGAGTACGGCGGCAAAGCCGGGACTCGGCATCACGACGGTCGCCGAGCTCAACGCCGTCACGACGAACGCTCCCAGGTATCCCCATACGCCGATGTCATCAATGTATGGAAGCAGGGCTCCCGTAATCGCGATTAGGAGAACCGTGGACACCAGAAAGATGGCGGCTTTCTGGATGAATGTTAGATGGAGAGTGGACAACCGGCTGTAGAATCTGTCTGCCGACCTGAGAGCATTCTTAATCATGAGTGGATATATCGGGGCTATTCGGCTGCAGTCCCCTTTCGGCCCAACTGGCGGTCAGGGACAAAGCGAGCGGCAACGATGGCCAGAATACCCACAATGGTCACCAGGACCGACAGTACGGTCATGCTGTTTGCGGCGTCGGACAGGAGTTCACTCGCCAGATCGATGGTCAAACTGCACGACGGGACCTCGACGAGGGGACACCAGACCGACTCCCACACACCTACGAATGAGGATATTAGGAGGCCCACGACCAGGAACGTCACGCCGCAGATGACGAGCGTTATGCCGGGCCATCTCACCATGTGTCTTGAATACGGGTAGAAGACCCCGGCAATGCCCGCGATGGCCGCCAGGAAGAGCAAGACTGCCAGCACGGAGATGACCCCCGTCAGTAAGTGGAGCACCGTCCTGACGAACCGGAACCTCTCAAAGGTCTCCTGGCGGCTCCCGACAGACTGGGCGATCTTGTCGACGGCGCTGAATCGAAGGTTCTCATCGAGGTCTTCACGCAGGTCATCAATGGAGTTGTCGATCACCGGATCTGCGATTGCTCTCGCGGCGAGCTTCAGCGCCGCTCGTGAGTCATTTCCCGGCAGCGCGTCCAATATGACCTGCTCATCCCGTTCGAGATTGGACCGGACGGCGCTGCGTACCCCGGCATCCTCAATCGACTCTGCCGACCGCACAAGCGCCCCAAAGACGGCGTCGGGCGGGAAATTGTCCAGGGAGGGAACGGAGTCGGGGATAGTCCCTGCCACGATGTTGTTGGTGAGATCGTTGATTGAGGCGCGCAGCTCCGCATCGCTACTGACAGGTGCAACCGCTGCGTTGTCGATCCGTTCGTCGACGAGTTGAAACACGGCGGGCTTTATACGAGGTATGGCCTCGGAGAGATCGATAGCCACTTCAAAGGTATCTGTCTCACCGTTGAGAAACGCTATTACGGAGACAACATCCTCCTCCGTGGCCGCCTTGAGTTCGCTCGGTGGGAGAATTTCTTTGAAGAGCCAGGCCTCCGTCTCGGGATCGAGGACATACTCACCGACGAGTCCCCTGAGGGCGCCTTCAAACTGCTGACTGATAATGCCGTCGTCGTAGACCCGCTCATAGGCGCGGTGCTTCTCCAACGCGTCCAGAAGCGGTTCCGGGCCCTGCAAGGTGTCCCGAATGCCCATGGCTGTAAACGTGTAGCCCAGCGCCAGAAATGCAAACACGCCAAGAAGGAGCGCGGCTACTGCCCGCAGGATTACGCCGGCCGGCGTCATGGTTCCCCTCCGTGCTTAGGCAAGCGCCTCCCTAGCTGGACGGCACGTCGATCCCCAGGAGTTCCATCGCATTGAGTCCGAGAACCCGCCGTTTCGTCTCATCGTCCATGTCGGCCGTGGCGATTCGGGCGATCTGGAACCTCGCGTCCATGAGCGGCATGTCGGAGCCGTAGAGAACGCGGTCGGCTCCCGCTCCCTCCACGAGATACTCGATGGTCCCGTGCTCCCCATGTGATGTACAGGTCTCAAGCCAGATGTTTCGTGACGACTGCGCAGCCTCTACCGCCTGAATCTGCCCGGCCATCGCATTCCCGGAGTGGCCCAGAACCCACCGTATGTTGGTGTAACGCTCAGCGAGCGGGATGAACAGTGAAGGGGCGGTGAGTATGTCTCCGTCGCTGGTGTACGAACTATGGCTCTTCACGACGATGTTATTGTCATTGCACCACTCGAAGATCGGAAAATACGACGGGTCGTCGATGGGCTTGCCGAGATAGTCGGGATAGAGCTTGAGCATCTTGAACTCAGGCAGCTTGAATACCCGCTCCAACTCCGACATGGCCTCGTCGGGATAGCGCGGCGTCACGTGCACGACGCCGAAGAACCGGTCCGGGTTGAGTGCCACGAACCTCTCGACTGCATCATTGCACTGCCTTGCCGTACCGAAGAAGATGCAACTCACCGGCGCCACGTCGACTCCCGCAATGTCCATGATCCGCACGTAGGGTTCGGGAGCGTCGTGCATCCTATAAAATGTCTGGCGGCCAACGTGGCTGTGCATGTCGACGACCGGAGTGTTCATGGGGATTCTCCTTGGCGTACTTGTCCCGGCTCTCTGCTGACGAGAAAGGGTATCATGTCTGTCGAGTCGCGGGACCGGCTCCGCAGGGGGATTCCGGGGGCATCGAGAACGATTCCCGTTCGACTCGACGATTCTTGAATCTGACCCATGGAGAGGGAATTGATTGAACGGGACTCCATCACCTATGAAGGCGCCACTGTCAAGTACGAAGTGCATCGCAGCAGGCGACGCAAGAAGACTGCCCAGATCACTATGGACGATGGTGTCGTTCGAGTCGCCGTGCCGTGGAATGCCAGGACGAGTACAGTGCGGAAGATCGTCCGTGAGAAGGCTCAGTGGATCATAAGCCGATTAGCGGAATTGGCTCAGTTGGAAGAGGAAGTTTCAAGGATTGAGCGAGGCACTGTTCACCATCATGACACGCCTGTCATGTACGAAATACGTCGCAGCAAGCGACGCAAGAAGTCGGTGGGATTCAATCTCGAGAATGGAGTCCTTCAAGTCGTCGCGCCGGCGAGAGCGGACTCCGATTCACTGCGGGAGATGGTCCGCGATAGGGCACACCGATATGTCCGCCCGCTGTCGCTGGCTCCGCCGGAGGGTGTTCAGAAGCGATTCGTCAGCGGAGAGTACATGCCGTACATGGGGGAATACGTCCGCATCATCATAAGGACCGCAGACATACATTCCCCGTTAATCCGTTTCGATGGAGTCAGCGGTTCCGAGCAGTATGAATGGGTCCAGATGGATACCGTTGACGTGACTCCGGGAGTTCTGCAGTCAAGATGGCTCTTCCGAAGGACTAGCTTCGGCGATCAACTCGAAGACGGACGATTCCGGGTCTCCGTCCCTCAGGGCATGAAGGACAGAGAACGCTACGAAGCGGTGCGTGCTGCATTCGTCTCATGGTACATGGAGCGTGCCGAGGAGAAGATCACGAAGTGTGTGGACTACTGGTGGCCGATGGTCGGCCGGAAGAAAAAACCAAAAGTGATCGTCCGTGATCAACGCAGGCAGTGGGGAAGCTGCGCCTATGACAACACCCTGCGATTCAACTGGCGTCTCATCATGCTGGAGCCCGATCTCATCGAGTACGTCGTGGCCCACGAGCTGGCCCACGTGCGAGTGCGCAGCCATTCCCCTAGGTTCTGGGATAGAGTTGCCGACATGGTGGGAGATTTCGAACGGAGACGAGAGCAACTGCACCTCGTCGAAGGTATCCTTCCCCTGTGAGTCTCCCCCCAGCCGTCCTACGCTCCCTCTGCGGTAACCCCCCATCTCCGTCATCCCGTCCGTAGCCTCAAACTTGAATGATATACTTGAACGTGGAGCGGCGGACTTGTAGGGGATGTAGACATGCAGATTTCCATCGTAGGAGAGGCGGGACCACCGCCTGAAATTGCGGCTCTCGCGGAGGAAGTGGGGGCCGAACTCGCACGGCGAGGCATCACGCTCGTCTGCGGCGGAGGTCGCGGAATCATGGAAGCGGCGTGTCGAGGCGCGAAGTCCCAGGGAGGAACGACCGTCGGCGTCCTTCCTGGCAGCGATCCCTCTGCCGCCAATGACTGGGTCGACATTCCCATTCCGACCGGTCTGGGTCAGGGGCGCAACGTCATCGTCGCACGGAGCGGCAGTGCGGTGATCGCCATCGGCGGGCGCTACGGCACCCTCTCGGAAATTGGCCATGCTCTCAAGGCGGGCATTCCGGTCATCGGTCTGCGGACGTGGACTCTGTCGAAGAACGGGTCCATCGACCCCGCCATCAACGTGGTGAGCGACGCGAAGGACGCCGTCGACAAGGCGGTGCTGGCCGCAGGTCGACCGCGTGCAGCGAATGTGACGAACGACTGAATATTCGACGGAGGGGACGGGAAAGTCGTGTCGACGATATCGCGAGTGTTGGGACGAGAGATTCTGGACTCCAGGGGCAATCCGACCGTGGAGGTCGACGTATTCCTCGACGACGGGGCATGGGGACGCATGTCCGTCCCGTCGGGAGCGAGCACCGGCAAGAACGAGGCGCTGGAGCTTCGCGACGACGACGAAACGAGGTACGAGGGCAAGGGAGTCCTTCAGGCGGTTTCGCACGTGAACAACAGGATCGCTCCCGCAGTCTTCGGATGTGACGCCTACGATCAAGAGGCCGTCGACCGGATCCTCATTGAATTGGACGGCACGAAAGATAAGTCCAACCTCGGGGCCAACGCGATCCTCGGTGTCTCGGTTGCACTGGCTCAGGCCGCGGCGGTGAGCAGGCAGGTCCCTCTCTACCAGTCGCTGGCCGTGGACGGAAAATTCACTCTGCCGGTGCCGATGTTCAACGTCCTTAATGGTGGCAGGCACGCCGACGACTCAACGGACTTCCAGGAGTTCATGGTCGTTCCCGCCGGGTTCGACACGTACCGTGAGTCCGTCCGAGCCGGCGCGGAGGTCTACCATGCCCTCCGCAAGGTGTTGCGAGACCGGGGTTTCGGTACGACCGTCGGTGACGAGGGCGGGCCTGCACCGAGCGGCGTTACCAATCATGGAGCCCTCAATCTCGTGGTCGAGGCCATCGAGGCCGCGGGCTACCGGCCAGGAGAGCAGTGCTATATCGCCCTCGACGTTGCGGCAAGCGAACTGCGCCACCAGACCGCCTACATCCTCATCAAGGAGCGCCGCATTCTCTCGACCGATGAGCTTATCGACATGTACGAAGAGTGGACTGCTGAATTTCCCATAATCAGTATCGAAGACGGGATGGCCGAGGACGACTGGGACGGATGGGCCGCTCTCATGGAGCGGGTAGGGGACCGTGTCCAGATAGTTGGAGACGACCTCTTTACGACCAATCCCACCCTCATTCAAAGGGGCATCGACCTCAAGGCGGCCAACTCCGTGCTCATCAAGCTCAACCAGATAGGCACGGTCACGGAGACCCTCGAAGCCATCCGGCTCACCCAGGACACCGGATGGGGCGTCGTCATCAGCCACCGCTCCGGCGAGACCGAGGACACGACCGTCGCCGATCTCGCGGTCGGTACGGCATCGGGCCAGATCAAGGCCGGGGCCCCATCTCGCGGTGAGCGTACCGCGAAGTACAACCGCCTCCTCCGAATCGAGGAAGAGTTGGAGCACGAAGCAGAGTTCGTGGGCCGCAAGGTCTACACGGCATACGAGGGGTAGCCCCCCTTCAACCGAGCCGTTCCAGTGCCTGCTCCGCCGTCCAGGCGTCCGTGAACAGCGTCAGGTTGTCGAGTTCCACGGGGGCGTCGGCGCACCGCCCTTCCAGCAGCTGGACGAGCGCGTTGACCTTCTGAGCGCCGCCCGCAGCCATGATGACCTCGGCAGCCGTCTCGATGCGTTGCGGAGGCACCACGAGCACCTCGTCGTTAATCCCGGCAACGGCTTGGATGAGGCTTTCCGGATAGTCGCGCCGGCCCGTCACGAAGAAGTGGTGGGCGATTCCGGCAACGCTGTCGAGCAGAGTCGGATCGTCCGTTTGAAGCTCCTTGATGGTCTCGATATACGGCGCTATTGCCCCAAGCTGCACGTTCTGATCGTGGTGCAGAAAGAACTGGTGCCTCGTGTTGAGCACCTCAAGCCCGACCAGCGCTATGTCGAGAGGCGCGCCACCGGCATCGGACATTGCGGCGTCATCCCGCCGTTCTCCGGAGATCCAGCCCCTCATGTAGGCAAGGTTGCTCCGGGGAACCTCGAGAATTGAGGAGAGTTGAAACACGTTTTCGTCGGCGTCCAGCGCGCGGACCGTTGGGACTGCCCATGCGCCCACCCTGGCGCCTCCACACAGCGATTCGATGCGAATGCCCTGGTACCCCCTGAGGAGGAAGGGCTTATCCCTCGCGAGATCGGCCAGCGCCATGACGAGAAATCCCACCCCTCGTCCGGAAGAGACGCCGACGGTCATTCCCCGCCTGAGTCTTGTCGCGAAATATGTGGACACCACCTGTCCCAGAGCCTGGTGAAGCCGGTCGTGCGCCTCGTCCGCCCGGTGAGCTACGCCGCTTTGATCAGGCTGCAGGTAATCGCTAGAATGAGCATCAGTTACTCCCTCGACAACCGCGACGTGAGCGCGCCAGATTTGCGAACGCCGGGAGAGTTCCGCGCTCAGCCTGTCTTCTATTCCTACGACACGGGGAGCCGAATGTCCAGCCTGGGTGTCGGAAAGCTCGAACCTGCCGTCGTCAAGCCAATTCGCCAACCTTCGGTGAAGGGTGGCGGGTGACCGGTGGTACTCTGCCGCCAGCTGCTTGAGGGTCCATCTATCGAGCAGGTACCTGGTGGCGATTTCAAGAGCTTCGCCGTCAAGATCGTCCGCGCGGTCGGGCATGTATCACTATGTCACAATTCTGAAACCACGTTTCATAAGTGAAATCATATTGCGAACAATTCATCGATGTGAAACATGGTACCTTTGGATACGTGGCAAGTCAACGCAGTTGAGGAATCGGTCCCAGTGGCCTATTCTTTGGCTGAAAGCCAAGCGACCGACGCTGCAATACAATCGCTAAGGAGGCGAACACATGACGACTCGGGTAGGAATCAATGGATTTGGGCGGATTGGGCGACAGGTGCTTCGGGCCATCATGGAGCGGCATGCGGACACCCTGAAGGTCGTCGCCATCAACGACCTGACGGATACCGGCACGAACGCCCACATGTTCAAGTACGACTCCAGCTACGGCATCTACCCGGGTACCGTTGAGGCAACGTCGGATGACGCAATCGCCATTGACGGCCAGGAGATCTCGGTCATGGCGGACCGCGACCCCTCCAACCTTCCATGGGGAGACCACGGCGTTGACATCGTGGTCGAATCGACGGGTTTCTTCACTGACGCCTCCGCAGCCTCGGGACACAAGTCGGGTGGTGCGAAGAAGGTCATCATCTCGGCGCCCGCCACCGGAGAAGACGCGACCATCGTCCTCGGGGTAAACGAGAACGTCTACGACCCAGATTCCCATGACGTGATATCGAACGCCTCGTGCACGACCAACTGCATCGCGACGATGACCCGGGTCCTCCACGACGCCTTCGAGGTGAAGCGCGGCCTGATGACCACGGTACACTCCTACACCAACGACCAGAAGATCCTCGACCAGGTCCACAGCGATCTGCGACGCGCCCGCGCAGCCGCTACTAACATCATCCCCACGACCACCGGCGCGGCCAAGGCGGTCGGCCTCGTGCTGCCGGAACTCAACGGCAAGATCCACGGCATGTCCCTCCGGGTGCCGACCCCGACCGGATCGGTGACCGACTTCGTAGCGGAACTCGGCAAAGACGCAACCGAGGCGGATGTAAACGACGCCTACCGCGCGGCAGCCGACAGCCACATGGCCGGTCTCGTCGAGTACACCGAGGAGCCGATCGTCAGCAGCGACATCATCCGAAATCCCCACAGCAGCATCATCGACGGCCTGTCGACGATGTCGATGGAGGGCAACATGGTCAAGGTGGTTGGCTGGTACGACAATGAGTGGGGCTACTCCTGCCGCACGGCCGACCTCGCCGCCTTCCTAGCTGAAAAGGGCCTGTAGGAGCGCTTCGTGGGACCGACAATGATGGACCTTCCCAAGGCCCTCATTATCGACCTCGACGACACGATTCTCGACTCGGACGGCATTGCCGATGACGTATGGTCTGTTGTCTGCCAGGAATTCGCCCCTGGCCTCGGCAGCGTGTCTGCGAGAGACCTGCACACCAGCGTCATGAACGCTCGCGAATGGCTCTGGGGAGACCTTGAACGCGCGCGTCGATGAAGGGTTTGACCCCGTAGTTCTGGAAGAGCGTCGAGTCGCAGGCAGGAGGTGGGGCAGGGACGCAGCCCCCGTTGCGGTGGTCGGTTGTCGGTGGTGATACGGAGGCTGGAGGCAGAGCGCCACCGGTCGGAGGAAGGGGTGCTCCGGCTGGGGCGGCGCCTGCCACGTGTTGTGGTGTCGACTGCTCGGCTTGGGACTGCGTACCTGAGTACGCTTCGGCTGTGATTGTTTCGGAGTCCGCAGCCTGCATTGACGGCTCTTCGGTTGCCTTGGTCGCAGGTTGAATCGGTGATTCGACTATCTTCTGAATGTCGGCAGTCGGAGAGACCTGCGTAGAGGCCGTTCGAAGGTCCCGAGGTAATCTCATTCTCGGGACCTTCGATATTGCGGGCGTTACCGGTAGGAAATACCCGAGGCCATGCTGACGAGCTTGGCAAACTCGGTTACCTCAGGATCGTGACGGAGCATGTTGCCCACGCGGTCGGCGTGGTAGCGAACGTCTTGGAACGTCGTGTGCTGCGCCCAGTAGCTCTCTCGGAGCACCTCGGCGTACTGCGCGACGGTTGCGGCCAGTTGGAAGCGCGGGGAAGCGTCCTCAAAGCGGTCGCGAAGGTCGCGCCGGTTGAAGTTCTGGCTTATCTCGTCCACTCGATGGGTGTCGGGGTCCTGGTACCGGACATGGACCTTGGCTATGGGACCGTCGGTCCACTCATTCAGCCGAAGTTCGTAGAGCGCGGTCACGCTGTGTCCGGCGCCGACCTCGCCTGCGTCCACACGGTCGTTTCGGAAGTCGCGGTCGGCAACGTCACGGTTCTCGTAGCCGATGAGCCGGTAGCTGTGGACGACCTCAGGGTTGAAGGACACCTGGACCTTCGAGTCCTTGGCGATCACCTGCAGTGTGGACGTGAGGTTGTCGACGAAGGACTTCCACGCCTCGCTCAGGTTGTCGATGTAGAGGTAGTTGCCGTTGCCGTCGTTGGCGAGCTGCTCCAAGAGCACGTCGTTGTAGTTGCCCATGCCGACGCCGACGGCCGAAAGGGTCACGCCCTGGTTGACGTAGTGGCGGACCTGCCGGAGTATGGCGTCGGGGCCGGTCTGGCCGACGTTCGCCACGCCGTCCGAGAGGAGGATGACCCTCGTTATGCGCCTGGGGTCGTTCCAGCGGTCTGCCATGTCGTAGCCAATGCGAAGACCCTCTTCGGCGTTTGTCGACCCTCCCGGTCGGAGACTGTCGATAATGCCGATGATGTAGTCGTCGTGACGCGCCTCGGTGGGATTGAGCAGGGCGTGTCCGCGGTCTCCGTAGGTGACAATGCCGATCTGGTCTGTCGGTCGGAGCTCGCGAACCAGGAGACGCAGTGCGCGCTGTACCAGCCCCAGACGGTTCTCACGGCCCATGGAACCAGACGTGTCGATGACGAATACGAGGGTGGCGTCCTTGCGGAGGTGGTCCGCCACGTCGCGTCCCTGGATGCCCACGCGGGCGATCCACGTGTCAGCTGTGAACGGCGAGCGGGAGCCGTCGACGTTTATGGAGAATGCGCCACTGTGCGGCTGCGGATATTCGTGGTCGAAGTAGTTGACGAATTCCTCGACGCGCACGGAGTCGGGATCGGGCCGGTTCCCGTCCAGCACGAAACGTCGAGCCACCGAGTAGGAGGCCGTATCAACGTCCATGGCGAACGTGGAGAGGTGGTCGGCCCTTGCGTCTATGAAGGGATTGACGCCGTAGTTCTGGAAGAAGGTCGTGTCGTAGGCCGGAGGCGAGGGCGGGGTGTATCCGGTGTCGCCCCAGTCACTATTGGGCTGAGGAACGGGCGCGGGCGGCACTCCTCCCTGCCTGCTGGGCGGCGGCGGTGCGGCCGCGGCTTCCATAGCCATTGCTTCCGATGCTTGAGGCTGGGACGGGCGTGATGCGGCTGGAGGTGCGGCTGCCGGAGCGGCCGGAGCAGGTGCGGGTGCTGCTGCGGGTGCTGGAGCAGGATAATTCGCGGGAGCCGGAGCCGGAGCCGGAGCGGGAGCAGGCGCAGGTGCCGGAGCAGGGGCGGGCGCCGGTGCGGAGTGGTCATAGCTGTCTGTCACTATTCGGGCTACATCCGGGGCTGGCGCCGCCGTCGTGTCTCCGTCGTCGCTGCTGCCGCACGCGACGAACAAGGTGCCTAGCATTGCGATGCCGATGATGAAGATAGCTGTCTTGTAGATGGATTTCATTTCCGTTTTCTCCTTCTTGATTCATGCTTCTCGATGTCCGACGTTCCGATGCGAATCGAGTGTTCGACTCAAGTCCAGAATCTCACGCATGTGGTACGCTTCAAGAACCGAATGTGTCACATTCACGTATAAACGAGTGTCAAAGGTGTCACATTGAGGACTTTCGCCGAGCTATTGACGGAGTACATCGAGCGCGCCGGAATCAGCGATTCTGAGCTGGCCCGGAGCATAGGAGTGCGCCGTCAAACGCTGTTCCGGTGGAAGGACGGCCAGATCCAAAGGCCCCGCTATCGGGACGACGTTGTCCGATGTGCCAAACGGCTGCGACTGATTCCGGAGGAACGGGACCTGCTGCTCGTCGCCGCCGGATTCTCCCCGGAAACGCCGCCAATTGCGCCCCCAGATCCAAAGCCCCAGGAGACGCCTGAGCCGCCCGAGACCGTGAGCCAGGCTATCGAGGCTGCCGAAGAGCCCGGGCCGCGTCAGGACGTTGCCTCTTCACGTCGACCATGGGTCATCGGATTCGTGGGCGGAGCGGTCATCATCGTCGGCATCGTCCTGGCCACGGCTATGCTGTCCGGCGACGAAGATCCACCTGCTGTCGCCGTTGTGCCCCCGACAGAAACGCCGACCCCGCAACCGACGGTTGCCCCTCAGACGCCGACAGCCGTTCCGACCGCACCCACGCTGAAAGCTTCAGCCCTCAAACAGGAGCCGGAGTCCACGCCGGAACCTGAGTCCAAGAAAGACATCGTGGTGATTGCGAAGTTCGTGAACTACATCGGCGGGGAGACGGGCTACAACGTTGCCGGCCGCATCAGGGCGGCGCTCGAAGATGAACTCGAGGCGGGTTTCCTTCCTGACGTGGAGATCGAGGTGCTCACGGAGGACATCCGGGACGAGGCGGAGGCGCAGCAAGTCGCGCAGAAGACCGGCGCATCCGTGGTGATCTGGGGCGAGTACGACAGCGGGCGGGCCCACGCGAGGTTTACCGTTCCGGCACTCTTGGGTTCAATGGAAGAAAGCCACGTCGAGCGGCCTGTCGCGAGTTCCAAGGACCTGACCGCGACCATCAACACCGCACTCCCCCACGACGTGAGGCTGTTAGCGCTGCTGGCCTTCGCGCAGCTATACAAGGGTGGAGAGGACTCCGAAGAGGCTCGCGAGGCAATCGCAGGCGCATTAGACACGCTGCCGGAGGAGTCGGACACCGTCGCTACTCTCTACTTCCGCCTCGCCTACCTGCACCAGGTGAATGAACCGCCCAACCTCGCCGCGGCCGAGAAATACTACACGTTCGCCATTCTCTACTGGCCGAGTTCTCCGACACCGTATTACAACCGCGGCATCGTCTACGCTATGAAGGGTGATTTCGACGACGCGATTTCGGACTATACGGATTCACTCTTACGTAATCCTCGGAACCCTGCCGTGCGTCGCAGCAGGGGAGCAGCGTATCTCGACCGTGACATGCCCGGAGACTTGATCCGCGCGATAGATGACTTCTCACGGGCAATCGATATCGATGACACAATCCTGGACAACTTCTTCCTACGTGGGCTCGCGTACTTCAAGCTTGGTGGCGGCCATGACGATCTGTCATTGGAGGACTTGCATCGTACTTTATCAATCGATTCTGAGCATAAGGGAGCTCTCAACAATCTCTGCTGGTTCATGACCATAGGAGGTCGCGCAGCCGAGGGGTTGCCATACTGTGAACGCGCACTCAGCATCGACCCTGACTATCACTTTGTATTGGACAGCCGGGGGGTGGCCCACGCAATGCTGGGTGACTACGAGCAAGCCATCGCTGACTTCACCAAGTTCCTCGATTGGCTGGATACCCAGCCGAGCGACACCTACGAGAGGTACGGTCCGAGACGGGAACGGTGGATCGAGAGCCTTAGCAAGGGAGAGAATCCCTTCGACGAGGCTGAGCTCCTGGCGCTCAGGCAAGAATAGGCAAGTAAACAATCCCCGTTGAACACCATACATCGGTTCGAGTAAACGAGTCCGACCCCGTTCGTGCTGAGCCTGTCGAAGCACATGCCGTCAAGTCACACAACGCTCTGTAAGTGTTCAGTTTTGGTGAGATCAAACACTCCCCACCCCTGTGGACACCCGCTTTCGCGGGTATGACGGTGCTGTGCATAGTGAGGGTTTCGCACCGAGTCTGAACACTTACAACGCTCTTGGACAGGCTACCCCAACTCCACGTCTTTGAGCGTGAACTCGTTCAGCGGATCGGTCAGGTACGAATCAAGATACGGCGAGTACGTCTTGACTGACACCGCGCCACTGGCCGGATCGCACTTGACGAGTCGCAGATATCCGCCCCCGCCCTCGTCCATGTGCTGGTAGTTGGAGAGCATCTGGTGCACAACGTTCCCCGCGTTGCCCTTACTGATGGTGTGGGCTGAGCCGAGGAAGTGGCCGCTGAAGACGAAGCGCACATTCTCATGTCGCCTCAGCGACTTCATCCAGGTTTCCTGGCCGTCGTTGGCGCCTTCGGGGTCGGAGACGATTCCGAACGACGCCGATTTCGAGCCGTGTTCGGGACGGCTGCCGTACAGGCAGGCGTCGTTGTGCACGTGGCTGTGCGTGAGCACCAGAACCTGTCGGTCCGGGTGGGACGCCATGATGTCGTTTGCCCATTGCAGGACACGGTCGCGGGGCAGGTACTCCAGTGCGACGATGAGCCATCCGGTGTCGGCGGCCTCGAACCGGTGGAAGGTGCTTTCCATCTTGTCGGGCTCGAACGTTCCGCCAAAGGTGGGCAGGGACTCGTACCGGCTGACCGGGAAGTACTCGTTGAAGAGGGGAGAGTCGCGAACGTCGCACGTGCCGCCCGTCCCCATGTCGTGGTTCCCCATGACGACGGCGTAGGGCACCTTCCCGTCGAGCACGCTCATGCTCTCCGCCGCGTTCCGCCACTGCGGCTCGGTGTTGCCGTTGGTGATGTCCCCTTCATGCAACGCGAAGACGATGTTGTGCTCGTCCCGGTTTTGAGCGATCCACTGGGTCTGCGCGGTGAAGATGTGGGGAAACGACTCGGCGTATATCTGGGTGTCGGGCAGTATGGCGAGCGTGAACGGGGATGGCATGGGTGGGTCTTCTCCGGGTGGATGAGTGCGCCCATGCTATCAGGACATGGGGGTTGCATGGCAAGGCGGAGGCCGAATAAGGCCGCTCAGGGTGATGGGGCGGATCTACTCTTGTTCAGGCTTAAGCCGCTTTAAGCTGGCTAGGACATTAGCCAAGCGCTCGGCAAGTACGTCGATGTTTTCGACGGCGTCTTCGTAAGTGATCATCCATGCGGTATTCGTGTCCATATCCGATACGTCGGTTGTGAATGCATCATCCTCAAACTGTTCCGCCCAGCTTTTGAGTATTTCCCGCAGTTTGTCCGGATATTTCCCCATATCCCAAATGTTTGTTCCGAATGTGAATTGCCTTGTACCAAACCATCCCCGGTTGGGGTCGGGGTATATCCAGGCAAGAGTCAGTGGCAATTGCCACACCCGGCAACGGCAACGGATGCTGATTCCACTACCTCCGAAACTGACGATTCCACCATTTGCCTCGGCAACAACCATCAGTCGCTCGGCCGCCTGCTGGACTTGTGGTCTGGGCATCTGAGCGAAGAATTCATCACGACTCATTTTCTTCCGGCTACCCGACGACGCTTTGTCAGGAATGGCAGCAGTCCGACCGATAACTCGCGGAACCAGCGTTTTGCCTGTTTCCCCCTTGAACTGCTTGATTTCTACCGCCAATACTTCGATGCCGGGCATCTGTTCGTTGAGAAACTCCACCACGTGGGCAAGTTCATCAGGAATGCCGTCGGCGACGAAAAGGAGGCGCATTCGAGCCGCCCGCAGGTTCGTCTCTACCCTCTGCCAGAAGTCGTCGACATCCGGATCGCCTTCCGATTGCAGGAGTTCGGAAAGAGCATTATTCGGGTTACGACCGGCATCGCTTTCAGCTTCTTCGAATGCTCGCCGGATGTCTTCGACCTTCCATGTACGCCTTGCGAATGCTGCATAGTCCAGCATTTGCCCGACGATAGTTCGACGAAGCTCGGAGTTGTCCGAACGCTTTGTCTCGACCAGAGTTGGCATGGCATCTTGGTCGATAAGAAGATGGTCTAAAGCCCATCGATAGTTGCCGTCTTCTGTATCCGCAATTCCTTGCTCCCGCTTAATGAGGAGCCAGCGACGTGGATCATTGGGGTTGATTTGCTCTCCGGAAAGCAGCTTAGGGTGATCTGCAACCAACTCCTGAAGGGTATCTTCCAAATCAAATGGCTCTTCCGCCATTGGATCGAGTTGTCCTTGGTTGTTCAGGTGATAGATTTGCTCGGTCAAGTCTTGGCTCCAAGCCGCAGAGGTGTTTGGGAATGCGAAGGCGAGTATACCAGAGTACCTTTGACGCTAATGCCAGTTCCATGTGGTCTTTGAAGCTTACTCAAAACACCCTCACCCTAGCCCTCTCCCACGGCGGGAGAGGGGATGCTCTCCTCCACTTCCCCGGCCCAGAGGCGGCGCATCTCATCTGATGTCTCAAGGAGCTCAGTCAGGGTGCCCTCGGAATCCACGTGGCCGTCCTTGAGGACGATGACGTGGTCGGCGCGGCGGAGGGCGGCGCGTCGGTGGGAGACGACGAGGGCAGTGGCGTCAGGACGCTCAAACAGGCGGTCCCACAGACGCTGCTCGGTGTCGACGTCGAGGCCGGACGAGAGGTCGTCGAATACCATCAGTTCGGCGTCGCGGACGAACATCCTCGCGGCGGCGGACCGCCGGATCTGACCGCCCGACAGCTTTACGCCTCGCGCTCCCACGACGGTATCAAGCCCTTCGCTCAGTTCCTCTATGTCCCGCTCCATAACGGCGGCGTTCAGTGCCGCTTTCAAGTCGATCCTCTCCTCAGGCAGGCCCATGAGAATGTTGTCCCTGAGCGGTTCGCTGAACAGACGCGGCACCTGCGACGTATAGGCCGAACGCGGGGGCACGAAGAACGTCGCGGGGTCGTCGACCGGCTCGCCGTTCCACCTCACTACGCCGGAGTCCTTGGGCAGCAGGCCGAGCAATGTACGGAGCAATGTGGTCTTGCCGGAACCGATCCGCCCCGTAACGACGGTGAGCGAGCTGCGCGGGACGCGGAGGGATATGTTCTCGATTCCCCGTCCGTTGTCACCGTACCGATAGCTCAGTCCTTCGGCTTCAACAAGATCGAGACGATGGCCTTCCGTCTTGGCGGTGAACGGCACGTCCGGGTAATCTCCCGCGAGGTAGGCACGCTGATGCTGGACCAGTCTACCCGCTGGAGCGCTCGGTATCAGGCCTATCAGGCGGTCGAACGAAACTCCGGTCTGGCGGTACTCGGCAAGGACGCCGCCTATCTCCGTGTTCAGCCAGCCGACCATGTAGAGGTAGCTGACGAAGAGGGCGAAGTCCCCGATGGTGAATGAACCGTCCCTCATCGCCGACGCAGCGATGAGGAGGATGAGCCCGGTGCCAATGGTGACGGTGTTCTGGAATACGGAGTTGAGGGACTGTGTCAGGAGCGTGTCGCGGATGGTGAAGGTCTTCCGGCGGCTGTTGAGGCGCTTAAACTCGGTAATCATCCTGCTCTCGGCATTTGCGACCTTGATCGCCTCAACCGAGCCGAACATCTCGCCGAGAAGACTGGTGACATCGCCGGTAGCCTCCCTGTTGTCGAGACGGAAGCGGCGCAGCCAGCGTGACGCCGCGCTCACGGTAACCATGATGATGGCCAGCGGCAGGAACACGTAGAACGTGATTACCGTGTCGATGCCGATCATGATGTAGAGAGCGATCACGCCGAACACAAGGAGCGGGAAGGCGAAGCCGATCCGCTGGAGGTACTTGTTGATGTAGTCGACGTCCTCGCGGAACCGGGTGACGGCCTCGCCGGTCGACTCGGGCAGGGCGTTGTTGCCCGGCTGATCGAGGATGTGGTCGAAGACGTTCTTGCGGAGGAGCGTCGCGAAGGTGAACTCGACCCGGACCGAGAGGATGATGTTGCCGAAGATCATCAGCGAGCGGACTACAGCCAAGGAAAGTAAGATGGCAGCCAGCGTCCAGAACCCGATAGTCGCCGCCTGCTCGCTGGTGATGTTGTCGAAGATCGCGCGGCTTGTCAGCGCAATGCCCTGGGGAATCAGACCGATGCTGATGGTGCGCGCTCCGAGCATTACAAAGTATCTCGGCTGGTAGCGCGCCAGGCGGATGAGGTATCGCAGGGTGCTCACGTCAGCACCTCCTCAAGTCCCGTCTGAAGCAGCCGGTGGAACTGGGTCGTCGGGTTCCTTGCCAGTATCTCCCGGTCTCCGTGCTCGACGATCCTGCCCTGTTCCATGATGGCGATCTCGTCGCACCGGCGAATCGTGACGAGGTGGTGAGCAATGACGATGACCGTACGGTCCTTGACCAGGCGATCTACGGCCCGCTCTATCATCTGCTCCGTGCTGCGGTCGAGCCGCGATGAGGCCTCATCGAGTATCAGTACGCCCGATCCGGCGAGAAAGACGCGACCGAATGCCAGGAGCTGTGCTTCCCCGGCGGAAAGACCGGCGCCGTCGGCCAGGAGACGCGTATCGAGACCATCGGGCAGGGACTCGATCCATGGGCCCATTCCCAGTTCGCCGATGACGTCGACGAGCTGCTCGTCGCTGATGGTCTCGTCGAAGAAGGTGAGGTTCTCGCGGACCGAACCGTGGAAGAGTCTCACGTCCTGCGTCACCATCGAGATATGCCGTCGGAGCCGGTCGGTGGACATCCGGCGAATGTCCTCTCCTCCCACTCGCACCATCCCTGCCGTCGGGTCGTACAGACGAAAGAGGAGCCTTGTCATCGTCGTCTTGCCGCTGCCCGTGCGTCCCAAGAGGCCCAGGACTCGCCCCGGCTTGAGGTCGAGCGAGACATTTCGCAGGACGGGATCGTCGTCATAGGCAAATGTTACGTGGTCAAACTCCACCGACAGTGGGACACCGTCGGCGACGGCGATTTGGTCTTGTACGGGAGGATCGAGGATGGTCTTTTCCACGCTGTCGAGCTCGACGATGCGCGCGATCGCTGCTGTGGCCCGCTGGAAGTTGTCGAGCTGCTGGGTGAAGCGGTTGATGGGCATCACGAGCATCTGCGTGTAGTGGAAGATCAAATAGACGGTGCCGAGAGTGATCCAGTCGCCGAAGTAGAGATACGCCCCGAGGGACAGCGATATGGCGCTCCCCACGCCGAACATGAACATCGTGGTGCTGAACATGACGCTGCTCATGAGGCCGGCTTTGAGGGACTTCTGGTACCAGTTCCGCATCAGCTCGTGGAAACGGAGCATCACGTAGGGCTTGGCGTCGTTCGAGCGAATGTCCTCGGTGCCCGCGAGCCGCTCTTCCAGGAAGCCGAACGTGTCGGCGCTGGCCTCGCGATTGGCCTTCCAGTAGGGGACGGCGATGGTGCGGATGCTGGTCAGAATGAATGTTGCCCCCGCAACGAAAATGAACAGCGTGAGACCGGCTCGCCAGTCCTCACGGAGCATGAGCGCCAGGATGCCCACGAGCAGGATCAAGCTGCCAAGCATCTCGAAGATGAACAGAGAGAAGAAGGTGCCCAGTTCATTCGGGTCGCCGTCGATGCGCTCGATCATCTCTCCGGGCGTGTGATCGTTGTGATACGCCATATCTAGCGAGAGCGCGTGTTCAGCGAGGTCCTCGCGAATGTTGTTGGTGGCAGTCCAGCCGACGCGCTCGGAGAAGTAGGTCGCGAAGACCTGCACCAACTGTTGGACTATGGTGATGGCGATGAAGAGGACAGCCGCGGAGGTCAGACGCTCAAGAGGGCTGCCCTTCTGCGCCTCGTCGATGAAGTACCGGATGATTTGGGGCAGGACTAGCTGGAGCCCCAAGCCGGTGAACAGCAGGATGCCCAGCGTAATGACGAACGGAAGCTGCGGGAGCATGTACCGCCGGAGCAAGCTGCCGTACTTCCGTGCCTTGACGGTGACGGCGGGCTCTCTAAATGTGGCGGGAAGGTTCATGGCAGGGGTGATTGTGTAGCGAGAATCACAATCTCTCTACAGATTATCTCAAGACAGGCCGAATAGGCGAAGGATTACTCGCCCAAAAGGGTCACGGGCGCACGTTAGAGCCCGACATTGGTGGTGGGGAACCCAAAACCCGTACAGGAGCCCTCTGGGCGTCCTTATCCCCCCAACACCTCTCGCAGCCGCTCCGCCACGAATTCCGTCTCCTCGTCGGTCATGCAGTTGGTGACCACGGTGACGGAGCCGTCCACGACCCCTGCTCAGATGCGAAGAGTACCGGCGTCGATTCGGCTATGCTATGCGGTCACTTCGCCTTCGGTGCGCCGCACGTGCTGTCGCAGGGCGCTGTTGATGTCCGTCTGATAGCCGCGCCCGTCGCGTTGGCGCGCCTTGAACCAGGACACAACGTCGGCGTCCAGCCGCAGGGTGATCTGTTGCTTCACCGGCCGGTAGAACATGCCTCGTTCGGCGTTCGACCAGTCGAGGACCTCGGGGATATCATCGGTGTTGATCTCGTCCTCGGGCTTGTCGGCCAGCGCTTGAATCTGGGCTTGTACGTCGGGTGGCAGTTCAGAAATATCCTTCTTCATAGGCTATCCTCTCTTGCCGCGTGGCTTTGCGAGCGCTGATGATGCGTCCCATCGCTTCTCCGGTCACCAAGTCAGCTTCAGGGCCAGTGTGGACGACCAGCACCGCCACCGGACCTATCATCCCTATCGTCCGCCACCGCAGTTCGTACTCATACAGGTCTTCTTGCGTTACGGAGAGCGGGTCTTCGAATACGTAGATTGCAGCCTTAAAGTCAAGGCCGTGGATCCGTCGGTTCGCTTCACTCTTATTGTGATCCCATGTCCAGCGCAACGATTGAGCCCTACTGTAGTTACAATATTGTAGCTACAGTGGGGCGTTAGGTCAAGGCGCGGTGATGAATCGGAAACTGCATCAGTCTAGCAGGTGAAGAGGATCACCCTCACCCCAGCCCTCTCCCACGACGCAGGCTGTCTCATAACTCGGCAACATACGTTTCTCTAGCAAAGGGGGCCACGCGTATCGTCGTTGTAGGTATCATTCGCAACGAAACATAAGCACCCTTACCGTCATTCCCGCGAAAGCGGGAATCCACAACCTCCTGATTAGAGAGGTGGTCTATTTATGAGGCAGCCTCCGACGGGAGAGGGGGTAAGCTAACCCCCACCCCCCAACACCTCCCGCAGCCGCTCCGCCACGAATTCCGTCTCTTCGTCGGTCATGCAGTTGGTGACCACGGTGACGGAGCCTTCCACTGATCCTACCCAGATTCGCGGGTTGCCGGCGTCGAGCTCGGCGCACACCTCGTCCGCCGTCTTGCCGACGACAGACTCGTCAAGGTCGATGTACATCAACTGGGGAATATAGTAGGGAATATCGACCATCCGGGTGCTCACGCCGTCCACGTCTCGGAGGGCGTCGTCGATGACTGCGAAACGAGAATCGTACTCCAGGAAACGTTCCTCGTGGTCCATCGTGAACCAGTCCTCGAGAGCCGTGACCACGCCGATTATCTCGTGGCGGTCGATCTTCATCGCGCGACCGATAGCCTTCCCGCCGTCGTAGTGATACGCCACGAACGCCTGGGCCGTCACCGCGTCTATGAGGTCGCGCTTGCCGCACACGAATCCTGCTGAGTGCGGCGCTCCAATGTACTTCGCCCCGAACGTCACGAGGTCCGCCGACTGCGCGCATTTGCGGAAATAGTCTAGCGGGTATATCTGTGAGCAGGCGTCGGCAAGCGCCGTCACGCCCCTCGACCGCGCGAGGGCGACCGTATCCTCCAGGGAGACGATGGCGTCGTCGAAGGGCGGCTGAATGTAGTAGACCACTGCGGCGGTGTTCGGGCCGATTGCAGCGTTCAGGTCATCCTCGCTCGCACCATCGTCGTTCCCGGCGTCCACGAGCCTGGCTCCCGTGAGCGTGTAGCACCTGTCGAACATGTACCTGTTTCGCTTCTGGATGACTACCTCGTTCTTCATCCCCGTCGTGTCCGGGAGTTGAGCGATGTGGTCCGGGTCGGTACCTGCCATGCACGCCGCTACGCTCAGCGCCTGAGCGGCCGCCGCCCCCGATGTGACGAACGCCGCCTCTACGCCCAGCAGGTCTGCAATGAAGTCCCCCGACTTCTGCAGGAGCTCCCGCATCTCCACTGTGCCGCGATTCGCCTCCTCCATCGCCTGGGTCACTCGTTCGGTCTGGCTCCATCCCCCAAGCTCAGTCGACACGCCCCAGGCGTTGATGATTCTGCGAACTCCCAGCCGCTCATACACGCTAATGCTGTCCATTTGACCTCTCTCTATCACGTCCAATTGGTGGACTCGGAGTGTAGTTCCGGCACCTCAGCCTGTCAACGCTATGTAATCCACGGGAATTGTTCAGAGTTGATGAGGCGAACACCCCCTGCACCTGATGGATACCCGCTTTCACGGGTATGACGGTGGCTGTGTGGGTTGAGCGCTCTCACGAAGTCTGAACACTTACAGTCCACGCCATCCCCGCGAGACTTGAAGCCCACTCGGATTGCCTCCGCGCCCTCTGCGGTGAGTCCTACCCGTTGCCCCGTCCGTGCCGTTTCGTCATAATGCCCGTACCATCCCACCTAACCAAAAAGCGAGGCACATCATGGGCGAGCTTGAGGGCAAAGTAGCTATCATCACCGGGGCCGGACGCAGGCGAAGCATCGGCAGGTCCACCGCGCACGCCCTCGCGGAGATGGGTGCGGACCTCGTCCTGACCGGCACGGGCCGCGACCCCTCCACGTTCCCGCCCGACGAGCAGGAGATCGACTGGCGCGACATCGAGAGCGTGGCCGACGAGGTCAGGGCACTTGGCCGTCGCGCACTGACCATAGTGGGAACTGTGACCGACGAAGACGATGTTGACACTATAATTTCTCGCGCCCTCGACGAGTTCGGGCGGATCGACATCCTCGTCAACAACGCCGCGTATCGCTACGGCCCCGACCGCGTGCCACTCGTCGAACTCGATCCCGATACATTCCAGAAGGTGATAGACGTCAAAGTCCGAGGCACCTACCTGTGCAGCAAGGCCGTTGCCAAGGTGCTCATGGAGCAGGGAGAGGGCGGCAAGATCGTGACCATCGCGTCCGCAGCCGGGAAGCGCGCATCAGCGGCGACTCTGGCTTACAACGCCGCCAACTTCGCACAGATCGGCATGACGCAGTCGATGGCGCTCGAACTCGGCCCGCACGGGATCAATGTCAACGCCATCTGTCCGGGCCTCGTCGACACTTCACGCCTCGACCCCCTCGGCAGGGGAGAAGTATGGGAGGAACGGGCAAAGCTCGCCCCGATTGGCCGCGCAGGCACACCCGAAGAGGTTGCAGGCCTCATCGCCTTCCTCTGCAGCGAGGCCGCCTCATGGATTCACGGCCAGTCCATCAACATCGGCGGCGGGACGGTGATGGATTAGGACTAACCACCACCTTCCGTGAGCACGGAATTTTCCCATTCAACTGCGTTGATGGGATCCAACCGGGTAATACCCGGCAATCGGTCGAAGTCCGTATCTGAAGATACAATCCGCTCTATTCCCACGCGACGCATCACCGCCGCATGAACGAGGTCCCTCGCACTTACAGTTTGATCGAGGTCGGCAAGTCTTGCTGCCTCAACGATGTCTTCCACGAAGACGGGTTCGATGCGGTCGTGCATCACCTCGGCGAAACCTTTGACGACTTCTCTGCCCAAGGTCCACCGTCGCTGGGAGAGATAGCGGTGGAGCAGTTCCTGAAGCACTTCGGCGTCTGTCACGAATGACAGTGGATTCTCAGCGGCCATCATGAGGATGCGAGCGCAATAGACTTTATTTGGGTGCTCTCTCCCGGATGCGTAGATGGGAACGTTGGCGTCAAGAAAGACCGCCGGGCTCATGCGCCGCCTCCAACTCGCGTGAGAGCGTCTCGGCATCCGGCGGGTCTTCTACGCTCATGCTAATCAGCCGCGATGCCGCGAGACGGCGGCGCTCTTGAACGATATCGTCATAGGCGTCGTCGATCAAGCCACGCACAACCTCGGAGACGGGAACGCCTCGATCTTGTCCGAGTTCCTCGAGTCGCCGACGTCGCTCCACGTCCAGTCGGACCTCTAATCGTGGCATCTTTCCCTCCTTGTGCGGGGGAGGTAATGTACGGGACGGATTGTACGGTATCAGAGTGACTCCAGTCAATAGCCCTACGAAGCCTGACAGCTACACACCCGCCCTTACAACCTTGTATTCACAGAAGGGTCGTCCTTGCATACTCTCATGGTGTATGGGCCGATGACTCGTACTTCGAACGCCCTGCAGAACCAGATCTTGCCGTCTTCTATTGCGGCGCGAACGGTCTCGGCGGCCTCCGGCGATACCCATTCCGTCCACAAATCCTCCTGGCGCTTGAAGATGTTTTGACCGACAACGGCGGCGGTGACGGCAATTCTGCCGCTCTTGATCTTCTTCGACTCCGCGGTCAGCAGGTCGCCGTCCCACTCATACCGTTCAAGGAACCTCCCGACCTCGGGGGCCCGCTTCCAGAGTGAGGCATTCACTGCGACGACGGTATCAGGACTGGCCGGCGAAAGGGACTTGAGCACGACGATGATTCCGGCGTCGACGTACGGCTTCGCCCACGCTGGGTCGGCTTCGAGGACGATGTCAACGTCGTTATGCGGGAGCGCGACCTTATATCCCTCAGGCTCCATGTCGATGACGCGGGTAGGGTAGTCGAGTCCGTGCGCGATGATGTAGCCGGCAATGAAGTTGCTCAGCTTGAGTCGGTTTTCGTCCCACTGGGCTAGCTTTACCAGCTCGTGAACCGGCACACCGCTAGTGCTCCGGCTATAGTCCGCCGGCAGCGGCACGGGAGTGCGGGTCGGCTCGATGGTAATTTCACTGGAAGCCTCGCTACTCGACGCCGTAGTAGATTCGGAAGCAGCGGCGACCGGTACGGATGTCGGAATCGGTACCCACGTAGGCGTCGGAGTTGCTACTACGGCCGCCTGGATTCGTTCAGCCTCGGTTGGAGTCGGAGTCGGCGTGGCGCGGTCGCCCACGGCAAGAGGACTGTCCGTGGGCGCGCAGGCAATTCCGGCAAGGGCCGTCAGGAGGAAGGCCAGTGCCCATGGCAAGAGCGTTCGATGGGACGGACGGGCTGCCATCGAGGATTCTCCGTGTTCATCTGCTCGGCGGGCCTGCGTGTCCGATACTCGCCATAGTAGTCTGTCGCCTCAAGTCCTGCAAGTCGTCAGCGGCTGCAACATATCTCTTGAGCGGGCAATATCCCCTATGAAAGAATGGAAACGCCCTAGCGACACACAGAAGGGCTGAGGAAGGAAGTCGCATGATACAACTCGACGGGAAGGGACTGGTATCCGCCATCGTGCAGGACGATGCCACCGGCAAAGTGCTCATGCTGGGATACATGAACCCTGAGTCCCTCAGGCGCACCCTTGAAGGCGAAAACGTATGGTTCTACAGCCGCAGCCGCTCCGAGCTCTGGCTGAAGGGCGAGACGTCCGGCAACTACCTCAAGGTCAAGTCGCTCCACCTCGACTGCGACGGCGATGCGATCCTCGTCAAGGCCGACCCTGTAGGCCCCACCTGTCACACCGGCGAGAAGTCCTGTTTTTTCATCCCGCTCACCGAGATCGGGGAGGTTGCCACGAGCGACCGAGGCCCAGGAATCACTGACGAACTGTTCGCCGTGATCCAGTCCCGCAAAGACGAGATGCCGGAGGGCAGCTACACCGCCGCTCTCTTCGAGCAGGGAACTCCGCGAATTGCTCAGAAGGTCATCGAGGAGGCTGGCGAGACGGCCATCGCAGGCGTCATGGGCGACCGTGACGCCCTGGCGTCCGAGGCGGCAGACATGATCTATAACACCCTGGTGCTATTGGCCGCAGAGGGGGTAACCCCCGAAGACGTGTGGTCGAAACTGCGCGAGCGCAGAAAGTAGACGGACGCTCTTTCTCGTATGGCAACTCCGATTTCGGCAAAGGACATCACCCTCAGCGTCGTCGACCAGTCACCGATGCGGAAGGGAAGTACTGCGGCGGAGTCCCTGCGCGATACCGTAGCGCTGGCCGTCGAGGCGGAGCAGTACGGTTACAAGCGTTACTGGGTCGCCGAGCACCACAACTCCACCTCTTTCACAGGCAACTCGCCGGAGATCCTCATCGGCCAGATAGCTGCCAACACCTCGTCCATCCGCGTCGGCAGTGGCGGGGTCATGCTTCCGCACTACTCCGCGCTAAAGGTCGCAGAGCAGTTCCGCACGCTCAACTCCTTCTACCCCGGCCGCATCGACCTCGGCATAGGACGAGCCCCCGGCAGCGATCAGCGCACGGCCTTAGCTTTGACCTACCCCCGTCCTCCTGCCGACGTGAACCGATTTCCCCAGATGGTGTCAGACCTGCTCGCCTTCCTCGAAGATGAGTTGAGCGAAGACCATCCATTCTCCGGCATCGTCGCGCAGGCCGGACCCACGCCGTCCGAAGTGCCCGATGTCTGGCTTCTCGGCTCCAGCGACTTCTCGGCGCGACTGGCGGGATTACTCGGACTCCCGTTCGCGTTTGCGGACTTCTTCGGAACGACGGGGGAGTACGGACCAGCCGTGGCGGAGCTGTATCGGGAACAGTTCAAGCCGTCCAGGTACCTGGATGAGCCGAGAGTCAACGTCACCGTGCAGGCCCTCTGCGCGCCGACGGACGAGGAGGCCGAGTTCATCGCGTCCAGCCGGAACCTCAGCAAGGCCGGACAGCACTTGAACCTGCAGGGGGGACTGCTCCCACCGGAGGAGGCCTCAGTCTACCCGGTCACTGAGGTTGCGAGGCAATACATTGAGAGCCTCAAGCCCAACTACGTCGACGGCTCCCCGGAAAAGGTCCGCGACCGAATCGTGAGCATTGCGTCCGACTATGGGACGAGCGATGTCGGCGTGGTCACCAACTGCTTCCATTTCGAGCACCGCGTCCGCTCATACCGCCTGATCGCGGAAGCATTCGAAGTTGGTGGCTAACCGGAACTGCTCCAAATTGGACACGCCTATCGTGTCGGCAGTGCCAGGTCGGAAGGCGCGGCAAACAGATAGATGATCGCGACGGCCGCTACGACCATGACAAACGCGAGAATCACCCACAGCCACCGCCGAGACCTGCCGCCAACGGCCCGTATATGTCGAGCATTCTCTTCGGCGCGCTCCAAGTCCTCCAACCGGTAACCGTACTTCTGGGCTCCTTCTTCCGTACGCAGTTTGGCATCGGGTACATAAGCCATGGAGACACCTCCTTCCGGTCTTCTAGTGGACAGCTAGTGCCTCTTAACGTGACCGGCTGTCCTCCTCGTACCCAGTCTAAGGCATCCATTCGGCCGCTGTAATCACACGATCGTGTGATTTTTCAGGAACTGCTCACACTGCCGCACCGGGACGGGCGACGACGAACGGAGCGTCAAAGGGTAGTTGTAACTGCCACACGTTACGAAGATGAAGGCATCGCATCGGAGGCGCCCGTCAACTGATACAGGATGAACAATGCGGCGACTGTCAACACGAAAAAGAGCATCATCCACAACCAGCGTTTAGACCTGCCGGCGCCCATAGATTGAGCGTGTTCCTTATTCTCCTTCGCACGCTCCAAGTCTTGAAGCCTGAGCTTGAGATTCTCCGCTCCCTTTGCGAGATACCAGTATGGGTCGACCATCGGGGCCATGTTCGCATCTCCTTAGAACATTCGACTTGGCGGCGGGTCAGGGACGCCACCCGTTACTCTAGCAGGTATGTCCTGAAGTGTAAGAACAACTCGAGTAGCACCTCAAGAGAGTCGAAAGTTGTTGGTATTCCGACTCCACGGCGCTAAACTCAGTCACGCGGAGTTGAGTCGGGCAAGTCGCCCGGGCAACCTACTTCACGGCATAATGGGCGTTCCACCGTTGGATGTCAGGTGCTCCAACAGGATGAATATCACCACGAGAATCAAGATGATCAGCAAGACGGCCGAAAGCAGCCTAACAGTCCTATTCCCAAACTTGGGTGTCTCTCGCTGACGGTCTTCTTGACGTTGATTCATATCATTCATCTATATTCATCACCCGGATGACACGACCACCCAAACGGCGAATCCGGCCATGGCCAGAATCCCCACAATGGCAATCACCGGTGCTGCTATTCTCGCCATCGAGTACAACCGGTCCCATGCCTGCGACGGTGGCTTTGTGGGCGACTGGTAATGCTGCCCGGCACGCTTGGCCGCTTCGGCCATGTTGGCATGTCGCTGGGCTTCGCTCGCGGTCAGGTGATCGTTCGATACTTGATTGAAGCCATCCACCATGCTCATGCCTCCTAACGCTCACGTCGTCCACTACTATCCGACCAAACGCACTTGGGATCGTGCACCTAGGACGTAACGAAAATCACGATCCAGAACAGCACCAAAAGCAAGAAAAGGCCCGAGAGGGCTGCCGGCAGTAGGGTGGTGATTTTGTCGATCCTGCGCCATGACTTTGAACGGGTCTCACGAGACGTACGGTAAGCCTCTTCGTTCTGTTCTGCGGCCCGAATCTGGTCGCGTCCCCAGGAATGCCTCTGCATGACAACCCTGCCTTTCTCGGCTTGATGGGCCTTGCAATCAACTACGTTTGAGTGGATTCGACTCGATGCGATCTGGAATAACCCTACGTGGCGCTTCCGTCCGCGCTCCTCATGCGTCCTGCCTCAAGCGCGTGGACGGCTTCAATCACGATAGTGGTCGCGTATTCGATCCCCAGATCGCTCGTGTTGAGGACGAAGTGGTAGAGCTTCGGGTCGTCGGGATCGTCGATGTTGAAATATCGCTTGTAGTAGTACGCGCGTGCCTGGTCACGATCGATGATGGTCTGTTCTGCTTCGGTGCGACCCAGCCGGTCGACGTCCATGACCCTGGCAATGCGGTCTTCCCAGTCGGCGACGGTGCCGACGCGAAGCGCCGTGGGTATGTCCCCGAGGATCACGGGACTGCCTCTGCCCACGATGACCACGTTTCCGGTATCGGCGAGATCGTGGATCACCTGCGACAGAGCGTCATGGTACTTTTCGTCCTCGATCTCGTGGCCCCTGGTGATGGTTGGCTGGGGGAGTTCTTCGAACTCCTCGGTCAACAGAGAGACTGCGCTCGGACCGAAGTAGGGATCGCCGGCCGCGCCGCTAACGGCGGCACGTTCCAAAATGCGCTGGACCATCCCGGTGAAGCGCTCGCCGCGGGTGGGGGGCCGCTCTTCACGTTCGTGCAGTGCGGCGACCGTTGCGCCGACGTGACGCGCGGCGTCCGTGAGGATGAGGCGGTCGACGTAATCAGCTCCCAGGCGCTGCGCAATGACCGGGCCCAGCCTGCGCGCGCCTCCCCCTGTGAGTCCGCTGAGAGTCACTATAGACATATACCACCGCCTTGCGTTGGGCGCACATACTACCAGAAACATGTCGGAGTCGTCATGGCGTCTCCGGCGCCTCTCTCAGGGGCGCGAGGCCGACTACGTCCGAGCAGCAGGCAATTCAACGTCGCACAAAACGGGCCGAATCCTGCGGCTTCGCCGACCTGGCGGACCGAAATCACTGAAATGACGGGTAGTAATAGGGGGCTGGAATTTCGTTCCACAACCACAGGGCGGGTTTGTAACCCGCACCTACCCAGTCCTTGCCTCGTTATCCCTCAAATCTATGATGTTGAACCGCTAGCGGCCGTGGGGCCAAAATCGCCGTCGGACTCCCAGGAAGGCCAGACCCGCAACAACTGCCACGCCGGTGAGATCGAGAGCGCTTGCCGATTGCAGGGGAGCGAAGCACCCAGCCCCGGCTGCAGGTGTGGGTTCCTCCTCATCCTCTCCGTCGTCTGATGCCGGTATCGGAGTTGGCGAAGGATCGGCTTCGACCGGCGTTGGCGTCGGTTCCGGCTCCGGAGTTGCGTCCTCTTCCGCCTGCTGGCTCCCTATGTTCTGGGTTCCCGCCTGAGGGGTCAGACTGAAGAGTCCCAAGGTCCTTTGGGGAACGGGAGTGGGCTTCACCCTGTCGCTCGAAGGCGGCTCATAAGGCATTGCGCCGATTTCCTCCCGCCACATGTTGGATATCGCCACGCGGTCCCCGCCATAGGCATTCGTGAATGCGCGGTCGAGATTCTGCCCACGCCTGATGTACGAAAGGAACTCGTTCAGTTTATCGGGACCGAATTCACGGTAGAGCCAGCGGATGACGCTGCGAGCCTGTCCGTAGAAGATGATGATGTCCTCACCCTTGCTCGGCTGGCCGCGCATGAACATCATCGGCAGCACGCGGTCGGTCTGGACCGCAAACTCCAGTGCGAGATCATAACCGATGGTCGCGTGAATGTTGCCGAACTCCGCAAGACCCTCATTGAGCCATGACGGCATGTTCTGCGCCCTGGGGTTGAACGTCGCCCGGTGAATGATTATGTGCGTGATCTCGTGGGCCGTCGTGCCGAGGGCGTCGCGTCCGCCGGCCTCGACCATTACCAGACCCTCCTGGGTATGGGCCTGACCGCTCACGAACACCCCGTGCCCGATTGCCCCGTAGCGTGGGGGGTAGGCGTCCACCAGCTCGGCAGCGTTGTTGTACATGCTGATGCGAATCGGGTCCCTGTGGACTGCGCCGTATATCGGGCTGATCAGCTCAATGACCCTCGTGGCAGTATCGAGCACGTCACGCGCCCGCTTCTCAACGGGCCCGTGGTATGCGACCGTCACGAGACCTTCCGTGACCTCCTCCCACTCGTAACGAACATCCGTGTAGACGAACTGCTCCGGCTCGGTCTCGAACTTGTTGCCTTCCACGTCTTCAATGTCGAAGTTATAGGTAAGGATGGTACCCGGCGGTATGTAAGTCGCCGTCGCGTTGGTACGTCGGAATAGCTCCGCCCTTACGGACTTGCCTGGCGTCAATTCCTCTGTCCTGCCCCTGCCGCCGGCGACCTCGCCTCCCTCGTCGCCCATGTACTCGTACACTTCGCGAACACGCTGGCCGATCCTCATACGCAATGCTATCTGCTTGATGTCGTTTTCCGCTTCGACTGCGACCTTGACCCGATAACCCTCGGGGAACTCGCTCGTGATACTCGACTCCGTCACCTTGAATGAAGGGGACGTACTCTGGGCCGACGCCGTCCGGTTGGAAAGTGCAAAGACCGTCCCCACGAGCAGGACCAGCGCCGCGAAAGGAATGAGGCTCTTTGTAAGTCTGGACGTCATGGTAGTTTGGTTGCCCATATCCCTCTAAACGTTCTTTTCACCATATGGTTACTGAATTTGGAGGATTTGCTTCATCTGATTGTCGCGCCCGCGCCTCGCGCTCCCAGGTTGAGCATGGTCACTTCGTTCGAGTGATTCATAATCTGCTCCGCGCCGGCTTCCGCCTCTCCGGCAGCACGGAGCACCTGCTTGAGGAGTACGTTTTCGCTCATCGCTCCCGTGAACGAGACTCGCCCATTTATCACGGTCACCGGGACTCCACGGATATTGTGCATGTCGATGAGGGTCGGGAACGTTCCAACATCCACCACGTCGGTTGTGACTTTCGGGGACTCAGCCGCCATTGCAAGGGCGGCCATCGCCGTATCCGCGCAGTGGTCGCTGTCGGGCGTGACGAAGACCTGGATGTGCGCGTCCTCACTGAGGCGGCGAATCCGCCTCCTCGTCTCCAACTTGAGCGGAGACGACCTTTCAGCCGCCCGGACGATGGCGGACACAAGCACGGGCATCTGCCGCTGGACCGGCATCCCGAAGTATCGCATCCGTCCTTCTCCATTGCGACCCACAGTGAAACCGGGTATGCGGCCAATTCCTGAGGCCCGCGCCTCCGTCTGGCTACTATAGTAGTCGACCGTATTGAGGGTCAGCTTCGTTGACAGCCCCGTCACCTCATCGAGCAGGTCCCGGACGGGACCGCACGCCGCGCACTCGCGACCGGGGATGATTATGCCCGCGCTCGACGTGGTGAAGAGCGTCACAGTCACGTCACGCCGGACGTAGGTCTCCAGGTGCTGTCGGACTATGCTGAGTTCATCAAGACTTAGGACTGGCATGGCGATACCGCTGAGTTCCTAGTGCCCCCATGTTATCAGAGCTAAAGCGTCGTTTGGTCAAAGGGATGCGCCGAAACCCTTCCGATGACGGGTCACTCACCTCTGTAGCTAAAAGTAAGAAGTAACAAACCGCCGTGGCTCGGACGGAAGAAGATATCTCCCTTCCGGGGCTTCTTGCTTAGCCGTCATACCGGCGAAGGCCGGTATCCAGAGGAGCAGGGAGGGACAAGTCCTGTATCGTCGCTTCGACAATATCACTCAATCTGGAAGTGCCGCATCGCTTCCCTTTTACTGAAACACGGATCGCGTCAAGCGAACGTCTGGACAGGAGGCCGCGTCGCTGGAATAATGCGTTGCAATGGTCGCTACCATCTATGGTGTACTGAGACCGCTCCTTTCGACACGCGAACGGCGAGACGTGTTGATTGCCCTGTCGTCAGCGTACATGCTGGTCCAGCTTTCCAGCCTGCCGGTGGCGCTCTCGATTCCCACTCTCGCGGAGCACTTCAACGCCTCCATCGGCGAGGTCGCATGGATGGTCGTCGTGTATCTGGCGATGTTGGGCGGGCTGGTGATGCTCATGGCCCGGCTTGGCGACCGCTACGGCCATGTCAAGGTCTTCTTCATCGGCATCGTCATCGCCACGGTCGGATCAATAGCCCTCACCTTCTCCCAGGAGCTGTGGCACCTGATCGCCCTGCGCGGACTGACGGGGATCGGCTCGGCCATGATTATGGGCAACGCCAACGCCATCCTCGCCGTAGCCTTTCCTCCGGAAGAGCGGGGACGCGCTTTTGCCGTCCCGATAATCGGGGCGCGATTCGGGACGCTCATCGGTCTTGCGATCTTTGGAGCATTCCTTCACTTTCTCAGCTGGAAGCTGATATTCGCGACGTTCATCCCCCTGGGTGTCATCGCGATCTGGCTGTCCATTCCCCTCGCACGACAGGCGGCCGAACAGATACAGCCGAAAGTCGAGGGCGCGGACGGTCCGCTGGACTGGTTCGGGGCGGCGATGCTGTTCGTGGCGGGGATGGTCTTCATACTGGGTGGGAGTCACCTTCACCCCGGGCAGGAGTCGTACACATCACCCGACGCGCTCAGCTACCACATACCCATGCACGTGTTGTTCATAGCGCTGGCGGTGGGATTCGTGCTGGTGGAACGAAGGGTGACCAATCCTGTCGTGGACATGGGGCTGTTTCGCAGGCGTGAGTTTTCTCTGTCGCTCGGCTCGAACGTCATCTATCACGCCTCGATGCTGGGCACCATGACGTTGGTGCCGATCCTAGTAGAAGAGGGATTCGGGCGTTCTCCTCTGTTCGTTACCGTCGTATTGCTTCCGGGGCAGACGCTGGGCCTGTTCATGCCTATGGTCGCAGGCTGGATATACGACACCTACCGTCCCCAGTACCTGCGTCTCTGGGCGATGCTGATTATCGCCGTAGGGTTCATCGGCCTGAGCCAGTTTGCCCCCAGCCTGAGTTTCTGGGTCTTGCCTCTCTTCATGCTTCCCGTGTCGATAGGAACGAACGTCTTCAACCCGATAAACAACGCGCACATCATGAACTCCCTTCCTCTGGAGCACCGTGGATTCGCCTCAGGTATGCTGGAGACATCCCGCGAGTTCGGGCACGCCTTTGGCGCTATGGCTGCTGCTGCTGCGCTCGGCATCGCAGTTCCGGCGGGAGTGGAGCTACTTCCATTCGAGTCCTCACGGGTCTTCTTCATCGAGGGCTTTGAACTCTCCACTCTGGTCGTCGTGGGGATACTCCTGTTTGGCGCGCTCCTCGTCTACTTCCAGAGGCCATCTCGGTCGACGCCCGGGGTGGAGCCTGCATCAGGCGGAGACGGGTAGGGCGTTCCGGTTTCATACAGCCGTCGTCTCCTGACGCCGGACGTTCATTCTGGGCGTCGCCCTTGACATCCCATCGCTTGCGGGGCAAGCTCTAGCCATCCTGAGAGAGTACGTGGAGGGGCAAGATGTATACGACGGATATGTACGAAGGAATGATCGCCGAGACGATCACGATTCAGGGTCACGGCGGAGACGTGATAAATGCCTATCTGGCGCGACCCCTGGGGCCGGGGCCCTATCCCGCAATGGTGCTGGCGCATCACATGCCGGGATGGGACGAGTGGTATCGTGAGGCCACACGAAAGTTCGCGCATCTCGGCTACGTGACGATCTGCCCGGACCTGTACCATCGCACCGGACACGGCACGCCTGACGACGTGGCGGCCCGTATTCGCTCCGAGGGCGGTGTTGCAGACGACCAGGCCGTGGGCGATCTGGCTGCGGCGATGGACTACGTGAGGTCGCTTCCAAACTCCAGCGGCAAGGTCGGAGGATTCGGGACCTGCTCCGGCGGACGCCACGTCCTGTTGGCGGCATCCCAAGTGGACGGATTCGACGCGATAGTCGATTGCTGGGGCGGGCGAGTGGTGATGCCGGAGTCCACCCTTACACCACAGACCCCCGTGGCGCCCATTGACTACACAGAAGGGCTTTCCTGTCCTGTCTTGGGGCTGTTCGGCGAGGAGGACTCCAGCCCGTCACCGGAGCAGGTGGCTATTCACGAAGAGGCGCTGAAGCGACACGGCAAGGAGTATGAGTTTCACATGTACCCCGACGCGGGGCATGGCTTCTTCTACTATGACCGTTCGGTGTACTGCCAGGAGCAGGCGGTCGACGGTTGGGAGAAGGTATTCGCGTTCCTGGGCAAGCATCTCTCGTAGAGAAGGCTCCAAGGCAGTTCCGGGCAGAAGACATAGAGGAGACTGGACAAATGTGCACCATGATCGCTGAGCAGGCGGCCATTACCGGCAGCGGCAAGGGGACTCCGGGCTGGATCAAGGTCAACAAGGTGAACGTGTCATACGACCATCCCGCTCACATGACCATCGAGCATGCGTTGAACATCGATTTCGTGAACGAGGTGGAGGGGCTCGGCGCTCGCGTCGCCGTGGAACTGACACGGGAGTCGGCCAGACAACTGGTCGACCTGATCGGTGTGGCGCTTGAACGCGGGGCGGAGGTTGATGGGCCGGAGGCGGCGACAGCCAAAGCTTGATCTCGCCTAGGTGAACGGGGCAAGCTCCTCAAGCGACCGCATTCTGAAGTGCGCCGGGGAGAGTTCGAGACGATCATCGATCTCGGCGTGGACGGCGAGGCACGTCATGCCGGCAGCGAGGGCCGAGGCCACGCCCGATCCTGAGTCTTCGATGGCCAGTACGGCTTCGGGTGCGACGCCGAGACAGTCCGCCGCCTTCAGATAAGGCTCCGGTGAGGGTTTGAGGCGCGAGACCATGTCGGAGTCTATGAGACACTCGAAGGCTCCTGGCACGTCGAGGGCCTCCATCGCATTCCGGGCGTGTATGGGGTCTGCGGAAGTCACCAGGGCCATGCGAATACCGTCATCTTTGAGTCTCATCAATAGGGAGCGCGCTCCGGGCATCGGAGTGAGTTCCGTCGCGGAGAGCCGTTCCCACGTCGGCTTGAACACCTCCAACGCAGCAGGGTAGTCCAGGCCGTAGACCTCGCATACGCGCGTGAGTCCCGGCTCCATGCCCATGCCGAATGTCCTCGGATGGTCGGGGACGAACTCAGGAATACCCAGGACCTTGAGAGTCTGCCGCTGCGCCTCGATGAGGATCGATTCGGTATCGACGAGCGTGCCGTCCAGATCGAAGGCGACGGCGGCGGGACGGGGAAGGCTGAGCAACTTAGCCGAGGCTCTCATCGAGAATTTCGAGGAGGTCCCTGGCCTCTGTCCCGCCTGGGGCGGCGTCGACGGACTGGATGCCCTCCTCGAACATCTGCAGACAGAAGGGACAGGAGACCCCCACGGTGTCTGCACCGGTTTCAAGGAACTGCTCGGTGCGTATGTGGTTGATCCGCCGTCCGCGACTCTCCTCCATCCACATGTGTCCTCCCCCCGCCCCGCAGCAGAAGCCCCTATCACGGCATCTGCTCATTTCCCGGAGTTCCAGGCCGGGGATTGCCTCCGCGATCTTCCGCGGTGCCTCGTACACGCCGTTGTGGCGCCCGAGGTAGCAGGAGTCGTGGTAGGTCAGCTTAGTGTCGATGGTAACCAAAGGCTTGAGCTTTCCATCGGCGATAAGGTCGGCGACAAACTCGCTATAGTGAAGGACCTGGTAATCTCCTCCCAGGTGGGGATACTCGTTCTTGATGGTGTTGAAGCAGTGCGGGCAGATGGTGACGATCTTCTTGACGTCGTACCGCGTGAAGGTCTCGATGTTCTGCTGCGCCATGATCTGATAGAGGTACTCATTGCCCATGCGCCTTGCGGGGTCTCCGGTGCATCCCTCCTCTTCGCCCAGAATCGCGAAGTCGACCCCGGCTCGCTTGAGGACCGAAGCCATAGCGCGGGCGATGCTTTGGCTCCTCTTTTCGAGGGCTGCCGTGCAGCCTACCCAGAAGAGCACCTCAGCAGTCGGGTATTGTGCGAGGGTAGGTACGTCCAGCCCTTCGGCCCAATCGGTCCGCGTGTATGTCGTGCCGCGCCAGGGGTGGCCCCGCTGCTCCATGCTCATGAGGGCGTTCATGCCGGTCTCCGGAATCTCCGCCTGCTCCATGGTGAGGTTTCGTCGCATATCGACGATCAGGTCAATGTGCTCCACCCCGACCGGGCACTCCTGCACGCACGCGCCGCAGGTGAGGCAGTCCCAGAGCCCCTCCTGACCGATCCACGGGCCGATCAGGGGCGACGAGGCGTCGCCGTTCTTGCCGTCTGCTATCCCAGGTCCCGCTTCAAGCAGGTGCTCCTTGAGGTTCTCGGCAATGTGCATTGGCGAGAGAGTCTTGCCGCTGATGTTCGCAGGACAGGCCTCGGTACATCGCCCGCAAACGGCGCAGGCGTAGCCGTCGAGAAGCTGCTTCTGGGTGAAGTCAGGCACGTTCGCCGCCCCGAACACCTCCGCTGTCTCGAGGTCGAGTGGCGTGGCAAGAGTTCCCGGCGGTTCGAGGGAGCGGAAGACGAACGAGAGCGGCGCGCCGATCAGGTGGATGTGTTTCGACATCGGAATGTATACGGCGAAGCCGAGGATGATGGCTACGTGCGCCCACCAAGCAACGCCGTGGAGAGCGTTGGCGAGGTCGCTGCTGAGGCCGAACTCCGACAGCGAGTTTCCCAGCGCCGAGCCGACGATCGCCGAGGCCGTAGGACCGTCTCCGCCGCCGGCGACATACATGGCCTCGGCAGCTATCGATAGCACCATGAGCGCCGCTATCAGCAAGAGGATGATTGCCGACTCCCACTTCTGAGTCAGGTCGAAGCTGAGGCGTCGGGGAGTGACGATCCACCTGCGTACGACTGCCCATGCAAGGACGACGAGGAAGACCGTGGCAAGCAGGTCGAGGTATATCGCAGCCACCCGGACGCCGGTGTCAGTAAGGAGCGTCTCGGAAAACTCAGGCCAAGCGGCGTCTCCAAATATGAACACGACGTAGCTCGCGGTAAACGACAGGAAGCCCCAGAAGATGAAGAAGTGGGCGATGCCGGACAGATCGCCACGTAGGGAGACCCGCTGGAGCACCTTGCGCTGGCCGAATATGAGAGGTATCGCGCCGATGATGCGTTCTACCGGCCGGTCGAAGCGGTTGGCGGGGCGGCCGAGGAGTATCAGTCGGAAGACCCTTCGATAGAGAAGGTATCCAGCCGATCCGAAGGCCACGAGCGCCAGCGTGTAGAGCGCGGCCCATGTCGGAATCACTCCGAATACGCTGTCAGGCGGAACCACTCTTCATTCGCCTTCCGTTCGCCGGGATTGAGAACACATGCATAAGGTACCAAACGGGACAACGTCGTGGAAGAGAACCATTACCTGAAGGCGATGAGCACGCCCCCTGCCGTCGCAAGCCAAAGGACGATTGCGACTATCAGTGGTACGTCGGTGAGGACGATGTCTTCAGGCGTCTCTCCGAGGCCCCTGCGCTGGACGAGGTACATGTAGCGAAAGAGTCCGTAGACCACGAACGGCACGGTGAGGAGCATCGAGTTATTCTCGGGCAGGTTTTCCGAAGCGACGGTGTAGATGGTGTAGGAGACGAGAGCGGCTGACGCCGCAACGGTAATGAGCTGGTCGAGAACGGGGAGGGTGTAGGCGGCAAGGATACCCCGCTGTTCCGGGGCCTGGTCCCCGGCGGCGGCGAGTTCGCTGCGTCGCTTGGACAGAACGATGAACACCGAGGCGAGCCCGGTGCAAATGTAGAGCCAGGGGGATATGGGAGTGCCGATGACCACGGCCCCTGCGACCGCGCGAAGAATGAACCCCGCGCTGATGGTGAACACGTCGACGATTACGATTCTCTTGAGTCCGAGGGAGTAGAGGAGCATGGCCGCGAGATAGATGGCGGTGATGAGTCCAAACAGTGGTTCGACGAGATAGGAGGCCACGAGCGAGGGGACGCCTATCGCCACGGCTCCGATTATCGCGATTGAGACAGGCAGTGCGCCGGAGGCGATGGGGCGGAGTCGCTTCCTGGGGTGTCGCCGGTCCTCCTCCATATCCAAGAGATCGTTCACGAGGTAGACGACACCGCTGAGCGCCGAAAAGAGCAGGAACGCCAAAGCAGACTTGGCAAGCAGTTCGAGGGCGGCCTCGATCTCGTTCGGCCGCCACGCCTGCTCGACGGTGAAGAAGAGCGCCATGAAGACGAGCAGGTTCTTTGACCACTGCTTCGGTCGCATTGAGAGAATGAAGGCGGCCAGGAGACCCGTCTTCGCAGGTGTACTCATGCGTTGATGGTATTTGGCGGAGCTTGGACGCGTCAATGCGATGTGCGGCGCAATATTGATGGGACGTGACGTGACGGGTCACCCTCGCGATGCGGTCTCGACGTACTCCAGCTTGATCTTGGCGGCAACTGTGCCGATGAAGTGGTAGCCGACCGATACTTCACCAACCATGGTGCACAGGCTGAGGCCGTCCCACCTCGGCACTCCGAACTCCTCTTCCATCCACAGGATGAGGTCGGAGTAGGCCTGGGCTACGGAGCGCTCCATGGGACGACCCGTGGCAACGGCCATTATCTCGTCCCTGGAGCGGATGCGCGGTCGCTGGATCGTTTGGCCTTTCAGCAGGTCGACCTTCATAGTCACTGTCGCGGGCATCTCAAGGGCCGTCCCGCAGAGCTCTCCATCGCCCTGTGCGGCATGCGCGTCTCCCAGGTGAAGCAGCGCTCCCTCGACATAGACGGGCAGGTAGACGGTGCTGCCATCGGTCACTTCCTTGATATCCATGTTGCCGCCGTAGTCACCGGCAGGACTCGTCGTCGGACTGCCGAAATCGGGCGCGCATCCGATGGTGCCGATCATGGGCCGGTAGGGCAGCGCTACCTCCGGACTCCACCAGACCCTGCCGTCCTTCACGGGAGCGATGCGGGTGTTGACGGGAATGTCGTGCCCGAGAAACTCAGCGAGACCGCGACGCGCCCACGTCATGTCGTTGGCGGCCTGTTCAATTCGGGCCTCGATGCGCTCGATATGGACGGCCAGGGTGTCTCCCTTCGCCGCTCCCTCGACCCAAATCGGCCCTGACTGAGGATTGCCCTGCGGCTTCTTTGCGAGATCGCGGCGGTCGCCCTCCTCGCGGACGAGGCCGTTGAAGGTATCTTCGGTTTCGATGCGCACGGTATCTCCGGGGCGAATCGAAAGAGCGGGCGGGTTATGTCTGCTTATTTCGTAGTAGAGCTTGCCAAGCGGCAGTTCTTTCATGGCGGGTCCTCGGATGCGACAGATTTGAAAGAACATATCACATCGGGGATCGTATAGACGCGGCTCAATTAGTAACCTATCCAATGGACTCCCGCTTGCATTCGAGTGGCGAATGCAAAGCGCTTGCGCTTTACGCGGCATGTGTGTTTGGGTACCATCGGTCGAGTCACTTTCGACTGACGAGGACAGTGCGACTCAATGCGTGGAATGCTCTATAGGGCCATCAAGGCCGCGCAATTCAATCGAGCGACGTACCGTGAAGTGCTGCGCGACCAGCAGGCTATCCTGAACGCCCTCGGCATAGTCATTCTTGCAGGCATCGCCTACGCGGTGGGGCAATCAAGCTCGCTGGGAGAGTCCGTCGAGCAGGGACTCGAAGCGGGCGCGGTTGGGGACAGGCTCCTCGGAGTGTGGTTCGCGGCCATTACCTTCATGGTCGGATGGCTGATCTGGGCGGGAATCGCCTATGGAGTCGGACGGGTATTCCAGCGAGACCAGGTAACGTTTCGCGAGATCGTTCGTGTGCTCGGCATCTGCTTCGGACCGGGCATGCTCCTCTTCTTCACGGCTTTCACCCCGTTGGAAACGCTCTTCTTCAACATTGTGACGATATGGATGCTCGTGGCCGGGATCATCGCCCTCCAGGAGATCCGTCAGTCGGACTGGTTAGGGGCGATCATGGACGGCTCGCTCGGGTGGGTGGTCGGAATGCAGCTATTGCCGGGTCTCTTGCTGACCGGATATTTCGATACGGTCGTTGCCATGCCGGAGGGATAGGCACGGCCAAGTCAGCTATCCGAGGACGGTGGAACGCACCTTGACAGCTCGATCACCGAGCATCCTGAAGAAATTCTCCGTAGTTGTTTGCCGAATGTGATCGACCTCGGTTCCCCGCAGTTCTGCCAGCTTTTCGGATATGTCCTGCAGATGCCGTGGCTCCGTCCACCTGTCGCGTTTCGACTTGAACGGCTGGGGCGCTGAATCGGTCTCCAGCACGATGTGCTCCAAGGACAACTCGGCTGCTACGGCTTGCAGTTGCGGCAGGCGGAGCAAAGGCTTGGCCAGCGAGATGTAGAAGCCGAGATCAATCGCCGCGCGCGCCGTGTCCAGGTCTCCCTGGAAATAGTGCATCGTCCCGCCGACCTCGTAGGCCCGCTCCTCGCGGAGGACGCGAAGCACCTCCTCATGTGCTTCCCTGCTGTGAAACACGATGGGCAATCGAAGCTCGCGAGCCAACCTGATCTGCTCGCGAAATGCCTGGTATTGCATCGCTCGGTCGGGCATATTCTCCATGAAGTCGAGACCGATCTCGCTGATCACAATGACCTTGTCGACGGAAATGGCAAGTCCTCGGAGCTGCTCATACACCCGCTCGTCGACGGGGATAGTCAAGTCCATCGGGTGTATGCCAACGCCCGCGTACAGTTCCGAAAATTCTCCGGCTAGTTGGACGCATCGACGGGAGGACTCGACTGTGGTGCCTGCGTTGATGATCAGTCTAACGCCTACCGCCCTTGCGCGTGCCACGACTTCCCTGACCTCGACGTCCGTGTCGTAGGCGTCGAGGTGGCAGTGCGTGTCGATGAGCGGAGGCAAGGTGTCCCGTGTTATCATCGTCGCTACCGGCGTGAATGTCTGGCGCGTCAGCCTATTTGGGCCCGCATTATACAGATCGCCAATACTCTGGCCATATGTCGGTCCGCTCTAGCAATCGTACTTGAAAAGCGCAGCGCTCACATACGGAAGACTCGCGCTAGGCATTGGAATCGGTGCAGGGCTGGGCTGGTTTGCGGTACGAGGTCTCGATTGGGGTCTCGTCGTGGACCATCTGGCGAGAGTTTCTCCGCTGATGCTCGTGCTGTCGCTCGCGGTCTTCATGGGCTCGGGTGTGCTTCGAGCCGCGCGCTGGAGGATGTTGTTCCCGGAGCCAAAGCCTTCCGTCCAGAGGCTTTTCATCGTCCAGCATGAGGGCTTGGGCCTGAGCAATATCATGCCCCTGCGAGTGGCGAGCGAGGTTACCCAGATTGCCGTCCTGACGATCAAGGACGGACTTCGCGCGACCACGGCGCTGGCTGCCATTGGCATGGAGCGGGCCGTGGACTTCCTCTCAAGTATGCTGATCTTCGGCATCGCCTTCATGCTCGTACCGGAGATGCGACCGCTCGCTCCGTATGTGTGGGGGACAATTGCGCTTGGCCTGGCCTTGATCGGAGCGCTTCAGGTGCTGGCGTGGCGCGGGGAGTCTCTATGGCTCATCAGACGGGTCACGTTTGTCGTCGCATTCTCCAACGCGGTTCGGGACCTCGCCAAGGACTGGAAGCTACTCCTCAGGGTCTACGCCGTCAGCCTCGCCTACTGGCTGGTGGTAGGGGTCTCGGCGTGGATTGCCTCTGACGCCATCGGCCTCCCGATCTCGCCTCTTACCGCCACACTCGTCATCATTGGGACGATCTTCTTTGCGACGGCAGTGCCGGCTCCCAGCGGCATCGGGACGTTTCACTTCGCGGTCGTATCTGTTCTGGGGTACATAGACGTGGCCAAGGACGATGCCTTTCCATTTGCCGTCATAGTCCACCTCCTGTTCTTCGCCCCTCCCACGATTGTTGCGGCCATCTTCCTTCCACGAGAGGGAATATCCTGGAAACGCTCAAAGTCGGAACAAGAATCGGAGCCGAGCAAAGAAGGCGTCTGAGCCAACGAGCGAGGCCTCGCAAGTCCTTGCCTGACGCGCCGCGTTCCAATCCCTGCTCGGCAAGATGAGTCACGGCCAATTGGCAGGGAACCAGGAGCCGTGCCCATGTCCCTCATCCACTAGGACGAGGGACTTCGGCCACATTGGCTAGGCTACCTTGACGGCGGTCCCATACGCGACGATCTCCGCCGCGCCCTGGGCAACACCCGCCGTAATGAACCTCACGCCGACAATAGCGTTGCCTCCCATGCCCTCGGCATTCTCGATCATACGCTGAATCGATTGCTCGCGGGCTTCCGCGAGGAGCTTCGTGTACTCGTCGACCTCACCGCCGACGATGTTGCGAAATCCCGCCATGATGTCACGCCCAATATGGCGGGCGCGCACGGTGCTCCCACGCACCAGCCCCAGCGTCTCGACGATTGTCGATCCGGGTATGTTGTCGGTCGTTGCCACGATCAATTGTCTACCTCCAGGAAATTCTCTTCTTTCTTGTGAATGATTCTGTCTCGAATGGCGGCGATCAGCAGGACCGCTGAGCCGATCAGTCCGGCGGCAAAGGCCACGAGCAGGAGGACCGGCATGTCCTCGGCTACCGTGATCGCGTACACCCAAAATCCGCCGATGATCAGCGCTCCCGCGGCGAGCAGGACGCCTCCGATCCAAAGAAGGGGGCTGCTGCTACTTTCAGTCCTTGCCATCTTCTTCCTCCTCGATGTGGTCATTCAAGACCTGCTGTCTCGATTCTCCCATACCTGTGCGACACTGTCATCACACGATTCTGTAATTTTCGTGTCTTGAGTGGCGTATACTCCCGTCTGAAAGACAGGGTTAGGAGGACGGTTGTTGGTCGATTTCATCGCCGGGGCAGCGGCGGGGCTTGTGCTGATGCTGGTGTTCGTTGCTGTCGCGCCGGTGATGGTCTTCTCACTCGCACGAGACACCGATAGCCGGGCAGGGGACTTCGTGCGTCGTGTGAAGCCTACCACCCTGATGCTGGGCCTCGTCGTCATCTCGTACCCCACGTTTACGTTGCTGGGCGGCATGTTCGGGCTGCTCTACCGGCTCAGCGTTCAGCAGGCGCCAGGAGCGGGTCTTGGGACCGGCAGCTTCGTATACACGTTCATGCTTGCCCTGGCAACGCTCCTCATAACCGTTCCGGCTGCATTGCTCCTGCGACGCGTCGTCTTGGGAGTGGCCCTCATCGCAGCGGCGTTTCTTGGAATCTACGGCTGGCTGCTGCCACTCCTCGTAGATGCCGCGCAGCGCTGACGAAGGGGAGCCGGTCCAGACCTCCGCGCGACACCGGAACAGGCGGTTGGGCATTGCTCTTTCTCGGTACAAAGGTTATAACTTGTTCAATAGATGGTAAAGGGAGAGACGGATGGACGTTAACGATCTGCTCGAATCACCGGAAATATCAATGGTCGCTACAGGGTGCAAGTTCACGGAGGGTCCCCTGTGGCACCCGGACGGATACCTGTTGTTCACCGATGTCGGAGGTCCCTGGCGGATTTACAAGGTCGTCCCGGGCCACGAAAAGACGATCCATCGCGACGACACCGACCGTGCCACGGGCCTGACATTCGACCTCCACGGCAACGTGATAGCCTGTGAGCAGATGGCCCGGGCCGTCACGAGCATGGACGCCGCCGGCAACGTTACGGCCATCGCCACGCGCTGCGGCGACAAGAGGCTGAACCGGCCGAATGACGTGGTCGGACGCTCAGACGGCAACCTCTATTTCAGCAATAGGGGAGTTGGGAGCCTCGAGGACGGCGAGGCGGATTTCGAGCACAACGGCGTCTACCGCATCGACCCGGACGGTGAGGTGCACGAGGAGGTCTACCCCTTCGAAGACCCGAACGGCCTGGCCATCTCGCCGGACGAGAAGACCTACTATCAGATCAATACACGGCCTTCCGCCCACATCGACGCCTTCGACATCGCCGAAAACGGCTCCCTATCCAACCAGAGGCGATTCTTCACCTTCCCCGAATCGGACAAACCCGGGTTTCCCGATGGGATGAAGGTCGATTCGACGGGCAGGGTGTACGTCTCCGGGCCCGGAGGTCTATGGGTGTTGACGCCGGAAGCGGACGTTATCGGAGTGATCGAGTTCCCGGAGCAGGTCATCAACATGGCATGGGGAGACGATGACAACCGCACCATGTACGTCACGGCTATGACGTCCGTCTACAGCATTCGGTTCAGTACGCCGGGGTTGGTTATTCCCAGGACCGCGATGTGATCCAGGCGCCTTTGACGCCTGGGAATAGCACATACCCATAGGGGGAGATGGACATGCAAAGACCGCCACGCGGGGCTTGGCGCGGTTTTGATCAGATGACGCCCGCGTCCGAATACGATATTCGATACGGCAACCACCTCGTCAGATCGACGAGTTCTCAATGGCCGAGGTACGTCGCCGTTACGTCGCCTACCGCCTACCGAATGACGGAGCCGCACCTGACACGGTCCCCGGAGACTGTGGCGTTTCCCGAAGCGATGGACTTTGGGTACCTGAAACGGTTCACCGACCAATTGCCCGACGATCTTGAACTCGTCGTGGGCATCGGCGGCGGCCTTGTGCTGGACGCAAGCAAGTACGTCGCCCTCAGCAAGCAGCTGCCCATCGTGCTGATACCGACTATCGTTTCGACCGGAGCGATCATTCACAGCGTCTTCGCCGAGTGGGAGGGGCGAAACCTCGGCGACACGAAGAATTGGCCGTGGATCGACCCTGAGTACGTGCTCGTGGACTACGACATCGTGCTCAGCGCGCCGGACCACCTGAACATCGCCGGCATTGGTGACGTCCTGTGCGGGTATTCGTCCATCTGCGAGTGGAAGCACCGGGAGCGTGAAGGAATTGGTGAGCCCTATGACGAGTCCTATGCCTCGGACATGAACGCCCTTCACGAGCGGATTGTTGAGAATCTACCGAAGACCCTGGCAGCCGACGGCGCTCTGACGCCTGCAACCGTTAAGCTCATCATGAACGCGATCAAAGACCGCGACAGCACGTCGATTTCGCACCCCGACGCGCCGAACGGCGACCATGCGTTCATCGTGGCGGCCGAGCTGGCGAATGACAAGAGCTGGGTGCACGGAGAACTCGCGGCGCTGGGAACGGTCATCATTGCCTGGCACACTGACCAGAGTACCAAGACCATCACAGACCGTCTCGATACGTGCGGCGTCCGCTGGCGGCCCACCGATATGGGTATGAGCAAGGACGAGTTGGCGAAGGCGCTCGCTGCCTGTCCCGGGTACATGGGGGACGCATCGAGAGGAAGGGACGTGAAGTCGGTGTTGCGCTTCGATCCTCCTCTAGGCGACAGATTTGAAGAGTTGTGGCGTTTCTTGATGGATAAAGGATGACCGCGAGCCACCCCACAACCCCGGCCCTTGCCTTATGACACTTTCACGCAACTCTCCGCTCGATGAAGTCTGGGTTGCCCTCGACACGGAGACGACCGGTCTCGAGCCTGAGAGCGACCGTATCATCGAGATCGGGGCGGTCAAGTTCCGGGGTGACGAGGTACTGGACGTGTTCCAGTCGTTCGTGAATCCGGGGCAGCGGCTCAGCAGGTTCATCCGGGACTACACGGGCATTACGCAGAGGGATGTTGATGGAGCGCCCCCATTCTCCGAAGTTGCAGTTGATCTTCTTCCGTTTCTCGACGGCGCTCCGGTCGTTGGACACAATGTCGGTTTCGATCTGGGTTTCCTGCGAAGCCATGGCCTCCCCTTTGATGGAGCGGTATCTGACACGTATGATCTCGGCAGGGTGTTCGTGCCGTGGGCGTCGTATCACTCGCTGACGGGTCTCGCGAAGGAGTTGGACGTGCCGGTCGTGCGGGCGCATCGCGCGGCGGACGACGCCGAGACGACGCGCAGGGTGTTTGTCACCCTTCTGCGGATAGCGAGCGAGACCAATCCCGAAACACTTCGAGAGATACAGAGCATCGCGTCGAAGTCCACGACCTCCGCGCTGAGGTATCCCCTCCGTCAAATGGTCGGTGACGGGACTACAAGCCGCGCGCAGATGAGCCTTGACGAGCCGGCCGTGGACCTACGCGAGCTTGCCGCGATGCGGCGCGCGGCGGAGTCTGAACGGTCGGACGGACCCGACGGCGGCTTCGACAGGGAAGAGCTGCGAAAACGTCTTGGGCACTATCAGGCGCTACAGCCGGGGGATGGAGACGAGCCGGTCGACGTGGACGAGGTGGCGGAACTGTTTGGGGGGGACGGGCCGTTTGCGGGTGTCCTGCCGGGATTCGAGCACCGGACCGAGCAGGTGGAGATGGCGCGTTCGGTTGCCGAGGCGATCAATGAAGGACAGCGGTTGATCGTCGAGGCGGGCACGGGTGTCGGCAAGTCATTGGCCTACCTGCTTCCCGCGGCGCTGTATGCGCTTGAGAACGGTCGGCGAGTGGTCATTTCGACCAACACGATCAATCTCCAAGAGCAGCTCATTGCCAAGGACATTCCCGCACTTGTCGATGCTCTTTCGATCTCCTATCCGGGCGGCGCTCACGAGCTCAAGTACTCGCTCCTGAAGGGGAGGGCGAACTACCTGTGTATGAGGCGATGGACGCACGCCAAGAACGGGGACAGCCTGTCCGAAGAGGACGCGCGGCTGCTGTCCGGGATTCTCGTGTGGCTTGACCGCACGTCGACGGGCGACCGAAATGAGCTGAACGTCGGTCGTCGAAGCCTCTCAAACTGGATTCGCGTGTCCGCGCAAGGGGCGCTGGACTGTAGAGGCCAAGACCGGATTTGCTTCCTGCGCTCCTCGCGGGCAAGGGCGGAGGCCTCGCACCTGGTGGTCGTCAATCATGCGCTGCTTCTTACCGACCTCGTCGCAGGCGGCACCGTCATCCCGGAGTACGACGTTCTCATCATCGACGAGGCGCACCATCTCGAAGAGGTGGCTACCAATCATCTGGGATTCGAGGTAAGTCGTTCGGCTGTTGGCGAGCACCTTCAGGACTTGCTCGGCGAAAGGGGACTGGTCCGGCGGGCGATGACGGCGCTGCAGCCCGTGTCCGGCATAGAGCGAATTAGTCGAGTGCTGGAGGACGTTGGGCAAATGTCGCCGGGCCTCCTGCCGACCTTACGAGAGGGAACCGCGGCACTGTTTGGTCTGCTGGAAGATCGGGTAGGAGGAGACTCGCGGGCGGACCGTCAGATGCGGGTCACGGAGGGAACGCGATGGCAGCCCTTCTGGTCTGATGTGGAGACGGTCTGGGAGAACGTTAATCTCAGTCTATCAAGCCTGGCGAACTGCATGGATGCCTTGCTCTCCACGTTCCAGGACCTGGAATCGGACGACGCCAACGGCAATGAGGGTCTGATTATCGAACTGAGCAGTAGTGCACAGAACAACGCCGAGATCCGACAGAACCTTGAGGAATTCCTCGTTCGGCCAAAGGAGGACGTAGTCTACTGGATCGAGAAGTCGGGGCGAGGCGACGACGTGACGCTCTTCGGCGCTCCGCTCCACGTCGGAGAGCTTCTCGATGAGCACCTGTACTCCCGCAAGAGCGCGGTGGTGATGACCAGCGCCACTCTCGCCGCCGCCGGCACGTTCGACCACATCCGGGAGCGGACGGGTTTCGTCAACTCGGAGCACCGGCTGCTCGGTTCCCCGTTCGACTATCCAAGCTCGGCGCTGGTGTGCGTCCCGAACGACATGCCGGAGCCGTCGGCTCCCAACTACATGGAGTCTGCCGCTCAGGCCATTGGGGACGCGGCGATTGCGGCGGGCGGGCGAACGATGGCGCTGTTTACGTCCTACGCCTCACTCAGGGAAACGGCGGATATTATGCGGGCGAGCATGAAGTCGCAGGGCATCGATCTCCTTGTGCAGGGGAACGATGGCAGTCCGGACCAGATCATCCGGCGCTTTCGGGAGAACCCGGAGTCGATCATATTGGGGACAGCCAGCTTCTGGGAGGGCATCGACCTTGCGGGCGATTCGCTGCAGGCGCTCGTGGTTATGCGGTTGCCGTTCAATGTTCCCACCGAGCCGGTATTCGAGGCGCGATCGGAGCTCTACGATAACGCCTTCATGGAATTCGCCCTTCCCCAGGCGATCCTGCGCCTACGACAGGGGTTCGGGCGGCTGATCCGCACCAAGACGGACCACGGCGTGGCAATCATTCTCGACCGGCGGGTCATCTCTCGCAGGTACGGCTCGCTGTTTCTCCGGTCGCTGCCCCCGGCGTCCCGCAAGACATGCAGGCTCGATGAGTTGGGCGACGAGGTGCGGCAGTGGCTTCAACGGTGACGAGGCCGACCGGACGAACCGGATTCATTTCTCTTGCCGGGGAGCCGCTAGATATCGAAAGCACACTATTCAGCGGCCAGGTTTTCCGCTGGCGAAAGCGGGAGGCGTGGTATGAAGGGGTCATATCCGGCGAAGTCGTATGCTTGAGACGGGCGGATGAAGGCATTGAATACGTGACTTCCGATGACGATGATGACTCGATGACATCACGTCTAATGGACTATTTCTCACTCGACGTGGACCTGTCCAAAGTCTATGCCGTCCTCTCGCGGGACGAAGAGCTGCGAGGCGCATTCGAACGCTATAGAGGAATGCGTGTCCTCCGCCAGGACCCTTGGGAAACGGTGCTCTCCTTCCTCTGCGCCCAGAACTCGAACGTTCAGCGAATTACGCGCAACGTCGAAGACATGTGCCGTTCCTTTGGGGAACCCCTCTCGTTGGGAGACAGGACCCGCCATGCCTACCCCACACCGGAGGCACTTGCCGAAGTGGGGGAACAAGCCCTGCGCGACCTGGGACTCGGCTACCGCGCCCGTTACGTCGCGTCCGCAGCCGAGAAGGTGGCAACGGGCGAGATGGACTTGATGGGGCTTCGCGAGACCACATTCGATGACGCGCTCGAGACGTTGATGACCTTGGACGGAGTCGGAGACAAGGTCGCGAACTGCATCATGCTCTTCTGCATGGAAAAGCCGCAGGCCTTCCCCGTGGACACACACATCCTTCAGGTCCTGCGCGAGAGGCACCCGAAGCCGCACCCTGTGCATTCAAGCGATATACGGCGGGTCCGGGAGTGGGCACAGGAGCACTTCGCGCCGTTCGCCGGATATGCCAACCACTACCTGTTCCATTCGAGGCGGGTTGAGGGAAAGTCGTAGAAGGTGGAGAACACCGGGTGTGATGGGGACGGATGGGGTCGGTTCGGCTTCTCCCGACATGAGATCGTGGAGTTGCTAGAGGAGTTGTCTCCACTCTTCCTCGGCGATGATGCGAACCATGAACTCGTCGAACATGGGGACGGTAAACGCGGTATCTCCATGACTCGGACTCCATATCATTCCCTTATTGATCAGTTGGCTCCGAGTGGGAGCCAAAGAAGTCACGGGGCGATCCAGAACGCGGGCAATATCTCCTGAACGATGTGGGCCTTGACCTAGCTGCGCCATCGCGCGCAGATATCTTTTTTCGGTAGGAGTCAGCCTGTCGAATCTCACCAAGAAGAAGCTCGCGTCAAGGTCGGCAACTGCCTGTCTGGAAGCCACTTGAACATCGGAAACAGTGATGGGAGAGTGCTCGGCGACATCCCACACATGCTTTCCCCACTCTTGCAAGAAGTAGGGGTAGCATTGAGTTTGAGCGACTATGGCATCGAGTGCGAGCGGTTCTATATTCACTCCCTCGTCCTTGGCCGGCTTAGCGATGGCGAGCTTGGCGTCTTCGGGAGAAAGGGGTCCAATCTCCGGGAACTCAAAGAGCCGCTCAGCGTAGGACTTGGCCTTTCCCATGCGGCCCCGCACCTGCGGCAGACCAGCCCCAATCATCGTTACAGGCAGCCCTCGCTGGGCCGTGCGGTGTAGTGCCGTAATGAGTGCTGCAAGTTCGTTCTCTTTCACGTACTGGAGTTCGTCAATGAAGAACGCCACACAGCTTTCGTCCGCTTTGGCTGCCACGCCAACGACTTCGAACAGATCCTGCAAATCGGTCTCCAAGTCTCCGCTGTCCGCCAACCCGGGCTCCGGGACAATATCCAGAGTGACGCCTATCCCCTGATATTCCATCTTCAGTGCCTTGACGAATCCCGCAAGTCCACGAAGGGCGCGGTGCGCCATCTGTTTCGCCGCCTCCTTGTTAGAAATTCTGAGCAAGGCAAGACGGAGTTGAGGCACTAGCATGGATGGGAGCGATCGATCTTCGGGCGCCTCGATTTGCAGTGTGTAGATGCCGTTCGCTTCGGCTTCCTGTCGAATTCGCTCCAACAGCACAGTTTTCCCCACGCCTCGCAAGCCGACCATGAGAGTGCTCTTGCTGGAACGTCCAACCTTCGTCCGCAACAGCGCGGTACGTGCGTCAGTACGTATGTCGTCTCGGCCTGCCAACTCCGGGGGCTGTGTGCCAGCCCCGGGCGCGTATGGATTAAGAACCGGATCCATGGATTCAATTATAGCAAGTTTATCCCAGTTTACAAAGAAACGCTAAGATTGCTAATTTCGCTATAAATGGGGGCCGTACGAGAAAGAGGCGGGGCTTGTTGATTGTTCGTGGTCTGCTTGAAGCGTATGATTGCTTCATGCGATTTTGCAGCTTCGTGACCCGTCTGGTATCCAAATCGCTCGGCTGCTTCAGGTGAGCATGGCATCGGACTCTGAGACGCCCGCCGAGCGGGGCGCGAACGAAGCGGTCCACACCTACGAGACGGACTTCAAGCCGATGCCGAGACGTCAGATCGTCCTGACGATGGGCGGCCTCATGCTCGCTCTCTTCCTGGCAGCCCTCGACCAGACTGTTGTCAGCACCGCCATGCCTCGAATCATCGCAGACCTCGGCGGATTCGATCGATTCACCTGGGTCACCACCTCATACCTGGTCGCTTCGACCACAGTCGTCCCAATCGTCGGCAGGTTGTCCGACCTCTACGGACGCAAGGCCTTTTTCCTGGGCGGTATCATTATCTTCCTCGTCGGGTCGGTGCTCGCCGGCGCCAGTCAGACGATGAACCAGCTCATCTTCTTCCGGGCGATACAGGGCATTGGCGGCGGAAGCATCATGGCGCTATCCTTTGCGTCCGTCGGCGACCTCTTCCCGCCTGCGGAGCGCGGTAAGTATCAGGGCATCGTTGCGGGAGTGTTCGGCCTCTCTTCCGTGATCGGCCCAACACTCGGTGGCTTCATAACCGACAACCTCTCGTGGAACTGGGTCTTCTATATCAATGTGCCCCTGACCCTCATAGTGATCGCCCTCTTCATCCGGTTCTTCCCCGACATCAGGCCCGACCGCCTGGCCCAGCGGCTCGACTTCGCGGGCATGGGCCTTCTCGTGCTTGTCGTCGTGCCGCTCATGGTTGGCCTGTCGCTTGGAGGCGTCCACATTGACTGGGTATCGCCGGAGACGGGCGGAATACTCGCCTTCGCCGCGATCATGATTGCGCTGTTCATCTTTGTCGAACAGAGGGCAGACGAGCCGATAATGCCATTGGGCATCTACTCGAATCGAGTCGTGACCATCTCGCTCATTGCCGTGTTCATCACGGGATTCGGCATGTTCGGAGCGATCATCTTCGTGCCCCTGTTCTTCCAAGGAGTGCTCGGCGCGTCTGCCACCAGCAGCGGTTCTTTCCTTACTCCAATGATGATGAGCATGGTCGTGACCGCGACGCTGGCTGGGCAGACCCTATCGCGGTTCGGAGGCCACTATCGCATTCAGGGACTCCTCGGCATCGCGATCATGGCCGCAGGAATGATGCTCATGTCCCGGATGACGGCGAATACCTCATTCGCGCAGGCAGTCGGCAGCATCGTCGTGATGGGCCTGGGGCTTGGCATCACGTTCCCCAGCTTCACGATCTCCGTGCAGAACGCCGTTCCTCACAACCTGCTGGGAGTGGTGACGTCCGCCACCCAGTTCTACCGCTCAGTCGGTGGTGCGCTGGGTCTTGCCGTTCTGGGGTCCTTCATGGCCGGCCGGTTCGCGACGAAACTGAACGACTCATTGCCCCCTGATGTCAGGGATGCAATCCCTGAGGAACAGCTCGCCGAGATGAGCAATAATCCACAGGCACTCGTCAATCCGGACGCACTATCGAGTCTGAAGGCAGAGCTTGCAGGCAGGGGAGAGGAAGGCGCGGAAGTCCTCTCCGGCCTTCTGACCGCCCTGCGAGAGACCTTGGCGTCAGCCATCAGCGACGTATTCGTGTTCGGGGCAATAGCACTCGCAGTTGGATTCGTAGCCACGCTATTCCTGAAGGAAGTGCCACTGAGGACGCGCACGGGAGCGCCCGGCCGCGGTCGTACTGAAGATTAAATCACTCGACATTTCCCGTCATTCCCGCGAAAGGAGACCCTTGCATAACCTCCGTCATTCCCGCGAAGGCGGGAATCCAGAAACGTTGGCAAAGCTGGGAGACGCCCTTTCAGCGACACCCTCTCAGCGGGATAGCGGTTACGCAAAGACCTCCGAAAGCGGGAATCCAGTTCGGGAACCGTATTCGGTCTCCAATGGAAGTAGATTCCCGCCTTGGCGGGAATGACGACTCGGGCCAGGAAGGCGATCCTCTAAAGGTTCAACACAACTTGGCTCAGTCCACGGTAAGGACGAGCTTGCCGAAGAACGACTGCTCCTCCATGACCTTGTGCGCTACCGCTGTGTCCTGCAACGGGTAGGTGTCGTGGACGATGCCTCGTATCCTCCCCTTCGCCACCATCTCGATGATCTGACGAAGGTCCTCCTGTCGTCCCATGAACACGCCGAAAACGGTCTGGTTCCTTACGAAGAGCACGCCCATCTGAAGCTGCCCTCGGTACCCGGTCGTCACGCCGCAGATCCCGTATCTCCCGCCGGGCGCTAGGGACCTCGACGCGGCGGGCCAGAACTCCTCGCCAACGTGGTCGACCACGACGTCGACGCCGCGCCGGTCGGTGAGCTCCCGCACACGTTCGGCGATGTCCTCACGGGAGTAGTTGATCACCTCGTCGGCCCCAAGAGCCTTCGCCATTTCGGCCTTCTTTTCGGAACTCGTCGTGGCAATCACGCGGGAACCGATGATGTTCTTCGCCACCTGGATCGCTGCCGACCCGACCCCGCTGGATGCGGACAACACAAGCACCGTCTCCCACGCTTGGAGATTCGCCCGACGGATGAGCATCGTCCAACAGGGCATGAATACGGTAGGGAGCGATGACGCCTCGACGTATGAAAGGGAATCGGGAATGACGACCGCGTTGACGCCCGGCACCTTCACATACTCAGCGTAGCCGCCGTTCGTATTCGAGCCGATTCTACCCGGACGAGTGCACAACTCCGACTCGCCCGCAATGCAGTACTGGCACTGGCTGCAGGTAAGGCGAGGGTTGACGACGACGCGATCTCCCACCTTGACATTGTGAACCTCGCTGCCGGTCTCGGCCACGTCGCCAGCCACGTCCCCGCCGAGGATGTGCGGTCCGTCGAAGACCATGCGCGTGCCCTTGATCCCCTGGCGTGTGAAGATATCCAGCCTGTTCAACGAGCAGGCCCTCACTCGCACCTTGATATCGTTCGGCCCGACTACGGGCTCGGGCATATCGCCATACTGCAGCGCTTCGAGGCCGCCGTGTTCAGTGACGAAGACCGCCTTCATATTGGTTGCTCCATCGGTCGTTTTGAAATGAGCGGGCGATGAGGTAACGTGACGCCGCCACCCTATCCACCACACTAATGGCGCAATGGCCTCACTGTCAACGGGCCGAACGGTGCGTTATGTCTCGGCGCGGCACTCGGTGCGTGCGTGCGAAACAAAGAAGAAATCACAAAGAGTCGGCGTCACCCTCAAGCCTGTCAAGCTTGCTCTGCGACGACCTGATGGATGCCTCATGGGCTATCACCGCAGCCTCTTTCCTGTAGCGTCGAGGTATCTTGAGGCTGACTTTGCCCTGCTTGGCCCCGGGCACGTCTTCCACCACCTGCATGCTGTCCACCCTGATGTTGAGGCTCGTCCGGATGAAGTTCGACCTGAAATCGACCTCATCGATTCTCTCGAAGGGGATCGCAGCAGTCAGCACGCCCGATTTCATTATGCCTATGAGGTTATCCTTGACCTGATACTCCAGCGTGAGGGCATCGGACGAAATGCGGAGGACACCTTCCGCTTCGGCGAAGCCCTCATAGATTTCAGGGAACTTAATCGGTATCGAGTCCATGGCTATTGACAACTCTTGGGCATCGTTTCTCCATTGAGGGAATAGGAGGCGGATGGCCGTGTAGTAATACAGGGTCATCATAGCTTGTTCGTTCTTGTTCGCCAAGCTGGACGGCGGGCTGCGCCAATTAGGTGAGATGCCGTGAGACGGCGGTCACAAATTCCTGGGTGAACTGGGTTCTCTCGTCCGCCTCTTGCCATAGGTCCGTGTGTGGTCTCTGTCCGTGGAAGAGCCTAATCAGCACCCCCTCCGATTTGGCAGCAGTGATAGCGGGGATGAAATCACTGTCACCTGCTATTAGCACTGCATCCTGAATGACTTGCTTAGCCGCAAGTTGAACCATGTCTACGCCCAGAAGAATGTCGACCCGCTTTTGTTCGTATCTCGGCCTTCCGTGTTCATCCACTCCCCGGAACGCTAAGCGCCCTAGCCGAACCGTGTAGCGAGGAAGACGATCCAACGTATTGAAGAATTTTCTTTGGGAAGAGTACCGGTCACGTTCTTCACGAGTCGGTGGATTGCTCTGATAAGGCGGACAGTGGTAGTAGTAGGTTCTCAGGATGTCCGAATCACCCGCCAACTGTTCAGACAAGGCGCGATAATTAACGCGAGCGCCCGCGAATTCCTCCTTCAAAACGTAGTCCATGTAGGCGCCGTCAATGAAAATCGCCACTCGGTTGGCCAAAATACAGGTTCCTCCATAAAGGGAAGTGGGATGCCTGCAAGAGCATCCCACTTAACTGAGTGTATACCAACCTGGAGTGCGTCGCGGGGACGGACACCAGGGACTATACTCAGGCAAATTCTATAAATGCCCCTTGCAGATGTCAAGAGCGGTTTCACTCTCGCTACTATGGTATGGTTCGCCGCAACCTTGATTCGGGGCTAATCCCATGAATGTCATTTGGATCGTCGCGGACACCTTCCGACAGGACCACGTCGCCGCCTACGGCAAGATGGACACCATTCGGACGCCGTCCCTCGACGCGCTGGCGGGCAGGGGAACACGCTTCAATCGACACTACGCCGGAGGCTTTCCCACGATGCCGACCCGGGCCGACCACGCGACGGGTAGGTGGACGGCGTCGTTCATGACGTGGGAGCCACTGCCGGACGGCGTGTCGACCCTGGCGGAAGTCCTTGCTGCGGAGGGCGTCCACACCGCCGCGATGGTCGATACGCCCTTCTACCTCCGCGAGGGGATGAACTACGACCGCGGCTTCCAGACCTTCAACATGTACTCGGGACAGGTCGGCGGCGGTATTCTCAAGACGGAGACTGCCCACCATGAGTCGGAGGAGGCCCGGTACGCGTGGCGGTACGAGTCCGACCGGAACGTCGCCCGCACGATCACCAACGCCATGGAGTGGCTGCAGCTTCACCACGAGGAGGACTTCTTCCTCTACGTCGACACGTGGGACCCGCACGAGCCGTGGGACGCGCCCGACTACTACACCAAGCTGTACATGCCCGACTATGATGGCGAGCTCATCCATCCCCTCTACGGACGATGGCACGAGATGCCGGGCTACTCGATGGAACTCATCGACAAGGCCCACGCGACCTACTGCGGCGAGGTCACGATGGTCGATACGTGGGTCGGCTACCTTCTCCGAATGGTCGAGAACATGGGGCTCACCGACAACACGGCGATCATCTTCACGTCCGACCACGGCTTCTACTTCGGAGAACATGGCGGCTGGTTCGGTAAACTCCAGTTCGCCAAGAAGCCGGACGGTTCGATCTACCAGTTCGGGGAAGAGAACGCCATCTGGGGCTTCTCGCCACTGTATGAAGAGGTCGCCTCGATTCCCCTCCTGATATCCGCCCCGGGAGTCGAGTCCGGTACATATGATGGCCTGACGTCCGTGGTCGACGTCATGCCCACCGTCCTCGACGTGATGGGAATCGATGTCCCCACGTGGGTCGAGGGACGCTCCCTTCTCCCGCAAATGCGAAATCCTGCGCTGCCAGGACGGGACTTCACGATCACGACGGTGCCGTTCGCTAATCCCGGCGACGCCGTCAACGCGGTCGACGACAGGCGGCGGAGAATGTCGCACGCCAACGTCACGACGATTACGACCGACGACTGGACCCTGCTGTACAGCCCAGGTGACACCCGCTCGGAGCTCTACAACCTTACGGACGACCCGAAGCAGGAGAACAATGTCATTGCACAGTACCCTGAACGGGCAGGGGAGATACACGGGCAGCTTGTTGGCTTCATGCAGGAGACGGGCTTGGCCCCGCATATGCAGGACTATCGGAAGCGTTTGCTGATTTAGCGCCACTTCCCGCCATCCCCGCGAAGAGAAGTCCGTTGCACAACTCCAACCACTGTCACTGCTACGAAAATAGACCCCGGCCACCCATCGTAGGGGCAACCCTTGTGGCAATTGTTCCAACTAATTGCCATTTTAGCTACGGCAAAGCGTCCGAAGTACCGGTTGAGTCGTGCCTTTTCGTCCTGAT